>NZ_LT607413.1:6206666-6824583 GCF_900091495.1 Micromonospora echinospora | reverse complement strand
CGCGGTCAGCAACAGCCCCACCTCCACCGTCCTCTCCGGCGACACCACCGCCGTCGAGACGGTGCTGAAGACGCTCACCGAGCGGGACGTGTTCTGCCGGCAGGTGAAGGTGGACTTCGCCTCGCACAGCCCGCAGGTGGACGAACTCCGTGCCGACCTGCTCGCCGAGCTGCGCGACGTCCGGCCCCGCGAGTCGACGGTGCCGATCCACTCCACGGTCACCGGCCGGCCCACCGACGGGCGGGAGTTCACCGCCGACTACTGGGCCGACAACCTGCGCGAGCCGGTGCTCTTCTCCACCGTGCTTGGCCAGTTGCTGGAGAGCGCGCCGACGGCGGTCATCGAGATCAGCCCGCACCCGATCCTGCTGCCCTCGGTCGAGCAGTGCGCGCGGCACGCCGACCGGCCGGTGGCGGCGCTGCCCTCGTTGCGCCGGGACGAGGACGAGCGGTCCGTGCTGCTCGGTACCCTCGGCGCGCTCTGGACGCTCGGTCACCGGGTGGACTGGCGTCGCCAGCACCCGACCGACCGGCCGGTGCTGCGCCTGCCGTACTACCCGTGGCAGCGGCAACGCTGCTGGCTGGAGTTCGGGTCGACCGGAGCGACGTCGACCGGCCCGGCGGTGGCCGCCGTACCGTCGTCGACCGAGCGGTACTTCCGGGCCGCCGCGCCCGGTGGTGAGCACTTCTGGGAGCTGCCCGTCGACCGGTCCGCCTGGCCGGACCTCGACGACCGACCGGCCGTGCCCGAGGCCGTCCACCTGGACCTGGCGCTCACCGCGGCGGCCTCCCTGGCCGGTACGGCGGCCTGCGCGCTGACCGACGTGACGTTCGAGGCGGCCCAGGGCCCGGGGAGCGTCGCCCAGGTGGCGGTCACCGGCCCACGCGACGGCACCGCCGGGTGGGAGGTGTTCGGCCGACCCGCCGGGGTGGACGGGCCGTGGACCCGGCACGCCCGGGGCGCCCTGCGCACCGTCACCGCCGCCGGGCGGCCGTACCTGCTGCCGCAGGAGACCCCGGACGCGATCCGGCAGCGGTGCGGCACCGAGGTGCCGGGCGACGCGTACCGGAACAGCCGGATCGCGGCGGGGCTGCCCGACAGCGCGGGCGCGCGTACCGTGCGGCGGCTGTGGCGGCGCGACGGCGAACTGCTGGCGCTGCTCGCCGCCCCGGCGGCCGACGGTGGGTCGCCGCTGGACTGGCGGCTGCTGGACGGCGTGTTCGACCTGCTTCCGGTCGTCGCGCCGGACCCGGCCGCCGCCACCGCCGGGTACCGGCCCATGGCCGTCGAGCGGCTGCGGGCGCACCGGCGGGCGACCGGCGAGCTGTGGGCGCACGTCCAGCTCCGCGAGGTCGGCGACGACACGCTCACCGGCGACGTGCGGCTCCTCGACGCCGAGCTGCGTCCGGTCGCCGAGGTGACCGGACTGCGGTCCACGCTCGGCGTCCGCGCGGCCACCCCGGCGGGCGCGCGCACGGTCGCCCCGGCCGCCGTGCCCCGGCTCCGCGCCGCCGGTTCCGGCGGGCCGGTCGACGACCGCGCCACGGCCGGCGCGGCCGACCACGAGGTTGTCACGGCCCCGCCGACCAGTCGGGCCGTGCTGCTGACCGTCGCCCCCGACCGCCGCAAGACGGTCCTCACCGGCTACCTGCGGGAGCAGATCGCGGCGGTGCTGGGACTCCAGCCGCAGCAGCTCGAGGTGGACCAGCCCCTGCTGGGGCTCGGCCTGAACTCGCTGATGGTCTTCGAGCTGCGCAACCGCCTCCGGGTCATGTACGGCACGCAGATCGCCGCCCAGGACTTCCTCTCCGGGATCACCGTCGACCAGATCGTCGGTCACGTCCTGGCCCAGGTGGACGGCCCGGCTCCCGCCCCCGACGGGTCGCCGGCCCCTCCCGACGGGTCGCCGGATCCGGCCGTCGGGGCGGCGGTGCCGCAGTCGGCGTCGGTGCCCCGGACGGTGGTGGCGCGTCGGTCGACCGGTCTGGCCCGGCCGAACGCCGTGGAGGTCAGCACCGACCCCGCCGACTGGCTGGTCCGGGGCGCCCCGGACCTGGACGCCCGACTCCGGCTGTTCTGCCTGCCGTACGCGGGCGGCAACGCGGCGCTGTTCCGCACCTGGCCCGGCGAGCTGCCCGACGGGGTGCAGGTGTGCCCGATCCAGCTCCCCGGCCGGGAGCAGCGGCACCGGGAACCGGCGTTCACCCAGATGTCCGCGCTGGTGCAGACCCTCGGCGCGGTGCTGCGGCCGTACCTCGACCGGCCGTTCGCGCTGTTCGGGCACAGCATGGGCGGACTGGTCGCGTACGAGCTGACCCGGCACCTGCGCCGTCGGGAGCTGCCCGCCCCCGCCCACCTGTACGTCTCGGCGGCCCGTGCCCCGCACCTGCCCGACCTGGAACCGCCGCTGCACCGGCTGCCGGAGGCCCGGCTGATCGAGAAGCTGCGGGCGATGGACGGCACGCCCGAGGAGATGCTCGGCGACCCGGAGACGATCGCGTTGTACCTGCCGGTGCTGCGCGCCGACTTCGCCCTGGTGGAGACCCGCATCCACCAGACCGAGCCGCCGCTGGACGTTCCGCTGACCGTCTTCGGCGGCGAGCGGGACGACAAGGTCACCGAGGAGCAACTCGCCGCCTGGCGGGACCAGACCACCTCCGGGTTCGCCCTGGAGATGCTCCCCGGCGACCACTTCTTCGTCCAGCGGGAGCGCGCCGGACTGCTGGCCGCGCTCTCCGGACGACTCACGCACGACCTGGCGCGGCTCGACGCGCCGCACGTCGCAGTTCCCACCGACAACCGCGTTTCCTAGAAGGAGGACCGGTGCCGTACATCGTCGCCACCGAGACCAGCCTGCCCACCTACTACTACGATCAGCAGACCCTCGCCACGACGCTGCGGAAGTACTGCCAGGCGATCGGGCTCGACATCGACCTGGACATCATCGACAGTCTCTTCCACAACACCCAGATCGACGGTCGCTACTTCGCGATGCCGCTGGACACCTTCTTCGACCCGCCGCCGTTCAGCACCGTCGCCGCCCGCTGCGTCGAGGAGGCCGCGGACCTCTGCGAGAAGACCGTCCGCAAGCTGCTGGCCACCGCCGGCATCGCCTCGACCGAGATCCACCAGTTCACCTCCATGCTCAGCACGGTGGTGTCGGTGCCCACCGTGGACGCGATCCTGATCAACCGGATCGAGTTCGCGCCCACCATGAAGCGGGTCCCGATCAACGGCCTGGGCTGCATGGCCGGCGTGGCCGGGCTGAGCCGGGTGGCCGACTACCTCAAGGGCCACCCGACCGAGGCGGTCATCCTGCTCACCTGCGAGCTGGGCGGCACCGCGTTCTGGCAGGGCGGGGTGCAGGGCTACCTCCAGGAGGCGCTGGACCGCGACCTGACCGAGAGCTCCTTCTACACCGACCTGGTGTCGCAGATCGTCACGGTCGCCCTGTTCGGCGACGGCGTGGCGGCGACCCTGATGGTCGGCGACGAGCACCCGCTGGCGAAGCCGGGGCTGCCCCGGGTGGTGGACACCCGCTCCGGCTTCCTGCCGGACACCCTGCACGTCGCCGGGGTGGACGTGCTGGACAACGGGTTCCGCAACCGGCTGAGCGTGGACGTGCCCGGCCTGGCGAAGACCGGTCTCCGGCCGGTGCTCGACCCGCTGCTGGCCGACCACGACCTCACCGTCGACCAGATCGGGCACTGGCTGATCCACCCCGGCGGCCCGAAGGTGCTGACCGCGACGGCGGAGGAGTTCGGCCTGACCGCCGAGAACCTCAAGCTCAGCCAGCACGTCCTGCGCACCGTCGGCAACGTGTCCGGGCCGACCGTGCTCTACATGATGGACGAGACCTTCTCGTCGTACGACCTGGAGCCCGGCACCTACGGGCTGGTCGTCGGGATGGGGCCGGGCTTCTCGCAAGAGGCGGTCCTGCTCCAGTGGTGACCGCGAACCCGTCCGCACCGCGCCTGGCTCCCGGGCCGCGCGGCACGTTCCTGCTCGGCAGCCTGCTCGACCTACGGCGTGACCTGATCGGCTTCCTCGGTCAGGTCAGCGCCGAGTACGGCGACATCGTGCGGTTCACCGTCGCCGGGTTCACCGTGCACCTGATCACCCACCCCGACCACCTGCGCCACGTGTTGCAGGTGAACAGCAAGAACTACGACAAGCAGTCGCACGAGTACCGGCCCCTGAAGCTTGCCTTCGGTGCGGGGCTCTTCACCAACGACGGCGACTCGTGGCTGCGGCAGCGGCGGTTGATGCAGCCGGCCTTCCACCGGCAGCGGATCCTCAAGCTCGGCGAGTTCATCGTCGCCGACGTGGTGGAGCGGATCGCCCGGTGGGAGTCGTACGCGGAGCGCGGCGAGTCCCTGGACGTCGCCGCGGAGATGGTCAACCTGTCCATGAACGTGGCTACGAAGTCGCTGTTCAGCACGGGACTGCGCGGGGACGGCGAGGTGACGGCGATCGCCCGCAGCCTGGACACGGTGATCAACTACTGCCTCTACCGGACGATGGTGCCCTTCGCGCCGCCGCCGAAGGTGCCCACCCGGCGCAACCGGGAGTTCACCACGGCCATGGCCGAACTGGACGGCATCATCTACCGGATCATGGGGGAGCGCCGCGCGCAGGACGAGCAGCCGTACGACCTGCTGTCGATGCTGTTGGAGGCGCGGGACGAGGACACCGGCGAGGGCATGTCGGACCGGCAGGTACGCGACGAGATCGCCACCCTGCTGCTCGGCGGCTACGAGACGACCTCCAACCAGCTCAGCTGGGCCTGGTACGAGCTGTCCCGCAACCCGGAGATCGAGGCGAGGCTGCACGAGGAACTCGACCGGGTGCTCGGCGACCGGCTGCCCACCGTGGCGGACGTGCCGCAGCTCGAGTACACCAACCGGGTGCTGGAGGAGACGCTGCGGCTCTACCCGGTGCCCTGGTTGGAGCGGCGGGCGGCCGGCGCGGACACCCTCGGCGGGTACCACGTCAAGGCCGGTTCGCTGATCTACATCAGCCCGTATCTGACCCACCGGCACCCCGACTTCTGGGAGGACCCGGAGCGGTTCGACCCCGACCGGTTCACCCCGGAGCGGTCGGCCGACCGGCCCCGGTTCGCGTACTTCCCGTTCGGCGGTGGCCCCCGGTTGTGCATCGGCAACCGGCTCGCCCAACTGGAGGCGCAGCTCACCCTGGCGACGATCGCTCAGCGGTACCGGCTGCGCATGGTGCCGGGGCACCCGGTCGAACCCAAGATGCAGGTCACCACCAGCCCTCGGTACGGGCTGCGGATGACCCTCGAACCACGCCGCCCGTCGGCCTGACGGCGGCACGAGGAGATGTCCCCTATGCACGACAACCGGTTGAACAGACTCGGCGGCACCTGCGCGATCCTGGTGGGTGTCTCCTACGTCGTGGTCACCACCTTCTTCGTGCTCGACCCGACGCAGCTCATCCACGACGACAAACACCGGCTCTGGACGGAGCTGGCCGAGAACGGCACCCCCCGGATCCTCTACTACTGGGGGTACGCCCTCGGCGCGGTCTTCGCGTTCGGGGCGATCCCGGCCATCGCCGACCTGGTCCGCGACAAGCACGAAGGGTGGGTGCGCTGGACCACCGGTCTGGCGTACCTCTCCTTCGGGGTGACCGCGGTCGAGACGTTCCGCCTGGTCACCGCGACCCCGCTCTGGACGGCCGACTACGCCGGCGGGGACGAGACGGTGCGGACCGCGATCGTCACCACCGACCTGCTGCTGCGGCTGGACCCGGCGACCTGGCTGCGGTTCGGCGCGCTCGGCCCGTTCTTCCTGGTGGTGAACATCCTCGCGCTGCGGCACGGCCTGCTGAGTCGGCCGCTGACCTACGTGGGCATCGCGCTGGGCGTGCTGACCAGCACGGCGGCGCTCGGGGTGGCCTTCGGGATCGGCCCGATGGTGCTGGTCTCGGCGATCCTCGGCGGGGCCCTGGCCGCGCCGATCTGGTTCGTCTGGATCGGGGTGACGCTGCGCCGGGGCGTACCCGGGGCGGGTGCGGTGGAGCCGGCGCGGGCCGGCGGGGGCGTGAAGGAGACGAGCAATGGCTGACCGTCACCCACCGGGGCCGAAGGGCGTTCCGGTGCTCGGCAACCTGCCCGGCCTCGGCCGGGGCATGGTGGAGTTCATGACCGAGACGGCGACGCACGGCGACATCGCGTCGTTCACCATCGGGCCGACCCGCAACTACCTGCTGAGTAGTCCGGAGCACATCCACGACGTGCTGGTGCTGCGCCGGGACAAGTTCACCAAGGACCCGCACGACCTGCGGACGCTGGGCCGCTGGATGGGTCGGGGCCTGCTCACCAGCGAGGGCGCGCACCACCGCCGGCAGCGCAAGCTGGTGCAGCCGGCGTTCCGCCACCGGCGGATGACCGGGTACGGCGAGATCGCGGTGGACAGCTCGCTGCGCCAGATCGAGGGCTGGCGGTCGGGCGAGGTGCACGACATGCACCACGAGATGATGAAGCTGACGCTGAACGTGGTGTCCCGGGCGATGTTCGGCAGCGGGGTCTCCGACGACGAGGCGCTGAAGGTCCAGCGGGCGGTCGCCGGCCTCCAGGACGTCGCCATCAACATCAGCAAGTTCGGCATGCTGGTGTCGCCGTGGCTGCTGCTGCCGCTGCACCAGCTCCTCAAGCGCGGCACCCGGGTGCTCGACCGGGCGGTCATGCGGATCATCGCCGAGCGGCGGGCCAGCGGTGCGGAGGACCAGGGTGACCTGTTGTCGATGTTCCTGACCGCCCAGGACGAGGACGACGGCAGCGGCATGACCGACCAGCAGGTCCGCGACGAGACGGTGACCATCTTCGTCGCGGGTCAGGAGACCACCGCCAACGGGCTGACCTGGGCCTGGTACCTGCTATCCCAGCACCCGGAGGTGGCCGAGAAGCTCGGCGCGGAGCTGGACGAGGTGCTGGGGGACCGGCCCCCGACGGCGGAGGACCTGCCCCGGCTGCGGTACACCGGGATGGTCTTCAAGGAGGCGCTGCGCTTCTGCCCGCCCGCCTGGACGCTGAACAAGCGCACCCCGGTGGAGGACGTCGAGCTGGGTGGTTATCGGATCCGCCGGGGCAGCGGGATCTTCATCATGCCGTACGTGATGCACCACCTGGAGCGGTACTTCCCGGACCCGGAGCGGTTCGACCCGGAGCGGTTCGCCCCCGAGCGGGAGGCGCAGATCCCCCGGTACGCGTTCATGCCGTTCGGCGGCGGGGAGCGGATGTGTGTCGGGGCCGGCTTCGCCGAGATGGAGGCGAAGCTGATCCTGGCCACTCTCGCCCAGCGGTTCCGGTTCACCCTCGAACCGGACCAGAAGGTGGCGCTGAAGCCACTGGTCACCCTCGCGCCGAAGCACGGCATGCGGATGCGGGTGGCCGCCCGGTCGGGCTGACCGCGAACCCCCGGCAAGGGCCGATCCACCACCGGTGGGTCGGCCCTTGTGCTGTCCGCGCCCGTCCTCGACGGGAGGGACGGCGGGCCGTCCCGGCTGTACGCGCTCGTCCGGTCCGTCCCGCTCTGCCGGCGTGGCATCCCGGCCGGAAGGAGGCTGGCCAGCGAAAATCGCTTCGTCAACCGTTGACCGTGCAGGTAACGCGGTGTTAACTGTCAACAGTTTCCAGGAGGTTTCCGGTGTTGAACGTCAGGCCCATCCGGGTGGAGTCGCTCGGCGAGAAGCTCGCCGGCGAGCTGCGTCGCCGCATCATCGTGGGCGACGTCCCGGCCGGCACCCGGCTCGTGGAAGAGGAACTGGCAGAGTCGTTCCGGGTCAGTCGTGGCCCGGTCCGGGACGCCATCAGGATCCTTCGCGCCGAAGGGCTGGTCACCGGGACCGGTCGCAACGTGGTGACGCTCTCGCTCAGCGTGGCGGACATCGACGAGCTGATGGCCCTGCGGGAGTCCTTCGAGCTGCTCGCCCTCGAACGTGCCATGGACACCAACCGGGACGACCTCACCAGCCGGCTGGCCGCCGCCCTGGTCGAGATGGACGCGGCGGCGGACGCCCGGGACGCCACCGCGTTCACCACCGCCGACATCCGCTTCCACAGTTCCTTCTTCGAGGCCGCCGGCCTGACCCGGCTCGACGTCCTCTGGAACCAGTTCCGCCCCACCATCGAGGGCCTGCTGCACGCCTCCGGCAAGCGCATGGACGACCTCGCCCCGTCGGCGAGGGAGCACCACGACCTTTCGGCGCTCATCGCCGCCGGCAAGGTCGCCGACGTCAAGAACGAACTGCACCGACACCTGCGGAAGACCCGCGCGCGGCTCCAGGCCGCGGTTTCCCCACCCCCGTCCCAGAGGAAATCAGACCTATGAAGTCACGGATGTTCCGGATCGCCACCATGGCGGTCGTCGGCACACTCGCGCTCGGCGCGTGCGCCAACCGCGGCGGCACCGAGGAGGCGTCGTCGGAGAACTACCCCGAGAAGAGCCTGACCATGGTGGTCCACGCGGGGGCGGGCGGTGGTTCCGACCTCACCGCCCGTACCCTCGCCAAGGAGTTGGAGGCCGACCTCGGTCAGTCCATCGTCGTGGAGAACCGCACCGGCGGCGGTGGCCGGGTCGGCCTGACCTACCTCAAGGACCGCCCGGCCGACGGCTACTCCATCGGTTTCGTGCCGGTCGAGGTGGCGATGCTCGGCCACCAGGGCGCGGACATCAAGCCCGACCAGTACACCCTCCTCGGCCAGGTGATGAACGCCCCGGCGACGCTGTCGGTGCCGGCGAACAGCCCGTACCAGACGCTTCAGCAGCTCCTGGACGCCGCCAAGGCCAAGCCGGGCACCATCACCGTCGCCAACTCCGGCGCGGGCGCGATCTGGGAGGCCGCCACCCTCGCCCTCGGCGAGGCGGCCGGCGTGACCTTCAAGCCCGTCCCGTACGACGGCGGTGCCCCGGCTGTCGCGGCCGGTGTCTCCGGT
Organism: Micromonospora echinospora; assembly: GCF_900091495.1. Classification (NCBI taxonomy): domain Bacteria; kingdom Bacillati; phylum Actinomycetota; class Actinomycetes; order Micromonosporales; family Micromonosporaceae; genus Micromonospora; species Micromonospora echinospora. The sequence continues at coordinate 6,815,624 of NZ_LT607413.1, read as the reverse complement.
GAGGTCCAGGCGGTCATGGCCGGTGTCAGCGAGTCCGCCACCGCCGCCAAGGACGGCCGGATGCGGGTCCTCGCGGTGCTCGCCCCCGAGCGGGTCAGCTCGCTGCCCGACGCGCCGACCGCCAAGGAACTCGGCCACGACATCGTCATCGGTGGTTGGGGCCTGATCGGTGCTCCGGCGGGCCTGCCCGCCGAGGTCAAGGAGAAGCTTGCCGCCGCCGTGCAGAAGGCCGCCTCGACGACCACGTTCAAGGACGTCATGACCAAGGCCGGCAACACCCCGATGGCCACCTCGCCCGACGAGGCGACCACCTTCGCCCAGTCCGAGTACGACCGGTTCGGCGAGATCTACTAGTCATGTCCGCCGACCAACCGGCCCCCGTCGCGGGTGACCGCAGCGCTGCCTCGCCGTTGCGCGAGGCAGCGCTGGGCGGGGTCTTCCTGCTGCTGGGCGTCGTCTTTCTTGTGCTGGCCCGCTCGATCGAGTTGCCGCAGCGGGCCATGGCGGTCAGTCCGCGGATCTGGCCCGAGGCCCTGGCCTTCGGGATCATCGGCCTGTCGGTGATCCAGATCGTCGCCAGTTTCGTCCGTACCCCCCGCGACGAGGAGCAGCCGGAGCCGGCCACCCGGATCGGGGTCCTGCGGGTCGCCGGGTTCGTCCTGGCCACCTTCGCCTTCGGCGTCCTCTGGTACTACGTCCACTTCCTGGTCTCCGCGATGATCTTTATCGCCGGGTTGACCTGGATCGCGGGCGGCCGGGGGATCAAGGACCTCGTCCTCTTCCCGGCCGGCATCACGGTGGTGCTCTACGCCCTCTTCGCACTCCTGTTGAAGGTGCCCGTATGAGCGCAATGGTCGAGGGCTTCGGTGCCCTCTTCACTCTCGAGATCGCGTTCTGCGTCCTGATCGGGGCCGCCATCGGCATGCTGGTCGGCGCGTTCCCCGGGATCAGCGCCACCATGGCGGTCGCCCTGGCCAGCGCCTTCACGCTGACCATGGACCCGGTGCCCGGCCTGGCCGTGCTGCTGACCATTCTCGTCGCGGCGCAGTTCGGCGACCGGGTGCCGGCGATCCTGATCAACACACCCGGCACCCCCGCCTCCATCGCGACCACCTTCGACGGGTACGCGTTGGCCCGGCAGGGTAAGGCGGGCATCGCGCTGACCGCCTCGGCGTACGCGTCGGCGATCGGCGGGTTCATCGGCATCGCGGTGCTGATGTTCGCCGCTGTCCCGCTGAGCAACCTCGCCGTCGAGTTCGGCTCGCCGGAGATGTTCGCCCTGGTCGTCTTCGGTCTGACCATGATGATCGAGGTGTCCGGCGGCAAGATCGTCAAGGGGCTGATCGCCGGCCTGCTCGGCCTGGCCCTGGGCGCCATCGGCCGTGACCCGCTGGACGGCTCGGACCGGTTCACCTTCGGCATCCCGCAGCTGGTCGAGGGCATCCCGTTCATCGCGGTGATCATCGGCCTCTTCGGCATCGCCGAGGTCTTCGGCCAGATGCTCGAACGCGGCCACGCCCGGGACAAGGCCATACAGACCTTCGGCCGCTGGTGGCCCAACCGGGCGGAACTGCGCGGCATGGTCAAGCCGGTCGCGGTGGGCTCGGCTGTCGGCACGGTGGTGGGCGTGCTGCCCGCGGCTGGCGGCGACATCGGCGGCATCGTCGCCTGGAACCAGGCGAAGAAGGTCTCCAAGGAGCCGGAGCGGTTTGGCAAGGGCTCCCTGGAGGGGCTGACCGCCGCCGACTCGTCGTCCAACGCCGGGGTGGGCGGATCGGTGCTCACCACGCTCGCCCTGGGTGTGCCCGGCGACTCGGTGATGGCCGTGATGCTCGGTTCCATGATCATCTGGGGCATCCAGCCCGGCCCGATGCTCTTCTCGCAGCAGCCCGACCTGGTCTACTCGATCGCCGGCATCATGCTCTTCGCGACCGTGCTGACCCTGGGGATCAGCCTGCTGCGCATGCGTGGCGTGGCCAAGCTGCTGGAACTGCCCAACCGCTTCCTCTGGGTGGTCATCCTGACCTTCTGCGTGGTCGGCACGTACGCGGTCAACAACAGCGTCTTCGACGTCGGCCTGATGATCCTCTTCGGGATCGTCGGACTGCTGTTCCGCCGGTTCGGCTTCCCGGCCGGCCCGGTGGTGCTCGGCCTGATTCTCGGTCCGCTGGCCGAGCGGAACTTCCGCCGGTCGATGGAGATCGGCGGCCTGGAGACCATCTACACCAGCCCGATCGCCGTCTTCCTCATCGTCGTCGCGGTGCTGGCCATCGTGGTGCCCCGCGTGCGGGCCCGACTCAAGGCCCGCCGGGGGGAGCCGGCCGAGCACACCCCGGCGGACGAGCAGGTCCACACCGGAGTGAACGGCTGATGCGCCGACACTTCGTCGTGCGGGACGTGCCGGGCCAGTGCCACGGCAGCACGGTCTGCGCGGTGGACGGCCGCTTCGTGGTCGCCTGGTTCGAGGGCGACCACGAGGGGGCCGCCAACTCCCGGATCCGGCTGACCACCGGGACCGGCGACGAGTGGTCCGCCCCGGCCGTGGTCAGCGGCGACCTCGCCCCCTGCTGGAACCCGGTGCTGCACCCACGGGTCGACGGGGACCTGCTGCTCTACTTCAAGGTCGGGGCGACCATCGGTGCCTGGCGGACCTGGCTGGTCCGCTCCGCTGACGGGGGCCGAACCTGGTCGGCCCCGCGTCCGCTGGTCGACGGCGGCGAAGGAGGGCGCGGACCGGTCCGCGTCCCGCCGCTGCGGCTGCCCTCCGGCCGGCTGCTCGCCGGGGCCTCCACCGAGACGTGGGGGGAACGGCCCCGCTGGGACGCCTTCGTCGACATCAGCGACGACGACGGCCTGACCTGGCGGCGCACCCCGGACGTGCCGCTCGACCACGACACGTTCCCCGGCGCCGGCATCATCCAGCCCACCCTCTGGGCGACCCCGGACGGCGATCTGCGCCTGTTGGCCCGCAGCACCTCCGGTCGACTGGTCGCCTCGGCCAGCACCGACGAGGGCGAGACCTGGTCACCGGGGGTGCCCAGCGCGGTGCCGAACAACAACTCCGGGGTCAGCGCGTGCGCCGACGGACGCACGGTCCACCTCGCGCACAACCCGACCACCGGCGACTGGGCCTCCCGGGCCCCGCTGGTCGTCTCGGTCTCCACCGACGACGGGGACACCTGGCAGCCCTGGCTGACCCTTGAGGAGTCCACCGGCGCGGCCGACCGGGAGGGCTACCAGCCCGCCGACTCGGGCGTACTGACCACCGGCGTGAACGAGTTCTCCTACCCCTGTCTGGTCCGCACCCCCGACGGGCTCGCGGTCACCTACACCTGGCAGCGGCGCGGCATCGTCCTCGCCCTGCTCCACCCCTGATCCCCGGAGCCGACCCATGACGGCGTACCCCGCCAGCAACCTGATCAGCGCCCTGCCCACCCTCTTCGACTCGCACGGCGAGGTCGACCTCGGCGCCGCCAAGGCCGCGTACGCGCAACTGGCCGAGACGCCCCTGGACGGGGTGTTCGTCGCCGGCACCACCGGCGAGTTCACCACCCTCACCGACGACGAGCGGCTCGCCGTCTGCGCGGTGGCCGCCGACGCGTTCGGCCCGGACCGGACGTACTGGCACGTCGGCGCGGCCTCGACCCACCAGGCCGTCCGGCTCACCCGGGCCGCCGTCGACCTGGGCGCCCGGCAGGTGGCGGTGCTGACCCCGTACTACTACCCGGCCAGCGAGTCGGCGCTGGTCACGTACTACGAGGACGTGGTCGCGGCGGCGGCCGGGGCGTCCGTCTACGGGTACCTCTTCGCGGCCCGGACCACCGTGCCGGTGCCCCCGGCGCTGCTCGCCCGGCTCGCCGCGACCGGTCTCGCCGGGGTGAAGATCAGCGGCGAGAGCACCGCCGACGTCGGCGGGTACGTCGACGCGCTCGCCGGCACCGGACTGCCGGTCTACTCCGGGGCGGACGCCGAGTTCACCGAGGTCGTCGCCGTGGGCGGAGCCGGAGTGGTCTCCGGGGTCAGTTCCGCCCTGCCGAAGCCCTTCCTGGAGGTCCGTGACGCGCTGCGCGCCGGCGACGCCGACGCGCTCGCCGTGGCCCGCGAGCGCGCCCACCGGGCCGTCGCCGTCACCCGGCAGGGCAACCTCGCCCACCTCAAGGCGGTGCTCGAACTGCGCGGCGTGCCGGCCAGCGGGCTGCGCGCCCCGCTCGACCCGATCTCGCCGGAGGACCGGCGCGTGCTCGAAGCCGACGTCGCCGACCTTCTCTGACCACCGCACCTGTCCGTTCCGAAGCCTCGGGAGCCCGTCATGAGCAGCAGCTACGCCTTCCCCGTCCTGGCCGATGAGGCCACCGCCGAACCCGGCGTCGTCTACACCGTCGCCAGCGGCGACCTGCGGCTGAGCGCCAACCAGACCTGCTGGCCCACCCAGGAGGCGTTCGAGGCCGACCTGGAGCGGGCGGTCACCGCCCTGGGCCGGCGGATCCGCCGCGCCCACCCGGTGGACACCGAGGCGGGACACGGTTTCATCGCCAGCCAGCGTCAGGGCATCGAGGTCTTCAAGACCATCCCGCCGGAGGCCCCGGTGATCGTCGCCGAGGCGGTCTGGCAGTACAGCCACCACGTGCTCGCCGGGCTGCGCACCCACCGGGGGCCGATCCTGGTGGTGGCCAACTGGAACGGTCAGTTCCCCGGCCTGGTCGGCCTGCTCGGGCTGACCGCCAGCCTCACCAAGGCCGGCGTTGCGCACTCCATCCTGTGGAGCAAGGACTTCACCGACGACTGGGCCGTGGCGGGGCTGCGCACCTGGCTGGAGACCGGCACGCTGACCCACGACCAGAGCCACGTCCGCGACCTGCCCGCCCTGCCGGACACCGAGGAGGTGGCGCTCGGCCGGGCCCTGGCCGCCCAGCTCCAGCGGGAGAAGGCGATCATCGGGGTCTTCGACGAGGGCTGCATGGGCATGTACAACGCCATCATCGACGACGAGCTGCTCAACCCGCTCGGCATCTACAAGGAGCGGCTCTCGCAGAGCGCGCTGGTCGCCGAGATGAACCGGGTGCCGGAGGAGGAGGCGCAGGCCGTCCGGGACTGGCTCGACAAGGCGGGGATGACCTTCCACACCGGCACCGACGAGGCCACCGAGCTGACCGACGCCCAGCTGCTCAGCCAGTTCAAGATGTACGTCGCGGCGCTGCGGATCGCCGACGACTTCGGCCTGGACGCGGTGGGCATCCAGTACCAGCAGGGCCTGAAGGACACCGTCCCGGCCAGTGACCTGGCCGAGGGGCTGCTCAACAACGCCGAGCGTCCGCCGGTGCGCAGCCGCGACGGCGCGCGGGAGCTCTACGCCGGCCAGCCGCTGCCGCACTTCAACGAGGTGGACGAGGGCGTCGCGGTGGACTCCCTGGTCACCAACCGGATCTGGACCGCGATGGGCTTCGACCCGGCCACCACCCTGCACGACATCCGGTGGGGCGAGGAGTACGACGGCCGCTTCGTCTGGGTCATGGAGATCTCCGGCTCGGTGCCCGCCTCGCACCACGGCGGGTACGACAAGAGCTACAGCATGCGGCAGCCCCCGATGTTCTTCCCGCTCGGTGGCGGCACGCTCAGTGGTGTCTCCAAGCCGGGGGAGATCGTCTGGTCCCGGGTGTTCATCATGGACGGCGTCCTGCACGTCGACCTCGGTCGCGGCACCGCCGTGGAACTGCCCGAGGAGGAGACCCGCCGCCGGTTGGACGCCACCAACCCGGAGTGGCCGATCATGCACGCCGTCCTGCACGGTGTCGACCGGGACCAGCTCATGGCCCGGCACAAGGCCAACCACCTCAACGTCGCGTACACCCCGGACGCCGACACGGCCGACCGGGCGTTGCAGGCCAAGGCGGCGATGTTCGAGTCCCTCGGAGTGGTCGTCCACCTCTGCGGGGACGTGCGGATCTGATGGGACCGCTCCTGCTCGGCATCGACCTGGGCACCGGCAGCAGCAAGGGTGTCCTCACCGACCCCGGCGGCCGGGTGGTGGCCACCGCCGTCCGCCCCCGGCCCCGGTCGATGTCCATGCCCCGGCCCGGCTGGGCCGAGGTGGACGCCGAGGCGGTCTGGTGGGGCGACGTGGTCGCCATCGCCCGGGAGCTGGTCGAATCGGCCGGCGGGGCGCCGATCGCCGGGGTCTGTGTCAGTGGCGTCGGCCCCTGCCTGGTGCTCTGCGACGCCGACGACGTGCCGGTCCGGCCGGCCATCCTCTACGGCGTCGACATGCGGGCCACCGCCGAGATCGACGAGCTGACCGAGCGGTACGGCGCGGCGGCGGTGCTCGACCGCTGCGCCACGCCGATCACCACCCAGGCGGTCGGCCCGAAGGCGCTCTGGGTGCGCCGCCGGGAGCCGGAGGTGTGGGCACGCGCCACCCGCTGGTACAACTCCAGCTCGTACGTGGTCCGGAAGCTGACCGGCGAGTACGTCCTCGACCACCACACCGCCAGCCAGTCGGTGCCGCTGTACGACATCGAGGCCCGGCAGTGGCACCAGCCCTGGTACGACGACGTCATGGGCGACCTGCCCGCGCCCCGGCTGGCCTGGTCGTCCGAGGTGGTCGGCGCGATCACGGCGGCGGCGGCCGAGGCGACCGGCCTGCCGGTGGGCACCCCGGTCTGCGCCGGCACGGTGGACGCCTGGGCCGAGTCGGTCAGCGTCGGGGTGCGCCGCCCCGGCGACCTGATGCTCATGTACGGCTCGACGATGTTCTTCGTGCAGGTGCTGCGCGACCTGGCCCGGCACCCGCAGCTGTGGAACACCGCCGGGGTGGACGCCGAGGCGTACTGCCTGGCCGCCGGCATGGCCACCTCGGGCAGCCTCACCGGCTGGGTCCAGGAACTGGTGGGCGACGTGCCGTTCGAGACGCTGGTGGCGGAGGCGGCGCGGGTGCCGGCCGGCGCCGACGGGTTGCTGCTGCTGCCGTACTTCGCGGGGGAGCGGACCCCGATCTTCGATCCGCACGCGCGGGGCGTGGTCGCCGGGCTCACCCTGCGGCACGGGCGTGGGCACCTGTTCCGCGCGGTGTACGAGGGCATCGCCTTCGGTATCCGGCAGATCCTGGAACTGCTCGACACCGAGGCGAACCCGGTGCGCCGGCTGGTCGCCGTGGGTGGCGGCACGCAGGGCGGGCTCTGGACCCGGATCGTCAGCGACGTCACCGGCCGGACGCAGGAGGTGCCGAAGGTGACCATCGGGGCCAGCTACGGCGACGCGCTGCTGGCGGGGGTCGGCGTGGGCCTGGTGCCGGCGGGGACGGACTGGACGGTGCCCGGTGTCACGGTCGAGCCGGACCCGACGGTGCGGGACACCTACGACCTGCTGTTCGCGCAGTACACCTCGCTCTACCGGGACACTCGGGACCAGGTGCACACTCTGGCCCGGCTCCAGTCCGACCCCGGCTCCGGGTAGGGCCCGGTGACCTCCCGCACCGGGCCGGACCAGGCCCGGTGCGGGACCCCGCACCCACCACGGCGACCCCGTTTCCGGTCCGCCGCACGACCGCGACCCGCCGCCCGTTCCGTCCGGGGCGGGTGGACCCACGACCGGTGCCCGGCCGCCCGCCGGGCACCGGTTCGTCGTGTCACTCGAAGCGCGTCGGGTCCCCGGCGCCCCGGCGGACGATCTCGGCCGTGCCCTCCGAGAAGTCGATCACCGTGGTCGGCTCGGTGCCGCACTCGCCGGAGTCGACCACCGCGTCGACGGCGTGGTCGAGCGTCTCCTTGATCGTCCAGCCCTGGGTCATCGGCTCGTCCTCGCCGGGCAGCAGCAGGGTGCTGGAGACCAGCGGCTCACCCAGCTCGGTGAGCAGCGCCTGCGCCACGGTGTGCCGGGGGATGCGGACCCCGACGGTCTTGCGTTTCGGGTGCAGCAGTCGGCGTGGCACCTCCCGGGTCGCCGGCAGGATGAACGTGTAGCTGCCCGGGGTCGCGGCCTTGATCGAGCGGAACAGCGCGTTGTTGATCTGCACGAGCTGACCGAGCTGGGCGAAGTCCCGGCAGACCAGGGTGAAGTGGTGGTCGTCGTCGAGGTGGCGGATCTGGCGGATCCGGTCGATGCCGGCCTTGTTGCCGAGCTGGCAGCCGAGCGCGAAGCACGAGTCGGTCGGGTAGGCGATCAGTCCGCCGTCGCGGACGATCCCGACCACCTGCCCGATGCTGCGGGGTTGCGGGTTGTCCGGGTGCACGTCGAAGTACCTCGCCATGCGCCGGAGCATAGAAGCGCACGTCGCCGTCCCGCCAACCAGCCTCGGTGCGAACCGCCGGTCGGACGACGGCGACGCGGTGAGAAAGTCGACGGTGGGCGGTGAAGAAACCGGCGTCCGGCGGGCTCTACCTGATGACCGGCGCGACCGCGCCCGGTCATCGGAGAGCGAGGTGACCGATGGACAGGACGACGGTCGTCCTGGAGGTGGCCACCGGGGCGGTGGGACTGGCCCTGGCCGTCACCAGGCTGGTGACGGAGACGGTGGACTGGTGGTCCGGCCGCCGTCGGGTCGCCGCTGTCGAGGAGACGACAACCCGGTCCGGCACGGTCGGCGATGCTGGACGGATCCTCTCCGGCGCGGAGCGGACCGGTGCCTGGGAGGACGACGGTGCATGAGTACGCCGACTTCGACGACTTCGTCGCCCGGACCCGGTCGGCGACGCTCGCCCGGGCGGTCATGTACTGCGGTCGCCGCCCCGACGCCGAGGACGCGGTGCAGGAGGCCTACCTGGCGGCGTACCTGCACTGGTCGGAGCTGCGCGAGCCACGGGCCTGGGTGGAGACGACGGTGAGGCGGCGTTTCGCCCGGGAGGCCGGACGCTGGTGGTCGCGGTGGCGGCGCACGGAGCTGGAGGTGCCGGTCTCCGCCACGTCCACGCCGGACGAGGAGGCCGCCGCCGTGGCCGTGCTGCGCAGCGTCGGGCTGCTGCCGCCCCGGCAGCGTCAGGTGCTGATCATGATCTGCCTGGAGGGCCTGACCTACCGGCAGGTCGCCGACGAGGTGGGGATCAGCGTCGGTGCGGTCGGCGCCAACCTCGCCAAGGCCCGGGAGCGGCTGGCCGTCCTGCTCGGTCTCGCCGCCGAACCGCACCGGGCCGGCGATCCGCTGGTCGCCGGCGTGCTGACCCGGTCCGGTCCGGAGGGCATGTCGGGGTACGGCGAGGACGCGCTGGCGGCGGCGCTGCGCCGGACCGAACGGTGGCTGGCCCGGGGTTTCGACGCCGACCGGGCTTCGGCGCAGCGGCTGCGGGCGGCCCTGGACCGGCAGCGGGACGAGCACCGGTGACCGCCTCGTTGCGGGCCCTGCTCGCGCTGACCCTGCTGGCCGGCGTCTACCTGCTCACCGGTCTGCTGGTGCTGCTCTGGATCGGGTTCGCGGTCGGCGCGGTCTGGGTGGTCGGCAGCCGGGAGGCCAGCCCGCAGTTCAACACCGTCCCGTTGCTGGTGGCCTCGGCGACCTTCGTCCCGCTGGCGCTGACCGTGCGGGAGCTGGTCCGGGTCAGCCGGCCGGCCGGCCCCCGGCCGGACTCCGTGCTGTTGACGCGGGGCCAGGGAGCGGCGTTGTGGGATCTGGTGGAGACGTTGGCGGAGCGGGTCGGCACGGACCCGCCGCTGGAGATCCGCCTCACCGGCGAGGCAAACGCGGCGGTCACCGACGACGCCTGGCTGCTCGCTCCCACCGGCCGGCGTCGGCTCTACGTCGGGGTGCCGCTCCTGGTCGGCCTGCGCCCGGACGAGCTGCGGGCGGTGCTCGCCCACGAACTCGGCCACTACGCGCGCCGGCACGCGCGGTTCACCGAGCCCGCCCACCGCGCGTACGCCGGCATGGTCATGGGCCGGCAGCGCATCCGCGAGGCGATGGTCGCCAACCACCTGGTGCGTCTCTACGCGGGGCCCCTCCGGCTCACCGTCACCGCCTGCGCGGCGCTGACCTACCGGCTGGTGCGGCCGGTCCGGCGACGACAGGAACTGGAGGCCGACCGGATCGCCGCCGAGGTCGCCGGGGCCGGCGCGCTGGCCGACGGACTGCGCTCCGTGCCGGCGGTCGCCGCCGCGTGGGCCCGGTTCGAGGCGGACCTTGTCGGGCCGGTGCGCCACGCCACCGGTACGGTCCCCGACGAGCCGCACCGGGCGTTCGCCCACCTGTTGGTGGACCCGGAGTTCCCACCCGAACTGGCGGCGCTGCGCCGGGCCGCCGAGCGGCTCCCGGCCGACGGGTTCCACCCCGCCATGCGGCGTCGCCTCGACCGGTTGGCGGGGCTCCCCGACGACCCCCGGTTGCCGCCCGCGCCGGAGGTCGCCGCCACGCTCGCGCCCGGTCCGCTGCGCCGGGCGACCCGGTACGCGGGGCGGAGGCGGCCGTGGCGGGAGTGGCTCGAGACGCTCGCCGCGTACCGCGCCGGTGTGGCCGTGGAGGCGGTGACCGCCGTGCTGCATCCCGACCCGGGGCCCTCGACCGTCGCGGAGGTGCTCCGCCGGGTCGGCTCCGGCCGGGCCGACCGGATCGCCCGAGCCCTCGGCCCGGATCCGCAGGTGGGTCGCCGACGGCTGGTCGAGGGGGTGTCCGCGCTGGTGGGGCTCTGTCTGCTCCGGGCGGGCCGGGTCCGGGTGACGGTCGGTTGGACGGGTTACGGCCGGTTCACCGGTCCGGCCGTCGACCACGACGACATCACGGACTGGGTCACGGCGGCCCTCGACGAACCGGACGGGGTGCCCCGACTGCTGGCGGAGCTGACCGCGCTGGGGGCAGATCCCGACGACCAGGCGGGTGCCGAGCCGGCCGGAGCCGCCCGGACGCTGACCATCACGCCCGCGCTGGACGAGACCACCCGACGCCGACACCAGGACGTCGCCTACGTGTCGCTGGCCGTGCTGCTGCTTCTGGCGCTGCTGGGTTTCGCCCACTGGCTCGGCGACGAGCCGGAGACACCGTACCGGCCCGGGGTCACCCTCACCCGGCCGGCGCTGCCGGATCTGCTGGACCAGGGTCCCCTGCCGGGTCTCGACCCGGTGCCGGGACTCCCGCTCCGGCCCACCCGGATCGTGCCGTCGTGGTCGCCGCCGCCGTTGCCGGACCTGGTGCCCCGGTCCACTGCCGGCGGGTGACCCGGTTGTCCGGGCGGAGCGTTCCGCCCGGGAAGCGCCGCACCCGCCTCGGCGCGGATGCGGCGCACCGTGCGGCGTCAGACCCGGGTGACCCGGATCGCGTCGGCGATGACCAGGCCGCTGGCGGTGGTCCACCGGCTGACCCCGACGCGGTTCGCGTCGCCGGCCGGCAGGGTGAACGTGCCGAGGCTGCGCCACGTGCCGCCGGTCCGCTGGTCGACCACGACCGTCTTGTTGCCGGTCGTCGTCGAGACGATGTACGGCGTGGCGCTGTTGTAGCCGGAGACGCCCGGCCACCAGGCGTCCACCCGGTAGTTCGCGGTCGCCGGGATGTTGACCTTGTACCAGGCGACGTCGCTGGCCAGGACCGGGTTGGCGTACCGGTAGTCGGCGCCGTAGCGCTGGCCGGAGTACGTCGAGACGCCCCAGTTGGCGCTGGCGGTGAACCGACCGGCGGTGGTGTTGTCGACGATGGTGCTCCAGGCGGGGGGAGTGCCACCGCCCATCTTGGCGGCCACGTCGGCGCGCATGACGTTCAGGTCGATGAAGGACGGGTCGATCTTGCCGCTGGTGCTCGTCTCCCGGTGCCCCCGGGCGTAGCTGGAGTCCCGGCCCAGCCGCTTGAGGACGGCGGCGGTCGCGGCCACCGAGGCGTTGTACTGCGCCGCGGTCATCTCCTGGCTCACGCCGTTGTAGTCGATCTCCCAGCCGATCAGCATCGTGTTGCCGTCCCCGGCGGGGATCGGCCCGCTGGCCCGGGCCGTGCCCGCGTGGTTGCAGCGGCCGGCGGAGATGACGTGGAAGACGCCGTGGTAGTCGACCAGCGCCTGGCAGAGCGGGCCGGGCAGGTCGGACCGGCCGTTGATGCAGACGTTCAGCGCGGGGTGCGGGTTGCTGGCGCTGGAGGTGGCGGCGGTGTGGTGCCAGAGCACGCCGATCGGGTTGAAGTCACCCGGCCGCATCCGGTTCAGCCAGTCCCCGTGGACCACCACCTGCACACCGGCGGAGCGCAGCACGTCCACGAGCCAGGGGATGGTGGCCATCAGACCTCCCCGAGCAGGTCGGCCAGGCACTCCACGCGCTTGGCGGTGGGAGCCGGGGCGGCGCTGGCCGAGGCGGGTGCGGCAGCGACGGCGGCGGATGCGGCGACCACGAGGGCCGGGACGCCGAGCAGACGTCGGCGCCGCAGTCGGAGGGATCGTGAGGTGGCCACGGCGCTCCTTAAGGAACGAGGATCCAAGGGGGTTTCACCAGGTCGACGACCAGGTTGATCGGCACGCTATATCCTCACGCCCATCTATGTCGATAGTCTTCGTGTCTGTTTATCGACGTGAAACTCTTCGACGATCACCGGGTGGTCGAGGTGACGGCCGACACGCGGACGTGTGACGGTTCCATGACGAAGCGCCCCGCCGGCCGCGAACCGCGTTTGCGCAGCCCGGAGCAGTGGGGATGGGTACGTTGACGACAGACCCGCCAAGGGGAGGTATCCCATGGAAGTGACCGGCTTCTTCACGGCCCTCGTGATCGGCCTGATCATCGGTGCGCTCGGCCGGCTGGTCGTGCCGGGCCGGCAGTCCATCCCGATCTGGCTCACCCTGCTCATCGGCGTGATCGCCGCCGTCCTCGGCACGCTGGTCGCCGGGGCCCTCAATGTCGACGACACCCCGGGCGTCGACTGGATCGAACTCGGCCTCCAGGTCGCCTTCGCCGCGATCGGCGTGTCCATCGTCGCCGGCACCTACGGCCGACGCCGGCACTGAGCGGACTCGGCCCCGCCCGGTCACTCCGGTGACGGGGCGGGGCCGGTGCTGCCGCGTACCGTCAGCCGGGGTGCCAGCAGGGTGGCGTCCGGCACCGGCTCACCGGTGAGCTTGCGCATCAGCAGCGACACCGCCTCCCGGCCGGTCTCCTCCGCCGGCACCGGCACCGAGGTCAGCGCCGGGCTGGCCCGCTCGGCGAACTGGTCCGGGCAGACCGCCACCACCGAGACGTCCTCCGGCACCCGTCGCCCGAGGGTGGGCAGCGTGGCCAGGACCGGCCCGACCGCCGCCTCGTTCTGCACCACCAGCCCGGAGAGGTCGGGGGAGCGGGTCAGCAGGTCGACCAGCTCGTCCCGGACGGCGGCCACCTCCTCCGGGCAGGGCCGGATCTCGGCCGTGACGCCGAGCCGGATCGCAGCATCGGTGAACCCGGCCCGGGTCCGGTGCGCGAACCCGGTGCCCCGGTCGTAGACCGCCGTCGGCGCGCCGAGCAGGGCGACCCGGCGGTGCCCGAGCGCGGCCAGGTGCTCGACACAGACCTCCCCGGCCCGACGGAAGTCCAGGTCGACGCAGGTCAGGTCGGTCGGGTCGGCGGGAAAGCCGATCAGGACACTCGGCCGGGTCAGCTCCCGCAGCAGCGGAACCCGGCTGTCGTGCATCTCGACGTCCATCAGCACGATTCCGTCGACCATCGCGCTGGCCGCGATCCGTCGCAGCCCGGCCGCCCCCTCGTCGGCGGTGAGCAGCAGCACGTCGTGGTCGTAGCGCCGGGCGGTGGTCACCACCGCGGTGGCGTACTGCATCAGCACCGGCACCTGTGCCCCGGTGCGCAGCGGCAGCACCAGCGCGATGACGTTGGCCCGACGGCTGGCCAACGCCCGCGCCCCGGCGTTCGGGTGGTAGTCGAGCAGGCGGATGCTGGCCAGCACCCGGTCGCGGGTGCCCGCCGAGATGGCCCGCTTGCCGCTGAGCACGTACGACACGGTGCTGACCGCGACCCCGGCGTGCCGGGCCACGTCCGCGATCGTGACCAGGTCGGCCGACTTCACCGCGCGGGTCGGGGAGCCGCCGGCCCGGTCACCGGGTGGCGCCGACATCGAAGGATTCCCGCTCGGGCCGCCACCCGGCCGTCCCGCCGGTCACGGCCAGCACGCCGACCAGCCGGATGTCCCGCGCCGAGCGCCCCACCAGCACGCTGTGCCGGGCGTCCTCCACCACGGGCCGGCCCCGGGACTCGTCCCAGTAGGCCAGGTCGGCGACGCGCAGCCGCAGCGTGACGACCCGCCGTTCGCCCGGGGCGAGGGTGATCCGGGCGGCGTCGCGCAGCTGGCGCAGCGGCTGCTTGACCCGGGAGCGGCGCTGACGGGTGTAGAGCTGCACCACCTCCTCGCCGGGGCGGTCGCCGCTGTTGGTCACCGTCACGCTCACCCCGACCTCCTCGTCGGCGGTCGCCGACCCCGCGCTCAGCTCCAGGTCAGCGTAGTCGAACCGGGTGTAGCCGAGCCCGTGCCCGAACGGGTAGAGCGGATCGCCCCGGTAATAGAGGTAGGTGGCGTCCGACCCGATCACGTCGTAGTCGAGCAGGTCGGGCAGCTCGGCGCCGTCCCGGTACCAGGTCTGCGGCAGCCGGCCGCCCGGCTCGGCGTCGCCGGTCAGCGTCGCGGCCAGCGCCGCGCCGTACTCCTGGCCGCCGTGCGCGGACCAGAGCACCGCCGGCAGGTGCGCGTCGGCCCACCCGATCGCGTACGGGTAGCTGCTGCTCAGCACCAGCACGGTCCGGGGGTTGGCGGCGTGCACCGCCTCCAGCAGCCGCTGCCCTCCGGCGGGCAGGGCCAGGTCCACCCGGTCCTCGGTCTCGCGTCCGTTGACCATCGGGTGGTTGCCCAGCACCACCACGGCCACGTCGGCGGCGGCGGCGCGGGCGGCGGCTTCGGCCGCCCCGTCGGCGACCAGCTCGACCCGGAACGCGGTGGCTCCGGCGGCGTCGACCGCGTCGGCCCGCAGCAGCCCGTCCGGGCCGACGGTGACGTACCGGTCGGTGGCGACGTGGTGCAGCAGCACGGTGCCGTCCGGACCGGGGCGGCACCGGAAGGTCTCCCGGACCACCCACTCACCCGGTCCGGGCCGGTCGTTGACGAGCAGTCCGTCCTCGTCCGCGCGGACGTGCCGCCCGTTGGCGACCGCGCGCAGCGCCGACAGGTCGGCCCCCCAGTCGAAGAGGTCCAGGTGGGTGTCCTCGGCCGCGTCGGTGGCGTCGGCGGTGAGCGCCGCGCCGTTGGGCGTGCCGGCGCAGCGGACGTACCGGTCGCCGACCCGCAACGCGACCCGGTCCACCCCCTCGTGGGTGGTCACGGTGGTGTACCGCTCGGCCAGCGCCCCGTACGCGGTGACCGCGTACGGCAGCGTGCCGCTGTACCAGTCGGTGAAGAGGGTGTCGGCCAGCGGGCCGAGCACCGCCACCCGCAGCCCCGGGTCGGCGGCCAGCGGCAGCAGCCCGTCGTTGCGCAGCAGGACGAGCGACTGCCGGGCGGCCTCCCGGGCCAGCGCCCGGTGCGCGGGGCAGTTGACCACGTCCGGCGACACCTCGGCGTACGGGTCCTCGTCGCGCGGGTCCAGTTCGCCGAGACGGACCCGGACGGTGAGGATCCGCCGTACCGCCGTGTCCACGTCGGCCTCGGTGATCAGCCCGCGCCGCAGCGCCTCGGTGAGCCGCTCGACGGTCGGCGTGCGGTCCTCGCCGTCCTCGGTGAAGTTGTCGATCCCGGCGCGCAGCGCGGCGGCGAAGCCCTGCACGTGGTCGGGAAGGTAGCCCTGCGCGCCGGCGATGTTGGTCACCGCCCCGGCGTCGCCGACCACCATGACCTCGCCCGGCGCGTACCGGCGCAACTCCTCGGCGATCAGTGGGCTCAGGTGCGCCGGCACCCCGTTGACCAGGTTGTACGAGGCCATCACGGCGACCGCCGCGTCGGCGGCGAGCGGGGCCCGGAAGGCGGGCAGTTCGTACTCGTGCAGCACCCGGGGCGGCAGGTTGCTGGAGGTGGTGGCCCGGTCGGTCTCGTTGTTGTAGCCGAGGAAGTGCTTCAGGGTGGGGGCCGTGCGCAGCCGCCACGGGTGGTCCCCGCGCAGTCCCCACGCGTACGCGGTGGCCAGGTGTCCGGTCAGCCAGGGGTCCTCGGCGAAGCCCTCCTCGTTGCGTCCCCAGCGTGGGTCGCGCAGCGGGTTGACCACCGGCGCCCAGACGTTCAGCCCGACCCGCTCCGGGGCGGCCCGGTGCATGGCGCGGACCTCCGCGCCGACGGCCGCGCCGACCGCCCGCAGCAGCTCCGGGTTCCAGCTGCTGCCGAGTCCGACCGCCTGCGGGAAGACGGTGGCTGGCCCGAGCCACGCCACCCCGTGCAGCGCCTCGGTGCCGGTCCGGAACGGCCGCAGGCCCAGCCGGGGCACGGCGGCCTGGTACTGGTGCAACAGCCCGATCTTCTCCGGGAGGGTGAGCTGGCCCAGGAGGTGCTCGACGCGGGCGCTGGGGAAGTCGCCGGATACGGGATCGGTGCTGTTCGTCATGGTCGGTCCGTTACCTTTCCTGGCCTGCCTCGGCCCGCTCCGGTTCGTCGAAGCGCTTCGACGACCGGCCGGCGCGGGGCGTGCGGCATCGGGGTGAGGGGTAGCCGTCAGCCCGGTCGGCGCGAAGCGCTTCGACGGCATGCGCGAGTGACCCGCCCCTGTTGCCCACGTGTTACGGGGCGGCTGTCTGAGGCTTGCACCGGCTCCGTCCTCCGGTCAAGAGGTTCGTGGGATCGCTTCCACGCAGATGCGTCGATGCGCTTCCGTCGGTGCGGGTGGCGGGTCGGTCGCGCCGGTCGACCGGCGTCCGGCCACCCGGTGCCGCACGCGGGTCAGGAGAGGGCGACCGCCGGAGGGGGCAGCCGGCCGGCCTCGACCGCCGCCAGTGCGGCGGTCGCGCCGCCCAGCGCCGCCGCCTCCGCGCCGAGCGTGGAGGCCTCCAGCCGGCAGCCACCGGCGTCCGGGGCGAGCGTCCGTCGGGTCAGCTCGGTCCGGGCCGCCGGCAGCAGCCAGGGCGCCAGCGCCGCGAAGTGCCCGCCCACCAGGACGGCCTCGGGATTGAGCAGGTCGGCCAGGACGGCCGCGCCGTGCCCGAGGTGCCGGCCGAGGTCGGCCAGACCGGCGAGGGTGGACCGGTCCTCGGCGCGGGCCAGGGCCTGGATCCGTTCGATCTCCGGGGCGAAGTCGGTGACCGCGCCGTCGGACTCGACGTCGGGCAGCAGCCGGCGGACCACCGCCGGCAGGCCGACCAGCGCCTCCAGGCAGCCCCGCCGGCCGCACCGGCACGCCGGGCCGGCCGGATCCAGCGGCAGGTGCCCGACCTGGCCGGCGAAGCCCCGCCCGCCGCGCAGCAGCCGCCCGTCCACCAGGACGCCCGCGCCGATGCCGACGCCGCCGGTGAGGTGTACGAGGTTGGCCGTCCCGGCCCGGTCCCCGTGTCGCTGCTCGGCCAGGACGGCCAGGCTGGCCACGTTCTCCACGGCCACCGGGAATCCCGGGTCACGTAGGGCGGCCCGCAGTTCGGCGGCGACCGGCGCGTCCCGCCAGTTCAGGGTGGCGGCCAACGGCACCGTGCCGGTGGTGTCCACCAGCCCCGGCACCCCGAGGGTGAGCCCCAGCACGGCACGGCCCCCGGCGGTGAGGCGTCCGACGGCCCGGCGAGCCAGCTTCGCCACGGCGGCGACGGTCTCGGCGGGGGAGGCGTCCAACGTGCCGAAGGCCCGCCGCCAGGTGAGCAGCCGGTTCCCGCCCAGGTCGACCGCGACCACCACCAACTCGTCGGCGTCGACCTGCATGCCCAGTGCCGCGTACGGCTCGCCGTCGAGGACCAGCATGGTCGCCGGGCGGCCGACCCGGTTCTCGGTGAGCCCCGTTTCGCGCAGCAGCCGGCGTTCGATCAGTTCGGTCACCAGGCTGGAGACGGTCGCCTTGTTCAGCCCGGTGCGGGCCGCGATGTCGGCCCGGGAGCAGGGGGAGTGGGTGCGGACGTAACGCAGCACCACGGCCCGGTTGGTGGCCCGGACGTCGCTCAGGTCGGTCGGCTGCGGCCCGGTCTGGATGGTGATCAACGTTCTCCGCTCCCTGCGCCGACGTGCCCCGACCGGTGCTGTCGTGGGCGGTGATCGCGTCCTCATCATGCCGCACCCGCGCCGTCGACCCCGACCGGCGCGCCCCCGGTGGCCCGGTGGCTGCCCACCCGGACCCGCTCCCTTGTGGGACCGGTGGCGGTCGTTTAGTTTGTTCGGCTAGAAGACTAACTAATCCTAACGGGGTCGGGCCGCTTTGCAACCGTGATCACCAGGATCCGGCCCGGTTTCGCCATGAAGGGAGTGCGCCGTGCAGCCGTCCCTGCCGGACGTGTCCACCGATCGTCGGACCCTGCTCCGCCTCGCCGGGGTCGGTGCCGCCGCGACCGTGGCCGGCGGAACCCTGGCCGGGTGCAGCAAGGAGGCGGGTAGCCAGGGCAGCGCCACCAAGGCTGACGCGATCCGTGCCGTCCTGCCCACCCACAAGCCCGCCGAACTGCTCAAGCCGGACATCCCGGGGGAGGGGCCGATCCCGGACGGCTACCTCACCTATCCGCGTGAGCTGGTGGACGCGGTCACCGAGCAGCCCGGCCGGGGCGGTGCCCCGATCGGCACCATGAGCCCGTGGTGGGGCCCGGCCCCGCCGACGCTCGGCCGCAACTCGTACCTGGCCGCGGTGAACGGCAAGCTCGGCGTGGACGTCAACCCCAGCCTCCAGGACGGCGGCACCTACGCCGACAAGCTCAACGCGATGCTCGGCGCGCGCGACGTGCCGGAGCTGCTCAGCGTGCCGAACTGGGAGGTGGACAAGGTCGCCCGGTTCTCCGACGCGGTCAAGGCGCTCTTCGAGGACCTCACCGACCATCTCAAGGGCGATGCCGCCGCCACCTATCCGTACCTCGCCGCGTTGCCGACCGGCGCGTGGGAGTACTCGGTCTGGGGCGGGCGGCTGCACGCGGTGCCGTTCCCGACCGACGGCCCGTTCGCCTACGCGCTGTTCTACCGCAAGGACCTGGTGGCCGGAGCTGGTCTGGGCGCCCCGACCAGCCCGGAGGAGCTGTACGAGTTCGGCAAGAAGGCCACGAACCCCGGCAAGGGGGTCTGGGCCTTCGGCAGCGTCTTCGACATGGTCCAACAGTTCTTCGGCTGCCAGCAGATCTGGCGGAAGAAGCCCGACGGTGGGCTGGAGCACAAGTTCGAGACCGCCGAGTTCCGGGCCGCGCTGGAGTTCACCGCCCGGCTCTTCGCCGAGGGCATGGTGCACCCGGACACGGTGGCCAGCAAGGGCGCCGACGAGAAGCAGCTCTTCAAGGGCGGCAAGATCCTGATGTACCAGGACGGCCTCGGCGCCTGGCAGGGCATGCAGGGCGAGCAGTCCAAGGTGCTGGCCAGCTTCGACATGCAGCCGCTGCCGGTCTTCGGCGCGAACGGGAAGCCGGCGGTGATCTGGGGGAGCGAGAAGCCGGTCTTCTTCACCTTCGTCAAGAAGGGCCTCGGCGAGGAGCGCACCCGGGAGCTGCTGCGGGTGCTGAACTGGTGCGCGGCGCCGTTCGGCAGCCGCGAGTTCGAGCTGCGTGAGTACGGTGTGGAGGGCAAGCACTTCACCCGCGGTGCCGACGGTAGTCCGGTCCCCACCGAGCTGGGCCGTAAGGAACTCGGCGCGCAGTACACCCACATCGGTGGCCGGGTGCCGGTCAAGGTGCGCAGCGGGGACACCCCGAACTACGTGCGGGACTACCTCGGGTACTACCAGAAGCACATCGGGCTGATGGAGAAGGACCTCTTCGCCGGGATCAAGCTGGAGCTGCCGGCCAACTGGTCGAAAATCATCAACCCGACCGAGGACAAGATCCGGGACATCCTCCGGGGCCGCCGGCCGATCGACGACCTCGACCAGGTGCGCAAGGAGTTCCTCTCCACCGGCGGCGAAGAGGGGCGCGCGTTCTTCGAGAAGGCGCTCGCCGACAACGGCCGATGAGCCGGGCGGGCGCGGCCGGGGCGGTGGACGCCCCGGCCACCGACCGGGAGCCGCCCCCCGCCGGTCGTACGCCGAAGCGGGGTCGCCGACGCGGTGACCGGCCCCGCCCCCGGCGCAACCTGCGGGCCCGGCTGCGCCGGGACTGGCCGCTGCTGGCGATGACCGCGCCGGCCGCGCTCCTGCTGCTGGTCTTCCACTACCTGCCGACCCTCGGCAACGTGATCGCCTTCCAGGACTACAACCCGTTCGTCGGCGACGACCCGCTCGAGGCGTTCCTGTACAGCGAGTGGATCGGCTTCGGCAACTTCGAGGCGCTCTTCCGCGACCCGCTGTTCTGGGACGCCGTCGGCAACACCCTCACCATCACCGCGTTCCAACTGGTCTTCTTCTTCCCACTGCCGATCCTGCTGGCGATCCTGCTCAACAGCCTGGTCTCCGGCCGGGTGCGCGGCTTCGTGCAGAGCGTGGTCTACCTGCCGCACTTCTTCAGCTGGGTACTGGTGATCACGTTCTTCGTGCAGATGCTCGGCGGCGCCGGTCTGCTGGCCCAGGAGATGCGCCAGGCCGGGCTGGAACCATGGAACGTGATGACCAACCCGGACACGTTCATCGTGCTGGTCACCGCCGAGGCGGTCTGGAAGGACATCGGCTGGGGCGCGATCGTCTTCCTGGCCGCCCTGGCCGCCATCGACCCCAACCTGTACGAGGCCGCGGCGGCCGACGGCGCGGGCCGGTGGCGACGGCTCTGGCACATCACCCTGCCCGGCCTGCGCCCGGTGATCGTCCTACTGCTCATCATGCGGCTGGGCGACGCGCTCTCGGTCGGCTTCGAGCAGTTCATCCTCCAGCGCGACGCGGTCGGCCGGGAGGCCGCCGAGGTGCTGGACACCTTCGTCTACTACCAGGCGATCGCCACCCAGCAGTGGGGCCTGGGCGCCGCCGCCGGCCTGTTCAAGGCGGTTGTCGGTCTGCTGCTCATCGTCACCGCCAACCACCTGGCACACCGGATGGGCGAACAGGGGGTGTATTCGAGATCATGACCGCACAACTCAGTGGGGCCGGACCGGTGCCGGTGGCGCCGCCGCCGGACGGCGGGCCCCGGAAGCGGCGTGCCCGGCCGGATCGTTCGGTCTGGGAGGGCCCGCCCTCGCCGGCCGGCCAGCTCGGCAAGGGCGTCGTGCTCACGCTGTTGGTGCTCGCCGTGCTCTTTCCGATGTGGTCGGTGGTGGTGACCAGCCTCGCCTCCCGGGAGACGATCAGCGAGACCGGTGGCATGGTCGTGGTGCCGCGCGAGTTCGACCCGAGCGCGTACGTCACGATCTTCAACGGCGGACAGATCACCCAGGCGGTCTGGATCAGCACCCTGGTCACCGTCCTCGGCACGGCGGTCAGCCTGGTGCTCACCGTGCTCGCCGCGTACGGGCTCTCCCGGCCGGGCTCGGTGGCGCACCGGGGACTGCTCTTCTTCTTCCTGCTGACCTTCCTGATCTTTCCTGGCCTGGTGCCCAGCTACCTGGTGGTCACCGGCCTGGGCCTGAAGGACAGCATCTGGTCGCTGATCCTGCCCAGCGCGATCAGCGTCTTCAACCTGGTGGTGATCCGGGCGTTCTTCATGAACGTCCCCGGCGAGCTGGTGGACAGCGCCCGGATCGACGGGGCGGGGGAGTTCCGCATCCTCTGGACGATCATGTTGCCGCTGTCGAAGGCGGTCGTCGCGGTGGTCGGGCTCTTCTACGCCGTCGGGTACTGGAACGCGTACTTCAACTCGGTGCTCTACATCGACGACAACGACAAGTTCCCGATCCAGCGGGTGTTGCAGACCTACATCCTGGGTGGACAGTCACCGGCCGTCTCCGGGGCGTCGTTCAACATTCCCGGGGTGACCGCGTACCCGCCCACGCTGGCGGTCAAGATGGCGGTGGTGGTGGTCACCGTGCTGCCCGCCGTGATCGTCTATCCGTTCGTGCAACGGCACTTCACCAAGGGTGTGATCACCGGCGCGGTCAAGGGCTGACCGCTCCCGGTGTCGCGTCCGGCGGTCCCGGCCCCCACCGACAGTCTCCTGGCCGCGCGCTCCGGCGCCCCGACCCTCTCCGGCCGGGGCGCCGTTCGCGGGTCAGGCGCCTGCGTCGAACAGCCCGTCGAGCGGTGCCGCCGGCACCTCGACGTCGTCGAGCAGCACCCGGGTCGGTGCGTCGGCCCCGGCCACCGGCGCGAGGGCCACCCCGCGCAGCCGCAGCGGTCCGTCGGTGGTGACCCGCAGGGTGTCGCCGTCGCGGACCGCCGTGACGACCGTGTCGCCGTCGGAGTCGTGCACGACCGTACGACCGTCCACGCCACCCCAGCTCACCAGCGTGACGTCGGTGAACGGGCCGTCGGCGATCCGGTCGGCCGGGGGGCCGACCGGCAACAGCGCGCCGTGCCGGACGAAGAGCGGGGTCCGCTCCAGCGGCACGTCGACGCGCAGGTGCCGCCCGCCGGTGTGCACCTCGCCGGTGTGCGCGTCGACCCACCGGTCGCCGTCGGGAAGGTAGACGGTGCGCCGGCCGGTCGGGTCGTACATCGGGGCGACCAGCAGGTCCCGGCCGAGCCGGTACTCCAGGTCGCGGGTCCACGCGGTCGGGTCGTCCGGAGTGTCCACCAGCAGGGCCCGCATCATCGGCGCCCCGGTGCGGGCCGCCTCGGCCGCGGCGGAGTAGAGGTACGGCAGGAACCGGTAGCGCAACCGCAGCGCCGCCACCGCGTGCCGTTCGGTCTCGGCCGGGAAGTCCCAGGGCAGCCGGCTGGTGGTGCCGTGCAGCCGGACCAGCGGCGAGAACGCCCCGAACTGGGTCCAGCGGACGTACAGGTCGGGCTCGGGGGTGCCGTGGAAGCCGCCGGTGTCGTGGCTCCAGAACGGGATGCCGGAGAGCCCGTGCGAGAGGCCGCCGCGCATCGTGCTGGCCAGGGCCGGCCAGGTGGCGTTGACGTCGCCGCTCCACTGGGCGGCGTGCCGCTGGCCGCCGAGGAAGGACGACCGGGCCCAGACGGTGTCGTGCCCGGCCACCTCCCGGGTCACCTCCGAGACCGCGTCGTTGAACAGCAGCGCGTACACGTTGTGCAGTTCCACGCCGGTCATGCCGTTGGCGGCCACCGCGTCGGCCGGCACCCCCTCGGCGAAGTCCGTCTTGAACACCGCCGCGCCCTGTTCCAGCAGCGGGCGCAGCAGCCCGGTGAACCAGTCGGTCGCCTCCGGGTCGGTGAAGTCGACGATCGCGCTGGCCGCGTGGCTGCCGTGCCAGACGTCGGCCACGTAGGTGCGCCCGTCGGCGTGGGTCAGGAAGTAGCCGGCCTCGGCCGCCTCGGCGTAGAGCGGGCTGTCGGCCGAGACGTACGGGTTGATCCAGAGGCAGACCCGGAACCCCTGCTCGGCGAGGGTGGCCATCATGCCGGCCGGGTCGGGGAACTGTTCGGTGTCCCACTGGAGGTCCGACCAGCGCCCGTCGACCTGCCAGTAGCAGTCCAGGTGCAGCACGTCGCAGGGGATGCCCCGCTCGCGGATGCGGCGGGCCCGCTCCAGCACCCGTTCCTGGCTGTCGGGGTAGAAGCCGGAGGAGATCCAGGACCCGAACGCCCACTTCGGCGGCAGGTACGGCCGGCCGGTGAGCCGGTCGAACCGGTCGAGGACCTCGGTCGGGGTCGGCCCGGCCAGGACGTAGTAGTCGAGCACGTCGTCCGGAACCAGGATCTGCACGCTGCTGTGGGTGGACTGGCAGACGTCGAACTCGACCGGCAGGCCACTGTCGACCAGCACCCCGTAGCCCCGGTTCGACAGGTAGAACGGCACGCACTTGTGCGCCCGGTCCGACTCGCTGCCGAAGGCGTCGAAGTTCCACATCAGGGCACGCTGGCCGCGCTTGTCCAGCGGGGTGAACTTCTCCCCGAAGCCGACGAAGCGCTCGTCGCCGGGGGCCACGAAGCTCTCGTGGTACGCCACCGGCTGCCCGCCGGAGCCGGAGCGGCCGAACGGCAGGGTGCGCCGCCGGCCGGAGATGTCCAGGGTGCCGCCGTCCTGCTGGAGCAGGACCCGCCCGTCCGGGGCGAGGAAGCGCAGGTGCCACGGGTCGAGCCGGATCTCGGCGACGACCGCCCCGGCGTCGAGCCGGACCACCCCGTCGTCGACGGTGACCCGGGCGGGCCGGGGCTCGGCGGTGACCAGCGGCAGGATCCGGGCGGACCGGCTGCGGGCCTGCGGATCCTCGGCGAGCCGCACCCGGACCACGCCGTCGCCGGCGGCCTCCACCCGGACGACCAGGGAGCCGCCGTCGGAGGTGGCGCTCTTGAGGGTCAACCCGTGGTCGTCGGTCTCCACCACCTCGGCCCGGGCGACCACGGCGGGGCCGTCGTCCCCGGCGCGGCGGACCGGCAGGTCGGGCGGGTCGGCCACGAAGGTCTCGAACGGCACCAGTGGCGGGCGGTACGGCATGGACGTCTCCTCGGTCCCCGGATCGGCAACCCCACCAGTTTCTTTGGATACCCAACAAAGTGTCAACGGACATCGGGCGTCGATCGATGGGTGAACCACGTTGACAAGGGATTACGGCAGCCCTAATTTAGCTGGACACCAAACAAAGGCGTGGGAGTGCGGCATGGTGCTGGACGGTCGGCTCTGCTACGGCGGCGACTACAACCCGGAGCAGTGGCCGGCGGAGGTCTGGAAGCAGGACGTCGAGCTGATGCGGCAGGCCCGGGTCACCCTGGTCACCGTCGGCGTCTTCGCCTGGTCCCGCCTCGAACCCGCCCCCGGCCGGTACACCTTCGACTGGCTCGACCAGGTGCTCGACCTGCTGCACGCTGGTGGCATCCGGGTCGCCCTGGCCACCCCCACCGCCTCGCCCCCGCCCTGGTTCTCCCTGGCCCACCCGGACGCGCTGCCGGTCACCGCCGACGGCGTCCGGCTGCACCACGGCAGCCGGGACACCTACTGCGCCGCCGCGCCGGCCTACCGCGCCGCCGCCCGCCGGATCACCGGCCTGCTGGCCGAGCGGTACGCCGACCATCCGGCGCTCGCGCTCTGGCACGTGCACAACGAGTACGGCACCACCTGCCACTGCCACCACGCCGAGGCCGGCTTCCGACGCTGGCTCCGGGACCGCTACCGGGACCTCGACGCGCTCAACGACGCCTGGACCACCAGCTTCTGGAGCCAGCACCACTCCGACTGGGCGCAGGTGAGCACCCCCCGGGCCACCCAGTACCTGCCCAACCCGGGCCAGGTGCTCGACTTCCGGCGCTACTGGTCCGACGAACTGCTCGCCGCGTACGTCGAGCAGCGGAACCTGCTCCGCGCGGCGACCCCGGGGGTGCCGGTCACCACCAACTACGTGCTCGGCGACTGGGTGCCGGTCGACCACGCCCGTTGGGCCGCCGAGGTCGACCTGGTCGCGATCGACCACTACCCGTCCGACGCCGGGCCGGCCGCCGAGGAGCAGATCGCCCTCGCCGCCGACCTGGCCCGGGGCTGGGCCCGGCACGGCGCCCGCCACCACGCCCGCGCCACCGACGGCGACCTGCCCGGCGCGCGCGGCTCCTGGCTGCTGATGGAGAGTGCCCCCAACCTGATCTACACGCCGGGGCGGATGCACACCCGGGAGCCCGGCCGGATGGCCCGGCACAGCCTGGCGTACGTCGCCCGGGGCTCCCGGGGGGCGATGTTCTTCCAGTGGCGCGCGCCGCGCGGCGGCGCGGAACTCTTCCACTCCGCCCTGGTGCCGCACGCCGGACCGGACAGCCGGATCTTCCGGGAGGCCGTCGAGCTGGGCGGCATGCTGGACCGGCTCGCCGAGGTCGACGCCGGGGTCGTCGAGGCCCCGGTGGCCATCGCCTGGGACGCCGCCAGCGGCTGGGCGTTGCAGCAGCGTGCCCTGCCGTCCGACCGGATCCACCACCACACCGAGGTGGCCGTCGCGCACCGGGCGCTCCGGCGGGCCGGATACGCCTGCGACCCGGTGCTCCCCGGCGACCCGCTGACCGGGTACGCGTTGCTCGTCCTGCCCGCCCTCTACCTCGCCGACGACGACACCGCCGCCTGGGTGCGCGACCACGTCCACGGCGGCGGGCACGTGGTGATCGGCTACCTCAGTGGGGTCGCCGACGAGCACGCCCGGATCCGGCTCGGCGGCTACCCGGGGGCGTACCGGGACGTCCTCGGCGTCCGGGTGGAGGAGTTCCACCTGCTCGCCGACGGCGAGGAGGTCCCGCTGACCGGCGGCGGCACCGGCCGGTTCTGGGCGGAGACCGTCCGGGTCGCCGGGGCGGAACCGGTCGACGCGTACGCGGCCGGGGTGCTCGCCGGGCAGCCGGCCGTAACCCGCCACCGGTACGGCGACGGCGTCGCCTGGTACGTCTCCACCCGCCCCGACGAGGGCACGTACCAGCGACTGCTCGACGAGGCGGCCCGCGCCGCCGGTGCGTCACCGACCTGCCCGGACGCGCCGCCCGGCGTCGAGGCGGTGCGGCGCCGCAGCCCGGAGGCGAGCTGGCTGTTCCTGCTCAACCACACCGCTTCGGCGCAGCGGGTGCCGACCGCCGGGATCGACCTGCTCACCGGCGCGGTGGTCGAGGACGCGGTGACCCTGCCCGCCGGGGGCGTCGCGGTGGTCCGGGAGCGGGCCGGTGCCTGACCCGACGACCACCCGGCCCGGTCCCCGGATCCGCTTCCACCACCCCGCCACGAGCTGGATGGACGCGCTGCCGCTGGGCAACGGCCGGCTCGGCGCGATGGTGCACGCCGGTCGCACCCGGGACCGGATCGCCCTCAACGCCGACACCCTCTGGTCCGGCGGACCCCGCACGCACGGCGTGACGGGCGGCCCCGCCACCCTCGCCGAGGTCCGCCGCCTCCTGCTCGACGAGGGCGACCCGGCCGCCGCCGGCGTCGCCTCGAAGCGGTTGCAGGGTCCGAACAGCGAGGCCTACCAGCCCCTCGGCGACCTGCTCGTCGACCTCGTCGCCCCGACCGGCGGTGACTGCCGGCGGGAACTGGACCTCACCCGGGCGGTGGCTACCGCGCGCACCGGCGCGACGGTCCGCACCGCGTTCTGCTCCGCCCCGGACGACGTCCTGGTGGTCCGGCTGCGCGGCGACCATCCGCTCGACGTCACCGTCACCCTGCGCCACCCGCACCGCGAGGGTTGGACCACGCGTCCCGACCCGGTGACCGTCGCCGCCGGGGGCCGGGTCCCCGCCCACGTGCCCCCACCTCATCCCGACCGGTCCGAGCCGGTCGTCTACACCCCCGGCGAGGGCATGTGCTTCGGGTACGCGGTGCGGGTGCTCGCCCGGCCGGGAACGGTCACCGCCGACGGCGACACCCTCCGGGTCACCGGCACCCGGGAGGCGACCCTGCTGGTGGCGGCGGAGACGGCGTACCGGGGCTGGGACCGGGTGCCGCACGACGACCGGCGGCGGTTGCTCGACGCGGTCACCGCGACCCTGGACGCGGCCACCGCCGTCGGCCCGGACCGGCTCGCCGCCCGGCACGAGGCCGACCACCGGGCGCTGTTCGACCGGGTCCACCTCGACCTGCCGGGTGACCCGGCCCTGGACGCCGTGCCCACCGACGAACGTCTCGCCCGGGTCCGGGCCGGGCACGCCGACCCCGGGCTGGCCGCCACGCTCTTCGCCTACGGCCGCTACCTGCTGATCGCCGCGTCGCGACCGGGTAGCCAGCCGGCCACCCTTCAGGGCGTCTGGTGCGAGGACGTGCAGCCGGCGTGGAGCAGCAACCACACCGTCAACATCAACCTCCAGATGACCTACTGGGCGGCGGAGACGACCAACCTGCCGGAGTGCCACCGGCCCCTGTTCGACATGGTGGACGAGTTGGCCGTCTCCGGGGCACGCACCGCCCGCTCGCTCTACGACTGCGCCGGCTGGACCGCCCACCACAACGTCGACCTGTGGCGGACGAGCTGGCCGGTGGGGGAGGGCCGGGACGACCCGATGTGGGCGATGTGGCCGATGGGCGGGGTGTGGCTGACCCTGCACCTGGTCGACCACGCCGAATTCGCCGGGGACGACGAGTTCCTCGCCGGCCGGGTTTGGCCGCTGCTGCGCGGCCTGGCCGCGTTCTTCCTCGACTTCCTCACCCCGGAGGGGACCGGCCGGCTGGTGAGCTGCCCGTCGACCTCGCCGGAGAACACCTACCGGGACCCCGCCGGCCGCGAGGTGTCGGTGGACGTGATGACCACGATGGACGTCTGGCTGCTGCGGGACCTGTTCCGGGCCACCCTCACCGCCGCCGACCGGGTCGCCCGCGCCGGCGGCGACCCGACCGCCCGTGCCGACGGCGACCTGGTCCGGCGCGTCCGTGCCGCCCGGGGCCGGCTGCCCGAGCCGGTGGTCGGCCCGGACGGACGGCTGTGTGAGTGGTCCGCGCCGGTGACCGAGGTCGACCCCGGCCACCGGCACCTGTCCCACCTCTACGGCCTCTGTCCGGGCACCGCCGTGGACCCGGTCGACACCCCGGCGTGGTCGGCGGCGGCCCGCCGCTCCCTGCGGGCCCGGCTGGACGCCGGTGGTGGCAGCACCGGCTGGAGCCGGGCCTGGACCATCGGCCTCTGGGCCCGCCTCGGGGACGGCGTCGCCGCCGCCGAGGGCCTGCGCGAGCTGTTCACCCACTACACGGCCCCGAACCTGCTCAACCTCCAACCACCGACGACCTTCCAGATCGACGGCACCCTCGGGGCCACCGCCGCCATCGCCGAGCTGCTGGTGCAGAGCCACAACGGCCGGCTACGGCTCCTGCCCGCCCTGCCACCGGCCTGGCCGGACGGGACGGTCCGAGGGCTGCGCGCCCGGGGACCGGTGCTGGTCGACCTCGCCTGGCGGGACGGTCGACCCACCTCGGCCACCTTCACCGCCGCCCACGACCGCACCATCCTGCTGGCCCTTCCGCCGGGGGTCCCCGGTCCGTCGAGCGTGCAGGTGCGCGCGCACGTCCCGACCACCCTGACCTTCCCCGGCTGACCGGACCCCGTCGGCCGCCCACACGGTCGGAGGGGCGTCGCCGTCGGATCGCCGACCGAATACTGTGGCGTCACGTCCGGGACGACCAGCATGGACCGCTGACGACGGCGGCGCCGCGCGGGGCCGGTGGTGGTCGCTGGCGCCGGCAGGGCACGATGCCGGGGAAAGGGAGGTGCGGCGTGGGAGATGTCATCGTCGTCGGGGGCGGCATCGTCGGGTTGACGACCGCGGTCCGGTTGCAGGAGCGGGGCGCGCGGGTCACGGTGTTCACCGCCGATCCGCCGGAGCGGTTGGTCTCGACGGTCGCGGCGGCGGTCTGGTATCCGACCCACACCGACGCCGATCCGCGCGTGCTGCGCTGGGCGGCCACCACCTACGAGGAGTTCCGCCGGCAGGCCGCCGACGGGGTGCCCGGCGTGCTGCTGCGCCGGACCCGGATGTTCCAGCGCCAGGCCGCAGACGGCCTGCCCTGGTGGGCGGAGGCGGCCGGGGACGTGCAGGCCGTCGACGCGCCCGCGCCGTACGTGCGCGAGTTGCGCTTCGTGGCCCCGCTGGCCGAGACGGCCACGTACCTCGACTGGCTGGGCGACCGGCTGGTGGCCGGCGGCGGCCAGGTGGTGCGACGCCGGGTGGAGTCGCTCGACGCCCTCTTCGCCGAGGCGCCGGTGGTGGTCAACGCCGCCGGCCTGGCCGCCGGCGCGCTCTGCGGCGACCCGACCGTGCTCCCGGTACGCGGCCAGGTCGTGCTGGTCGCCAACCCCGGCCTGGACGTGTCGGTCCGCGACGAGGACGATCCCGAGGGCATCACCTACGTGCATCCGCGCAGCCGGGACGTGGTGCTCGGCGGCACCTTCGAACCCGGTCGGGCGGACCTCGACCCCGACCCGGCGGCCCGGGCGGGCATTCTCCGCCGGGCGGTCGCGCTGGTGCCCGAACTCGCCGTCGCGCCGGTGCTCGGCGAGCGGATCGGCCTGCGGCCGGCCCGGCAGGGCGGCCCCCGGGTGGAGGCGGAACGCCGCGACGGGGGGCTGCTGGTGCACGCCTACGGACACGCGGGCGCGGGGATGACCCTCTCCTGGGGCAGCGCCGACGAGGTCTGCGACCTGGTCGCCGGCGGGTGAGGGGACCCGGTTCCCGCCGCGTCGTGGCGGGAGCCGGTCCGCAGGCGAGGACCGGGGGCGGCGCCGAGCGCCGGCACCTCGGGTGGGTCAGCTCGGGCCGAGGTGTACGGGCAGGGTCCGGTGTCCGTTGGAGATGAAGGACTCCACCGGCTCGACCTGCCCGGGCGGCACGGCCAGGGTGAGTCCGGGGAACCGGGCGAAGAGCGCCGGCAGCGCCACCCGCGCCTCCAGGCGACCCAGCGGGGCACCGAGGCAGTGGTGCGCGCCGTGACCGAAGGACAGGTGCTCCTTGTCGGTCCGGGTGACGTCGAAGCGGTCGGCGTCCGCGCCGTACCGCTCCGGATCGCGGCCGGCGGCGGCGTACGCGACCAGGATGGCCTCGCCCCGGCGGATGAGCGTGCCGGCGAGTTCGATGTCCTGGACCGCGTACCGCAGCGGCAGGTTGGCCACCGGCGCGTCCTGCCGCAGCGTCTCCTCGATCACATCGTCCCAGGAGGCGCGGCCCGACATCACGTGGGCGCGTTGTTCGGAATGGGTGAGCAGGGCGTGGACGGCGTTTTCGATCAGGTTGACGGTGGTCTCGTGACCCGCGCTGATCATGAGCAGCAGGGTGTCGAGCAGTTCCTGTTCGCTGAGCCGGGTGCCGCCCTCGTCCTCGCGGGCGGCGATCAGCGCGCTGGTCATGTCGTCGCCGGGTGACCGCCGCTTCGCGGCGACGAGGTCACCCAGGACGGCGTAGAGCCGGGCGTACGTGGCGGTGACCTCCTCCGGGCCGGCGGAGGTGTGGAAGACACTGTCGACGATGGACCGCAGTTCCGCCCGCCGTTCTCCGGGCAGGCCGAACAGCTCGCTGATCACCTGGATGGGCAGCGGGTAGGCGAACGTCTCCCGCAGGTCGACCACGTTCCCGTGTCGCCCTGCCTCGGCGACGCGGTCCAGCAGGTTCGTGGTGATCTCCTCGACGCGCGGTCGCAGGGCGGCGGTCCGGCGCGCCGTGAAGGCCCGGGCGACCAGCGTCCGCAGCCGCCGGTGCTCGTCGCCGTAGGCGGTGAACATGTTCCGCACGGCGACCCAGGAGTACAGCGGCCACTCGGGGGAGATCCGCCCGTCGATCCAGGTCGGCCAGTGCCGACGCGGATCCTTGGAGACCCGGGGGTCGGTGAGCAGCCGCCGCAGCAGGTCGGGACTGCTGACCGCCCAAGCCTCGACCCCACCGGGGAGTTCGACGCGGGCCACCGGCCCCCGTCGCCGGAGCCGGGCGCCCTCCCCGTGGATGTCGCGGCCCGTCGGATCCACCACCAGCGGCCTCTGCCCGTCCATCGACACCTCCGTGACGTACCGGATCCAGTACGACACGATCCGTCGTGCTCTGGCAAGGGTGGGGTCGCCACGACGACCGGACGTCGGGGGCGGCGCGCGGTCGCGGCGCTGGCGCGGCGGCGCGCCGGAGCCGTCGTCGGGTCGGACGTCAGCGGTCCGGGCTGTCGGCGGGGGCCATCACCCGCAGCGCGTTGGCGGCCAGGCCGAGTCGGATCGGGGTCTGCCCGCACAGTTCCCCGTCGACCTCGACCCGCGCCGGGCGGTCGGTCTCCAGCCAGAGTTCGTGTACCGCGAGGAACGGCTCGTCGCCGAGCGTGCGGCGGTGCCCGGTGGCCGCGTTGCGGGCCGTGTCGCGCAGCAGGCCGCGCCGGGTCGGCCCACCCACCGGGTAGGCGACCAGCAGCCGGTCGTCGGCGTCGGCGTCGGCGGTGATCGGCCGCCCGGCGTGGAAGCCGCCGTTGGCCACGTACAGCTGGTGGGTGACGAACCCGTGCTCCGCCCCGGCAGACCGGAGGGTGGCCCGCATCGGCCGGTGCCGGGCAAGCAGCGCCAGCGCGGTCAGCGGGTACGCGAGCCGGCCGGTGATCCGCTTCAGCCGGGGTGGGGTCCGGAGCATGATGTCGGCGGAGAGCCCGATCCCGACGTGGTTGGCGAACGGCACGTCCCCGGCCAGGCCGAGGTCGACGTCGATGACCTTGCCGTCGGTGAGGACCGCGACGGCCCCGTCGAGGTCGAGCGGCACGCCGACCGTCCGGGCGAAGTTGTTGGTGGTGCCCAGCGGCAGCAGGCCGAGGGCCATGTCCCGGTGGGCGAGCAGCCGGGCGGCGGCGCTGAGCGTGCCGTCCCCGCCGCCGGCCACGAGCAGGTCCGGTGCCAGGGCGGCGGCGGCCGTGAGGCTCTTCTCCAACTGGCCGGGACGGTCCACCGGGTACGTGCCGAGCAGGTCGAATCCGGCTGCCCGAAGTCGGGACCGCGCGTGGTCGTAGCGGCGACGACCCCGGCGGGAACGGGCGTTGATCACCAGCACGGCGCGACGGTGTCGCCGGATGGCCTCGCCCAGTTCCTGCTTGCTCCGCATGGGGACCGACCCTATCGCCCGCCCGGGGACCCGACGTGGTCGGTGCCGCGCGGTCGTCCGGCGCCGGCACCGGGCCGGCGACTCCGGATGCCGCCGGAATCATGAATCGTCAAGACCGATATCTGCTTCCGGTGTTCCACCGTCGCGGCCACTCGGACATCGACTCAGTGCCACTCCCAATCGTTGCGGTAGGAGGTGGACTGCGCCATGAATTCCTGCATCGTGACTTCCTCTCGCGTTCTGGTGTCATCGACGTTAGTCCACGCGAGGAAGGGTGTCTGCACTAATGGGAACTGTTGACCGGTTCCGGCCACCGGTCGCCGATTCGAGATCCGCCAGGGCGCGACGGATGGTTCCCTCCAGCAGCGTGGGGCGCGGCTGCCGGCAGAGCACGAGGGCGGTGTGCAGGGTCGTCCGGGCGCGTTCCACCTGGCCACGCCCCTGGTAGCAGAGGCTGAGCCCGTGCAGGGCCTGACCTTCCCCGGTGAGGTCGCCGAGCTGTCGGCTAGCCGACAGAACCCGGGAGAACAGCGGTTCGGCTTCGGTGAAACGCTCCTGACGTACCCGGAGCATGCCCTGCCAGAACAGCACCTGCGCTTCCAGCCTTGTCGATCCGCCGAGGCGGCACATGTCCAGTGCCTGACCGAAATAGTGGTCGGCGGTCGAATGGTCCTGCTGGTTCAGATGTATTTGTCCGATGCCCCGGAGTGCGAGCGCGGCGGAACTCCAGTCCCGGGCGTCCACCAATTCCGGCAGTACCTCCTTGTATCGGACGAGTGCCTCGCGTTCGTGGCCCTTGATACGGCTCAGCGACGCGGCAAAGGCATTCACGAGCGCCCGCCCGTGCAGGCTGCCGGTGGTGGCGAAGAGCTCCAGCGACCGGGCGATGTACTCCTCGGCCCGGCCGAACTCACGGCGGTCGGTACTGTGCATGGCGAGGCGGTACAGCATCGTCGCCTCGCCCAGCCGGTCGCCGGCCGCCTGCGCCGCGTCGAGAGCCAGGACGATCAGCTCGTGCCACTCGGTGAAGTAGCGTCGCATCTGGAACAACGGCGAGGTGATGTTGACCAGTTCCCAGCACGCCGCCGCGTGGCCCTCCTGCGCGGCCCGGCGGGCGACCACGGCCAGCGCGGCCCGTTCGCTCTCGAACCAGGTGACCGGCTCCTCGGCGGGCCGGATCCGCTGGGCGTCGTCGACCGCGTACCGCTCGACGGAGACCCGGACCGTCTGGTACGGCCCACCGTGTATCGCCCGGTAGGCACCGTCCGCCATGGACAGCCAGGCGCCGAACACCCGGATGCGGGCCGCCGTCAGCTCGTCGCTGTCGTCCTCGGCGTCGGCGCGCTCGCGGGCGAAGAGGCGGACGAGGTGGTGCAGGCGGAACCGGGAGCCGCTCACCGGGTCGGCCTCGGCGACGTCGACCAGTTGCCCGTCGAACAACTCCTCCAGCAACGACTCGCCCTGGGCGGCGCTGACGTCCAGCAGCGCCGCCGCGATCCAGGAGTCGGTGTAGGCCAGGTCGACGTGACCGGTCAGGCGCAGCAGCCGTTGCGCGGCCGGCGAGAGCCCGGCGTAACTGATCGCCAGGCTCGCCCGGACGTCCAGCTCGTGGTAGCTGAACTGGTCGAGGCGCCCGCTCTCGTCGCGCAGCATCCCGCTCAGCTTCGCCACGCTCCAGTGTGGCTTCGCCGCGAGCCGGGCGCCGAGCACGCGCAGCGCCAACGGGAGGAACCCGCACTGGCGGCAGAGCTCCGCGGCGGCGTCGGGCTCGGCCCGCAGCCGGGCGGGGCCGGCGACGTGCCCCAGCAGTTCCACCGCCTGCCCCGGCTCGAAGATCTCCAGTCGTAGGGCGGGCGCGCCGAAGGTGGAACCGAGGTGGGTGCGACCGTTGATGATGACCGCGCATCGGCGTCCGGCCGGCACGAGCGGGGCGATCTGGTCGTCGGAGGCCGCGTTGTCGAGCACCACCAGCACCCGGCGCTCGGCGAGCAGGTCACGGTAGAGGTCGGCCCGTTCCTCGATGGTCTCCGGCACGGCTGCGCCGTCGACCCCGAGCGCCCGCAGGAAACGACCGAGCACCTCGGCGGGGTCGATCGGGGTGCGGTGGTCCGGTCCGCGCAGGTTGGCGTACATCTGCCCGTCGGGGAAGTCCTCCTGGAGCGTGTGCGCGACGTGTACCGACAGCGCCGTCTTGCCGACCCCGCCGGGGCCGGTCACGGCGACCACCGCCACGCCGGTACGGGTCGGCGCGGTGAGCAACCGGCGGATCCGGTCGATTTCCGTCGTGCGTCCGGTGAAGTCGCTCACGTCCGGCGGCAGCAGTCGGGGCACCCCGCCCCGGAAGGCCACCCCCGACTGGTCGGCGACCCCCACCGGCAGGGCGTCGTCCGGGGCGTCGACCGGCGGCTCGCCCTCCCCCTCGCGCAGGATGGACAGGTGCAGCCGCTGGACGTCCGGCTGCGGGTCGACACCGAACTCGTCGGCGAGCCACCGGCGCCACTCGTCGTAGTAGCTGAGCGCCTCGGCGCTGCGGCCGACCCGGGTCAGGGCCAGCATGAGCTGGCCGACGAGCCGTTCGCGGGCGGGGTTGACCCGTGCGGTGGCGAGGAGCTCGTCCACGATGCGCTGCTGGTTGCCGAGCCCCAGTTCCAGGTCGAAGAGTTCCTCGGTGGCGGTCAGACGCGCGGACTCCAGTCCCTGGCAGAGGGTCGCGCAGAGTTCGTTGGGGACGTCTCCGCCCAACACCGGCCCCCGCCACAGGTCGAGGGCCCGGCGCAGGGTCCGGATGGCGGCGTTGCCGTCCCGCTCGGCGCGGGAGGCCCGGACCAGGGTGAGGAAGTGCTGCGCGTCGATCGCCTCCGGCGCGGACTCGAGCAGGTAGCCGCCGCCCCGCGTGCGCAGGCGCACCGCCGCGTCGGCGGAGCCATTGAGGACGGCGCGCAGTTCACTGACCCGGGTCTGCACGACGGCCCGCGCCTGACGGGGTGGCGAGTCGCCCCAGAGCAGGTCGATCAGCTGGTTGGACGAGACCAGCTCGTTGGCGCGGAGCGCGAAGATGCCGAGGATCAGCCGCTGCTGGCGCCGGGCGAGACGCACGGGGGCGCCG
The DNA here is from genome assembly GCF_900091495.1 of Micromonospora echinospora. NCBI lineage: Bacteria > Bacillati > Actinomycetota > Actinomycetes > Micromonosporales > Micromonosporaceae > Micromonospora > Micromonospora echinospora. The sequence continues at coordinate 6,780,032 of NZ_LT607413.1, read as the reverse complement.
GCGTGCCACACCTCCACCGGTCCCAGTATGCGAACTTCCACCCCTCACCCCCCCGGGTCGCAGTTTCCGCGACGATACTCCTCGCGACGGCGTCCCCGCCCTACGTGTCGGGACTTCCGCCGTAACGAAGTGGCACCACAAGCAATGTTACGGTCGTCGATGGAACCGGACGGGAAGCGTTTGGGAAGGCAGGGCTTGCGACACTGGGGCGGGCCGGCCGTGGCGTGGCTGGTCCAGCGAACTCAGGAGGAACGACCCATGCCCGTCCACAACGGACTCGCTGCCGCCCCGCTCGCTGGCGAATCCCTGCCCACTTTAGAGGTCAGCAAGCTGGACCGGGACATCCTGCGCCAACTGGCCGCCGGACACACCGACGAGGCGACGGCGCTGCGGCTGAACGTCAGCCCGCGCACCGTCCGCCGTCGGGTGGCGCTGATCGGGGAGCAGTTGGGCGTGCAGGGTCGGTTCGGTCTCGGTGTCGCCGCCGCGCAGCTCGGACTTGTGTCGGTCCGCTGGCGCTGACCGCTACCGCGACTCGTCCGGCCACCGGGCCTCGCGGATCCGCCGGTCGGTGAGGGCCCACCCGACGGCGAGGGCCAGGACACCGGCCAGGGTGAGGATCGCGTACGCGGCGGGGAGCCGCTCCAGCAGCTGGCCGGAGGCGAAGAGGCCGAGCGAGGCACCGGCCCCGAGCACCGTCATGAACGCCGTGAACGTCCGACCGCGCTGCTCGTCGGGCACCTGCCGGAAGATCAGGATGTCGACGAGCACCCGCATCGACGGGCCGCCGAGGCCGAGCAGGAACAGCGCGGTCGCCAGCCACCAGGCTCCCAGCGGCAGGGCCAGCGCGCTGATGAACGCCACCGCTGTGCCGCCGAGGACCAGCATCAGCGTCCCCGGCGAGAACGCGCGGTGCAGCGGACGGACCAGCAGGGTGCCGGCGAGCCCGCCGACCGCCAGCCCGGCCGAGGTCAACCCGATCATGGTGGGGGAGGCCCCGGCGCGGTCCAGCATCACCAGCACGATGAGGAAGAGCGGCGCCGTGACCCCGTTCAGCGCGGTGGCGAAGATGGTGCTGTGTCGCAGGGTCGGCACCCGCCAGAGCAGGGCGAGTCCGGCGAGGGCCCGGCGGACCGTCCCGCCCTCCTCGACCGGCGCGGCCGGGGCGTCGTCGCGACGGGGAACGCGGACGAAGAGAGCGCAGATCAACGACACCGTGAACGACACCGCGGTCGCGACGAAGGGCAGCAGGGTGGCGAGGCCGTAGAGCAGACCGCCCAGCGGAGGCCCGCCGAGAGCCGCCGCGTGCGTGCGCACCTCCTCCTGGGTCAGCGCGGCGGTGAGCTGCCGGGGTGGTACGACCGCCCGGACCAGGAGCATCCGCGCCGAGCCGCCGAGCGGTCCGACCGTGCCCACCACGACGGCCACGCCCAGCAGGTGCGGCAGGGTGACGGCATCGAGGAGCACCGCCACCAGGACACTCGCCGAGGCGGTCGCCCGGGCGGTCTCCATCACGATGAGCAGCTTCCGCCGGTCGTAGGTGTCGGCGACGCTGCCGGCCGGGATGCCGACCAGCAGGGCCATGAACAGTTGCACGCCGCCGAACGCGCCCGCCCAGGCGGGGGACCCGGTGATGGCCAGGACCATCAGGGGGTAGACGAGGTCGGTGATCTCCCGGCCGAGGAAGGCGAAGGCCGAGCCGCTCCACAGCAGCTGGAAGTCGCGGTTGCGCCGGAGCGGCTTCTCGGCGACCACCTCCGTGTCGCGCACGGCCGTGCCGCCGGGCTGGGCACTCATCGCGGGCTCTCCTGTCAGGGGTCGGGTCGGTCGGGGACGGGCTCAGGAGCCGGCGGGCGTGTCGTCGTCGGCGAGGATGCGGTACAGGTCGCGTCGGGCCGCGTCCAGCACCCGCCCGGCCCGGGTCAGCTGCTCGTCGTTGCCGGTCGCGGTCACCTGGGTCACCGCCGAGGCCAGCCCGTCGAGGGCACGGCGTACCTCGGTGACCCGGTCGGGCAGCAGCCGGTCGACCGCCTGCCACGGCTCGTTGACGCGGTCCTCGTGCGCCGCGACGAAGGCGTGCCCGGCCTCGGTGAGGTGGCAGCGCCGGTCCGTCCCGGTGCCGGTCACCCCCACCAGGCCCTCCTCCTCCAACTGGGCCAGTGCCGGGTAGACCGAGCCGGGGCTGGGCCGCCACCGGCCGCCGCTGCGCTCGGCGACTGCCTGGATGAGCTGGTAGCCGTTGCGGGGCTGCTCGTGCAGCAGCGCCAGCAGCGCGGCCCGGACGTCGCCTCGGCGCATCCGGCCCGCCCGTCCCCCGCCAGGCGGCGGTGGCGGGGGTGGAGGCGGGGGCGGAAGCGGGGGAGCCGGCTTGGCCGGCAGGGGCGGGAACGGGGGCAGGGCACCCGGGTCCCCGTCCGGCCCGATGTGGACGTGCCGGGGAACCCCGGAGCGGTGCTCGGACATCGGTCGACCTCCGTCGGGTGTGGACACAGTAACGATATATCGCGATAGCTCGTTACGGTAGTCCTTCCGACGGACCGGTCACCTGCCCTCCCAGACCGGATCGCGCTTCTCCACGAACGCCCGGGGGCCCTCCACCGCGTCCCGGCTGGTCGACCGCCGCTGCTCCCACTCGTAGTGGGCGGTGAACGCCTGCTCCAGCGGCATGTCCACCGACCGCATCGCGGCCTGCTTGATCGCCCGGACCGCCAGGGGAGCGCTGCGCAGCAGGTCGGCCACCCAACCCGCGACGCAGTCGTCGAGCTCGTCGGCGGGCACCACGTCGTTGACCAGCCCGAGCTGCCACGCCCGCCGCGCGTCCAGGCGACGACCGGTCAGCAGGTGACCCATCGCCGTCTTCAACGGCAGCTGCCGGGCCAGCCGGAAGACCCCGCCCGCGCCGGCGACCAGGCCGAGCCGGGCCTCCGGCAGCGCGAACACCGCGTCCTCGGAGGCCACGACGACGTCGCAGGCCAGCGCCAGCTCGAAGCCGCCGCCCAGGGCGTAACCGCGCACCCGGGCCACGACCGGCTTGGACAACTCGAACCGTTCGGTCAGTCGGGGCCAGCCGGGCTGCCCCCGACTGCCGAACGTGGTCGGACCGGACCCGGCGCGGTCCCGGTCGGCCCGCTCCTTGAGGTCCTGTCCGGTGGAGAACGCGCGGTCACCGGCGCCGGTCAGCACCGCCACCCACAGCTCGTCGTCGGCCTCGAAGTCGTCCCACACCCGCCCGAGTTCCTCGTGCGTCCGCAGGTCCATGGCGTTGAGCACGTGCGGCCGGTTCAGCGTCACGTACGCGACCCGGCCCCGCTTCTCGTACCGGACCCGGGGCTCGTCGACGTCCTGCGTCACCGTTGCGCGCTCCTTCTCCGTCTCAGGTCAGTCCGTCACCGCCGCCGCCCGGGGGGCCGCGGCGAAACGGGTGACCTTGTGCATGACGTCCTCGCTGTAGAGCCGGCGGGCCTGCTGGACGGCGAACTCGGCCAGGTAGGCCCGGAACCACTCCTGCGGCTCCTCGGCGAGGTTGAGCATCCGCCGGTTCGCCACCACCGCCGGGGCGTCCATCCGGGCGACCTCCGCCGCGACCGCCGCGTCCATCTCCTCGGCCGGGACGACCTCGTCGAAGAACAGCTTCCCGTCCGGCTCGCTCGCCGAGATGCGCCGCCCGGCGAGGATGACCTGCCGGGACAGCCGGCCGTTGGCGACCCGTCCGAGGCGCAGGTTACCCACCCCCGGCACGATGCCCTCCTGGGCCGCCGGCAGGCTGAAGAAGGCGTCCCGTTCGGCCACCACCCGGTCGCAGGCCAGCACGAGCTGCGCGCCACCACCGATGGCGAAGGAGTCCACCGCCGCGATCCACGGCTTCTGCACCACGTCGCCGTCCCAGGCCCGGTCGCGCTCACCGGTCAGCCCGTGGACGATCTTGGCAATGTAGCCCAGCTCCCGACGGAGCAGGAAGTCCACGTAGGAGATCTGCCCGGCCTGGAGACACCGCAGGTTGATGCCGGCGCTGAACACCCGGCGCCCGGCGTACCGGGGATGGGTCATCACCCCACCGCGCAGCACACCCACCCGCACCGACGGAGCCAGCAGGGCCAGGTCGACGGCGGTCTCCATGTCCTCGACCTGCGCGTTGTCCTCGGCGTTGAGACAGTCGTCCCGCTGCATGGTCAGGTGGGCCGCGCCGTCCCGGACCTCCACGCGCACCGAGTCCAGCCGTGCGACGCCGGTGCGCGCGAACTCGGGCAGCAGGGCCAGCGCCCGCGCGGTGGGCCGGCGCATGGCCTCCAGCAGGTGCGGCCCGGCGAGGTCCGACCGGAGCAGGTGACTGACCAGGATGCTCTGGTCGGTATCCAGCCCCTCCTTCTCCGCCGGCGGCAGCCGCAGCTCGGCGGCGACCTGCGCGCGGGTCGGCACGAGACCGGGCACCGCCTCGGCGACCGCCGCGCAGACCTCGTCCAGCCGCAGGTGGCGGGAACGCTCCCCGGTCACCTCGTCGTAGAGCCGGTCCACGTGGCCGCGCAGGAACGCGTCGGCCAGGTCCCGGGCCTGCCGGCGGGCCTCGGTGACGGCCGCCCGCTGCTCCGGCGACCGCTCGGCCGGTCCGGGCAGGGTGGCGAGCAGGTCGTCGACCCGTGCCGCGGCGGCGGTGACCGCGCGGGCGGCGGGCAGGGTCCCGACCGGTTCAGACGAGAGCCGCGACATCGTGCGCCCCCTCCGATCGGGGCCGCCGCAGCAGCCGGTCGCAGGCGGCGAGGTGGCGGCCGAGAGCCTCCTCGAACGGGATGGTCGTCGCGTCGAGCATGAGCTGGCGGCGGACCGCGACGTCGGGGCCGGCGGTGGCGGCGAGCGCGGCGACGGTCTCCGCGACGGCCGTCGCGACGTCGTCGGTGACCTCGTCGACGAGGTCCAGGGTGAGCGCCCGGGCGGCGGGGATCGCCTCGGCGAAGAGCACCGAGCGCCGCAGCCGGGCGTACCCGACCTGGTTCGCCAGCCGGTAGAGGCCCATCCCGGGCCAGGCGCCCCCGTCGGTGACCGGCAGGTGCAGCCGGGCGTCGGTGGTGGCGACCCGCAGGTCGGTGGCGAGCAGGGCCTCGACGGCGGTGCCGCCGCAGTCCCCGCGGACCACGGCGACGGTCGTCGTGCCGACCCGCTCCAGGCGGCGCAGGACCCGCTCCCACCGGTTCACCACGGCCAGCGGCGGCCGGTCGGTGGCGGTCGGCGCGGGGACGCCGGTGAGGTCGAGCAGCGCGACGGCACCGGCGGGCGCGTCCTCGACGGTGTCGATGAAGGCGTCGAGCGCCGCGACGATCGCCGGAGCGAGCGGCTCGCTCCCGTCGATGGAGTGCTGGAGCTGCATGTCTTCTCCCGTGTGGGGTGGCAGGGATGGAAGGTGCGCCGGGCGGTTCACCAGCGGACCAGGCAGGTCTCGATGGTGGAACCGGGCCCCATCGTCATGAGGACGCCGTACTCGCCGGGACGGACGGTGCCCTCCTGGATCAGGCGTTCGTAGGAGAAGAGGAACGACCCGCTCGACAGGTTGCCGTAGTCGCGCAGGACACCGGTGGTGTGCCGCAGGTCGTAACGGGTCAGGCCGAGGTTGACGCCGACGGCGTCGATGACCTTCTTGCCCCCGGAGTGCACGAGCCAGTGCGCGATGTCGGACTGGCGCAGGCCGGCCCGACCGAGCAGCCGGTCCACGGTCAGCCGGGCGTGCGCGCCCACGACGTACGGGATGTCCGGGTCGAGGTAGAAGCTGAACCCGTTCTGCGCGCTGTCCCAGTCGTAGCGCATCGCGTCCACCGCCTCGGGGATGATGCAGCTGGTGAAGTCGACGATGCGCGGGGTGAGCGGCTGGTCGGTGGCCGGGTCGGGCTCGGTCCCGGCGACCACCGCGATGGCCGCCGACCCGTCGCCGAAGAGGCTGTTCACCACCGAGGTACGCATGGTGCCGTCGAAGACGTACGCGGCCGAGCAGGCCTCGATGCAGACCATCAGGGCCAGCTCGCCGGGGTGGGCACGGGCCCAGCCGGCGACCGCGTTGAGGCTGTTCAGCCCCGCGTTGCAGCCCATGCCGACGATGTCGGCGCGGCTGGTGTGCCGGTCGAGCCCGAGTTCCCGGATCAGCAGGGCGCTGAAGCCCGGGGTGAGGAACCCGGTGGAGGTGACGCAGAGCAGGTAGTGGACGTCGGAGAGGTCCGCGCCGATCTGCTTCAGGCACTCCTGCACCGCGCGACTGCCCATCGCGATGCCCTGTGCCTTGTGCTTGGCCAGCAGTTGGCCGGTGGTCTCCATCGCGCGCACACCGTCGGCGTCCGGCTCCGGCAGGGTTAGGAACCGCCGGTCGATGGCGCTGTTCAGGTAGACCGAGCGGATCCTGGCATCCCGGATGTCGAAGATGTCGAGGAGTTCCCGCTGGGAGTAGGCCGTCTCCGGGGTCGCCGTGCCGACGGCCAGGATCCGGGCCATGGCCGTCGACTCGAGCGCCGGAGGCGGCGTGGCGCGGATCAGGCCCGGGTGGGGCAGCAGTGCGGTGGGCATCATCGGTATGTCCAACCCCACATCCGCTTCCGGCTCCTGGTCAGCTGTTTGACCGTTCGCTCAGTCAAGGTCGCTCATCCTTTCCGCGATGATCGGGCCGATTCGGGACATGGCGTCCGTCCGGACGATGTCGAGGTGGCCGCAGTCCAGGTCGTGGAACTCCGCCCCGCCGGTGAGGAACGGCTGCCAGAGCAGGTCGGAGTCCTTGTTGTGCCGGGTCGCGACGAAGCCGAGGACCGGACCGTCGAACCGGACGGGCGAGTTGACGGACATCGCCCGGATGTTCGCCGCCGTCACCGCGACCAGCCGGTCCAGCGTCGCGTCGTCCAACGAGGCCAGCGGGCTCTGCGCGGCCACGAGCTGCTCCCGCCGGGTCCGACCCGCGTCGGTGTTCACCCCGTCCAGGGCGACGTAGTGGGCCTCCTCCTCGGTCGGCTCGTACGGACCCTCGCCACCCGGCCGGGCGTCGAACAGGACGAGCAACGCCACCTGGGCGCCACCGGCCCGGAGCTCCACCGCCACCCGGTGGGCCAGGGTGCCCCCGAACGACCATCCGGCGAGCACGTACGGACCGGCGGGCTGGATCGCGGTGATCCGGTCGCGGTATCCGGCGGCCAGCTCGGCCACGCTAAGGTCGTCGACCGTCCCGCCGGCGAGCCTCGGGTCCTGGAGCGCGTGGATCGGGTGCCCCGGTGGAACGTGCCGGGGCAGGGCCGAGTAGCCCCAGCCGAGCCCGTTCGCGGGCGGCAGCACGAAGACCGGGGTCCGCTCGCCCGAACGGCGGTAGGTCAGCACCGGTTCCAGCCCGGTCGCCTGACCGTGGTCGAGGAGACGGTCGAGCTGCGCGACGGTCGGCGCGGCGAACACCGTCCGGACCCCGACGTCGACACCGAGCACCGCCCGGATCCGGTTCACCAGGCGGGGCGTGAGCAGCGAGTGTCCACCCAGGTCGAAGAAGCTCTCGTCTACCCCCGGGTTCGGCACGCCCAGCACCTCGGCGAACAGGTCGACGAGGATCTGCTGGCGGGGGGTGGCCGGCGGTCGTCCGCCCGTCCGCCGCTGCGGCTCCGGCAGCGCCGCCCGGTCCACCTTGCCGTTGGCGTTGAGCGGCAGTGCGTCCAGCACGACCAACGACGGGGGCACCATGTAGTCGGGCAGCCGGGCGGCCAGGTGCGCCCGGACACCGTCCAGGTCCGGTTCGGTCCCGGGCCGTCGGGCGAGGTAGCCGACCAGGGAGCGGTCGCCGTTGCCGCCGGTGTGGACGGTGACCACCGAGGCGGCCACGTCCGGGTGCGCGTCGAGCGCCGCGACGATCTCGCCCAGCTCGATCCGGAACCCGCGGATCTTCACCTGGTCGTCGGTGCGGCCCAGGTACTCCAGGTGACCGTCGCGCGCCCAGCGGACCAGGTCACCGGTGTGGTACATCCGCGCGCCGGGCTCGCCGTACGGGTCGGCGACGAACCGGCTGGCGGTCAACCCCGGCCGCCCCAGGTAGCCCCGGGTCACGCAGGTGCCACCGACGTACAGGTCGCCTGCCGTGCCCTCCGGCACCGGACGCAGGCGCTCGTCCAGGACGTACGCCCGGGTGTTGGCGACGGGATGCCCGATCGACGGCGGTCCGGGCCGGTCGTCGATCACCGCGTCCGTGCAGCTGACGGTCGTCTCGGTCGGGCCGTATCCGTTGATCACCCGGCGGCCGACAGCGCGCATCCGGTCGGCGAGCTGACGGGACAGGGCCTCGCCCCCGGTGATCAACATGAGGCCCCGCATCGGCTCCGGCACGGTCGCCAGGAGCACCTGCCACAGGCTCGGCGTGGTCTGCATGACGGTGACACCCTGGTCGCGGACCACCTGCGCCAGCGCGGTCGGGTCGTGCACCGTCTCCCGGCGGACCAGCACCACCGTGGCCCCGGCGACCAGCGGGGCGAACAGGTCGAGAACCGACATGTCGAACGCCGCCGTCGTGATCGCGGCGAGCCGGTCCCGTTCGGTCAGGCACAGGAACTCGCCGATGGCGACCTGGTAGTTGACCAGGTTGGCATGGGTCACGACGACCCCCTTGGGGCGTCCCGTCGACCCCGACGTGTAGATCACGTAGGCGGCGTTGGCGGGTGCCACCACCGGGCGGACGGCGTCGGCGGCCTGCGGCAGCAGCCCGGTCGCCACCGCCTCGTCCAGCACGATGCGCGGACACCCGTCGACGTCGGGCAGCGCGTCCGCGGACTCCCGGTCGGTCAGCATCAGCACCGGCCGGGCATCGTCGAGCATGAAGGAGATCCGCTCCGCCGGGTGATCGGTGTCGATCGGCAGGTACGCCCCACCGGCCTTCCACACCGCCAGGATCGCCACGAGCAGACGCTCCGACCGGTCCAGGGGAAGGGCGACGAACCGCTCCGGACCCACCCCGCACCGGCGGAGGATGCCGGCCAGCCGGTCGGCCTGCTCGTCGAGTTCCCGGTAGGTCAGCTCCCGGTCCCCGGCGACCACCGCGACCGCGTCCGGCCGCCGTGCCACCTGCTCGGCGATCATGTCCAGGATCGAACCGTCCGGCAGCGGACGGGCGGTGGCGCTGGCGGTGTCGAGCAGCCGGTTCCGGGTGGCCTCGTCCAACAGGTCGATCCCGCTGATCGGCTGTCGCGGCGTGGCCGCCACCGTCGCCAGGACCCGGACCAACTGCGCGGCGACGGCCTGCGCCGAGTCGGGGTGGAACAGGTCCTGGGCGTACTCGACCAGGCCCTTGATCCCCGCCGGTTCGCCGGCCTCGTCCCGCTGCTCGGCGAGGACGAAGGAGAGGTCGAACTTGGCCACGTCGTGGGCGGAGCGTTGCGGCGTCCCGGCCAGCCCGAGCAGCGGTACGTCCTCGGTACCGCCGCTGGCCACCATGAAGAAGACCTGGAACAGCGGGTGCCGGGACAGGGAACGGGTCGGCTGGAGCTCCTCGATGAGACGTTCGAACGGCAGGTCCTGGTGGTCGAAGGCGGCCAGGTCCAGCGCCCGGATCCGGTGCAGCAGCTCGACGAAGGTCGGATCACCGGAGGTGTCGGTGCGCAGCACCAGCGAGTTGACGAAGAACCCGACCAGGTCGTCCAGTGCCTCGTCCGACCGGCCCGACACCGCGGTGCCCAACGGGACGTCGGTGCCGGCGCCGAGGCGGGTGAGCAGGGTGGCGACGGCCGCCTGGACGACCATGTACACGGTCACCTGCTCCGCCTGGGCCAGGCCCCGCAGTCGCCGGTGGGTCTCCGCGTCGACGGTGAACTCGACCGTGCCGCCCCGATGGGACGACTGGACCGGCCGGGGGAAGTCGGTGGGGAGCGTCAGTTCCTCCGGCAGCCCCCGCAGGGTGCGCCGCCAGAAGTCCAACTGCCGGTTGAGCTCGCTGGCCGGGTCGTCGTCGGTGCCGAGCAGGTCCCGCTGCCAGAGCGTGTAGTCGCCGTACTGCACCGGTAGCGGCTCCCATGTCGGGGCCGTGCCGGCCAGTCGGGCCGCGTACGCCTGGGACAGGTCCCGGCCCAGCGGCCCCATCGACGCGCCGTCGGCCGCGATGTGGTGCAGGACCAGCACCAGCACGTGGTCGTCGTCGGCGACCGTGAACAGCCGTACCGCCAGCGGAAGTTCGGTGGACAGGTCGAACGCGCGCGTGCAGAGCTGGGCCACCCGCGCGTCCACCTCGTCGGCGGCGACCGTCTCGTGCGCGGTGTCGATCCGCGCCTCGGCCGGGGGCAGGACGCGCTGCGCCGGCTCACCGTCGATCTCGACGTAGACCGTCCGCAACACCTCGTGCCGGGTGACCACGTCGGCCACCGCCGCCCACAGCGCGTCCGGGTCGACCCGGACGCTGAAGCGGTTGATCAGCGGAACGTTGTACGTCGCCGACGGGCCGTCCAGCTTGTACATGAACCACAGCCGGCGCTGGGCGTACGACAGCGGGAGCACCGCCTCATCCCCCATGGTCAACGATCCGGTCACCGCTTGCGCCAGACGGTGACGTGTGAGTCGAACCAGTCGTACTCGCGGGGGTTCTGCCGCAGCACACCGGGCTCGTCGACCTCGGCGACCAGCTCGAAGCCGTCCCGCAGCAGGGCGCGGAGGGCCTCCTCGCTCGGCGTGGCGGTCGCGGCCGAGCCCAGCCACTCGCTCGGGGCGCTGTACTCGGCATACCACGACCAGGGACAGGCGACCATCATCAGGCCACCGCTGCGGAGGATGTCCGCCGAGGCGGAGAACTGCTCCAGACAGGCCGCCGGCTGCTGCACCCGGTCCAGGACGTTGGAGAGCACGACCGCGTCGTACGCCTTCTCCGGGGTCCGCAGCGCGTTCGCGTCGCCGACCTCGAAGGTCACCCCGGAACGACGGCCGGGCTCGTCGATCCGGATCACGATCTCGCGGTAGAAGGGGCCCTGCTCGATGACGCAGAACGTGCCGCCGCCGTGCTCGGTCAGTGTCTGGGCGATCTCGATCGAGCGGTGGCTGACGTCGACGCCGACCACCTCGTCGCGTACCCAGCCGCTGAGCGCGTGTGTCACACCGCCCACGCTGCACCCGATGTCGAGCGCGCGCGCCACCGTCGTCCCGGTGCGCTCCGCGCACGAACGCATCAGGTCGGAGAGGCGCTGGCAGTAGCCGTGGGCCGCGGCCAGCGGATGCTGGCCCCGGTTGAACAGGTCCTCCAGGCTGCCGTAGTGCATCAGCAGGTACTTGGAGAGGTCACGGGAGGCGTCGTAGGGAGCACTGGCGTCGTGCTCGAACAGTTCGTCGCCCTTGAGCAGGGCCGGAGGCAGCGTCATGGGAGGGTTCCTTCCGCTTGTGGCTCAGCGGCTGCCCGTCGACCGCGCACGAAGCGTGGGACGGGCGGGCCGGGCCGAGGTCAGGTGGGGTTCGAGAGCGACGACGGTGGGGTTCTCGAAGAGTTGGCGGACGCCGAGTTCGACGCCGAGGGTGGTGCGGATGCGGTTGACCAGGCGGGTGGCGAGGAGGGAGTGTCCGCCGAGGTCGAAGAAGTTGTCGCCGGTGCCGACGTCGGGCAGGCCGAGGACGTCGGCGAAGAGTCGGCAGAGCACGTCCTGCCGGGCGGTGCGGGGGGTGTCCTCGACGGTGGTGTGTCGTTCCGGAGCGGGCAGGGCGTTGCGGTCGAGCTTGCCGTTGGCGGTGATCGGCAGGGCGGTCATGGTCACGTAGGCGCTGGGGACCATGTAGTCGGGCAGTTTCGCGCCGAGGTCGCGGCGGAGCTGGGCCAGGTCGATCGGGTTGCCGTCGTCGGTGGGGACGAGGTAGGCGACGAGGCGTTTGTCGCCGGGTTGGTCTTCGCGGGCGATGACGGCGGCGTGGCGGATGTCGTCGCGCGCGGTGAGGGCGGCCTCGATCTCACCGAGTTCGATGCGGAAGCCGCGGATCTTGACTTGGTCGTCGGTGCGGCCGAGGAAGTGCAGGTTCCCGTGGGTGTCCCAGCGGGCGAGGTCGCCGGTGCGGTACATGCGGGCGCCGGGGGGTCCGTAGGGGTTGGCGACGAAGCGGGTGGCGGTGAGGTCGGGGCGGTTGACGTAGCCGCGGGCGGTGCCGGCTCCGGCGAGGTAGAGCTCTCCGGGGACACCCACGGGGACGGGTTGGAGGTGCTGGTCGAGGACGTGGAGGTGGGTGCCCTGGAGGGGGTGTCCGAGGGGGACGGTGGCGCCGGCTTGTTCTCCGTGTCGCCAGGGGTACTGGGTGACGCAGAGGGTCATTTCGGTGGGGCCGTACGTGGTGCGGACGATGGTGGTGGGGCAGTGGGCCAGGGTGTGGTTGACGGCTTGGGCGGAGATCACGTCGCCGCCGGTGGTGACCTCGGTCAGCCCGGCGAAGGCGTCCACCAGTTCGTCGGCGACGACGCGGAACAGGCCGGCGGTGAGGCTGAGCCGGGTGATCTGGTGCTCGCGGAGCAGGTTCTGCAGGGCTGCGGCGTCCAGGTTGCCGGGTGGGGCGACGACGACTTGTCCGCCGGCGAGGAGGGGTCCCCAGAGTTCCCAGGTGGAGGCGTCGAAGGCGTGGGGGGAGTGGAGGAGGGTGCGGTCGTTGGTGTGCATGGCCCAGCTGGGGTCGCGGACGAGGTCGACGACGCCTTGGTGGGTGATCTGGATGCCCTTCGGCTCGCCGGTGGAGCCGGACGTGTACATCACGTAGCAGAGCTGGTCGGGATGGACGTCCGGAAGGTCGGTGACGTCGACGGACGGGTCCGGCTCGCAGGTCAGCACCTGCCGGCCCGTGGCGCGCTCCCCGGCGACCAGCTCGTGGTCGCGGAACGCGGCATCCACCAGGAGAACCGGTGACGTGCTGTCCGCAGCCACCGCCCGCATCCGTTCCAGCGGGTACGCGGTGTGGATGGGCAGGTAGGCGCCGCCGGCCTTGAGGACGGCGAGGATGCCCACCACGAGGTCGACCGAGCGTTGCATGAGCATCGGTACGGGCGTCTCGGCGACCACCCCTGCGGCCTGGAGCGTGGCCGCGAGTGCCTCGGACCGTCGCCGCAGGTCGGTGTAGGTGAGCGTGGTGTGGCCGTCGGTGACGGCGACCAGGTCGGGGGTGCGGTCGGCCTGCTCGTCGAAGGCCCGCACGACGCTGCACGCCACGGACGGGGTGGCGGTGCTGGCAGCCTCGGCCCGCATCTGCTGCCGCTCGGCGGCGGTGAGGATGTCGAGCCGGCTGATCGGGGTGGCGGGTTGCCGGGCGACTTGGCGCAGGATCGCGTCGAGGCGCTGCCCGAGCAGTTCGACGGTCTCCTGGACGAAGAGGTCCGTGGCGTAGGTGATGGTGATGTCCAGGTCGGCGTCGACCGGTTCGTCCGCCACGGTGATGTCGAGGTCGAACTTGGCGATGGCGAGCCGGGTCGGTTCCGGCGTGCAGTCCAGCCCCGGTAGGGGAGTGGTGGTGGGGGTGCGGTCGGCGCGCGACAGGGCGATCTGGAACAGCGGGTGCCGGGCGAGCGAGCGCGTGGGCTGGAGGTGTTCGACGAGGCGTTGGAAGGGGAGGTCTTGGTGGTCGTAGGCGGTGAGGTCGGTGTCGCGGACCCGGCTGATCAGGTCGGTGAAGGTGGGGTCGCCGGTGGTGTCGGTGCGGAGGACGAGGGTGTTGACGAAGAAGCCGATGAGGTGGTCGAGGGTGTCGTCGGTGCGTCCGGCGACGACGGTGCCGAGGGGGATGTCGGTGCCGGCGCCGAGTCGGGTGAGGAGGGTGGCGATGGCGGCTTGGACGACCATGAAGAGGGTGGCGTCGTGCTGGCGGGCGACGGCGCGCAGTGCGGTGTGGGTGGTGGGGTCGATGGTGAGGTCGACGCGTCCGGCCCGGTAGGTGGCCTGCGGTGGGCGGGGGTGGTCGGCGGGCAGCGCCAGTTCGTCGGGCAGTCCGGCCAACGTGGTGCCCCAGTAGCGCAGTTGGCGGCTGATCTCGCTGTCCGGGTCGTCGTCGGCACCGAGTAGTGCCTGCTGCCAGAGGGTGTAGTCGGCGTACTGGACGGGGAGGGGTTCCCAGTCGGGGGCGTGGCCCGCGAGTCGGGCGGTGTAGGCGGTGGCGAGGTCGCGGGCGAGGGGTGTCATGGAGGCGCCGTCGCCGGCGATGTGGTGCAGGTTCACCAGCAGGAGGTGGTCCTGTTCGCCGGTGGTGATGAGGTGGACGGCGAGCGGTGCCTCGCGGGTGAGGTCGAAGGGGTGTGCCGAGGCGGTGGCGAGGAGCTGTTCGGCCTGCTCGGCGGGAGTCTGGTGGTGGGCGAACGTGGCGATCCCGGGGGCGGGGTCGAGGATCCGCTGGACCGACTCGCCGTCGGTTTCGGTGTAGAGGGTGCGGAGGATTTCGTGTCGGTTGACCAGGTCGTCGACGGCGGCGCGGAGGGCGTCGACGTCCACGGTGCCGTGCAGGCGGGTGGTGACCGGCACGTTGTACGTCGCCGACGGACCCTCCACCCCGTGCAGGAACCACAACCGGCGCTGGGCGAACGAGAGCGGCAGCGGGTCCGGACGACTCTCCACCGCGCTGACCGGGGGACGCGACGAGCCCGTGGTCAGGTGTGGTTCGAGGGTGGCGACGGTGGGGTTTTCGAAGAGGTGGCGGACGCTGAGTTCGACGCCGAGGGTGCCGCGGATGCGGTTGACGAGGCGGGTGGCGAGGAGGGAGTGGCCGCCGAGGTCGAAGAAGTTGTCGGTGGTGCCGATTTCGGGTTGGCCGAGGACGGCGGCGAAGAGTTGGCAGAGCACGGTTTGTCGGGCGTTGCGGGGCGCGGCGTGGGTGCTGGTGGTGGTGTGGGTGGGGGCGGGTAGGACCGCGCGGTCGAGTTTCCCGTTCGCGGTCATGGGGAGGGCGTTCATGGTCACGTAGGCGGTGGGGACCATGTAGTCCGGTAGCTGTGCGCCGAGATCCCGACGGAGGGCGGCCAGGTTCACGGTGGTGTCGTTGTCGGTGGGGACGAGGTAGGCGACGAGGCGTTTGTCGCCGGGTTGGTCTTCGCGGACGATGACGGCGGCGTGGTGGATGTCGTGGCGTGCGGTGAGGGTGGTTTCGATTTCGCCGAGTTCGATGCGGAAGCCGCGGATCTTGACTTGGTCGTCGGTGCGGCCGAGGAAGTGGAGGTGGCCGGTGGTGTCCCATTGGACTAGGTCGCCGGTGCGGTACATGCGGGTGCCGGCCGGGCCGTACGGATCGGCGACGAACCGGGCAGCGGTCAGGGCGGCCCGTTTCACGTACCCCCGGGCCAGACCCGGGCCGGCGACGTAGAGCTCGCCCGGCACGCCCACCGGCACGGGCTGCAACGATCCGTCGAGGACGTAGAGGTCGGTGTTGGCGACCGGGACGCCGATGGTGACGGGTTGCCCGGCGGGTAGGGGTCCGCCGCTGGCGCAGACGGTGACCTCGGTGGGGCCGTAGGAGTTGACCAGGCGGTAGTCGACGGACCAGGTGTCGACCAGCCACTGCGGACACGCCTCGCTCGCGGTGATCACCATCGCCCCGGCGGGGATCGTGCCGGCTGGCAGGGACGCCAGCAGGGACGGGGTGACGGTGACGTGGGTGGTCCGGCGGACCAGGTCGTGGCCGGTACCGGCGGTGAGGAGCTGTTCCGGGGCGAAGGGGACGACGGCGCCGCCGGCGAGCAGGGCCATGAGCATCTCCCAGACCGAGCCGTCGAAGCCGATCGAGGCGATCTGGAGGACGTGACTGCCGGGGCGGACCTCGAAGTCCCGCTGGTAGCGGTGGGCCAGCCGGCTGATGCCCCGGTGCGTGACCGTCACACCCTTCGGCGCACCCGTCGACCCCGACGTGTAGATCACATATGCCGCGTTGTCCAGGTGCAGCGGCGGCTGCGGGTCGGTGTCGGGCAGGGTGGCCACCTCGCGCCACAGGTCCTCGCCCACGACCAGGAGCTTCGCCGCCGTGACCTCGGGCAGGAGGCCGGGGTCGTCGACGAGGACCACCGGCGGTGCCGTGTCCCGCAGCACGTACTCCTTGCGGGCGGTCGGGTACGCCGGGTCCAGCGGTACGTAGCAGCCACCCGCCTTGCTGATCGCCACCAGGACCGTGACCAGGTCCAGTGACCGGCTCATCGACACCGTCACCGGGACGTCCGGTCCGACCCCCTGACCCATCAGGTGGTGGGCGAGCCGGTTGGCCCGCACATCGAGCTCCCGGTACGTGATCTCCACGCCACCATGGACCACCGCGACGGCGTCCGGGTGCTGCCGGACCTGCCGGCCGAAGAGCGCCGGAAGGGTCTCGCACGGCACCCGGGGCGTGGCCCGCTGGAAACCCTCCAGAACCTGGCGGCGTTCCTCGGCGGCCAGGATGTCCGTGGACCCCAGTCGTCGTCCCGGGTCGGCGGCGACCTGCTCCAGCACCGCCACCAGTCGCCGCCCCAGCGCCTCCGCGCCGGCCCGGGTGAAGAGGTCCTTCGCGTACGTGACGGTCAGCTCCAGCTCACTGGTCCCGTCCCGCGAGACGAACCCGAAGAACACGTCGAACTTCGCCGTCTCGAACGGCGCCTTCTCCGCCACCACGTCCAGCCCGTCCATCTCCAGGACGAGCCCCCGGTCCACCGCGAAGGCGATCTGGAACAGCGGGTGCCGGGCGAGCGAGCGCGCGGGCTGGAGGTGTTCGACGAGGCGTTGGAAGGGGAGGTCCTGGTGGTCGTAGGCGCTGAGGTCGGTGTCGCGGACCCGGCTGATCAGGTCGGTGAAGGTGGGGTCGCCGGTGGTGTCGGTGCGCAGGACGAGGGTGTTGACGAAGAAGCCGATGAGGTGGTCGAGGGTGTCGTCGGTGCGTCCGGCGACGACGGTGCCCAGCGGGATGTCGGTGCCGCAACCCAGTCGGGTGAGGAGGGTGGCGATGGCGGCTTGGACGACCATGAAGAGGGTGGCGTCGTGCTGGCGGGCGACGGCGCGCAGCGCGTCGTGGGTGGCCGGGTCGATGGTGAGGTCGACGCGTCCGGCCCGGTAGGACGCCTGCGGTGGGCGGGGGTGGTCGGCGGGCAGCGGCAACTCCTCGGGCAGCCCCGCCAACGCCGTACCCCAGTAGTCGAGCTGACGGCTGATCTTGCTGTCCGGGTCGTCCTCGGAGCCCAGCAGGGCCCGCTGCCACTGGCTGTAGTCGGCGTACTGCACGGGGAGCGGCTCCCACTCGGGAGCGCGGCCGGCGGTACGCGCGGCGTAGGCGGTCGAGAGGTCCTGGCTCAGCGGCCCCATCGACGTCCCGTCCCCGGCGATGTGGTGCAACGAGATCACGAGCAGGTGGTCCCGCTCGGCGACGGTGAACAGCCGCACCCGCAGCGGCAACTCGGCGGCCAGATCGAACGGACGCGCGCACGTCCGGGTCACGGCGGCGTCGGCCTCGTCCGCCGACAGCACCGCGTGGGCGAAGTCCACCCGCGCCTCGGTCACCGGCAGGACCCGCTGGACCGGCTCCCCGTCGACCTCCACGTAGACCGTCCGCAGGATGTCGTGGCGGCCCACCACGTCGGTCACGGCGGCCTCCAACGCCGTGGCGTCGATCCGGTCCCGCACGCGGGTCACCACCGGGATGTTGTACGTCGCCGACGGTCCCTCCAACCGGTCCAGGAACCACAACCGACGCTGCGCGAACGACAACGGGACCATCAGACTGCTCTCTTTCGGGTGTGCGGGGGTGCGGGGAGACGCGACGGGCTGCGGAAGGCTGCGGGGGACGCCGCAGGTCAGGACCGGACGAAGCCGGCGAGGCGGCGCAGGCCCTCGTCGATCTCGGCCGGGCTCAGGTGGCTGAAGGACAACCGGATCTGCCGGCGCGGCCGACCGTCGCCGTGGAAGTGGTGGATCGGGGTCCACAGCACCCCGTGCTCCCGCGCGGACCGTTCCAGGACGTCGTCACCGGCCTCGAAGGGCACGTTCAGCAGCAGGAAGAACCCGCCGTCCGGGGAGTTCCAGGTGACCTCCGGCCGGCTGCCGGCCGGGAAGTGGCCGGCGAGACCGTCCAGGATTTGCCGGAGGTTGCGCTGGTAGACGTCGATCTCCCGCTTGTTGGCGGCGCGCATGCTGAACCCGTTCTCCAGCAGCTTCCCGCCGATCACGGCCTGCCCGATCGGGGAGGTGTTGACCGTCAACATGCTCTTCAGCCGGGCGAGCTGGTCGGCGAGCGACTCCTGGCGTCCGTCCCGGTCGACCCGCTGGTCGGCGACGACGTACCCGACCCGCGCGCCGGGGAAGCCGGACTTGGCGAACGAGCCCACGTACACCACCCGGCGCGAGCGGTCCAGCGCCTTCAACGTCGGCGGGCCCGCCCGGTCCGGGCCGAAGATGCCGTACGGGTTGTCCTCGATCAGGAGGATGCCCTCGTCCTCGGCGGTGCGCAGCAGCTCCTCGCGGGCCGTCCGGCTCATGCTGCTGCCGGTCGGGTTGGCGAAGTCGGTGTTCAGGTACAACGCCCGGGGGGTCAGCCCCTCGGCCCGCGCCGCACGCAGCGTGCCGCCCAGGTCGGTCAGGTCCACGCCCTCGGGGCCGCCGCGCACCGGCCGTACCGGCATGTCCACCAGCTCCGCCGCGCCGGTGAGCCCGACGTAACCGGGCTGGACCGCCAGGACCACGTCCCCGGGCGTGCGGCGCAGGGCCCGCAGCACCAGGTAGAGCCCCTCCTGCGCGCCCACGGTCACCACGATCGACTCGGGGTCGACCTCGATGCCCTCGTCGACGGAGAGACTCCGGGCGACCAGGTCGTGGATGAGGCCCTTGGTCCGGCCGTACTGGAGCAGGTCCTGGCACACCCGTACCTCGTCCCCGTCGTACGCGCGCAGCAGGTGCTCGGTGTACGTGTCGAGGTACCGTCGGATCAGGTCGACGCTGAAGAAGCCCTCGTGCGGCCGGCCGGCGGCGAACGAGACGGCGTCGGGGAACCGCAGCGCGATCTCGTTGAGGAAGTTCATGGTGTCGGCCTGCGGTGAGCTGAGGAACGCGAAGAGCTCGCCGCCGCGCAGATCGACGTCGGCGGCCGTGGGGCTCACCGTCACCGCGCGTCGCCCGCCCGCATCGCCTCGACCAGGCTGCGGGGCCGCATGTCGACCCAGTTCGCCTCGACGTAGGCCAGGCACTCGCTGCGGGGGGAGTCGGTCAGGCACACCGTCCACCCGGCGGGCACCTCCGCGAACGCCGGCCAGACGGAGTACTGGCCCTCGTCGTTCACCAGGACCTTGAACTGGGCGTTCTCGTCGTCGAAGGGGTTCACCGGGAGCGCTCCTCGTGTCGTCCGACCCATGTGCAGCCGCCTCCGCGAGGCGCTGGCACACAAGACTGACGGTCGCCACTCACCGGGCGCTTCCCGCATTCTTCCCGTCACCGCTCCGCCGGGCTCCCAGGCCGGTGGCGACCGGTCAGCGGTCGAACGACGCCCAGATGTGCTTGGTGGTGTCGGTGGCGTACCAGCCGACGTCCAGAGACAGGGCGAGCGCGAGTTGGAGGCCCCGACCGCCCGAGCCGGTCGGCTGGAAGTCGACCAACTCCGGAACCGTGCTCAGGTCGTGGTCGGCCACGTCCAGGTAGAAACACCCCTCCGAGGCCGAAAGAGTGACGATCGTCGGCGGCAGCCCGTGCCGCAGCGCGTTGGTCGCCAGTTCGGTGGCGACCAGCACGACCAGCTCCGGCACCTCGTCGAGACGTGCCCCGTCGACCAGGTCGTCACCGGTCAGCGCCTCGTGCAGCGACGCCCGGAGGGCACGCAGGTCCTGCGGGTGGCACAGCATCCAGCGCCGCAGCTCCACCGCCCGGGGCGGTGGTGGCGACGTCCGCAACGTTCCCATACCCCAGGTCTACCCAGGCCGGGCCGGTCCGAAGCGGATCACGGCCGGTGTGCTGCCCCACCTGCGGCTCCGGTGCCCGGGTGGGCGGACACGGCGGGCGGTGACCCGCCGCCCGCCGTGTCCGCTCAGGCGCCCGCGCCGACCTTGCCGCCGGTCGGATCGGTGGCCGGGTGGGCGCCGTTGGCCGCCGCGCGGGGCGCGACCTGCGGGTACTCGCTGGTCGGGGCGCCGCCAGCGGCGGCGGCCATCACGGCCGCCGCAGCCAGGTCGGCGACCCGCTTCGCCTCGCGCTGCACCCGGGCCCGCACGTCCTTGGCGTGGCGTTCGGCGGATTCGGCCGCCTGCCGCACCTCGTCCAGCCGGCCCAACTCACCGGCGAGCTCCTGACGGGTCTCGGTGAGCCGCTGCTGGAGCTGGACCACCTCGCGTTCCACCCCGCCCGCCTCCTGGCGCGACTGCGCCAGGTGCTGCTGGGCGGCGTCCAGCTCGCTCTGGAGCTGGGCCAGGGCCTGTCGCCGCTCACGGATCTCCTGCTGCACGGCGGTGACCTGCTGCTGGTGGACGGCGGCCTGCTCGTCGGCGTGCTGGCGCAGTTTGGTCGCGTACTGCTGGGCCTCGGTGACGAGCGTGGCGATCTTCTGCTCGGCCGTGGTCCGCTGTCGGGTCAGCTCCTGCTCGGCCGCCGCGCGGTGCTCGGTGAGTTCCTGCTCCGCGGCGGCACGCCGTTCCTCGATCTCCCGCTCCACCCCGGCCTGCCACTGGGCCAGTTCCTGCTGGGTCTGCGCGCGGGCCGCGTGCACCTCCTGCTGGATCTGCGTACGGGCGGCCTCCAGCAGCGCCTCGGCCTCGGCCCGGGTCCGTTCGACCTGCTGTGCGGTCTGCTCGTTGATTCGCTGCGCGTCCTGCTGGGCGCGTTCGTGCGCGGCCTCGCCCTCGGCACGCAACCGCTGCGCCAACTCGCGGATCTCGGCGAGTTCGGCCTGGGCGGCGGCCGCCCTCTCCTCGTGGGCCTTCTCCTGCTCCGCCCGCCGGCTGGACAGCTCCTCCTCGAGGTCGTGCAGCCGCTGGTTCGCCTGTTCCCGGGCCTCGGTGAGGACCCGCTCCGCCTCCGCCTCCAACCCGGACACCCGCGCGGTGGCCGCCTCGGTGATCGCCTCGGCCTGCTTCTCCGCCAAGGCCAGGATCTGGTCGACCATCGGGCCCAGGTCACGGAAGGAGGCACGGTCCACCTGGGCCGGTCGCTGGCGCAGCTCGACCAGCTCCGTCTGCATGTGCTGGAGCTGCGCCGCCAGGGACTGGAGCTGGCCGGAGGCGCGGTCGCGGGCACCCGCCAGTGCCGCGATCTCGGCGTCGACCTGTTCGACGTACCGGTCCACCTGTCGTTTGTCGTAGCCGCGCAGCGCGAGTTCGAAACTCGGCCGCGAGATCATGACATCGCGTAGTGCGAACGGCTCCTCGCCGTGAGACATGCGCCACCCTCCGTACGATCGCGGGCGTCACGCCAACGGATGTCCCACGGCATGACGCGGCGCAAGGCTACCGCCGCCCTGTCCCCGGTCGTCACCGAGCCCCGTCCCGCTGCCCCGGGGCGTCGTGGCGGCGACCGGTCGGGCCGCGCGGCCGGGTCCGTCAGTCGTCCGTCGACGCTCCGATGTGGGCGGCCACGTCGGCGGGCAGCGGGTACGGACGTTCGTCGGGCAGCAACGACCGCGCCCCCGCCCGGTCCCCCTCGACCAGCCTGGCCCGTACGGCATGGGCGGTGGGGGTGACGTCGCGGATGTCCACGATCCAGTCGTCGACGTACCGGTCGACGGCCACACCGGAGAGGCCGACCTGGAGCGAACGGTGGGGCAGCGGACGCAGGTCCAGGTCACGTTCCGGGTCCCACTGCACCCGGACGGGGCTGCGCCGGAGCCGATGGGACCAGGCCGCGCGGTCGGGGTACCGGTCGGGGTCGTGGTGGCTCAGGCACGAGTTGGCCAACGCCCACTCGAACCCGGCCCGGCTGATGTCGATGGCGAGCACGCACTCCTGGTCCGGCTTGGCGCCCCAGCCGCAGCGGTACATCATCCAGCGGAACGACGGCTTGATCCATGTCATCCGCTCGCGTTTGAACGGTGCGACGAAGCGGCCGTGCCGCAGCGCGGGTCCGGCGACCGCCGGGGCGTACGCCTGGTAGACGGTGATCGTCTCCGGGCCGTACCCGGCCCGGATCTCGCGGTACGGGCGGTCCATGGTGCTGATCATGACCGCTCTCCGGACCCGGGGCGACCGGTTTACCCGCCGCCGGCCCCCGGCACCGGTCGTCCTCGCGGTGACCACCGGCCACCGCCGACCCGCCAGCCGGACTACTCCACGTACGCGAGCTGCACCAGGACGGGCCGCCGGTTGCGCCGGACCAGCCGGCCCCGGCCCGGCGGCTGGACGGAGAGGTAGCTCTGCGGCCACAACTGCCCCTCCTGTCGTTCCCCGGAGAGCAGCAGACCCGCGCAGCCCACCTCCCTCATCCGCTGCGGCACCGGCTCGTGGACCGCCCGGCCGGCGCCCCCGCTGTGCCGCGCGACCACCAGGTGGAAGCCGAGGTCCCTCGACTGCGGCAGGAACTCCAGGAACGGCGCGAGCAGCCCGGCGCCCGCCCCGCCGAGCAGGTCGTAGTCGTCGCAGAGTACGACGATCTCCGGCCCCTGCCACCACGAGCGGCTCCGCAGCTGGGCGACGGTCAGGTCGTCCGGCGGCAGCCGTCTGCGGACCTCCCCGGCGACTCCGTGCACCAGGCCCTGGGCGGCGGTCGCCGTCCCCGCGTACGCGCCGAGGTACGGCTCGGGGACCGCGTCGAGCAGGGTGCGGCGCAGGTCGACGACGGCGAAGACCACCTGGTCGTCGGTGAACTGCGCGGTCAGGTCCCGTACCAGCAGCCGCAGCAACGAGGTCTTGCCGCTGGCCGAGTCCCCGAAGACGAGCAGGTGCGGGTCGGTGCCGAGGAGGTCCAGCAGGGTGGGGCGCAGCTCCGCCTCGTCCAGACCCAACCGGATCCGGCCGTCGCCCGGCGCGGCGTCGGTCACCTCGGCGTAGTCCACCCGGGCCGGGAGCATCCGGATCGCCGGGGCGGGCGGTCCGGTCCAGGCCGTCGCCACCTGGGAGACCAGGTCGTCCAGTCCCTTCTGGAGGGTGGCCACGTCGTCGCTGCCGTCGACGCGGGGCAGCGCGACGTGCGCCATCAGGGCGTCCTGGGTCAGGCACCGGCCGGGGGTGTCCGACCGGAGGTTCTCCGCCGCCTTCCGTTTGATCGTCGAGTCCAGCGGGTCGTTCAGCCGGAACTCGATTTTCGATCCGATGACGGCCTGCAACTGCATCCGCAGGTCCGCCCAGCGCCCGGCGGTCAGCACCAGGTGCACCGCGTAACCCAGGCCCCGCGCGCCGATGTCCTGCACGACGTCGGCGAGGTCCTCGAACTCGCTCTTGAGAACCGGGTAGTTGTCGACGACCAGGACGATGTCGGCGGCGGCCAGCTCCGGCAGCCGGCCTTCCCGGTGCATCTGCCGCATGGTGTCGGTCGAGTCGATGCCCCGGGCGGCGAAGAGTTCCTCACGTTCGGCCATCAGCATGCTGACCTCCGTGACCGTGCGGCGGACCCGGTCGGGGTCCAGCCGCCCGGCCACCCCAGCCACGTGCGGCAGATGCGTCAGCGCCGCCAGCGCCCCGCCGCCGAAGTCCACGCAGTAGAAGGCGACGTCCTGCGGGGTGTGGGTCAGCGCCGCGCCGGCGACCAACGTCCGGAGCAGGGTGGACTTGCCGGTCTGCGGCGCCCCGAGCACGCAGACGTGCCCGCCGCCGCCGGAGATGTCCAGCACGAACGGCTCCTGCCGCTGCTCGGTGGGCCGGTCCACCAGGCCGAGCGGGATCCGCAGCCGGCCCCGCTGCTCCACCGGCACCACCAGCCCGTACGCCGGGTCCGCGGTCAGGGGCCCGGTCACCCGGTCCAGCGGCAGCGAGGCGGGCAGCGGGGGCAGCCAGATGCGGTGCGCCTGCGAGCCGTTGTCGCGGAGCCGGCCGACCACCACGTCCAGGGTGGTCGGCGCGGTCGGCGGCGCGGCCGGCTCCACCGGGGCCGGCCCGCCGGGCCGCCGGTCGAGGTTGTAGAGCAGGAAGACCGCCGGGTCCGGCGGCGCGTCGACCACCTCCTCACCGGCCGGCGGACGGTACGGCCCCGAGACGTACGCGGCCTTGAACCGCTCGAAGACCGTGGTGTCCACCTTCAGGTAGCCGGAGCCCGGCAGCGGCGGCAGCCGGTACGCGTCCGGCACCCCGAGCACCGTCCGGCTCTCCTGCTCGTTGAAGGTCCGCAACCCCAGCCGGTACGACAGGAACGACTCCAGCCCGCGCAGCCGTCCCTCCTCGAGGCGTTGCGAGGCGAGCAGTTGGTGGACGCCGATCGACCGACCGATCCGGCCGATGGCGATGAACAACTCGATGAAGTCCGGTTTGGCGGTGAGCAGCTCGCTGAACTCGTCGATGATCACCAGCAGGTTCGGCAGCGGATCCAGCGGCGCTCCGGCGTCCCGCCGCCGGTTGTACTCGGTGATGTTGGCCAACTGGCCCGCGTCGAGCAGGATCTGCTGGCGGCGCTTCATCTCGCCCTGCACGGCATCGCCGAGCCGGTCGACCAGCCCGGCGTCGTCGGAGAGGTTGGAGATCATCGCCGAGGTGTGCGGCAGGTGTTCCAGCCCGGCGAAGGTGGCCCCACCCTTGTAGTCGACCAGCACCAGGCTCAGCCGCTCCGGAGGGTGGGTCGTCGCCAGCGTGAGCACCAACGTCCGCAGCACCTCCGACTTGCCGGATCCGGTGGCCCCGACGCAGAGCCCGTGCGGCCCCATCCCGCCCAGCGCCGACTCCTTGAGGTCCAGGTGCACCGGGTTGCCCGCCGGCCCGACCCCGAAGGGAACCTTGAGGAAGTCCGGCAGCAGCCGGGGCGCCCACTGGGCGTGCACGTCGAAGCTGGCCTCGTCGCCGACGCCGAGCAGCCCCCGCAGGTCGACGGTGGCCTCCAGCGGCGCGTCCTCGACCGACTCGGCCACCAGCCGCAACGGGGAGACCTGCCGGGCCAGCGCCTCGATCTCCGCCAGGCCCACCCGGTCGGCGGTGCCGGTGGCGGCACCCCGTAGCCGGTCCCGGTGGGCCCGCACCTCGTCGGCCCGGCTGTCCGGCAGCGGTCGCAGGTCCTCCACGGTGACCCGGCCGTCGGCACAGCTCACCCGTACGTCCACCCGGGACGGCTCGTACTGCCGGTCGGTCACCAGCACCACCGTGGCGATGCCCAGGTCCGCCGGGGAGAGGTCGGGGTCGAGATGACCGAGCGGGTCGACCGGTCCCGCCGAGACCTGGTCGGTCACCACCACCAGCCGGCTGCCCCGGAACCGGTGGTTCGGGTCCCCGAGCCGACGGGCCCGGTTGACCTCCGCCATCCGGCGACCCAGTTCCTCGCCGAGCAGACCGGCCAGCACGGCCGGGTCGGCGGCCACCAGGCGGCGGGGCGCCGGCCCGTCGAAGGCGCCCGGGTCCAGGCAGTGCGGCAGCCACTTCACCCAGTCGAACTCCGGGCCGGCGGTGCCGCCGAGCAGCCACGCCAGCCGTACGTCGTCGGGGGCGTGCAGGACCGCGAGCTGGGCGACCAGCGCGCGCACCACGTTGCGGGTCTCGCCGGGGCGGCCGACGACGGAGACCACGCCGGTCACCGGCACCGCCACCGGCAGGTCGTCCAGCAGCCGGTCCCGGTCGACCACCAACCGGGCGGCGGCCAGGGTCACCGGATCCAACTCGACCATCGGGTTGTCCTCGTCGGCGAGCAGGTTGACCCGACGCCACAGCCGGTCCTGTCCGTGCCCGACCCGCAGCACCAGGAAGTCCGGATCGGCGAGCCGGCGCTCCCACCGCCGGTGCGGGTCGCGGAGCAGGTCGGGCAGGACCTCCGGCGAGGGGTGCCGGTGCCGGGCGGCGGCCCGCTGGGTGGCCGCGTCCGCCCGGATCTGGTCCCGTACCCGGTCGACGTATTCCAGGTACCGGCGACGCTGGACGGCGAACCGGCGGGCCGACCCGGTGCGCTGGGCGACGAACGCGGCGATCCCGCCGAGGACCGTGGCGGCCAGCATGCCGAACCCGGCGATCATCATGACCGGGTTCTGGTTGGCCATCATCATCAACAGCATGCCCGCGCCGCCCATGATGGGCAGCAGGACCTGCATGATGCCGGCGAAGCCGCCCGACCCCTCGGGCACCGCGGGCGGCGCGACCACGTCGAGCACGGTCAGCTCCGGCTCCGGTGGCGGCACCCGGGCCGGTCGGTGGACCACCCGCTGCGTCATCGCGACCCCTTCCGGCCGGGCCCGACGGACCCGACGGCCAGGTGACCGTAGTGCTCCGAACTCATAGAGTAGTACCGCTGGACACTCTGAGCCGACCGCATCGGGACGGAGGGTGATGGCCAACCGATTCACGCGGGTCACGGTGGTCGCCGACGGGCGTAGCCTCGACGTCAGCCTGCCGGCGGCCCGGCCGCTGGTGGAGGTGCTGCCCCAGCTCTGCGACCTGCTCTCCCTCGCGCCACAGGCGACCGGTCGATGGACCCTGTCCACTCCGGCCTCCGGCGGCCTGGATCCCCGGCGCTCCCTGGACGAGGCGGGCGTCGTCGACGCCCAGACCCTCTACCTCACCCCACCCGAGCAGGCCGCGCTCCCGCCGTTCGTGGACGACGTGGTCGACGAGGTCCAGAGCACGGTCGACGGTGACGGCAGCGAGTGGTCCGGTGCCGCCCGGGCCGCTGGATGCGCGGCCCTGGCCGGTGTCGTGGTGCTGGTCCTCACCTACGTCCTCGCCACCACGACCGCCCCGCAGACCGGCACCACGACCGCCCCGCAGACCGCCGTCGCGCTCGCCGTGGTCGCCGTCGCGGCGGCCCTGATCGGCCGGCTCCTGCGGGACTCCGGCGGGCACCTGCTGGTCGCCGCCGCCGTCCCCGCGTGGGCGCTCGCGCTCACCACCGCCGCCCGGCTGGCCGGGTGGGACACCCCGGCACAGGTCACGGTCGGTGTCGTCGGCGCGGGCGCCGGCACCGCGCTGCTCGCGCTGACCGGCGACCGCTGGTACGGCGTCGCCGCCGGAGGCGTCACCCTGGCCTCGTTCGGCGTGGCCGGCACCGCCCTGCTGACCGCCGGCCTCGACCCGGCGCGCGCGGCGGCGGTCGGCGCGGTCCTGGCCGTCTTCGCGGTGGGGCTGGCACCGCAACTCGCCCTCGACTCGTCCCGCCTCGTCGAACTGCTGCGCATGCAGGAGGAGAGCCGATGGGTCGGTCGGCACCTGGTCGAGGCCGCCGTCCGTCGTGGTGAGGCGGTCCTGCGCGGGACGGTCACCGGCATCGCCGGAGCGGCGGCCGGGACGGCTCTGGTGCTGCTCACCGGGGACGTGCCGTCCGGGGTGCTCCTCGGCGGCGTCCTGGGCCTGGTGTTCGCCCTGCGGTCGAGGATCTTCACCCGCCGGGGCCAGGTGGTGCCGATGCTCGTCGTGCCGGTGGTCGTGGCCACCGTCCTGCTGGTCGACGGCGTCGGGCTCCTCACGTCGGCGGGACCGGGCCGGGTCTGGCTGCTCGTGGCCGGCGGTGCGGCGGCCGTGGCGGTGCTGCTCCGGGCCGGCCGACCCCGCCTCGACGACGTGGCGGCCGCCCGGACGAGACAGCTCCTCGACCTGGTCGAGGTGGTCGCGGTGGTGAGCCTGGTGCCGTTGGTGATCGCGGTCTTCGGCGGATTCGCCTGGGCGGCCGGCTGAGGCGGACCCGCTCAGAGCGGACGCTGTGGTGCGTACCCCGTCGGCCCGGGCGCGGGAACCCGTACGACCGGCACCGCCGTCACCCGGTCGGCCCGGGCCCGCTCGCGACGCTGTTCGGCCAGTAGTTCCCCGATCGTGCTGATCGCCCAGACCGCGACCATCAGCAGCGCGCCGACGACCAGGCTGGCGACCACCGCCGCGTACGGGCGGCGCAGTTGGCGGGGACCCCGGCGCGAGCCGTGCAGCAACGCGGCCGTGGCGGTGGCCGTCCGCAGCGCGTGGGCCTCGACGACGGCCCGGTCCCGGGCGTCAGCCACCTTCGGCGTCCCCGGGGTCGCCGGTTCCGTCCGCCCCGGCCCTGGGCTCGACGGCGTCCGTGGGGTCGGTGGCGTCCGTCGGCTCGGCGGCGTTCGTGGGGTCGGCGGGGGAGATGGCGTGGGCCACCGCGACGATCGCGTCGGCGAGCATGCGTTCCAACTCCGGGTGGGGCGTCGCCGCGCTCAGCACGGCCGTCCACGTCGTGCCCGGCAGGGGCAGGTAGAGCTGGAGGACGGTGGATCGCACCCGGGTCAGCGCTCCCGGCGGCACGGTGAACGCCACGTCCCGGTGGAGCAGGCCGGGGCCGCGTGGGGTCTCCACCTCCTCGACCGTCCCCGTCCGGGACAGGCTCTGCCGGACCAGCGCGAGCCCGGCGGGTTGCGGGGTCGAGTCGAACCAGCCCAGGTGCAACCCCGCGCTGCCGACCGCGCCGGTCGACATCCGACCCAGCTGCACCATGCTGAGTGCGGCACCGGCCCGCTGACAGTCGGCGACCAGTTGTTCGAGGAAGTCGAGCACCGCCCGTCGCTCGGCGGCCCGTAGTCGGCGTCCGTGGAACCGGTCGTCGACGATGCGTTCCGCGTTGCGCTGCCAGGACTCCGGATTGGTGTCCAGCAGGACCCAGTCCGACGGAATCGCGGCCGTCCAGGGAAACGGCGGATGCGGCGCGTGGGAATTGATCTTCAGGTCCGAGGCGGGAAGTGGATCGAGAATGTCGGTCACCCGCACTCCTACGCTTCCTTCGGCCGCAGCGCCGCTGCGGTCTGGGTGTCGAAGTCCGAGACCATCTTGCCGATCGCGGCGGATATCTCACCCCAGGTGCCGATGTTGTTCGTCAACTCCAGCAGGCTGGTCTTCCACTCGCCCCGGAAGTCCGAGATCGCATTCTGGATGTCGCCGTGGTCGTCAGCCAGCCCGCCGCAGTCGACCGCGCCCCGTTGGTCGGACTCCAGCTTGTCGCTCAGGGTGGTGAGATTCCTTCCCAGGCTCACCAGCGTCGCGTATGGATACTGGACGTAGGTCATCACGCCTCCCGTCACCGAAGCCAGGCTAGCAACCAACGTCAATGCGGAGAAGTCGATGACCGAGTACCGACAAAAGCCCCTCCCGGTGTCGGCCGGGCCGCTGCTCCGGGCGGCCGGTCGGGCGGCGTGGCGCGCCCTGGATCCCCGCGTCGCCGCGCGGCTGCGGGCCGAGTGGACCCATTCGGCGACCCTGTCCGCACCGCTCGCGCCGGGTGTCATCGCCGTGGTCGGCCCGGATCGGGGAGCCGGCCGGTCGACCGTGGCCGCCCTGCTCGCTCTGGCCCTGGCCCGTCACCAGAGCTCCCGGGTGCTCGCGGTGGAGACCGGCCACGGCGGGGGCCTGCACCGTCGGTTGGCCACCCGGCCCGGCGGGTCGACCACTGCCGTGTTGACCGCCCTTGGTGTACGGGGTGACGCGGGTGCGCGCCCGGGCGCGGTCGGGCGCCGCTGGCTGCGGGAACAGCTCACCCTCGGCGAGGGGCCGATGCTGCTGGCCGCCGACCCGGCCGGCACGGACCGGCCGCTGACCGACGTCGAGTACGCCCCGGCGACGACTGCCCTGGCCCGGTGGTTCCCGACCCGCGTGGTCGACACCCCGCCGCTGACCTCCGACCCGGTCGTGCCCGCCGTGCTGACCCGGGCCGATCAGGTGGTGATCGTGCTGCCCGACGGTCCCGGGCACGCCCAGAAGTCGGCCCGGTGCCGCTCCTGGATCGCCCCGCTGCTACCCCGCCCGGTCGAGGAGGTGGCGGTCGACGTGCGGGTCCGGCGGGACGGGGCCACCGCCCCCGGTGGTCGCCCGGCCGCTCCCGTCGACGACGGCGCTCTCGTGCTCCCCGACGACCCGGCGTTGCGCGGCGGCGGAGTGCTGCGCTGGCCGCTCCTCGCCGCCGACACCCGTTACATGATCCTTACCCTGGCTTGCCGATTGGTGCAGAAGATTGACTAAGTCAGTGACATTGGCCAATCGATGTGCTGTGTTGGGTCGAGGGAATGTCGCACAGCAGGGGAGGCCTCTGTGGGCACCAAGTTTTCGATCACGGACAACTCCGTCAACCAGCACTCGTCCAACCTCGACACGTCGGTCGCGGCGCTCAACAGCCAGGCAAGATCATTCATCAGCGCCATTGAACCACTGCCGGCGGTGTGGAAGGGTTCGGCGTTCCAGAGCTGGGACCAACTCACCCAGCGGTGGAACGCGGCGATGGCCGACCTGAACAAGGCGCTCAACGACATCAAGAGTCGGGTGGGATCCGCCGGCCAGCTCTACGACACGTACCACTCCGAGCAGACCAGCCAGTTGCAGTCGACCATGGGGTCGGCCAACTGGGACGGCGCGAAGTTCCGCGGCTAGCTGAAGGAGTCAGACATGGCCGACGTGTTCAGCTACGACGAGTCGACCGCCGGATCGGCCCAGGGCGACATCGCCGCCGTCGCCAACGGCGTCCAGGCAAGTCTCGATGATCTCACCAATTTCGTCACCCGGGTCAAGGCCAATTGGGAAGGCGACGAAATGGAGATCTACAACGGCATTCAGACGCAGTGGAACACCTCGGCTGACACCGTCAAGCAGATCCTCGACTCGGTGCGGCAGGCCCTCGGGCAGACCACCACCTCCGTGCAGGAGATGCGCGGCCAGGTGCGCGGCGCCCTTCAGGGCTGACCCGGTACGTCGAAGGCGCAACAGCGCCGGGCGGGCCGTCTCCGGTGACCCGACCCCGCCCGGCACGTGATGGAGCGTGACCAGCAGGCAGACGGACGTACGGGGAAGGTCCGGGCGCGATGGCGGAGTTTCCGGCGCACCTGTTCCGCATCGAGGGAGACCCGTCGGCGATCCGCTCGTCGGCGGGCAAGTGGCACGACTTCGGCACGGCGGCGACCCAGGCCGCCAGCGAGATCACCAGGCTCGACACCAGCCAGTTCGTCGGGCCCGAAGGTGACCAGTTCCGTAAGGGCCTCAACGCCAGCATGCCGGGGAACCTGCGGATCACCGGCGACGCGTTCGGCAAGGTGTCCACCAGTCTACGGACGTTCGCCGACACCCTGAGTGGTCTCCAGGACGAGATGCGCCCGCTCGCCCAGCGGGCACCCGGACTGTGGGCGGCGTTGCAGGCCGCCCGGGGCCGGGCGGAGCGGGCCCGCGACGCCGACGCCCGCCACGAGCGGGAGGCCGCCGCCCGGCCGCCGGAGGACACCGAACCGGACACCTACCAGTCCGACAGCGGTGCGGCCGGAGCGGCCCTGTCCCAGGCCCAGCGGGAGTGGGACGCCTGCGTCGCCGCCGCCAACGGGCTGCGCACCAGGCAGACCAACGCCGTCCGGGACTGCGTCCGGGTCATCAACGAAGCCAAGGACCTGCGCTTTCGGGAAAATCCGAAGTGGTGGAACCTCAAAGGGCAATTCACCAATTTCGTCCGGGACAACCAGGAACTGCTCCAGAAGCTCTCCGGCGCGCTCAAGATCGTGTCCCTGGTCGCCGGTCTGCTCTCGTTCATTCCGATCCTCGCGCCCGTCATGGGACCGATCGCCATCGCGGCCGGTGCCACCGCGCTGCTGATCGACGCGTCGGTCTACGCGGCCACCGGGAAGGGCAGCCTCACCCAGATCCTGATCGACGGGGTGCTCACCGTCGTACCCATCGGCCGCTTGGCGATGCTGGGCAGACCGGTCGCGGCCCTGGCCGGGCGCGGGCTGTCCGCACTCGGCAACGGATTCGGCAGGGCACGCCAGGCGCTGGCGAACATGCCCCGCCCGAGCATTCCCCTGGGGGCACGTCGGTGCGCGGCCGACCCGATCGACATCGCCAGCGGTGAGGTCGTCCTCACCCAGACCGACGTCGAGCTGCCCGGCCTACTGCCGCTCGTCCTCAGCCGCAGCCACCTGTCGTCCTACCGGGTCGGCCGGTGGTTCGGCACCTCCTGGGCGTCCACCCTCGACCAGCGGCTCGAACTCGACGACGCCGGTGCCTGCCTCGTGGCCGAGGACGGCATGCTCCTCACCTATTCGCAGCCCGGTGCCGTCGACGTGCGCACCCTGCCCGAGTCGGGGCCACGGTGGCCGCTCACCCCGACCGCCGACGGGTACCGCGTCGATCAATCCGAGAGTGGCCGGACCCTGCACTTCCGCGAGGTGCCCGGCCACCCGGGACCGGAGGACGGCGAACCGGTCCGGGTGCTGCCACTGGTTGCCGTGACGGACCGGAACGGCCACCGGATCGACCTCGACTGGCGGGACGGCGAGATCGCGGAGATCCGGCACAGCGGCGGGTACCGGATCGCGGTCGACACCCTTGGGGGCCGGGTGGCGGCCCTGAGCCTGCTCGACGCGGACGCCTCCGGCGACGCGCGGGTCCTCGTCCGGTTCGGCTACGACGAGCGGGGCCACCTCGCCGAGGTCGTCAACGAGTCGGGCCGTCCGCTGCGGTTCGGGTACGACGACGAGGGCCGCCTGCTCCGTTGGCAGGACCGGAACGAACAGGAGTACGCGTACGCCTACGACGAGCACGGGCGGTGCGTGACCGCCACCGGGACCGGGGGATACCTGGCCGCCCGGCTGCACTACGACCCGGACGCCCGGACGACCACGGTGGTCGACTCGCTCGGCCACGCCACCGTCTACGAGCTGAACGAACGTGGGCAGAGTCAACGAGTCACCGACCCGCTCGGAAACGCCAGCACCTGCATCTGGGATCGATACGACCGAAAGTCGACAGAGACGGACGCCCTCGGGCGAATCCTCCGTTATCACTACGATGACGACGGAAACCTGGTCGAGGTCGTGCGCCCGGACGGGAGCCGGGCGACCGCGTCGTACAACGGCCTCCGCCAACCGGTGGTTGTCACCGACTTCGACGGTGCGACCTGGCGGCGCGCGTACGACGAACGCGGCAACCTGACCATGGTCACCGACCCGACCGGGGCGGTCACCCACTACCACTACGACGACGCAGGCCACCTCGCCGAGGTGGTGGACGCGCTCGGCAACGCCCTACGGGTGGAGACCGACGCCGCCGGCCTGTTCAGCCGGATCACCGACGCGACCGGTGCGGTGACCAGCTGTCAGCGGGACACGGCCGGGCGGGTCACCGAGATGACCGACCCGGTGGGCGGCACCACCTACCTCGGCTGGACGTCGGACGGACACCTGGCCTGGCGGCGTACCCCGGACGGCGCGCACGAGGAGTGGACGTACGACGCCGAAGGCAACCTGGTCACCCACACCGACCCGACCGGGGCCACCACCGAGTTCGCGATCGGCCCCTTCGACCTGCCGGTGTCCCGCACCGGCCCGGACGGCGGCCGGCTGACCTTCGCCTACGACACCGAACTGCGCCTCACCACGGTCACCAACCCGCAGGGCCTGACCTGGCGGTACGACTACGACCCGGCCGGCCGCCTGGTCGCCGAGACCGACTTCAACGGCCGGAGGCAGACCTACACCCTGGACGCCGCCGGTCAGCTCGTGGCCCGCACCAACGGTGCCGACCAGCAGGTCGAGCTGGTCCGCGACGAGCTGGGCAACATCGTCGAGAGGCGTACCGCCGAGGGCGTCACCATCCTCCGGTACGACCCGGTCGGGCGGCTGTCGCACGCCGCCTCGCCGGACGTCGACCTCCAGTTCGAGCGGGATCCGCTCGGCCGGGTGCTCGCCGAGATCTGCGATGGGCACCGGGTCACCTCGACCTACGACGCCCTCGGCCGACGCACCCACCGGCGTACTCCCTCCGGACTGGAGAGCACCTGGGACTACGACGCCGGCCACCGCCCGGTGGCTCTGCACACCGGCGGGCAGACGATCCGGTTCACGCACGACGCCGCCGGCCGGGAGACCCGGCGCAGCGTCGGTGCGCTCGTCCTCACCCAGACCTGGGACCCGAACCACCGCCTGCTCTCCCAGGCTCTCACCGCGAACCCGACTGCCGGGTCGGATGTCCTGGCCGGCGTGCCGGAACTGGTAGCCCACCGGGCCTACCGGTACCGCGCCGACGGCTACCTGGTCGACATCACCGACCAGGTGACCGGTGAACGTCGGCTGGAACTGGACCGGGCGGGCCGGATCACCGCCGTCCGGGCGGCCAACTGGACCGAGCGTTACGCCTACGACGACGCCGGCAACCTGACCAGCGCGGCCTGGCCCGACGCAGGAGACGACGGGGCCGCACAGGGCGACCGCGAGTACACCGGCACCCTGATCCGCCGGGCCGGGAACATCCGGTACGAGCACGACGACGCCGGGCGGGTCGTGCTGCGGCAACGCAAGGAGCGCTCGACCAAGCCGTCGACCTGGCGGTACACGTGGGACAGCGACGACCGACTGGTCGGGGTGACCACACCGGATGGCACCCGCTGGCGCTACCGCTACGACGCCCTCGGCCGGCGGGTCGCCAAGCAGCGTCTCGACGCCGGCGGGGAAGTGGTCGAGCAGGTCGACTTCGCCTGGGACGGACCGCGCCTGATCGAGCAGACCCACCGGGACGAAACCGGCGACCTCACCAGCACCTGGGAGTACGCCCCGGACTCGTTCACCCCGATCAGCCAGACCGACGGCTCGGCGCTCGACCAGTCCGAGGTGGACCGCCGCTTCTACGCGATCGTCGCCGACCTGACCGGGACGCCCACCGAACTGGTCGACCCCGATGGCCGAGTGGCCTGGCAGCAGCGAACGACCATCTGGGGAATTCCCACCCACGTCAGTGCCGACGGGACCGACTGCCCGCTGCGCTTCCCGGGTCAGCTCCGTGACCCGGAAACCGGCGCGTCATACAACTACCACCGCTACTACGACCCCGAGACGGCGCGATATGCCTGCGCAGATCCGCTAGGTCTCGATGCGGGACCGGACCCGCACGCATATGTTGCCAACCCAACCTTCGAGATCGATCCGCTCGGGTTGGTGCCATGCCCTCTGAATGCGCTGAAGCGTTTAGGGCACAAGATAGCCAGAGGGAATAACTACATCCGCATCGGTCGCGTTACTGATGGCACGCCGGTCAGAGTGTCTATTGGGCCGGCCCCGAAGCATTACAAAAATCTCGGCCCAATTGGAAAGGCGCTTTCGCCTGTTCACCTACATCTGGAGTTGCGCAAGGTCGGAGTCGATTTCAACTGGTTCGGTAAATCGTTCTACAAGAAGTGGTAGACAGTGGCGGAAGCGATAGGTGAGAAGATCGCCCGCGCGGTGGGCGGGTTGGCCGAACATGGTCTTGCGGTCAATGTTGAGGGGAAGGGCGAGGGTCGTGTCTACCGGATTCGGGGAAAGGGTTGTCGTCTGACAGTGGAGGTCGGCAGAAGGGGGTTGTCGCTCGGGTTCACCCTCGACCGCCAGGAGGCTTCACCGGAGTTGACCTACCATGTGGATACCGACCTGTACGACATATCAGATCAGAAGCAGCAATGGTTCGCCGTGGAGATCGAAGACGAGATCGCATCTTTCCTCGGGGCTTTGGAGGGTGGGCAGGTTCGGGTCAGTAGGCGACCTGGCAAAGCGGTGATCGTCTTTCCGCGGGGGGGCGGGTACGCCCGGGTGGAGCGTGGGCGGATTCTGACAAGCGAGAAGCACTACGAGCGGCTGGAGGACGCGGAGAGAGGCGATTCTTTCCTGCCGCTCCTGGCGTGAACGCGCCCGGATGTGAATCGGTCAGAAGGAAGTGTTTCCGGCTGATGCCCGCTTCGATAGCATGACGGCATGTCCCCTCGATCCTCTGGCGATGCTGATACGGGTGTGGATTCCGGAGAGTCGTCGCCTACTGCCAAGTCTCTTGGTTACGTCGCCAGAGGCAAGAGAGCCTTGACCGTCGGTGTGCTGGTTACGCTGGTGCTGACCCTGGCTGTCGTGCTCGGGGCGTCGTGTACCTCACGTCGGTGGAGTCGGACGTCGGGCGGGTGGACGTGTTCACCGCCGTGCCCGAGGCGTCCCGGCCGGCGAAGGCACCCGAGGCGCGCGACGCCCGTAACCTGCTGATCCTCGGCTCCGACTCCCGCGACCCGGAGAACACCGGCGGCTCCCGCAGCGACACGATCATCCTCGCGCACATCCCCAGGGGCGGCGGCAGCGCCCAACTCGTCTCCATCCCCCGGGACACCTGGGTGCACGTTCCCGCCTCGAAGGACGGCCGGCACGGCGAGCGGGACGCGAAGATCAACGCGGCGTTCGCCTGGGGCGGGGTGCCGCTGCTGGTGCAGACCGTGGAGGAGTTCACCGGCGTCCGCGTCGACCACGTCGTGATGGTCGACTTCGCCGGCTTCAAGGAGATCGTCGACGCCCTGGGCGGCGTGGAGATCGACGTGGCGGAGAGCTTCACCTCCACCCACGCCCTCACCCCGGACGGCCGCCGGCACTTCACGACGGGTCGGCAGACCATGGACGGCGCCACCACCCTGGACTACGCCCGCGAGCGGTACGCCTTCCCGGACGGCGACTTCACCCGCATCCGGCACCAGCAGCAGGTGATCCGGGCGATCCTCGACAAGGCCGCCTCCGGGGGGCTGCTGACCAACCCGGTCCGGCTCGACGACTTCCTGCGCGCCACCGCCGACGCCGTCTCGGTCGACGAGACGCTCTCCCTGGTCGACCTGGCCATGGACCTGCGGCACCTGCGGGGCGGGAACCTGACCTTCCTCACCAGCCCCAGCCGGGGCACCGGCCGGATCGGCACGGAGAGCGTCGTCCTCGCCGACGAGGCGAAGGCCCGTGCCCTCTACACCGCCGTCCGCCGGGACCAGGTGGGCAAGATCCTCGCCGCTGCCCGGTAGTGGCTCAGTCTCGCCGGAACAGGGGCAGCGGTCGCCCCCGGTAGCCGTCGAGATGCTGTTCCGGGTCGGCGTCGAGCACCGAGGCGAGGACCGCGCCGAAGACGTCCCGGAAGTCGGTGGTCGCCTTCAGGTCACCGCCGTCCAGGTCGGTCAGGCTGGGCGGTGCGCCGTGGAAGCCGCCGGCCACCCGCGCGCCGGCCACCAGCACCGGTCCGGCCGTGCCGTGGTCGGTGCCGTCGGAGGCGTTGGCGCGTACCCGCCGGCCGAACTCGCTGTAGACGACCACCGCGACCCGCTGGCCGGCCGCGCTGCCGGCCATCCGGGTGACGAAACCGGCCACCGCCGCGTCGAGCTGGCCGAGCAGCACCTCGTGCGCGGCGAGCTCCCCGGCGTGGGTGTCGAAGCCACCGAGACTCACCGAGTACACCCGCGTCGGCACGCCGGCCTCGACACAGCGGGCGACCAGCGCGAGCTGCGCGGCGAGGGCCCCACCACCGCCGGTGCCGGTCGCCGGCACGGTGCCCTCGGCAGCGGCGGTCGGGCTGGCGACCGGATCGGCCGCCTCGCGGACCAGCCGGCCCATCTCCACCAGGTCGGCGTACGCCGCCGCCGCGCGCGCCTGCGCGTCCGGCTCGCCCGGTTGGACGCGGCCCAGTGCCGCGATCATCGTCGGCGCCACCCAGTCCGGCAGTTCCAGTCCCTGATAGCTGACACAGGCGCCGACCCGGGTCCGTCCGACCAGCAGCGGCGGCAGTACCGGCTCGAAACTGACCGCCGCCTCCACCGGCGCGCGGGTGCTGTCCAACCACCGGCCCACCCAGCCGGTGTCGGCCGGGGCGTCGGGCGTACCGCTCTGCCAGATGTCCATCGACCGGAAGTGGCTGCGGTCCGGCCGGGGGTAGCCCACCCCGTGCACGATCGCCAACCGCCCGTCGTCCCAGAGTCCCTTCAGCCCGGTCAGCGCCGGGTGGAGCCCGTGCCGGTCGTCCAGGGCCAGCACCCGCTCCGGCGGGTACGCCAGCTCGGGGCGGGCCGAGTGGTAGGCCGGATCGGCGTACGGGACGACGGTGTTCAAGCCGTCGTTGCCGCCGTACAGGGTGACCAGGACGACGGTGTCCACTCGGCGGGTGGCCGGCCGCTCCCCGCCGGTGCCCAGCAGCCGGACCAGGGAGATCCCGCCGACCCCGGCGGCCAGCGCCCCGCCACCGACCACACCGGAGGCGAGCAGGAACCGTCGTCGGGTCGGCCGGTCCACGTCAGGTCACCGCGTACTCGGGGCTGACCAGGCCGAGGGTGAGCATCAACCGGGAGTTCCCGGCGGCTCGGAGCACCGCGTACGTCCGGTCGGTCCACCGGTCCACGCACAGCAGGTGGGCCACCTCCTCCGGGGTCAACCCTTCGGGGCTGCGCAGCGCGGCGAGCTTGCCGGCGAGGTGCAGCTTCAGCCGGGCGGCGGCGCTGGTCAGCCAGGCGGCACCGGCCGGCCAGCCGCCCACGCTGGGCGGGGCGAACGGACGCTGGCCGAGCCCGCCGAGTCCGTCGAGCAACGCGACCACGGTCTCCGTCGGCATGGTGGCCGGCCGCAGCGCCAACTGGCGCATCGCCCCGACCAGCCACTCGACCGGTTGCTTGACCATCGTGGACCGGGTGGCGGGGAACGCCTCGTCGGCGAGGAGCGCGCGCAGCATCGCCATCGGGTCGGGGTACGCGGCGACCATCGCCGCCAGGGTCGGCTCGGGGACCGGACGGTGGGACGACGCGTACCGGTGCCAGAGCCGGGTGGCGACGAACCGTGGACAGGCCGGCTGCCGCAGCAGCAGATCGGCGAGGCCGTGCGCGGTGAAGGCCCCGGTCTCGCCGAGGATTGTCTTCTCGCCGTCGTCGTGTCGGCGCGGGTCGAGGGTGGTCCGCTCACCGGCCAGGTCGATCCGCCAGCCGGTCAGCGCCCGCCCCGCGTCCCGGACGTCCGCCTCGGTGTACCGGCCGATGCCGACGGTGAACAGTTCCAGCAGTTCCCGGGCGAGATTCTCATTCGGTGCCTCCCTGCTGTTGAACTGCCCGTCCAGCCAGTACACCAGCGCGGGGTCCACGACCATCCGGTGCACCATGTCGACGAAGTCCCGCGCCGCGCGCAGCGCGCCGTGCTGGGCCAGCATCAGTTGCGCGCTCTTCACCTTGACGATCGACGTCGCCCAGTGGCCGTGCCAGAAGAACAGCAGCTTCTCCGTCGCCTGGTGGTCGGCGACGGTCATCCGGTCCAGCCACCAGCGACTGATCAGTGTCGTCTCGCTGCGCCGCTGGTCGTCGGCGCGGATCCGCTGTTCCGGGCTCGGCGTCGGGGTGCGTGCGTACGGGTCCGGGCCGAGGCGGGGCAGCGGTGCCCGGGTGGCGCCGATGTCCGGCCCCGGCGGGCTGGTCAGGGCGGTCAGCGTGGCGGCGTGGCCGGCCCGCCGCGCCGCCGTGAGTTCGGCGGCGGTCGGACCGAAGCCGGCCCGCCGCAGCAGCAGCGCGACATCGTCGGTCATGGCGGCACCGTAGGTGGGATTCCCATAATCGTGGCTGTCCGGGGCGGGGTATTTCCCCCGGGTGACGGTCCGCCTCGGACATTGCCGGTGGGACCGCGCCCCGGCCCTACTGACATAGAGACTAATAGATCAACTTTTCGGTGGTAACCGATGTCGGCATGTCGATTTTCCCGCTTTCCGGGAGCGCATTCCGATCACGACTCGCGGTATTATCCGGCTGCGCCTCGTCGACCGTCCATCACGTCCCGACACCACGTCGCGGGGGTACGAGCTGATGATTCCGCCCGTTCCACTCGACCACCAGGACACGTCACCGCCGGTTTCCGGCGACGTGCCGGTGGCGCGGCCGACGCAGCCGCCAGCGGAGCGCTCGATCGCGCTGGTCCACGAGTGGTTCACCGCCACCGGCGGCGCCGAGCAGGTCTTCCGTCAGCTCGCCGAGGTCTTCCCGGCCGCGGCACGCTTCGCGCTCTGGCGCGATCCGGGTGTCGACGCGCCGGAGCTGCGCGAGTCCTGGCTGGCCCGGACCCCGCTGCGGCTCAGCAAGGCGCTGGCCCTGCCGGTCATGCCGCTGGTCTGGCGCACCCTCACCCGGGAGCGTTTCGACGTGGTCATCACCTCCAGCCACGCCTTCGCGCACACCGCCCGACTCGGTCCACCGGAGCGCACCCGTTACCTCAGCTACGTCCACGCCCCGGCCCGTTACCTCTGGACCCCGGGAGTCGACGACCGGGCCGGCGGCCGGCTGTTGGCCGTGCCCCGCCGGGTGATGCGCGCCCTCGACGTACGGCTGAGCCGGCACGTGCACAGTTACGCCGCCAACTCCCGCGAGGTCCGCGACCGGATCCGCCGGCACTGGCGGCGCGACGCCCGGGTGATCCACCCGCCGGTCGACGTGGAGTTCTTCGCCAGCGCGCGCGGCGTCGAGCGGATTGCGCCCCGCGACTACCTCCTCGGCGTCGGCCGCTGGGTCCGGTACAAGAACTTCGACCTGGTCATCGCCATCGCCGAGGCGGCCCGGCTGCCCCTGGTGATCGCCGGGTCCGGCCCGGAGGAGACCCGGCTGCGCCGGCTGGCGGCCCGCGCCACCGTGCCGGTCACCTTCGAGGTCCAGCCGGACCGGACACGGCTGCGGCAGCTCTACTGGGGAGCTCGGGCGCTGCTGTTCCCGGTGCACGAGGACTTCGGCATGGTTCCGGTGGAGGCACAGGCGTGCCGGACGCCGGTGCTCGGACTGCGCCGGGGCGGTCTGCTGGAGACGGTCGTGGACGGGGAGACCGGCGTCCTCCTCGACTCCACCGACCCCCGCGACTACGCCAACGCCCTCGGTCGCCTCGACGAGCTGGACCGGACCCGGATACCCGCCCAGGCGGCCCGGTTCTCCGGCCGTGAGTTCGCCAGCCGGGTGACCGAGTGGGTCGCGCATGAGTGCGACTGAACCGCCACGGGTGCTGCACGTCAGCCACACCTCCCAACCCGGTGGGGCGGAACTGGCCCTGGCCCGCCTGGTCGGGCGGGACCGGCCCTGGCGGGCGGCGCTGCACGCCCCACCGGGCGGCGGCGCGTTCGACCACCTGCGGGGCACCGACGTCACGGTCGCCGAGGACCTGCCCGCGCTGCCCACCGGAGGCACCCGCAGCCGGGCCCCGCTGCTGGCGGCGCGCTACCTGGCGGCGTTACGGGCCGGGGCCGGTGTCCTGCGCCGCAGCCCACTGTTCCGCGACGCCGACCTCGTGCACGCCAACACGGCCGCCGCCGCGATCATTTGCGCCCTCGCCGACCGTCGCCACCGTCGCCCCCTCGTCGTGCACCTCCGGGGGCCGGTGAACGCCGAGACCCTGGGACCGCTCGGGTTGCCGGCGTTCACCCGGCTCGCCCTGCGGCACGCCGACGGGCTCGTCGCGAACTCCCGGTTCACCCTCGCCAGCGTGATGGGGCGGCCCCGCGTGCCGGCCCACCGGGTGGTGTTGCAGAGCCCGATCGGCATCGGGGAGCGGGTGCTCCGGCCCCGGGTCCGACCGGTGGTCCGGGCGGTGGGCATGGTGGGCCGGCTGCAACCCTGGAAAGGCCAGCACGTCTTCCT
Organism: Micromonospora echinospora; assembly: GCF_900091495.1. NCBI lineage: Bacteria > Bacillati > Actinomycetota > Actinomycetes > Micromonosporales > Micromonosporaceae > Micromonospora > Micromonospora echinospora. The sequence goes on along the minus strand of NZ_LT607413.1, from coordinate 6,738,702 downwards.
CCAGGCGTTCGCCGCCGCGCTGCCCGACTCCGACGTGCAGGCGTACCTCTGCGGGGCCCCGCTGTTCGGTGAGGCGGCGTACGAGGCGGAGCTGCGGGCGCTGGCCACCCGGCTGGGTGTCGCCGACCGGGTGCACTTCCTCGGGCACGTCGACGACGTCTCCGCCGTCCTCGACTCGATCGACATCCTGGTCCACGCCTCGCTCGGCCCCGAGGCGCTGGGGCAGACCGTGTTGCAGGGACTGGCCCGGGCCAAGCCGGTGATCGCCACCGAGGGGGGCGGGCCGGGGGAGTGGATCCGCTCCGGCGTCAACGGCCTGCTGGTCCCACCCGGCCGACCCGAGGCGCTCGCCGGGGCCCTGCGCCGCCTGGTCGCCTCGCACCGGCTCCGGATCGAGCTGGCCGCCGCTGCCGCCGGTACCCCCGGGCTGCTCTCCGACCCGGAGTGCGTCGCCCGGCACGGCGAGTTCTTCGACGCCGTACGGCGGGCACACCGGCCGGGGCCGGCCCGGTGAACGGGCGTCGCCTGCGGGTCGCGTACGTGCTCGCCCATCCGCCCGGCCCCAGCGAGACCTTCGTCCCCGCCGAGGTGCGGGCGGTCCGGGCGACCGGAGCGACCGTCGAGGTCTTCCCGGTCGGGCCGGGCGGCGGCCGGGTCGCCGACCTGCGGCGGGCCGCCGGCCGGCTGCTACGCCGACCCGGTGGTCTCCCGGCCGACCTGCGCGTCCTCGGCGCCCGTTCCCTGCCGCGCGGGGTGCTCGCCTGCGCCGGCGCGGCCGGCCTGGCCGGGCCGGTGGCGCGGTTCCGTCCGGACGTGCTGCACGCGCACTTCGTCAACCTGCCCACCGCGGTCGCCCTGCTGCTCGCCCGTCGGCTGGACCGGCCGGTCACCGCCACCGCCCACGCGGCCGACTTCCTCCGGGAACCGAACCCGGCGGCGCTGCGCCGCCGGCTGTCCCGGCTCGACCACCTCTTCGTCGTCTCCGCCGCCTCGGTGGCGCAGCTGGCCGCCGGGGGAGTGCCGATGGCGACGGTCCCGCACCGGATCGTGCGGGCCGCCCACGACGGCCGGACCGTCGACCCCGACCGGGAGCGCCCACCCCCGGCTCCCGGCCCGGCGCGGCTGGTCACCGTCGCCCGCCTGGTGGCCAAGAAGGGCGTCCCGACCGCCGTCGACGCGGTCGCCCGCCTCGTCGCCGCCGGTCACGACCTCCGCTACGACGTCTACGGCGACGGGCCGCTGCGCGCCGAGGTACGCCGGCAGGTGCGGCGGTACGGCCTGGCCGGGACCGTCCACCTGCACGGCGCGGTGCCGCACGAGGTGGCGATGGCCGCCCTGCTCGACGCGGAGGTCGCGGTGCTGCCCTGCCGGGCGGGGCCGGACGGCGACCTCGACGGCATCCCGGTGTTCCTGATGGAGGCGGCCGGCCGGGGCGTGCCGGTGGTGACCACGGCGCTCTCCGGCATCCCGGAACTCGTCGGCCCGGACGCCGGTTGGCGGGTGCCGCCCGACGACCCGGCCGCGGTGGCCGACGCGGTCCGGGACGTGCTCGCCGATCCGACGGAGGCGCGGCGGCGTAGCCGTGTCCTCCAGGCCCGTCTCCGTGCGGAGTTCGCCCCGGCCACGCAGGCCGACCGGCTGGTCGACACCTGGACCCGGCTCGTCGACCGGCGGGTGGGAGGGGCCGGGTGACACTGACCGTGGTCTGTTCGTACTTCCCGCTGCCGCAGGACCGGGGTGACCCCGTCCGGGTGCTCATGGCGCTGCGGGCGCTGGCGTCGGTCCGCGACCACACCCTGCTAGTGGTGCGCCGCCCGGACACCCGACCGGAGCAGGTCGACCAGCTCCGTCGGATGCTCCCCGGGGTCGAGGTACGGGTCTTCGACGCCACCGCCTTCCGGTGCGACCGGTTCGGCCCGGCCGGCCGCTACCCGGAGTCCCTCGCCGCCGGGCTGCCACCGTGGGTCCGCAGCCGCTGGAGCGCCGACCTGCATGGGGAGCTGCGGCGGCGCACGGGGGTCGGCATCGCGCTCGGCGAGGCGGCCGGGGCCTACGTGCGGGACACCCCGTTGCGCTGGCACTGGGACAAGGCCAACGTGCTCGCCGCCAGCCTCCGGCAGGAGGTCGAGGCGGCGGCGGGCCCGGTCCGCCGGCTCCGCGCCCGCTACCTCACCCGGATCTCCACCCGCTTCGAGGCCACCGTGCTGTCGCGCTGCGCCACCGTCTCGGTGACCAGCGCGGAGGAGGCCGCCCGGCTGCGGCGTCACCACGGTCGGACGGCGGACGTCGTCCTGCCCAGCGCGGTGGCCCTGCCGGTCGGGCACCGGCCCCACCCGCACGAGCGGGAGCTGGTCTGGCTGGGGAGTTTCGCGTACGAGCCGAACCTGGTCGGGCTGCGCCGGTTCCTCTCCGAAGGGTGGCCCCGCCTGGCGGCGGCCGGACACACCCTGGACCTGGTCGGTTCCGGGCTCACCGGGCCGGTCCGGGCCACCCTCGCGCGGCACCCCGGGGTGCGGGTCCTCGGCTACGTCGACGACCTCCGGCCGGTGCTCGCCCGCAGTCGGGCCGCCGTGGTGCCACTGTGGAGCGGGGCGGGCGTCAAGCTGAAGACCCTCACCCTGCTCGCCCACGCCGTACCGGTGTTCGCCACCCCGGTCGGCGCCGAGGGTGTCCCGCCGAGCGCCGCCGTGCGCCTCGCCGGGACGCCCGCCGCGCTGGCCGAGCGGATCCTGGGCACCGCCCCGGCCGATCTCGACGCCATGGCCGCCGAGGCGGTCCGGCTGGTCCGGGACCGGTTTTCCGCCGACCGGTTCGCCACGGACCTGGTCGACTCCCTCACCGCGTGCGGCGCCCTCGACCTGTCCGAGCCTCCTCCGGGTCCTGCCGCCGGCCGTGACCGTTCCGCTGTCGCCGACCGCCGTCCGGGTTCCACCGTTGGTCGTGACCGTTCCGCTCCCGCCGACCGCCACACCCGTCCGGAGCGGTGATGTCGACCCGACGCCTGGTCTCCGCCACCACCGCCAACCTGGTCGTCCCGCTCAGCGGGCTCCTGGTCGGCCCGGTCCTGTCCCGGGAGCTGGGGCCGGAGGGGCGGGGGCTCTACGCCGCGCTGACCCTGCCCGTCGTGGTCTACGGCTGGCTCGGCACGTACGGCCTCCAGGACGCGCTCACCTTCCACCTCCGGCACCGCCGGATCTCCCGCCGGGACGCCGCCCGGGTCGCCCTGCTCGCCACGGTGCCGCTCGGCCTGCTCGGCGTGCTGCTCCTGGCGGTGCTCGGGCTCGTCCTCGCCGGGGAGACGGGTGAGCGCCACCAGTTCCTCGTCCTGGCCCTGCTCGCTCCGCTGCACATCCTGGCGAACCTGCTCGTCGGCGCGCTGACCGGCGCCGCCGACGTCGGCGGCGTCAACCTGGTGAAGGTCGTGCCGGCGGTGATCCGGACGGTCCTGCTCGTGGGCGTCTGCCTCGCGTTCGACCTGAGCGCCTTCGTCGCCGGCCTGCTCTTCCTCGCCTCGATGGCCGGGGGGACGGCGGTCGGGCTGCGCCGGCTGCGTCGTGCGCCGGTCGGCGAGGTGCCGTCCGGGCCGCTGCCCCTGCGGTCACTGACCCGGTACGCGGCGGTCTGCCTGCCCGGGGTGCTGGCGGCTGTCGCCACCGCCCGGCTCGACCAGATGATCGGGCTGCCCCTGCTCGGTGCCCGGGAGCTCGGCTTCTACGCGGTCGCGGTGAGCGTGGCCGAACTGCCGATGGTCGTGGCGACCGCCGCCCGGACCGTCCTCATGGGCCGCGCCGACGGCGACGACGCCGCCGCCGCGCTGCGCGTGGCCCGGCTGGCGCTGCCGCTCACGCTGGCGGCGTGCGTCGTCCTGGCCGCCGTCGCGGGACCGCTGGTCCCCCTGGTCTTCGGGGCGGTGTTCGCGCCGGCGGTGCCGCCCACCGTCGTCCTCTGCGCGGCGACCGTCCTCTACACCGGCGGGCAGATCCTCGGCGCGGTGCTGCTCGCCCACGGTCGGGCGGGACGCTCCTCGGCCGCCCTGGTCGCCGGTGCGCTCACCGGTGTGGTGGCGCTCGTCGTGCTGGCCCCGCTGGGCGCGGTCGGCGCGGCCGTGGCCAGCCTTCTCGGGTACGCGGTGGCGGTGCTGTCGGCGGCCCGGTCGGTCGTCGGCCTGCCCGGGGTGCCGTCGCTGCGCGCGGTCACCGTCCCGTACGCCGACGACCTCCGCTTCCTGCGCGCCCGGTTCCGTGCCCGACGACGGCCCGGCGTCCCGGCGCCGGTCGACACCGGAAGCGGTGCGCGGTGACCACGCTGCGGGACCGGATCACCGGTGGGCTGGGGCGGGCGACGTTCCGGCAGCCGGGGCGACAGACCGAGGCGGGGATCGCGCTGCTGGTCGTTCTGGCCTGGCTGCGGGGGGTGGCGCCGCCGCTCGTCCAACTGCTCGACAGCGGCCGACCCGGCTTCAACACCCGTACCGACCTGATGCCGGTCACCGGTCGGCTCCTCGGCGACGCGCTCACCCTGGCCGTCGTCGGGCTCGCGGCGGTCCTCGCCGGGTACGGCCTGCGGCGTGGCCGTCCCGACCGCTGGTGGGGGCTCCTGGTGGCGCTCGCCCCGTTGGCGGTGGTCGCGTCCGCCGGCTGGGCCAACCACCAGCGGCCCGGCCCGGTGACGCTGGCCCTGCCGCTGGTCGCGGTCGCGGTGTGGGTGTGTCGCCCCGGCCGCCGGGTCCTCGCCACCATCGGCGCGTGCGGGGCGCTCACCGCGCTGGGGTCGATGCTGCTGGCGGCGGCGAGACCGGAACTGGCCCTGCTGACCGGCGCGGCGGCCGGCGCCAAGACCGTCCCCGGTGGCCTGCTGGCCGGCCCGTACGCGCACTCCAACGTCCTCGGCATCGTGCTGGCCCTGAGCCTGCCGTTCGTGTTCGCGTTGCGGACCGCGTCGTCACGCTGGACGGCGCTGGCGGTGATGCTCGTCGCGGTGGCCTGGACCGGTTCCCGCACCAGCCAGGTCGCGGTCCTGGCGGTCCTGGCGACCCGGGCGATGCTGGCCGTGGCCGCGCGACGTGGGTGGCGGCCACGCCGGCCGTGGGTGGCGCTGGTGTCGCTGCCGGTGGCGGCCGGGCTCGCGCTCACCGTGGTCACCCCGCTGGTCACCACCGATCCGGCCGGTTTCACCGAGCGGGGCCGGATCTGGCGCGAACTGCTGGCCCACTGGCGGGATCGACCCCTGCTCGGCCACGGTCCGGAGTTCTTCGACCGGGAGCCCGGCCTGGCCGAGGCGCTCGGCGGCGCGTTCAACCACGGGCACAACCTGCTGGTCCACCTGCTGGTGGTGGGCGGCCTGCTCGTCGTCGCGGCGGTGGTGGCGCTGCTCGGTCTCTGCTGGCGGCGGGCGGTGTCGGTGGCCCGCCGGGGCCGCGTCGTGCCGATGCTCTACCTGGTCGCGTTCGCCTGGGTCTCCTGGTTGGAGGCGTCCCACGTGCCGACCACCCTGGCCGGCCACCTGAGCTGGTTGCCGCTCTGCCTGGTCCTGCGCGGCGAGCCGGACCGGGACTCAGAAGACCAGGGTGTCCCGGAGGTAGTTGACGACCCGGCGTAGCTGGTTGGCGCCGTCCAGCGGAGCGGTCATCCGCAGGACCAGCTGACGGTCGACGTCGCCCTCGCCGCCGCGCCAGTAGGCGACCACCACCAGCACGTACCGGGGCGTGCCGTCGATCAGCAGGCCGCTGCGTTCGGCGTAGACCGCGCTCTGCCCACCGCGTGTCCAGCGCAGACCCCACGCCTCCTCGGCGGTGCGCATCGCCACCTGGCGGGAGCCGGTGCACGGCACCGGGCAGTCCCGCACGATCAGCTCACCGCCGATGGGCGGACCGTCGTCGGTGGAGGCGCCGCACTGGTGGCGGGTGTAACCCTCGGCCCGGCCCGCCGGCGTGCACTGCCACCCGAGCGGCACCTTGACCGGGAAGGCGAGGCCGTCCAGGCCGGTCAGGGTGCGGACCCGGTCGGTGGCGGCGAAGCGTGGCCACTGCGCCGGCCAGTTGCCCGGTGCCGGCGGCTCCAGGCCGGGGTTCAGCGGGGCGGAGGTCGGTACCGCCGCGGACGACGGCCCGGCGCCGGCCCGGGGGGACGGACCGGGATCGTCGTCGCCGGAGCGGGTCACCGTGAAGAGGATGCCGGCACCGACCAGGACGAGCAGGACGACCGCCGCGATCACCAGGGTCGGGCGGGTGGTGGGCGGCGTCTGGCCGGGAACGGTCACGGGTGGCCCGGTCTCGACCGGTTCCCCGGTCGCGGACCCGGTGGCGGGCGGATCGGGCACGGCTGGACCGGTGTCCCGGACGTGCGGGGCGGGCGGTTCCTCGGGGCCCTCCTCCGCCGCCGGGCGGTAGTCCATACCGAGCGCCGAGAACGTCCGGGTGGCCAGGGACAGTTCCCCTTCGGGGTACGCGACCCAGGGGGTGGTGGCCGCGAAGTCGGCGGCGACGAAGCGCTGACCACCGGACTCGGCGTGGCCGAGGGCGCTGGTGGTGGCGGCGAAGGCGTTGCGCCAGCGGGGTTCCGCGGCGATGCCCGGATCGAGCACGGCCACCGCGAGCGGTCCGTGCTCCTCGTCGAGCGCGGACCAGACGCTGCCGATCTGGCAGGAACCCAGCCTCTGGTCGAGCCGGTACGGAACCGATGGTGTCATCGACGACCTCTTCCGCTCTCCCCTCTGCGGATCCTAACCACTGACCGGGGTTCGTGGGTGGCCCTGCGTGACGGGCTCCCGTGGACTCAGGTTCACCCGGACGGACCGGGCCGGGCCACCGACCGGCCCGGCCGGGTCAAGACGAAGTGGCCCGGGGCCGCCACCGGCTGCGGGCGTCCGGACCGGGCCGTCGGCCGACCCTCTGCTCCGGCTGCTGGCGGGCGGCGAGGTGCCGGTCGCCCCACTGGGTCACGGCCAGTACCACCGGGAGCAGTTCCCGGCCCCGGTCGGTGAGGTGGTACTCGTGCCTGGTCGGGCGGTCCTGGTAGGGCACCCGGTCGAGCACGCCGACGCCGATGAGCGTGTTCAGCCGGTCGGTCAGGATGTTGCGGGAGATGCCCAGGCTGCGGAGGAAGCCGTCGAAGCGGGTGGTGCCCTGCAGCGCGTCCCGGACGATGAGCAGCGTCCATCGGTCACCGATGACGTCCAGGGCGCGGGCGAGCGAGCACGCCTGGACCGAACTGAGGCGGTAGTGCATCGGGCCAGTCTAGGCACTACAACGTTGGAAATCGACACTTGTCGAACGTTCGGTGGCTCTCCGGTGTCCGTTTCGGATCGGGCCGTCACGCCGGGCTGTCGCCCGCCCCGTCGGCCCGGTCCGGTGTGGACGCGCCCGTGCCCGGTCGGCGCCGACCCTGTTGGGGTCGACACCGGCCGGGCCGGGGTGGCCGGCGGGGGCGCCGCCGGCCGGTCGGGGTGGTCAGTTCACGAACACCGTGCCGCCCGGTCCGGTGACCGGGGCGTAGGTGACGGTGAAGTAGCCGGTGGGGAAGCAGGTGCCGGGTCCGGAGACCTTGGTGAACGGCTGGTTGACCATGGTGATGGACATGTCGGCGTTGTTCGCCGTGCCGACCAGGCGGTTGCCGTTTGCCTGGTATACGCAGGTGATGGTGCCGAGCAGGGTGCTGAGTACGGCGGTCGTCTGGATCGGTCCGGCCGCGCCGCCGGTGATGGTGAGGACCTTGCCGCTGGTCACCGAGGCGGTGAACGGCAGGTTGTTCACGGTGATGCTCCGGACGCCGATCACCCCGATGACGTTGCTCGTGCAGTTGCTGACGGTCTGCGTGCCGACGTTCTCGGTCGCGGTGCCCGGGGCGGTCGGGTTGCTGGTGACCGTGGCCCCGAACGTGGACTGGGCGCACTTCACGCCGGTGCTGCCGGTCGTGGAGTTGTAGAGGTTGGCCGTGGTGCCGGCCTTCAGGTTCGCGGTCAGCGTCTGACCGACGCCGACCGAGGCCCCGCTCGCGCTGCCGTAGGTGAGCACGTTGCCCGCCGCGGCGGCCGGGCCGGCGGTGGCGAGCACGGCCAGCAGCGCCGAGGTCGCGGCGAGGGTGAGGTACGCGTACCTGCGCATGACTTCTCCCTGGGTGTGGTGGTGGGTGAGGGCGGGGTGGGGTGGAACGGGCGGGGTGGTCCGTGCCTCCTTCCTCGGGCGGCACCCGTCGACCGGCCGGCACGGGGCCGGGGCGGGGCGGTGGGCGGTGGAGGCGCGACGTGACCGTCCACGGGCCGATCCGGGACGGGATCGGCGGGCGGGGGGCGTCGCGTCGGTGTGCGTCGGACGGATCGCAGAAGGCGACGTCTCGACCGGAAGCAATGAATTCTGCCGATGTTATATGCCTCCGACCGTGGCGTCGTCAAGAAACAATTCCGTCGTCATGTGATCGAGGTTTTTGACTTTTTTTGCCATGGTGAAGACGCAGCTCGCGGACGCCTTGACCCCGTACCGTACTCGGCGGTAACTTGTGCCATCCCTGCCGTCGACAGCTCGCCACGACACCATTCGATCAAGGGAGTCGGTCATGTCGTCCGTCGATATCGCGCATGCCTCCGCAACCGTCCCCGAAGAAGGCGCCGTCCGCTGGCGGCGGTTCTTTCCGATGCTTCTCGGCACCGGTGTGCTCAGTGCCGCCATGGTGCTGCTCACCGCTCAGGGCGTTCTGGCGGCGCAGTTCTCCATCTCCGGCCTGCCCTTCACGGTGACCGCCGACCGGCTCGACGGCACCGGCTTCGAGCAGTTCGCCGCGCTGGACCACATGGTCGAGGGCAGCCCCAACGAGGGGGACACCGGGGGGCAGGTCGTGGTGATCGTCTCGGCCATCGACCGGGCTGAGCTGACCAACCTCTGCCAGAGCGTCAACATGGGTGGGATGGTCCTGAAGATCACCGCTGGGAACGCCGGGAAGCCGGTCAAGGCCCGCACGCTCGTCGTCGACTCGGACAGCATCGCCGGTGACGCCGACTTCTCCAACATCGACATCGGACAGGACGCCAGCACCCTCGACAAGGTGCCCGGGGTCAAGGGCGGCATCGGGGTCTTCGCCCAGCAGGCCGACAGGGTCGTCATCGACGATCTCCGGCAGAACAACTGGGCCACCACGGCCGCCGCCTTCACCCTGCCCCATCTGCGGATGAGCTTCGCGTCGGAGGGTTGCTGACGATGGCCGGTGCGGTCCCCGGGCCCGCCGCGACGTCCCGCCGGAGCCGGTCAGGTCGGTTCCGGCGTTGGCGTCGGACCCGTCCGTTCTGGGGTGCGTTCCTGGTGATCCTCGGCGGGGCCGAGATCCTCGCCTCGGTGCGCGCCCCCCTGCCGGTCATCCTGCACATCGGACTCCAGGGGATGGCCGGCTACCTCGTTCCCCTGCTGCTGTTGACCTGTGGCGTGCTCCTGCTCGTCACGCCCGCCCAGCGGGCCTTCTACGCCATCGTCTCGATCATCCTGGCCCTGGCCTCCTGGCTGACCTCGAACCTCGGCGGCTTCCTGATCGGCATGCTGCTCGCCCTGGTCGGCGGCTGTCTCGCGTTGGCCTGGACACCGCGACGCCACCTTCCGGCCGAGACCGCACTGCCCACCGTCACGACCGACACCGTGGTTCCCTCCGGGGCCGAGCCGTCGTCCGACGCGGAGCGCGCCCGCTGAGCACCGTGCGTCCCCGGTCAGGGCCCGATGGTCCGGCCCACCGGCAGCCCGCCTGCCGACAGCCGCCGGGCGGCGTGGCGCAGCCGCTCGGACAGGTCGGGCGTGGCCGGGTCGAACAGCAGGCCGGCCACGTTGCCGGTGTGCGCGACCTGGACGCCGGCCGCTCCGGTCCGTGCCGCGACCCGTTCCAGGAACTCCAACTCCGGCTTGGGAAGCAGGGACTGGTTGCGGCGGGCACTCTCGCTGCTGACCCGGCCCAGCAGCCCGACGTCGGCGGTGGCGACCGCCTGCCGCACCGCGGCCCGGAGTTCCTCGTACGCCGGCACCTCCCGGGCGGACGGCGCGGGCAGGGTCAGGGTGTCCACCGGGCGTCCCGCGCCGGTGGTGCAGGAGAGGACGACGGCGGCGGGCAGGGGGCGGCCGAAGTCCTCCAGCACCCGGGCCTCCCGGGAGGCGAACAGTGCCGCGCTGCCGTCCAGCATCAGCGGGTCGGACGCCCGCTCGGCCCGGACGGCGATCCGGGCCACCGTCTCCGCCGGCAGCCGGACGCCGAAGCTGGCCGCCACCGCGCGTACCGCGGCGATGACGTCGCTGGTGGACGAGCCCATTCCGATCCCGACCGGAACCTGGCCGCGCAGGCCGAGTCGTCCACCGCAGGCACGTTCCCCGGTCAGCCGTGCGCACTCGGCCACCGCCAGGGCGGCGGCGCGCCGGGCCTTGCGCCGGTCGGCGGGACGGACCGTCAGGTGGCCGGCGGGGCTTCCAAGTCGCCGGACGAAGGTGGCGGTGGTGCCCGTACCGGGAACGGGGAGGGTGACGAGTCCCCGGCACGGACGCCCGTCGGCGTCGAGGAAGACGCCCTGGAGGATCTCGCCGTGGTGGCACGGGGCGTGCCCGGCCCCGACCTGCCACCGCTCGGCGACCTGCGGGGAGAGGTCGGCCGGCAGCGGGGCGGGCTCGTGGGCGACGTCGGGCTCGTCGCGGACGACCTGGCCGAGGGTGGGCGGGGTGCGGGTCACGACAGTGAGTCTGACTCCTGCCGGGACGCCGCCGAACGGGCCGTCACCGCGAGCCGGTCGGCGTTCCGTGTCACCGTCCTGACCAGGGGAAAGTCCAACTTGGCGCAATAGGCCGTTTGGCTGGTTGCTTGTCGCACTGATGTCGGTAACGTACGTTTCGTGGCGAAGAAACCATCAGCTCCCCCTATGGTGTTGGTCGACGCGGTCCGCGCGGTCGGCTCCGCCCTCAGTGGCACGTCGCGTCGCCTGGCACCGCCGCCCGCGAGCCTGCTCGACGCCGCGTCCGGCTTCTGGCGTACGCACGCGCTCGGCGCGGTGGCCCGGCTCGGGGTGGCCGACCAGCTCACCGACGGTCCCCGCGACGTGGCGGCACTCGCCGCCGCCACCGACGCCGACGAGGACAGCCTGTTCCGGGTGCTGCGGGCGCTGGCCGCCGACGGCATCTTCCGCCGGACAGGGCCCCGCACCTTCGCGTTGAACACGCTCGCCGAACCGCTGCGCAGCGACCATCCGCGCTCGGTCCGGCACACGCTGATCCAGATCAGCTCCGGCTGGAACCAGCGGATCTGGTCCGACCTGACCGCCACGGTCACCGAGGGCCGCCCGGCCTTCCCCCGGCAGTACGGCGGCTTCCTCTGGGACTACTTCGCCGAGCACCCGGACGAGGGCGAGCACTTCCACCGTTCGATGCGGGAACTGAGCCGGCTCGACATGCCGCAGATCCTGGCCGCGCACGACTTCGGCCGGTACGAACGGATCGCCGACGTCGGCGGCGGATCGGGGCAGCTGCTGGCCGGCATCCTGAGCGGGCATCCACACCTGCGCGGGGTGCTCTACGACCTGCCGGCCGCCACCGCCGACGCGCCGACGGTGCTCGACGCGGCCGGGGTGGCCGACCGGGTGGAGGTGGTCAACGGCAGCTTCTACGACCACGTGCCGCCCGGCTGCGACGCCTACCTGATGCGCAACATCGTGCACGGGCTCACCGACGAGCAGGCCCGCCCCGTCCTCGACCGGCTGCGTCCGGCGTTCGGGCCGCGTACCCGGCTGCTGGTGCTGGACTGCCTGGTGCCCGAGGGATCCGGCGGCAGCCATCCCGGCTTCCTCGACCTCCAGATGATGGTCGGCAGCGGTGGCCGGGAGCGCAGCGCCGCGGAGATGGCGTCGCTGTTCGCCGCGAACGGGTTCCACCTGGTCGACGTGCGCCGCACCCCCGGGCCGACCGCGATCTTCGTCGGCCGTCTCGCCGATCCGTCCCGCTGACCCACCCGCGCCCCTACCGGGCGCGTGGTCGTTTCGCGTCCTCGACCAGCCGGTACGTCACTCTGGGTCCTCAGTCAGTGAGCAGCTCACGCATCCGGGCGGCGAGGGTGACGGCGGCGTCGATCTCGACCTTGCGGATCGACACGCTCTCCACGTGGAAGCCGAACGGCACCCCGAGCCGTCGGCAGAAGCCGGCCAGCTCGCGAGCGTTGGCCAGGCACTGCTCGTACGACTCGGCGAGCGGGTCCTCGGCGTGCCGCAGCGCGTTCTCCAGCCACCACGGAACGGCGACGCCCAGCCACTTCAGGAACGACAGGGTCTTCAACGAGCCGCAGACCGACAGGGTGAACACGATCGGCTGGGGCGCGACGCCCCGCTCCCGGCAGGCGTAGCGGTAGTCCGAGACCAGGCTCTTGGTCGCGTCGACGTCGTAGATCACCTGCGAGACGAAGAACGCGCAGCCGTGCTCCTGCTTGGCCAGCATCCGTAGGTGCTCGTCCCGTCCCCGGCTGTGCCGCTCGGGGATGGCGACCCCGCCCACGGCCAGGTCGGGCCGGACCTCCCGCCGCAGGGCGTGGGCCCGGGGCAGCGGTGTGTGCACCTCCTTGGTGCTGGAGGACGCGCCGACGAAGACGGCCGCCACCCGGTCCGGGTCCGTCGACTCCAGCCAGTCGCGCAGCTCCGGCTCGGGATACTTGCCGACGCAGCGGTAGACGATCGTGGGCCGGTGCCAGTTGCCCAGGTGGGTGGCGTGGAAGACGGCCGGGTCCATCGTCGGCAGGTAGGGGAAGGGGCGCTCGTCCGGGTTGCGGTCGCTCTCGTCGTCGATGTCGTAGAGCAGCAACGCGTCCACGTCCAGCGGCGCCAGCCGGGCCAGCGTGACCCGGGCGATCTCCGCGGCCTGCTCGGGGGTGGCGCTGCGCCGGGGTGGCGTGAGCCCGAACAGCAACAGGGGACGCTGCCGGGCGGTGGCGAGGACGTCGGGCACGGTGCCTCCGGGCGGTGCGGCGGGAGGCTGCGGGTCGAGGCGGTCCGCGCGATCCGACATGCCGCCACAGTAGCCGTGCCACCACCCGGCATCAACGCGCGGCTGGGCCCTCGGGACCGCTGCTGGCCGGCCGCCCCTCGCCGAGGGGCAGCCTGCCGACGGCCGCGGCGGCGGTGGCGCTGCGTCACCTGCCGGAGACTGTGGAGCTGCCCCGGCTGTGCGCCCACGTTGACCGCCCGCGCGCGCCCCGGCGGTCGGAGGGCGCGCTCACGGCACCAAACCGGAGCCGGCTCAGTGCCCCAGTCGGGTTTCGGGGTCGATACTGGCCCTGGAAGCGTGCGGCCACCGTGCCGTACCTGGTGGAAGGGGCGGTGGCGGCTGAGGTGACGGCGGGGAATCATGAGCGGCAACTTGTGGGTCCCGTGTTGGGGCTGGAGATGGCGCAGATCGCGGCCCTGATCGGCCAGGGCGGGCGGTCAGAGCGGCCGACGCTGGTCGGCGTGGAAGGGTTCGGCGGTGCCGGCAAGACCGTCTTCGCTCGGCGGCTTGGTCAGTTGCTGGGCAGTTTCCATCTGGTGCACCTGGACGACTTCCTGATCCGCGGCGTGGTCAGCAACGAGGACAAGACTGACTTCGACCGCGGGGAACTCGCGCGTCGGGTGCTTGAGCCGGCCCGGCGTGGTGAGCTCACGGATTACCAGACTCTGACCGACAGCGACGGTGGGCCGGGTAGGTGGGTGAGGGTGCCTGCGGTCCGGTATCTCATCGTGGAGGGAGTGTCCGCCTACCACCCCGAGCTGCGGCAGTACTACCACCACCGGATCTGGGTCGATGCGCCGATGGAGACCGCTCGGGAGAGGGCCAGGCAGCGGGACATCCGGCGGGGTATCTACGACCGGGATCTGTGGGACGCCTGGGAACGCTCAGAGATCAGCTACAAGGCCAAGTACGTCCCGCACCTGACGTGCGACATCGTTTACGACAACGCTGGCGAGGCCGCCGACATCCGATGCGGAGACGAGTAACAACTCCTTACCCCGGGCGCAAGCCCCTGGATGACCGCAGGGTGCTGTGCGGGATCCTGTTCGTGCTCTACACCGCGATCCCGTGGGAGTACCTGCCCCAAGAGCTGGGCTTGAGCTCAGGAGTGACCTGCTGGCGCAGATTGCGAGACTGGAACGACGCCGGCGTCTGGCAACACCTGCACGAGATCCTGCTCGGCAAGCTCCGCGCCAGCGGTCAGTTGGACATGTCCCAGGCGGTGATCGACGGCTCCCACGTCCGGGCGCTCAAGGGCGGCCCGAAACCGGCCCGAGCCCGGTCGACCGCCGCAAGCCGGGCTCGAAACACCACGTCATCACCGACGCGGGCGGCATCCCCCTCGCCGCGACCCTGACCTCAGGTCACCGCCACGACGTCACCCAGCTCATGCCCCTGGTCGACAAGATCCCGCAGATCAAGGGCATCCGCGGTCGGCCCCGGCAGCGGCCCGAGCGGCTCCACGCCGACCGCGGCTACGACTACGACTGCTACCGCCGCCAGCTGCGGGCCAAGGGCATCACCCCGGTCATCGCCCGACGCGGCGTCGGCCACGGCTCCGGACTCGGCACCCGACGGTGGGTCGTCGAGCAGACCATCGCCCTGCTGCACTGGTTCCGCCGCCTGCGCATCCGCTGGGAGATCCGCGACGACATCCACGAAGCCCTCCTCACCCTCGCCTACGCCATCATCTGCTGGCGCAGACTCCAACGCTCAAAGAGTCAGGAGTTGTAAAGGCCGGTAGCGACCGTGTTTCGCCGCCCAGACCGTCGAGGTGACAAGCGGCTGACTCGCCCAGCTCCTACCGAACCGCGAGCAGGCAAAGGGCTGGCGGGTGGGCGGCGGTGATCCGGCGCGGCCGACGTACCCGACGGGGCGGGGCCGGCGTGCGTCGGGCGGCAAAACCGGTGGGGCGGGGCACCGTCCTCCGGCCACAATGCGAACGTGAATCATCGCGACGTGGTACGGCTGAGCAAGCGGATGTCCCTGGCCCTCCGGCACGAACCCGGACGCTTCGGCCTCACGCCGGACCGGGGCGGATGGGTGCCGGTCGCCGACCTCCTGCGCGGGATGCGGATGACCCGGGCCGAACTCGACGCGGTGGTGGCGGGCAACGACAAGCAGCGCTTCGCCGTCGACCTCGGCCCGGACGGGGTGGAGCGGATCCGGGCCAGTCAGGGGCACTCCATCCCGGTCGACCTCGGACTCGTCCCGCAGGCACCCCCGGAGCACCTCTACCACGGCACGGGGCGGGAGGCGGCGGAGTCCATCCGGGCCACCGGACTGCACCGGGGCGGGCGGCACCACGTGCACCTGTCGTCCGACGTGGAGACCGCCCGCCGGGTCGGTAGCCGTCGGGGCGGACCGGTGGTGGTGCTCACGGTGGATGCCGCGGCGATGGCCCGCGACGGGCACCTCTTCTATTGCAGCGCCAACGGCGTCTGGCTGACCGACGCCGTGCCGGTGGGCTACCTGACCGGCTGAGCGGACATCGGTCGGGACCACCCGGGACCGCCCGCACCCATAGCCAGCGCGGTCTGCGGCCCGGTCGGTCTGCGCCCCGGTCGGGTCGAGGCGGGCTGCCGGGCCCGGACGTGAGCCCGGCCGAGGTGGGCTCCCGGCCCGGGGGAGTCCGTGCGCGGCACCCGCTCAGGCGGAGGCGACCGCCGGGGCTGGGGCGAGCAGCAGGGAGTCCAGCGCATGCCGCTGACGCGGCGTCCGTTCCCGCTCGGCGAGCGGGGCGGGCAGCCGCTCCGGCGCGTCCACCCGGCCCAGGGCGACGACGACGACCGGGGTGAGCGTCGCGTCGAGCCCGAAGGCGTCCCGTACCGCGGCGGCGTCGAAACCGCCCATCTGGTGCAGGGCCAGACCGTGGGCCTGGGCCTGCACGGCCAGGTGCGCGACGGCCTGACCGGTGTCGTAGAGCGCGTATGGCCGGGGCCGACCGGCCTCGTCGACCGTGTGGGCGGCCACCAGCAGCAGTGCGCTCGCCGCGCCGGCCCAGGCCTGGTTACCCGGGTTCAGGGCGGCGTGCAGCCGGGTGAAGTCGTCGCCGCCCCGCCGGGTGACGAGAAACCGCCACGGCTGGCTGTTGTTCGCCGACGGTGCCCAGCGCGCCGCCTCCAGGAGAGGGTGCAGGTCGGAGTCGTCGAGCTGGTGGGACGGGTCGAAACTGCGGGGGCTCCACCGCTCGGCGAGCAGCGGGTGCAGCGGCGCGGACGTGTCGGCCCGCTTGGGGTGGGTCATGGTGCGTTCCTTGCTGTCGACGCCCCCTGACCCGGCCAGGGGCTGGCCGGGTCAGGGGGCGTGGGTCGGGCCGGGGTCAGCCGGCGATGGTGGCGTGCATCTCCCAGACCAGGATCTCGGCGGGCTCGGTGGCGGTGACCCAGTGGCCGCCGCCGGCCGTGAAGCGTACGGCGTCGCCGGTGCCCAACCGGCCGGAGCCCTCCAGCTCCACCGCGCCCCGGGCCACGAACAGGTGCAGGAAGGGCGCGTCGGGCAGCGGCACGCTGCCGCCGGGCTCCAGTCGGGCCGCGTAGAGGGCGGCGTACCGGTTGCGGATCCGGATGGCGGCCTCCCCGTCGTGCCGCTCCATCCCGGACGCGACCGGGACCAGACCGCCGCCGAGCAGTTCGCCGTCGATCTCGAGCTGCTCGTAACCGGGGGTCAGGCCGGTCTCGTCGGGCACCACCCACATCTGGACGAAGTGCACCGGCTCGGTGTGCCGTTCGCCCTGGAGGCGCCACGAGTCGTTCTTCTCCGAGTGCAGGATGCCGCGCCCGGCGGTCATCCGCTGGGCCAGCCCCGGGTAGATCACCCCGGAGTGGCCGGTGGAGTCCTGGTGGACCAGGGAGCCCCGCAGCACCCAGGTGACGATCTCCATGTCCCGGTGCGGGTGGGTGTCGAAGCCGGTGCCCGGCGTGACGATGTCGTCGTTGTTGACCAGGAGCAGCCCGTGGTGGGTGTTCGCCGGGTCGCGGTGGTGGCCGAACGAGAACGAGTGCTTCGAGTCGAGCCAGCCGGTTTCGGTGACGAACCGCTCCTCGGCCCGGCGGATGTCGACGCGGGGGGTCAGCAGGGTGCTCACGGGAGGTCCTCTCCACTGGGAGTCGGTCGGTGGGGAAGCGGGGGGCGCACCGCCGGTGCGGCACGCCGTACGGGTCAGGACTGCTTGATCGCGGAGACCTCGAACTCGAGGACGATCTTCTCGCTGACCAGGACACCGCCGGTCTCCAGGGCGGCGTTCCAGGTCACCCCGTAGTCGCGACGGTTGATGGTCACCGAGCCCTCGAAGCCGACCCGCAGGTTGCCGAACGGGTCGGTGGCCGCGCCCTCGTAGGTGAAGGGAACGGTCACCGGGTGGGTGACGCCCCGGACGGTGAGGTCGCCGGTCAGGTCGAAGGTGTCCGGGCCGGTCTGCCGGAACGCGGTGGAGACGAAGGTGATCTCCGGGTGGGTCTCCATGGCGAGGAAGTCGTTGCTGCGCAGGTGCTCGTCGCGCTGCGCGTTACGGGTGTCGATGCTGGCTGCCTGGATGGTGACGGTCACCTCGGTCGCGCTCGGGTCGTCGCCGTCGAAGGCCACCCGGCCCTCGAAGTCGTTGAACGAACCCCGGACCTTGGTCACCATCGCGTGGCGGGCGACGAAGCCGATCCGGCTGTGGCTCGGGTCGATCGCGTAGACGCCGGTGAGCTGGGCGAGTGCGGCGGTCGGAGCGGTCATGACGTCCTCCTGAGGAGCTTGATGATGTGTCATTTACGTCTGCCTCAACCTACATGACCCGTCATGCATTCCCTTCATGATGTGTCATCGATCACTGGTAGGGTGGAGTCATGACCCGATGGCTCGACGACGACGAACAGCGCGCCTGGCGGGCCTACCTGCAGATGCAGAACCGACTCACCGCCCGCCTGGGACGGCAGTTGCAGCAGGACTCCGGCCTCTCCCTCGCCGACTACGAGGTGCTCGTGGCGCTCACCGACGCCGCCGAGGGGCGGCTGCGTCCCTTCGCGCTCCAGCGGCAGTTGGAGTGGGAGCAGAGCCGCCTCTCCCACCACCTCAGCCGGATGCAGCGGCGGGGCCTGGTCGACCGCGAGGGCTGCCCCGGCGACCGGCGGGGGGCGTTCGTGGTGCTCACCCCCGCCGGGCGGGAGGCCATCGAGGCCGCCGCCCCCGGTCACGTCGCGGCGGTCCGGGAGTTCTTCCTCGACCAGGTCGGCCAGGACGAGGTGGCCACCCTGGAGCGCCTCGCCACCCGGGTGCTGCGCCGGCTGGACGCCGACGAGCAGGGCTGACCCGCCGGGACGGGCCCGGGTGCCCCGGCGGTGTCGCGAGCCGCGCCGGTCGGACCGCTAGCCGGTGATCCGGTGGGTGAGCGCGGTGTGCCGGCGGCCGGTGCCCGCCGTCCGCACGGCGATCGCCAGGGCCCGGCGGGAGCCCGCCAGCACGACCAGCTTCCGCGCCCGGGTGACGGCGGTGTAGAGCAGGTTGCGCTGCAACATCATGTACGACCCCATGGTCACCGGCACCACCACGGCCGGGTACTCGCTGCCCTGCGAGCGGTGCACGGTGATCGCGTACGCGTGCTGCAACTCGTCCAGCTCGTGGAAGTCGTACCCGACGTCCTCGTCCTCGTCGGTACGGACGGTCAGGGTCTGCTCGTCCACGTCGATCGCGGTGACCATCCCGACCGTGCCGTTGAAGACGCCGGCCGCCCCCTTCTCGTAGTTGTTGCGGATCTGGATGACCTTGTCACCGACCCGGAACACCCGCGACCCGTGCCGCCGCTCCGGCGCGCCCTCGCGGTGCGGCGCGAGCGCCTGTTGCAGCAGGGCGTTCAGGTTGCCCGCACCGGCCGGGCCCCGGTGCATCGGGGTGAGCACCTGGATGTCGCGGGAGTGCAGGCCGAACCGACGGGGGATGCGTCGGGCCACGATCTCCACCACCTGCTCGGCGGTGACCTCGGGCTCGTCGCTGGGAAAGAGGAAGAAGTCCGCGTACCCGTCGAAGACCGGGGCCTGGCCCGCGTTGATCCGGTGCGCGTTGACCACCACGCCGGACTCCTGCGCCTGGCGGAAGATCCGGGTCAGCCGGACCCGGGGGACGGTCTCCGCCGCCAGGACGTCCCGCAGCACCTCGCCCGCGCCGACCGAGGGCAACTGGTCGACGTCGCCCACCAGCAGCAGGTGCGCTCCCGGCGGCACCGCCTTGACCAGCTTGTTGGCCAGGATCAGGTCGAGCATCGACGCCTCGTCGACCACCACCAGGTCGGCGTCGAGTGGATTGTCCCGGTCGTGGGCGGCGTCCCCGCCCGGCCGGAGCTGGAGCAGCCGGTGGACCGTGGTGGCCGCCTGCCCGGTCAGCTCGGTCAACCGCTTCGCGGCCCGTCCGGTCGGCGCGGCCAGGACGATCTTCGCCTGCTTCGCGGTGGCCAGTTCGATCACCGACCGGACGGTGAAGGACTTGCCGCAGCCCGGACCGCCGGTGAGCACGGCGACCTTCGAGGTGAGCGCCAGCCGCACCGCCTGCTCCTGCTCCGGGGCCAGCTCCGCGCCGGTCCGGGCCCGCAGCCAGGCCAGCGCCCGGCCCCAGTCCACGCCCGCGAACGCCGGCATCCGGTCGACCGGTTCGCGCAGCAGCCGGAGCAGGCTCGCCGCGAGCGCCGACTCGGCCCGGTGGAACGGGACCAGGTACACCGCCGGGATGGTGCCGCCGTCGCCGCTCGGATTCGGCACCGCCTCCCGGACCACGCCCTCCTCGGCCGCGAGGGCAGTCAGGGCCTCGCCGACCAGGGGCGCGGGCACCCCCAGGATCCCGGCGGCGTCGGCGAGCAGGTTCGGCTCCGGGAGGTAGCAGTGCCCGTTGTCGGCGGCCTCGGAGAGGGTGTACCGGATGCCGGCCTGCACCCGCTGCGGGCTGTCGTGCGGAATGCCGACCGCCTGGGCGATGCTGTCGGCGGTCTTGAAGCCGATGCCCCACACGTCGGCGGCCAGCCGGTACGGCTCGTTGCGCACCACCGAGATCGCGTTGTCGGCGTACTCCTTGTAGATCCGCACGGCGTGCGAGGTGGAGACGCCGACGCCCTGGAGGAAGACCATCACCTCCTTGATGGCCTTCTGCTCCTGCCAGGCGGTGCCGATCGCCGCGGTGCGCTTGCGGCCGAGGCCGTGCACCTCGATCAGCCGGCCCGGTTCGTTCTCGATGACGTCCAGGGTCTGCGCGCCGAACGCGGCGACGATCCGGGCGGCCATCTTCGGCCCGATTCCCTTGATCAGCCCCGAGCCGAGGTAGCGCTCGATGCCCTGCACGGTGGCGGGCAGCACGCTGGTGCAGCTGTGTACCTCGAACTGGCGGCCGTACTTCGGGTGCGAACCCCAGCGGCCGACCATCCGCAGCCGTTCCCCGGGCTGCACGCCGGGCAGGGCTCCGATCACGGTGAGCAGGTCGGTGCCGGAGCGGTCGGTGGCGACCCGGGCGATCGTGTAGCCGGTCTCCTCGTTGACGTAGGTGATCCGCTCCAGCACCGCCTCCAGCGTCGCGCCCCGCACGGGTGCGGCGGTCGGGGTGGGTGGTACGGCGGTCATCGCACACGATGATGGCAGACCCGTCCGACACCCCGGCGGTGGGAGCGCGTGGTTCCCGGCCGGGGATCAGCCGCCCGGGCAGCGCGTGTCGCCGCCGCTGTGCTCCTGACAACCACCGGGCCCGGAGGGAACCGGCGGCGGTGGGACCAGGTCCCGGGCGGCGGCCTCCCCGAACGGCATCCCGAACGCGCCGAGGAGGAGCGCCAGCGCCAGGTAGACCGCGCCCGTGCGCACCAACCGCCCGGCGAACGCGACGACGGCGATCACGACCGGGCCACCGGCGGCCGTCAGGTAGAGCGCCAGCAGCACCCAGCTGCCCCGTCGGCTGGCCCCCGCCGGGTCGGCGCCGCCGCTGCCGTGCTGGTCGGCCCAGCCCTGGATGCCGATGGCGAAGGTCCAACCCAGCAGCACCAGCGCCGCGAGCAGCCAGAGCACGGTCAGTAGCGCCACGGTGCCGGCCCGGCGGTGGGTCGCGGGCGACGGTTCCATACGGCCAGTCCACCCGACGCCAACCGGCGGCGCGTGAGTACGCAAGCTCAGCGCCGCCGGCCGTCAGCGGCGGCTGAGCAGGGAGGTGACCCGCATCCGCTCGCTGTGGATCCACACGTCGGAGTACTCGATGGCGCGGCCGTCGTACAGGTAGGTGATCTGTTCGAGATAGAGCAGGGGGAAGCCCTCCGGCACGCCGAGCGCGTCGGCGACGCGGCCGGTGGCGGCGGTGGCGCTGAACGTCCGTCGGCCAGTGGTGATCTTCAGGCCGTGGTCGTTCTCCAGCAGGCCGAACAGCGAGCGGTCGGCGAGGTCCGCCCGGTCCAGGCCGGGGGCGAGGTCGGTCCGGACGTAGTTGACCAGCCACGCGACCGGACCGGTGGTGGTCGAGCGGAGCCGTTCCAGGTGCAGCACCGACTGGCCGGGATCCAGGTCGAGCAGGGTGGCCAGCGGCGGCGGAGCGGCGATCACCCGCTGGGAGAGCACCTCAGTGGTGTACGAGACGCCCTGCCGGGCGAAGTCCTCGGAGAGGGTGTTCAGCTTCTGCGCGATGGACGGCTCGATGGCGGTGGACGTGACGAAGGTGCCCCGCCCACGTACCTGCACCAGCAGGCCGTCGCGGATCAGGGTCGCGAGGGCCCGACGCAGCGTGCCCCGGGAGATGCCCAGGTCGGCGGCGAGTTCCGGCTCGCTGCGCAGCCGGTAGTGCGGTGGCCAGTCGCCCGACACGATCCGGGTCCGGATCTGCTCCGACACCTGCGCGTGCAAAGGTGCCGGTGCGTCGCGGTCCAGTCGCTCGGTGGTCCCGTCGGGGAGTTCTCGCTCGGACATGGCACCTTTCCTGGGGCCGTCGCCCCCCGACCGTCGCCGGGCACCGGCCGGGCTCGGGTCGAGGGGCGAGGAGACGGTCAGTAGCTCGTCGTGTGCTCGTTCACGTCGTCAGTGACGATAGCCACCCCGGCGCTGGTGCCCAGCAGCACCGCTCCGGCCCGGAGCAGGGAGACCGCCTGCTCGAAGGACTTGATTCCGCCCGATGCCTTGACCTGCACGCCCTCCGGGGCGCGGGCCACCAGGTAGGCGACACTGTCCGGGTTGGCCACCTCGACGGAGCCGCTGCTGGCGTTCTTCAGGAAGGCCGCACCGGCCTCGATGGACAGTGCCACGGCGGCCTCCCGCTCGGCGGGGGTGAGCAGCGGCAGTTCGAGCATCACCTTGACCGGTACGCCGGAGGCCTTGACCACACCGGCGATGTCGTCGCGGAACGCGTCGTGGCGACCGCTCTTGAGCCAGCCGATCTGCACGCCGATGTCGATCTGGGTGGCGCCGGCCCGGACCAGGCTCTCCGCCTCGGCGGCCTTGCCGGCGCTGGTGGTCACGCCGACGGTGGGGAAGTCCAGGGCCGAGGCGACGCCGACGCCGGTGCCGCGCAGCACCTCGGCCACCTCGGCGACCCAGGAGCCGGGCACCATCGCCGCGTTGAAGCCG
The DNA here is from genome assembly GCF_900091495.1 of Micromonospora echinospora. NCBI lineage: Bacteria > Bacillati > Actinomycetota > Actinomycetes > Micromonosporales > Micromonosporaceae > Micromonospora > Micromonospora echinospora. Next base: position 6,716,169 of record NZ_LT607413.1, on the reverse strand, counting down.
AACCGGACGGTCTCCTCGGCGTGGGCGACGATCCGGTCCCGGGTGACGCCGACGTCGATCAGCGTGTGCTGGATGTAGGGCGCCAACGTCGCGGGGGTCAGGTCGACGTCGGTCAGGAAGGCAGTGCTCACGTTTCTCTCCAAATCGGGGTACGTCGTGGTGCGGCGGCGCCGCTACATCCGGTCCCGGTAGTAGTCGGGCACGATCACGCCGGGCTCGTCGAACCAGCGCGGCACGTCCACGCCGCAGACCAGCCCGACGTTGCCCCACGGGTTGAACGCGCCCGTGCGGACGATCGCCTTGGCCTGGTGGGCCAGCTCGCCGAGCATCTCGGCGTGCGGTCGGGTGGTCAGCGGCACGCCCGGGAAGCGCTGCCCCAGCCACTGAGCCAGCGGTGTGTTGTGCGTGGTCACGTCCTCGGCGACCACCACGCCCTCGACGACGATCTCGTCGGCGACGAGCCCCAGCACGGTGGTCAGGTCGGGCAGGTCCTCCGCGATCGCCAGGTCGATCCGGTGGGCCGTCCGGGGGACGGGGAACCCGGCGTCGACGACGAGCAGCAGGTCGGTGTGGCCGAGGGTGGCGAGCACCCCGGACAGCTCGGCGTGGAGCAGACCTCGGCGTTTCATACGTTCTCCTTCATGGTGTGTGCGCCGGTGGCCAGGGCCATCACCGTCTCCTCGGTGGCCTCGGCCGCGTCCAGCACACCGACCAGCCGGCCGGCGGCCATCACGGCGATCCGGTCGCTGACGGTGAGCAGCTCGGGCAGGTCCGACGAGGAGACGACGATGGACACACCGGCGTCGGTGAGGCTGCGGAACAGCCGGTAGATCTCCGCCTTGGCGCCGACGTCGACGCCACGGGTGGGTTCGTCGAGCAGCATCAGCCGGGGCTCGATCGACAGCCAGCGGGCCAACAGGGCCTTCTGTTGGTTGCCACCGGAGAGCTGGGTGATGCCCTGGGCGGTGGTGGCGGTCTTCACCCGCAGCTCGCGGGCGCGCTCCTCGGCGTCCCGGCGCAGGGCCCGCCGCCGCAGCACCCCGAACCGCTGCCGCCGGCCGAGGGTCAGCACGGTGACGTTGTCGGCGACGCTCATCGTCGGCAGGATGCCCTGCTGCCGGCGTTCCCCGGGCAGGTAGGCGACCCGGGAGCGGATGGCGTCGCGCGGCGACCGCGCGGCGAACCTCTCCCCGTCGAGCGCCAGCTCGCCACCGTGGACCGGGTCCGCGCCGAAGACGCCGCGCAGCAGCTCGATCCGGCCGCTGTCGGGCAGTCCGGCCACGCCGACCACCTCGCCCGGAGCGACGTCGAGGTCGACGTCGGTGAACCCGGTGCCGGAGACGCCGCGCAGCCGCAGCCGGGGAGTGGCGGTCGCGGCCGGCGGGGGAGTGTCGTGCCGGGCGAACTCGGCGGCGAGTTCCCGCCCGACCATCGCCGCGACCACCTGGTCCGGGGTGACCTGCGCGGTGGGCCAGTGCCCGACGTGCCGGCCGTCCCGCAGCACGTGGATGTGCTGGGACAGGGCGAAGACCTCGGGCATCCGGTGCGAGACGTAGAGGAGTGTGACGCCGTCGGCCTGCAACGAGCGGATCACCCCGAACAACCGTTCGGACTCCGCCGGGGAGAGGATCGAGGTCGGCTCGTCGAGGATGACCACCCGGGCCCGGCGGGCCAGCGAGCGGGCGATGACCACCAGCTGCTGGGACGCCGCGTCGAGGTGGCGTACCGCGCGACGCGGGTCGACCCGCAGGCCGAGCCGGTCCAGCAGGTGGGCCGCCTGCTCCTCCATCCGCCGCCGGTGCGGGAAGGGCCGGGAGCCGGGTTCGGCGCCGAGCAGGATGTTCTCGGCGACGCTGCGGTCCTGGGCGAGGGAGAGCTCCTGCGGCACCAGCGCGACCTGGTGCCGACTGAGCAGGGTGGCCGGGTGGAAGCGGCGGACCTCCTCGCCGGCCACCCGTACGGTGCCGGTGGTGGGCGTGTCCAGCCCGGCCAGGATCTTCATCAGCGTCGACTTGCCGGCGCCGTTCTCCCCCATGACGGCGGTGAGACTGCCGGCGGGGACGCTCAGGGTGACGTCCTGCAACGCGCGGACGGCACCGAAGTGCTTCGACAGGCCGGACACCTCGACGGCGGCCGTGGCGGGAGCGAGGATCGTGGCCGGGCCGGTCATCGGATCAGCCCTCCACCGGCACGGTGGCCACGTTGTCGCGGGTGACCACGAGCGCGCCCGTGTCCACGTCCTTGATCTCGGTGCCGTTCTTCAGGTAGTCGGCGAGCAGCTTGACCGCCTGGTAGCCCTGCTCGGCCGGGCCCTGGCTGATGGTCAGGTCGACCACGCCGCCCTTGAGGTAGTCGACGGTCTGCGGCTGCACGTCGAAGCCCACCGAGTGGATCTTTCCGGCCTTGCCGGACTGCTGGAGCCACTTCGCCCCGGCGGTGAAACTGCAGCAGTCGAGGGAGACCAGGGCGATCGCGTCGCTCTGCGCGGCCATCGTCGACTCGATGGTGTTGTACGCCGCGCTCGGCTCGTTGCCGGTGTTCACCGGGCCGACGACCTGGAGGCCGGAGTCCTTCAGCCCGGTCTGGAAGCCGGTGAAGCGGTCGTTGGACCAGCCGGCGCCGGAGTCGACGGATACGACGACGACCTTGCCCTTCTTGCCCTTCAACACCCCGAGCAGCTCCTTGGCCAGCGACTCGCCGGAGGCGACGAGGTCCTGACCGACGAAGCCCATCTGCTTGGACTCGGGGTTGTTGGTGTTGAACGAGATGATCGGGATGCCAGCGTCGTACGCCTGCGCGATGACCGGCTTGAGCGCGTCGTTGCTGGCCGAGGAGACCGCGAGGCCGTGGATCTGCTTCTGGTTGATCAGCGTCTGCAACTCGGCCACCTGGTCGGCGGCGTTGCCGCCGGTCGGGCCGATCATCTGCGCCTCGACCCCGAGTTCCTTCGCGCCGCGCTCCATGCCCTGCCGGATCGGGACGGCGAAGGCCAGCGACGGGTCGTGGTAGCTGAGCCGGATCTTGAGCGGTTCGCCCTTCTCGACGGCGTCCTTGATGTAGTCGGCGAGCTGGAATCCGCCGTCGCCGCCGGAGGCGGTGCTGGCCGGGGTGACCGCGCCGCAGGCGCTGCCGGCCAGCAGCGCGAGGCCGAGGGTGGCGGCGACCGCGAGCCGGCGCCGGAGGGTGAGCTTCATCGGGGTTGCTCCCTGTGTGTGGGGGATGGGGGTGTGGTGGTGTGGGCTGGTCAGCGTCGCCCGGAGCGACGGCGTAGCCAGGTGTCGGCGGCGACGGCGAGGATGATCACGGCGCCGGTCGCCACGGTCTGCCAGAACGAGGAGATGCCGCGCAGGTTCAGGATGTTCTGGAGGACGCCGATGAAGGCGACACCGATGACGGTGCCGAGCATGGTGCCGGAGCCGCCGAACAGCGCCGCGCCACCGATGATCACGGCGGAGATGGCGGTCAGCTCCATCCCGGTGCCGGTGACGCCCTGCACGTAGGACAGGAAGGAGAGGCCGAGCACGCCGGCCAGGCCGGCGAGCGTGCCGGAGAGGGTGAACGCGGCGACCTTGACCCGGCCGGTGTTGATGCCGCACAGGCGGGCGGCCTCGGCGCTGCCGCCGACCGCGTAGGTGTTGAAGCCGTACCGGGACCGGGACAGCACGACCATGCCGAGGACGGCGACGAGCGTGAAGATGACCAGCTGCATCGGCAGGAGACCGAACAGCTTGCCCTGCCCGAGCAGGTTGAACTCGGCCACGTTCGGCTCGTTGGCCGACAGCGAGATCGGCGAGCCACCGCTGAGCAGCAGCGTGACTCCCCGGTAGACGCTCAGCGTGCCGAGGGTGACGATGAATGAGGGGATGCCGAAGCCCACCGTCATCAGGCCGTTGAGCAGGCCGGCGACCGCACCGGCGGCGATCCCGCCGAGGGCGGCGAGCGGCCAGGCGACGTCGGAGGTCATCAGCAGTCCACAGACGACCGCGCCGAGGCCGTAGATCGAGCCGACCGAGAGGTCGATCTCGGCGTTGATGATGACGAAGGTGACGCCGACGGCCATGATGCCGATCTGGGCGATCTGCTGGCCGACGGTGAGGAAGTTGTCGGTGCCGACGAAACCCGGAGCGATCAGGGTGCCCAGGCTGAAGAGCACGACGAGGGCGAGGAACGTGCTGGCCTCGCGGGCGTGCAGGAAACGCTGGAACGGGGAGCGCGCACGGGGGACGGCGGTCTTCTGTACCGGCGGTGCCGCCGGGGCGGTGGTCATCTGGGCCATCGGTGTCATCTCCTCAGCAGGGCCGCGACGTCGTCCGGGTGGGGCAGAGCGGGGATCACCTCGGCGATGCCGACGGTGTGGGCGCCGGCCGCGGCGGCGAAGCGGACCGCGTCGGTGAGGGCGTCGCCCCGGGCGAGGGCCACGGCAAGCGCGCCGGTGAAGGCGTCGCCGGCCCCGGTGGTGTCGACCACGCGCGGCACGGTGACCGGGTCGACCCGGGTCCGCTGCCCGTCGTGGTCGACCAGGGCACCCTCGGCGCCGAGGGTGAGCACGATCGTGCCGGCGTGGCGGGCGCGGATCAGGTCGACCAGTTCGTCGCCGGTGGCCGGGTCTTCCGGGCCGAGGCCGGTGAGCACCCGGGCCTCGCTGGCGTTCGGCGTCACGACGTCGATCCAGCGCCACGCCTCGTCCGGCAGCCGGACGGCCGGCGCGGGGTTGAGCAGCGTTCGAACGCCGCGCTCGTGGGCGGCGCGCAGCGCCGCGACGGCGACCGGGAGGGGGATCTCCAGGGAGACCACCACCAGGTCGGCGGCGGCGATGCGGTCGGCGAAGCCCTCGACGTCGGCCGGCGTCAGGTCGTCCAGCGCGCCGGGGGCGATGACGATCCGGTTCTCGCCCTGCTCGTCGACGAGGATGACACCGACCATGGTGGCGGCGCCGGTCGTCCGGACCCCGGTGGCGTCGATCCCCTCCTCGGCCCAGAGCTGTCGGGCGGCGGTGCCGAACTGGTCCGCGCCGACGGCGGTCAGCAGGCTGACCTCGGCACCGAGCCGGGCGGCGGCCACCGCCTGGTTCGAGCCCTTGCCGCCGTGTCCGGAGGCGAAACGACCCCCGGAGAGGGTCTCTCCGGCGACCGGCAACCGGGGCACCCGCATGGTGAGCCCGGCGCCGTAGCTGCCGATCACTGCAATCTTCATCCTGGCCTCATGTTCATGGACAACCATGTACAACTCAGGGGACCATAGGGAGCCCGTCTCGGCGGTGTCAATAGCGGCGGGGTGATCGCCGGAAACATTCCGGAAACCGCGCGGTCATCGTCCCGTCACCCGGTGTGCCGGCGGGCGGCGGCGACGCGGCACCCCGCGCGACTGCCGCCACCCCGGTCCGGCAGGCGGGAATCGACGCAGGTCAGACGCGATTGGGGAAGGGGAATCGACGCGGGTCGGACGCGGGCGCGGACGAGGAATCGAGCCGGATCGGCATGGGCGTCGGACGGGAATCGACTCGGGTCAGGCCGGGACGGTGCCCGGTGGACACAGTGGTCGGACAGCTCGGAAAGCCGGATACGGTGGCCGGCAACGGCTGCCACCACTCGTCGACGCACTGTGGACGCCGGTGCCCGCCCGGGCAACCGGGGCCGGTCGCCGGAGCCGGTGGTCGGAGGCGGGCCCCGGACCGGGGTCAGGCCACCCGGACGGTCGCGTCGGCGGGGGCGGGCGGCACGGCGTCCGGGTGCAGGACCGCGGCGATCGCCTCGACGCCGTCCACCAGCCGGGGCCCGGGGCGCACCACGAGGGCGTCGGCGTCCACGGCCCACACCGCCGTGCCGGGGAACCGGGCCGCGACCTGCTCCGCCTGCCCGGTCGCACCGGCCAGGTCGAAGCCGCACGGGGCGACCAGCACGACCTCCGGCGCGGCGTCGGTCAGCGCCGCCCAGGTCGTCGGCGCCGACCGGGCGCCCGGGTGGGCGGCCACCGGCGTGCCCCCGGCGGCGGAGACCAGGTCGGGAATCCAGTGCCCGGCGGCGAAGGGCGGGTCGACCCACTCCACCACCGCGACCCGGGGCCGGCGCCGTCCGCCGACCGCCGCCGCGACCGCCGCGAGCCGGTCGCGCAGCGCGGCCACCAGGGCTTCCGCCCGCTCGGGTACGCCCGCGCGATGCCCCACCGCGAGGATCGTGCCGAGCACCTCGTCCAGGGTGTACGGGTCCAGTGACAGCACGTCGGCGCGGCAGCCCAGATGGTCCAGCGCCTCGGTGAGCTGCCCCGCCGGGAGCGCGCAGACCCGACACAGGTCCTGGGTGAGGAGGAGGTCCGGCTCCAGTCCGGCCAGCGCGTCGGCGTGCAGGGTGTACAGGTCCGCCCCGGCGGCCCGCTGCGACCGGACGTACGCGTCGATCTCGCCCGGGCTCATCCCGCGGGTGTCCCGGCCGCCCACCACCACGAGCTTGCCGGCCCGGTCGGCCGGGGGCACGTCGCACTCGAAGGTCACGCCGACCAGGTCGTCGCCGAGGCCGAGCGCGTAGACGATGTCCGTGGCCGAGGGGAGCAGGGAGACCAGGCGCATGACCGCCATCATGCCGGGTGCGGGGCGTCGCCTCCAGACCCGTCATGTCCTCCGGTTCGGCGCCTCAGCCGTCGACGTGCGCGTTCCCACCGGTCAGGCGGACCGTGAACCCGTCCGGACCCCGGTGCATCGCCACGTGGTTGCAGGACTGGTGGGTGATCCAGAGGCCGAGGCCGCCGTTCGTGCCGTCGCCTGCGGGCAGCAGACCGGCGAACGGGTCCTTCGGGCCCTCGCCGCCGTCGTGCACGCTGACCACGATGCGGTCCGGCCCGCTCCAGAGCCGCAGGGTCACCGGCTCCCGTCCGTGGCGCAGCGCGTTGGTCACCGTCTCGCTCACCGCCACGACCAGGTTCTCGACGTCGTCGGGTGGCAGGTGCCCACGGTCGGCGTCGTACACCGCCGCGCGGGCGCGCGCCGGGGTCGGGCCGACCAGCTCCACCAGCGGCGGGGTGTACTGGATCGGGTCGGGCCGCGCCGGTCGGGGCTCGGTGAGGTAGACCAGCGGATCGGTGTACGTTCCGCTCGTCAGGCGCCGGCCGTCGGGCAGCGCGACCCGGGGGTGGGTCCGCAGTACGTCGGCCAGCACCGGCGCGGGCGTGACCCGGCGGTCGTAGACGCACATGCTCCACAGCGGGAACTCGTCGTAGGCGTGGTTGATCGCCGACTCGTACCGGGCCCACCAGTCCCAGGTGGAGTTGAGGCCGGCGGCGGGCACCTCACCGACGATCCGGATCTGCCCGGCCCCGGCGGCGACGTGATCGGCCAGCATCTGCCGGTACGAGCGGATCGCGGCCGCCGGCCGGGAGTAGATGTCGCCGCCGTCGAGGAACCGCACCGCCGAGTCCGCCGGCAACGCCGACCGGACCAGCTCCGAGCGGCGCTCGTTCAGGGAGACCAGGGTCGGCTCGCCCGCCGCGATCCCGCTCAGCAGGAAGGGCAGCACCACGGCGACCAGGTCCTCGTCGGAGTCGTAGCAGACGGCCTCGTGGAAGTAGCCGAGGTGCCCGGCGGCGGCGCCGGTCCTCACCGGGCCACCTCCACGTCCAGGCCGGGAAGGTCGAGCAGCTCGGCGACCCGGGTCGCGGCGGACCGGGAGGCGCGCAGGACGGCCACCGCGCCGCGCGCGCGGGCGTGGTCCCGTAGGTGGATCAGGTTGCGGTGGTCGATGAAGCGCAGGTCGCTCGCCTCCACCACCAACCGGCCGCCGGCCGGACGCGGGTCGGCGCGGTCCAGCGCGGCGCGGAACAGCTCGTGGTTCGAGGCGTCCAGTTCGCCGACGAGCGCCGCGTGGCCGTCGCCCGGCGTGTCGGCGTAGAGCCGGAAGAGGACGTCGTCGGCGTTGGAGTCCGGGTGCAGGCAGGCCAGTTCCGCGATGGCCTCGTCGCCCAGGAGCCGTCGGTCGTAGGCGCACATCGCCGACATCGGCCGGACGCGCATGTACCGGTCGATGAGGTGTTCGTACCGGGCGAAGGCGTCCCGCTGCGCCGGGGTGCGGACCAGCGCGGTGGCGTCGGCGGCCACCCGCAGTCCGGTGTGGCCGGCGGCCAGGGCGTCCGCTGTCGCGGTGGCGTAGGCGCGCACCTGGTCGTCGGGGTCGACGACGTGGTCGTGGGCGTAGGCCGAGCCCAACGGGACGATCCGGGCGGCCCCCCGGCGCAGGGCGTCCCGGATCAGGGGCTCCTCCCGTAGCCGGTCGGCGACCGGGTCCGGCTCCGCCGTGACATACCAGATGCGCTCCCCGAGGGCGAGGCCCTCCAGGAGGAAGGTCCGGACCCGGTCGTGCAGGGCCGGCCGGTCGTCGTACCGCCAGCACACATGGCGGTACGCAGCCTGCCGTGATCCGTCGCTCACCCCGGACACCCCATGGCGCCAGTCTAGGCCGTTCCGGTGGCGGGTCATCCCGTCGGGCGGATGCTGCCGGCAGCATCTCCGCCGGACCGGGGCCGGGCCCGACCGGACCGCCGATTGACCCATTAATCGACAGATGTCATTGTCTTGACACATTCCCACCCAGGAGGCTCCATGAGAGGCAGAACGCTGACCGCGGCCCTGGTGCTCGCCGTCGCGACCGCGCTGACGGTGCCCATCACGCCGTCGGCCTCCGCGTCCGCGCCGTCGCGGACGGTCACCCCGGCTCCCCTCGCCGCCCCGGACATCGCGGTGGCCAACGTCCAGGCCCACCTGACCCAGTTCCAGGCCATCGCCCAACAGAACGGCGGCCACCGCCGGGCTGGGTCCGCCGGCTACACCGCCTCGGTCGCCTACGTCAAGGGCAGACTCCAGGCTGCCGGCTACACGGTCACCGAGCAGGTCTGCACGAGCTGTGTGTACCGCTCCAACAACCTGATCGCCGAGTGGCCGGCCGGCCCCACCGACCAGGTGGTCATGTTCGGCGCGCACCTCGACGGGGTGTCGTCAGGTCCCGGCATCAACGACAACGCCTCCGGCTCGGCGGTCCTGCTGGAGAACGCGCTGGTCCTGGCCCAGCAGCGACCGACCATGACCAAGCGGGTCCGGTTCGCCTGGTGGACCGACGAGGAGCAGGGCCTCAACGGCTCGGAGTTCTACGTCAGGTCGCTCAGCGCCGCCCAGCGCGGGTACGTCAAGGGCTACTACAACTTCGACATGGTCGGCTCCACCAACGCCGGCTACTTCATCAACCGGATCACCTCCACCACGGCCGCGCCGCTGAAGGCGTACTGGGACTCGCTCGGCCTCCAGCCGGAGGAGAACCGCGAGGGGCAGGGACGCTCCGATGACTACCCCTTCCAGCAGGCCGGCATCCCCACCTCCGGCTACGCCGCCGGAGCGAGCGCCCGCAAGACCAGCACCCAGGCCGCCAAGTGGGGCGGCACGTCCGGCGCGTCGTACGACCCCTGCTACCACCGTTCCTGCGACACCACCAGCAACGTCAGCGCGACGGTGCTGAACCGCAACGCCGACGGGATCGCGTACGCGATCTGGCAGCTCGCGGTGAGCGGTGGCACGTCCGTCCCCGCCTCGTCGACGACGTGACGTTGCGGGCGAGCGGAGGGAGGTGGTCTCCCGCCGTCACCGCAGGAGACCACCTTCCCGCCGTGTCCCCTTGATGTAGCGGTCAGCGCTGCGCGGTCGCCGACGGCGGGGCGCTGCCGCCCTGCGGCACCTCCGCCGTCATCAACCGGACGATCTCCGCGCGGTCGGCCGCCGACGGTAGCCCCCACTCCGGCCGGTAGCCGTGGACCTCGGCCAGTGGGGTGGAGGCGGTGCGGCCGTCGAGCATCTCCACCGCGTCGGTGGCGATCAGCCCCGGATGCTCGACCCCGCACGCCTCCGCCACCTTCATCAGGTCGCGGCGCAGCGTCCGGACGTAGTTCACCGCCCGGACGGACTTGAGCGCGGGATCCAGGCCCCGCGCCAGCCAGCGGTTCTGGGTGGCGACACCGGTCGGGCAGGTGTCGGTGTGGCACTTCTGGGCCTGGATGCAGCCGATCGCCAGCATCGCCTCCCGCCCGACGTTGACCAGGTCGCAGCCGAGCGCGAAGGCCACGATGGCGTTGTCGGGCAGTCCCAGCTTCCCCGCCCCGGCGAAGACGACCTGCTCGTGCAGGCCGCGCTCGGCGAACGTCCGGTAGACCCGGGCGAAGCCCTGCTGGAACGGGAGCGAGACCGAGTCGGTGAAGATCAGGGGCGCGGCCCCGGTCCCGGCCTCTCCGCCGTCGATGGTGACGAAGTCGACGCCCCGTCCGGTGTCCCGCATCAGGTCGGCCAACTCCGTCCAGAAGGTGAGGTCACCGACGGCGGACTTGATCCCCACCGGCAGACCGGTCTCGGCGGCGAGCAACTCGACCCAGTCGAGCAGGCTGTCGCAGTCGGAGAACTCGGCGTGCCGGGACGGGCTGACGCAGTCGCGGCCCTGGGGGATCCCCCGGGTGTCGGCGATCTCCGCCGACACCTTCGCGCCCGGCAGCAGCCCGCCGAGGCTCGGCTTCGCGCCCTGGCTGAGCTTGATCTCCAGCGCCCGCACCGGCGCCCCCGCCACCTGGTCCCGGAGGCGCTCCAGGCTGAACCGTCCGTGCTCGTCCCGGCAGCCGAAGTAGGCGGTGCCGATCTGGAAGACCAACTCCCCACCCCGGCGGTGGTACGGCGACAGACCACCCTCGCCGGTGTTCTGGAGGCAGCCGGCCAGCGCGGCCCCCCGGTTCAGCGCCTCGACGGCGTTGCCGGAGAGCGAGCCGAAGCTCATCCCCGATATGTTGACCACCGAATCGGGCCGGAACGCCTTCGGTCGTCCCCGGGCCGCGCCGAGCACCTTCGCGCACGGCAACCACACGTCGTGCCCGGCCGCCGGGGACGACGGTGGCACGGCCCGGCCGAAGGTCCGGTGCTTGATGATCGGATATCCGGGGGTGTACTCGATGTCGTTGTCGGTGCCGAAACCGAAGTAGTTGTTCTGCATCTTCGCCGACGCGTACACCCAGCGACGCTGGTCGCGGGTGAAGGGCCGTTCCTCGTTGTTGCCCGCCACGATGTACTGGCGCAGTTCCGGCCCGATCGATTCGAGCAGGTACCGGGCGCGGCCCAGCACCGGGAAGTTGCGCAGCAGGGCGTGATGGCGTTGGAGGAGGTCGTGTGCGGCGAGGGCCGCCACCGCTGCGGCAGCGGCGGGTACGGCTCGACGTGCCCAGGTCATGCGGGTCAGTCTTTCCGCGATCGGTCACGCTCAAACGGCACGCGGATTCCGTACGGTCGTCCCGGTGTCGGGGGAAGTCACCGCGTTAAATGTCATACCCCGGTTGCAGCATGTCCCCATGGCTGTTCCCGCTCTGGCACATGGCCACGACCGGCCCCGCTCACTGCCGCTGCGCGAGGTCCGTACCCGGCTGACCCAGCTGGTCGCGATGGCCGAACTGACCGACACGGTCACCCTGGTCACCCGCGACGGTGACCCCCGACCCATCGCCGCGATCGTGCCGGCGCCCGCCGCTCGCAACGCCGCCCAGGCCCGGGCCGACGCCGACCGGGTCGCCGCGGTCACCGCCGGCTGGGCTCGTCGTCTCGACGAGACGCACCGGCAGAGTGCCCGTCGGCACGCGGCCGAGTTGCGGGCCGTCACCGACGCGCTCGCCGAGGCCTGGGCCGAACTCGACCGCCGGGCCGCCCCGGGCGGTGACCCGGCGCTCGCCCGGTTGCGCGCCGCGCACGCCGACCTCCTGCGCGACTGACCGGCCGTTCCACCCGGGGGCACGGCCGGCGGTACATCGTGTCCGGCGTGTCCGGCGAGGGCGGCGAGGCGTTGTGGCGGCTGGGCCGGCAGCAGCGACGCGCGTCCGAAGCGTGCCCTGGGTGGAGTGCGCTGACCGACCCCGGAGTGTGTTGACCGCCTGGAGTGCTGACCGACCTGGAGTGTGGCCGGTCGGTCCGGTCGAAGGTCCGACCCGGTGGGACGGGGTGGGGTGAGGTTGTCCCGATCCCTGTGGAGCTGCCCCGTCTGTGCTATCGCCCGACGGCGGCGCGGCGTGTGAGCACGTGGGCGCATGGGTGTGCATTCCGTTGGTGCTTGGTGCTTGGTGCTTGGTGCCGTGGTGCCGTGGTGCCGTGGTGCCGTGGCGCATGGGCGCGTGGGCGGGGCAGCTCCACAGCGTTCCGCCAGCGAGATCGGTCCGCGGACCGATTTGTCCGCCGGATCGGGCGGTCACCGGCCCACCGGTGACCCGGTCCGCTGCGCCGTTCCGCTGGGCTGCCGGGTTCGGTGCCGGCGTCCCGTCGCGAGTCCACGGCCCTGCCCGTCCCGGGTGTGGTGCCGGACACGGCGACCCGGGCGGGACGGCCGACGCGGGGAAGAAGCCGCCTTCTCGTCCATCGCCCCGACGTGCATTGGGGCGAATCGCCGGGCGACCATGGGTGAAGTATTCATATCGGACTTAATGATCGACAAATCGATTGACGTTCTTGCGCAGCGATCTATTGCTCGGTAAGTTGTCTCGTCGTTGGTGTCCGGGGTTCCGTGCCGCGATTTTTTCCGGTTTGCGGATGCCCCGGGTCCCCGACCCGGTCGGGACGTGTCCCCTGTCACAGAAAGTGGGATCTGTGAAGAGGAAACACTCGGTCCCCGTGCTGCCCGGCGACCCCCATCACAGTCGTGCCCGGTCGCGCCCGGATCTCCTGACCGGCAAGGAATACGGCTGCTCGGCCGGGCCACCCGGGCCGGGATCCCTGACGGGTGGGGAGGCATTCCCGCCCTATTGATCGGTGACCGCTTCTCCGGTCGGTGATCGCGTCTCCGCCGATTCGTTGACAGCCGCCTGTTCGGCCCGTCGAAACTGACCCGGCCGGCGACGGCGGCCGGTACCGCGTGTCGTTAGACGCCCGGTCGGGGTTCCGGTCCCGCCGTCCGACTCTCCCTGTCGACTGCTGAGGTGACGTTCGTGCGCGACGTGGAATGCTGGTTGTCCGCCGGGGCCGATCCGGCCGAATTCCCCTATCCGACGGTTACCACCGAATATCTGCGGGTCGGTAAACACTTCGTCGACCGGGACGTCCTGCTCTGCCTCGACCGCGCCCGGGCGGCGCTACCCCCCGACCCGCGTCCCGGCGCGATCCGGTTACGCCGCTTCCTCGACTGCGCGCTCGACAAGTGGGACGGACGGTACGACTACCACTCCTACCTGGCCCTCCCCGTACTGTCGATGGCGACCGAGGGGACCGGCGAGGTCACCCCGGACCGGGCCCGACGGCACCGCGACCGGCGGTACCTGCACCTGTTGGCGGACCTGCTCCGTTTCGAACTGGACGTCGAGGCGGGCCGCACCGACCTGCTGCCCGGGCAACGCCCCGACCGCGACCGGCTGACCAAGCGGTTGCGGCTGACGGTCCGGGCCGCCCAGCCCGCCCTGGCCCGGCTCAGTCCGCTCACCACCATCACCGCGAACGACCCACTGGCCGCCGCCGCCGAGTTCTGCGCCGGTGTGGAGGCCACCACCGCCGAGCGGCGGGACCTGCGACTGTCCATGCTGCCGGTGTACGTGGTCCACGACGAGTACCTCTTCATCCGGGTGCTCCAGTCGTACGAGACCACCTTCGCCCTGCTCGTCGTGCTGCTGCGGGCCGCGCGGGACGCGCTGGTCCGAGGTGCCGCCGGGCCCGCCGCCGCGCACCTCGCCACGGCGACCGAGGCGCTGGCCGGCTCGGCGCCGCTGTTCTCCCTGCTGGCCACCATGCAGCCCGAGTCGTTCCGGACGTTCCGGGCGTACACCGAGGGGGCCAGCGCCATCCAGTCGCACAGCTACAAACTGGTCGAGTCGCTCTGCCGCACGCCCGACCAGGAACGGCTGGACAGCGCGGCCTACCGCTCCACCCCGGAGGTCCGGCAGCGCGTCCTGGCCGGGCAGCCGACCATCGACCAGGCGTACCGCAGCGCGGCGCAGCGGGGCCTGCTCGACCCTGCTGGACGCGCACAGGTCGCCGACGGGATGCGGGCCTTCGCCGGGGCGCTGCTCACCTGGCGGCGCACGCACCACCGACTGGCGATGCGGATGCTCGGCGAACGGTCGGGAACGGGCTACACCGAGGGGACGCCCTACCTCGCCGCGGTCCGGTCGGTGCCGGTCTTCCGCACGGTGGACGGCGGGCCGGTCGACGCGGCGGTCACCGCACCGGCCGTCCCGCCGTCCAGGTCACCGGTCGGCGAACCGCTCGGCGAAGGCCACCAGGTCACGACGTTCGATGGCGGCGGCCATCAGGTCGGGAAAGGCGTCCGGCGTGCAGGCGAAGGCCGGCACCCCGAGGGCGGCCAGCGCGGCGGCGTTCGCCCGGTCGTAGGCCGGGGCACCCTCGTCGGAGAGCGCCAGCAGGACGACCACCTGGACCCCGGCGGCGGTCATCTCCGCCACCCGGCGCAGCATCTGCTCCCGTACCCCGCCCTCGTAGAGGTCGCTGATCAGGACGAAGATGCTGTCCCGGGGACGGGTGATCAGCTGCTGGCTGTAGCCGATCGCCCGGTTGATGTCGGTGCCGCCGCCCAGTTGCGTGCCGAACAGCACCTCCACCGGGTCGCTGAGCTGGTCGGTGAGGTCCACGACCGCGGTGTCGAAGACCACCAGTGAGGTCCGCAGCGACCGCATCGAGGCGAGCACCGCGGCGAACACTCCGGAGTAGACCACCGAGGCCGCCATCGAGCCGGACTGGTCGACGCAGAGCACCACGTCCCGTTGCACCGCCGTGGTGCGCCGCCCGTAACCCACCAGCCGTTCGGGGATCACCGTGCGGTGCTCCTGCTGGTAGTGCTTGAGGTTCGCCCGGATGGTGCGGTCCCAGTCGATGTCGGCGTGCCGGGGGCGGTTGATCCGGGTGGCCCGGTTCAACGCCCCGGTCACCGCCGCCCTGGTCTGCTGCGCGATCCGCCGTTCCAGCTCCTCGACCACCCGCCGGACCACCTGCCGGGCCGCCTCCTTGGTCTGGTCCGGCATGACCCGGTTCAGGGAGAGCAGCGTGCCGACCAGGTGCACGTCCGGCTCGACCGCGGCGAGCATCTCCGGTTCCAGCAGCAGGCGGGTGAGGTTGAGCCGTTCGATCGCGTCGGCCTGCATCACCTGCACGACGGTCGACGGGAAGTACTGGCGGATGTCGCCGAGCCAACGGGCCACCCGGGGGGCGGAGCCGCCGAGCCCGGCCGAGCGCCGGGACGAGCCGCCGGTGCCGTCGCCGTCGCCGTCGTAGAGGGCGGCCAGCGCCCCGTCCATCGCGGCGTCGCCGCCGGAGAGACGGCCGCAGGCGTCCTCGGCCGGCCCGCCGAGCACCATCCGCCAGCGGCGTAGCCGCTCCCGGTCCGCGTCCCCGCCGGCCCGGGGGGACGTCGCGCCACCCTCCGGGAAGGCGTCGGTGGAGGCGGTCATGAGATCTCCCGTCCGAGCAGGATGCCGAGCGTGGGCAGGACCGCCGTCGCCCGGTCGTGGTCGAGGTCGGCCACCGGGGCCCGGTGCACCGGCCGGCCACGGTGGGCCACCCGGTCGCCGATGGCCCGGCGTTCCCCGGCGGCGAAGCTGCCGAAGGTCCGGCGCAGCAGCGGCAGGACCTCGGTGAACGAGTCGGCGGGAACACCGGCCAGCCACTCGTCCACCAGGGACAGCAACGCGTCGTCGTGCACCAGCAGGAGCCCGCCGCCGCCGAGGAAACCTTCCACCCAGGCGGCCCCGTCGGCGGGGGCGACCCCGGCGGTCAACGGCAGGCCCATCCGTCGGCGCACCTCGGCGCGCTCCAGCCGGCCCGCGTCGTGCAGCAGCCGGACCAGCCGGCCGGCGAGCAGGCCGTGCAGGTCGTCCCGGTCGGCGAGCGAGGCGAGGGTGTCCAGCCACGGCTCCCGTGCCGCCTCGTCGAGGAGGTTGACCGCGGCGTGCACCTCGTCCAGGTGCCCGCGCAGGTCCCGGGCCGCCTGGTCGGCCAGGCCGACGACCGCGGCGGGCAGGCCGGCGCGGACCCGGGCCAGCAGCCCGGTGGTCACCTCGGCCAACCCGCCGAGTTCGCTGCGCCGGACGTCGCCGTAGCGCAGCGTGCGGACCAGCGGCGGGATGGCCGCCATCAGGTGCGCCACGTCGGCGTCCAGAGCGGCCCGGGTGTCCAACGCCCGCAGGACCGGGGGGTAGGCGTCGGCGAGGTCGGCGAGCAGGCAGACCTCGACCAGCGCGGTGACCTCGGCGAGGCTGTCGGCGGCACGGGCGGTGGCGGCCACCGCGGCGGTGGCGGCGGAGACGACGGTGGTGCCGTGCGCGCTCGCCTCGACCAGCCGTACCGAGAACTCCGGCTGCCACCGCAGCCGCCACTGCTCCCGGAACGTGCCGGTGCCCCGCCGCCGCTGGTCCGACTCGCCCCACGGCACGCCGAGCACCCGCAGGCGGTGCAGCAGCCGGCTCCGGGACAGGTCGTTGTCGCGGCGCAGGTCGAGGTCCAGCTCCCGTTCCAGGGCCTCCGGCTTGAGCCGCAGGCTGCGCTGCTGGGTGGCCAGGTCGCGGGCCAGCGGCACCGCCGGCATGTCGTCCGGTACGCCGCCGAGCCGCTCGCCCACCACCAGCCGTCGGCCGATCAGCTCCAGCCGCAGCGGGTCGCCCTCGCAGAGCACCGCCGCGCTGGCGTCGGTGAGCTCGGTGAGCCCGGCCAGCGGCCGGCCGCGCAGCGTGGCGAGCGTCTCGGCCAGCCGGGCCGCCTCGATGACGTGGGCGGACGAGGCGGGCACCCCCTCGTCGCGGAGCACCCCGGCGGCGGCGACCAGCCACCGGGCGACCACCTCGTTCTCGGAGGTGAACAGGTGGTGGTACCAGCCGGGGGAGCGGACCCCCGCCGCGTAGCCCTGCCAGGACGCCAGCCGGCCGTACGTCCAGGGCACCCAGGTGAAGGTGACCTTCGTCTTCCGGCGTCCCCGGAGCAGGGCGGTGTCGGCGCTGGCCGGCACCTTCCGGGTCAGCGCCGGCACGTGCCAGGCGCCGCAGACCACCGCGATGTTGTCGTGGCTGCGCCGGACCTGCCGCAGCACGGTGCGCATGTGCGCCTCGCGGAGCAGGTCGTCGGGGTCGTCCGGCACGCCGTCGCGGATCGCGGCCATCGCCTCGGCGATCGCCGGGAACGCCGGGGCGCCCCGGTGCTCGACCACGTCCTCCCACCAGCGTTCCGGGTCGTCGTACCCGGCCGCGGCGGCGAGTTCCCCGATCGGGTCGACCGGACGGCGGGGCGTCGGGTCGTCGGTGCCGGCCCCGGCCTCCGGTCCGGCCGTCGCCTCCGGCCGGTCCCCGTTCGCGGTCTCCGGCCGGTCTCCGTTCTCCGCCTCCGGCCGGTCCCCGGTCTCCGGCTCCCGGGCGTCGTCCGGCTCGCCGAGGCGGTAGGCGTACGGCAGGTCGAAGAAGCGCACCGGCACGTCGTGCGCGACCGCCCACCGGATCGCCTGCCACTCGGGCGAGAAGACCGCGAACGGCCAGAACCCGGCCCGGCGCGGGTCGTCGGTGGCGTACCCGAGCAGGGCGACCGGCGGCTCCAGCCGCTCGTCGGTCATCCAGCGCAGCAGCTCGTCCGCCTCCGGCGGGCCCTCCACCAGCAGGATGTCGGGGCGTTGCTCGGCCAGGGCCGCCACCACCGCCCGAGCCGACCCCGGACCGTGGTGGCGGATGCCGTAGAGCTGCTCAGGCATCGCGGGCGGCGCGGTAGAAGGGGCGCCATTCCTCGCGCTCGCGGACCACGGTCTCCAGGTACTCCCGCCACACCACCGCGTCGGAGACCGGGTCCTTGATGACCGCGCCGACGATGCCGGCCGCGACGTCACCCGGCCGCAGCACGCCGTCGCCGAAGTGCGCGGCCAGGGCCAGGCCGTTGGTGAGCACCGAGATCGCCTCGGCGGTGGAGAGGGTGCCGGTGGGGGACTTCAGCTTGGTACGGCCGTCCTCGGTGAGGCCGGTCCGGAGCTCCCGGAAGATCGTCACGACCCGGCGGATCTCCTCGACAGCGGCCGGCACCTCCGGCAGGTCGAGCGAGCGGCCGAGCTGCGCCACCCGCCGGGTGACGATGTCGACCTCCTCCTCGGCGGAGGCGGGCACCGGCAGCACCACCGTGTTGAACCGGCGGCGCAGCGCACTGGACAGCTCGTTGACGCCCCGGTCCCGGTCGTTGGCGGTCGCGATGATGTTGAATCCGCGCTGGGCCTGCACCTCGCTGGTCAGTTCCGGCACCGGCAGGGTCTTCTCGGACAGGATGGTGATGAGGGTGTCCTGCACGTCGGACGGGACCCGGGTCAGCTCCTCGACCCGGGCGATCGCGCCGGTCTCCATCGCCCGCATCACCGGGCTCGGCACCAGGGCGGCCGGCGACGGGCCCTCGGAGAGCAGCCGGGCGTAGTTCCAGCCGTACCGGATGGCCTCCTCGGCGGTGCCCGCGGTGCCCTGCACCAGCAGCGTGGAGTCACCGCTGATCGCCGCGGCCAGGTGCTCGGAGACCCAGGTCTTCGCGGTGCCGGGCACGCCGAGCAGCAGCAGCGCCCGGTCGGTGGCCAGCGTCGACACCGCGATCTCCATCAACCGGCGCGGCCCGACGTACTTCGGGGTGATGTTGGCGCCGTCGCCGAGCAGGTAGGTCACCACCGCCTGCGGCGAGAGCCGCCAGCCCGGCGGGCGGGGCCGGTCGTCGGTGGCGGCCAGCTCGGCCAGCTCGTCGGCGTACTGCTGCTCGGCGTGCGGACGCAGCGCGGTCATGAGAACTCCTTGTGCATCTCGGAACGGAAGGCGAGGACGGCGGCCAGTTGCCCGACGGCGCGGACCCGGCTCGGGTCGACACCCTCGCCGGTGAGCTCCTCGGTGAGGCGGTGGAACCGGTCGGTCAGGCCGGGCGTCGCGGAGGTGCCGGCGATCCGGCAGACCTCGGCCAGGTACCAGCTGTTCCGGCCCTCGGTGCGGGCCCAGACCCCGATGGCGTCGGCCACCGCGCCGGAGAGCTCGGGGGACCAGTCCTGGGAGAGCATGCCCAGCAGGCGGTTGGCCCGGCCCGGGTCGGTGCGCAGGGCGTCGGCGACCATGGTGCCGAGCCGCTCGGCGGGCAGCACCTCGTAGAGCTGCCACAGCAGGGTCTCCGGCAGCGCGTTCCGGCTCTGCCGACCGGTGGGACGGGCACCGGCGACCAGGGCGTCGGCCCAGTCGCCGGCCCGCTCCTCGACGGCGGCCCGGGCCCAGCCCCGGCGCAGCGCCGGACCCCAGTCGTCGGCGGCGGTCAGCGCCACCACCTCGGCTGGCGTCCGGGCGAACGCGGCGGTCCAGGTGGCCAGGGGGGTGCCGGCGAGCACCTCCTCCAGCAGCCACGCCGCCGCGCCCGTCCCCCGGGGCGGCTGCGGGTCCACCCCGTCCCGCCGCATGGCCGGGTCGCACTCGCGTGGCGGGTCGACCGTCAACGTCCTGCCGGACGCGTCCAGGCGGACGGCGGCGGTGGCCCGTTCGGTCATCCGGCGGCGCAGCCCGGACTCGGTCAGTTGGCGCAGCAACGCGACGGCAGCCTGCCGGACCTCCTTGCGCCGGTCGTCCAGCACACCCTCCAGGAAGGTGTCGTCGGCGGGGGAGAGCCCGACCTCGAGCGCCTCGACGAAGCGGGCCCGGTCGGGCGCGCTCTCGGCGGCGAAGCCGGCCGCCAGCAGCTCGCGACCGGCGTGCGGGTCACGGGCGCGCAGCCGGGTCAGGTACGCCAGCCGTTCGCCGGTGGTGCCGGTCTCCCAGTCGTCCCCGCCGCCCTGCCCGGCCGGGACGGTCAGGTCGAGGGCCTCGTCGAACAGGTAGCCCCACTCCGAGCGGAGACCGGCCAGCCACCGGCCCCGGCGACCACCGAGCCGGCTCAGCAGGGGGCGCAGCGCCCGGTGCCGTCGCCCGACGTCCAGCAGGGCCGGCAGCGTGTCGGTCGGGACCAGCCCGCCGTGCCGGTCGGCCAGGCGCAGCCACTCGGCGAGCAGTTCCTGCTGGATCTGGCTGCCGCCGGGCGCGCCGCCGTCGGTGAGCAGGGTGCGCAGCCGCACGGCGGTGGCGGCGGGCAGGGGCGGCGTCGACTCGGCGGGCGCGGCGGGCACCCGGCCGTGTCCGGTCGACGGGGTCCTGCCGGCCCGCCGGTAGGTCAGGGCCACCGCGGCGGCCTCCAGCACGCCGGCCGGGCCCTCCCCGCCCGCGTCGAGCGGCCGTCCGGCCACCGCCATGGCACCGTCCCAGGGGCGGCGGGCCGTGCCGACCAGCGCGGCGGAGAGCAGTTCGGTGGGGAGTTCGGCGGCGTGCCCGTCCGGGCCGACCGGCGAGCCCGCCGTGGCGGGCAGGTAGCACCCCTGCGACCAAGCGGCCAGCGGTCGCAGTCCGGCCGGGCCGAGTTCGGCGGCGAGGTCGACGGGTTGGCCACCGGCTCCGGCGAGCAGCCACCACGGCTGGTCGTGCCCGGGGGCCAGGGGCAGCGCCTCGCCGGCCCGGTCGACCAGTCGGCCCTCCCGGGTGGGGACGACCCCGGCGAGCAGCACCGGCACCGACTCCCGCCATGGGTCGGCGGCGAGCCCGGCCGCGTACGCGGCGAGGGCGGCGCGGACGTCGACGGCACCGGTCGGGGCGGCCAGCGACACCGGGGCGCCGTGCCGGGTGGCGACCAGCGCCCGCAACGGCGGGGAGCCCGGGTAGAAGCACAGGTCCGCGTCGACCTCGGTGCCCGGCACCAGGTCCGCGGGGAAGGTCTGGCCGGGCGCGGCGAACGCCAGCACCAGCGCGAACCGCCCGCTGTCCGCTCCGCGCAGCCAGATCCGGCGGGTGGTGATCTTGTCGTCGGCGGAGTCGACCTGCCCGAGGACCTGCCAGCGGTCCCGCACCGGCGGGGTGGCCAGCACGTCGTCCGTGGCGACCGGGTAACCGACCCGGGACCGGACGGTCGCCGCCAGGTCGTCCGGGAGCGTGTCGAGCCGGTCGTGGGCGGTCACCAGCAGGCGGATCAGGCCCAGTTCGCCGAGGAGGCGGTCGGCCCAGTGCGCGCCGATGCCGGCCGTACGGCCCACCCGCCGCAGCGTGCCGGCCACCGTCGGGGCCTGCGCGTCGACCAGCCGCGCAGCGACCGCCTCGAACGGATCCGCCCCGGCCTGTTCCGCCCCGGCGAGCCCCTGGTCCACCTGGTCGTCGAGCCACCGCCGCAGCTCGTCCAGGCCGGCGGTCACCCGGGCGGCGCGCTGCTCGACCCGCTTGGCGGCGGCGGCCGGGTCCGCCGGGGTGGCGGTCCGTGGTTCGTTCGCGCGGGCGGCGCGTTTCGCCCGTCCGTCCTGCCACTCGACGACCCAGTCCGGCGCCTCGGCGTCGCCGGCTCCGGACTCGGCCCAGAGCAGCAGCAGACCCAGGGCGTGTTTGCAGGGGAACTTTCGGCTCGGGCAGGAGCAGCGGTACGCCGGCCCGGACAGGTCGACGCAGACCTGGTACGGGTTCTTCCCGCTGCCCTTGCACAGCCCCCAGAGCACCTCGTCGGTCAGGCCGGACGCCGACCACTTGGCGGCGCCGCCGACACTGCGGGCGGCACGGGCGGCGGCGGGGTCGGGCGCGACGGCGAGGACCTGCGCGGTGGACCAACGTTCAACAGGCACCGGCGCACTGTAGGAGACCCGTACGACACGGACCCCGCCGGCACCCGCCGGCGGAGCGGTCCGTCGCGTACGGCCACCGGCCCGTGACCGGCAGGTGAGGGTCGGTCCGACCCATCCGCCGGTGGCGCGACGAGGCCCGGTCGGGGCCGAGTCGTCCGGGACGCATCCTCTAGTCTCCTTAGGTCAGACCCGAGACCAGGGGAGGCGACCGTGTCGCGCAGTGACGCCGAAACGCGGAGCGGATCCGCGCCGTCCGGAGTGGACACGTCGGTGCCGCACTCCGCCCGGATCTACGACTGGTGGCTCGGCGGCAAGGACAACTTCGCCGTCGACCGGGCCACCGGCGCGGCGATGCTGGAGGCGATCCCGACGCTGCGCATGATGGCCGCCGAGAACCGCCGTTTCGTCCACCGGATGGCCCGCTACCTGGTCACCCAGGCCGGCATCCGGCAGTTCCTGGACGTCGGCACCGGCATCCCCACCCGCCCCAACCTGCACGAGGTCGCCCAGGCCGTCGCCCCGGAGACCCGCGTGGTGTACGTCGACAACGACCCGATCGTGCTGGCGCACGCCCGGGCCCTGATGATCAGCAGCCCGGAGGGGCGCAGCGAGTACATCCACGCCGACCTGCGCCACCCGGAGCGGATCCTCGACGGGGTCGCCCGGGGTGACACGCTCGACCTGACGCGGCCGGTGGCGCTCACCCTGATCGCGATCCTGATGCTGCTGGGCGACGCCGACGACCCGCTCGACCGGGTCCGCGCGCTCACCGACGCGCTGCCCTCGGGCAGCTACCTGGCGATCACCCACCCCACGCCCGACTTCAACCCGGAGGCGGTCGACGCGGCGGTGGCCGCCGCGACCGGCAACGGGATGACCCTGGTGCCGCGCACCAGGGCCG
The DNA here is from genome assembly GCF_900091495.1 of Micromonospora echinospora. Taxonomy (NCBI): domain Bacteria; kingdom Bacillati; phylum Actinomycetota; class Actinomycetes; order Micromonosporales; family Micromonosporaceae; genus Micromonospora; species Micromonospora echinospora. The sequence goes on along the minus strand of NZ_LT607413.1, from coordinate 6,693,621 downwards.
AGGTCGCGCGGTTCTTCGAGGGGTGGGAACTGGTGGAGCCGGGCATCGTGCCGGTGCCGGCGTGGCGGCCCGACGGGGCGGCGCCGACCGACCCCGAGGCGGTCTACTACTGGGCCGGGGTGGCCCGCAAGCCCTGACCGCCCGCACCGGGTCGCCGGTGGGATGTCGGTCACACGAAACTACGTTGCAGTCTCTGCAAGTTTGCTCGTACCGTCATGGCCGTGACCACCACGGGGGAGGGGCGTCGCGACCGCCGGAAACGGCAGACCCGCGCGACGTTGAGCATGACCGCGCTGCGCATGGTCGCCGAGCACGGGCTCGACCACGTCACCGTGGACGAGATCAGCGAGGCGGCCGGCGTCTCGCCGCGCACCTTCTTCAACTACTTCACCTGCAAGGACGAGGCGGTCATCGGAGACGCCGTGGTCGACGAGGACCGACTCGTGGCGCGGCTGGCCGCCGTCCCCGCCGAGGTGCCGGCGGTGGCGACCCTGCGGACCGCCTTCGCCGAACTGGTCGAGGACGTCCAGGCCGACCGGGACCTGTGGTGCCTGCGCATGCGGGTCGTCGAACGGAACCCGGCCCTGCTGTCCCGTCTGGTCACCCTCGGGGTGCGGAACGAACGCACGATCACCGCGGCGGTCGCCGCCCGTCTCGGCCTACCCGCCGACCACGACTACCCGGCGCTGGTCGCCGCCGTCACCGGTGCCGCCCTGCGGACCTGCCTGGGCCAGTGGGCCCGCGGCGACGGCGCGCGTCCCCTCACCGCCCTCGTCGACGAGGCGTTCGCCGCGCTCGCCGACGGCCTTCCGGAACCACCGCACCGCCCGTGACCCATCGCCGCCCCCGGCGTTGTCCGACCCGGGGAGACTCTCCCACAACCAGAGTGAGGAATACTCCATGACCGCTTCCGCCCCGCCAGCCGGCGTCGCCGACGCCGTAGCCGGGCGTATGTCCCGTCGCGAGGTGCTCCAGGCCCTCTCCGGTCTGATGGTCGGCCTCTTCGTGTCGATCCTCGCCTCCACGGTCGTGGCCAACGCGCTGCCCCGGATCATCGCGGATCTCCATGGCAGCCAGACCGTCTACACCTGGATCGTCACCACCGAACTGCTCGCGATGACGGCCACCGTGCCGCTGTGGGGCAAGATGGCCGACCTGTACAGCCGCAAGCTGCTGATCCAGCTCTCGCTGGGGCTGTTCGTGGTGGGCTCGCTGGTCGCCGGCCTCACCCCGAACGTGGAGCTCCTGCTGGTCAGCCGGATCATCCAGGGCATCGGCGCCGGCGGTATGACCGCGCTGGCCACCATCGTGATGGCCGCGATGATCCCGCCCCGGGAGATGGGCCGCTACGCCGGCATCTTCGGCGCGGTCTTCGGCGTGGGCACCATCGCCGGTCCGCTGATCGGTGGCGTGCTGGTGGACACCTCCTGGCTCGGTTGGCGCTGGTGCTTCCTGATCGGCGTGCCGTTCAGCATCCTCTCGATCGTCCTGCTCCAGCGGACGCTGCACCTGCCGGTGGTCCGGCGTCAGGTCCGCATCGACTGGGCCGGCGCGTTCCTGATCACCACCGGTGTCTCCACCCTGCTGGTCTGGTCCTCGCTCGCCGGGCAGAAGTTCGCCTGGGCGTCCGGCTGGACCGCGCTGATGGTCGTCGGCGGCCTCGCGCTGCTCGCGGCGGCGGTCTTCGTGGAGTCCCGCGCGTCGGAGCCGATCATCCCGCTGGACCTCTTCCGCAACCGGACCGTCTCGCTCACGACCGTGGCGAGCATCCTGGTCGGTGTCGCGATGTTCGGCGGCACGGTCTTCCTGTCGCAGTACTTCCAGATCTCGCTGGGCAAGTCGCCCACGGTCGCCGGCCTGATGAGCCTGCCGATGATCTTCGGTCTGCTGGTGTCGTCGACGGTGGCCGGGCAGCTCATCACGAAGTACGGCCGGTGGAAAGGCTTCCTGGTCGGCGGCGGCGTCACGATGACCGTCGGGATGCTGCTGCTCGGCACCATCGACGCGCACACCAACATCCTGTTGCTGTCGGTCTACATGGCGGTGCTCGGCATCGGCGTCGGCATGCTCATGCAGAACCTGGTGCTGGCCGCCCAGAACGACGTACCCGCGCACGAACTGGGTGCCGCCACCTCCGCGCTGACCTTCTTCCGCAGCATGGGCGGGGCGATCGGGGTGAGCGCCCTCGGCGCCGTCCTGGCCAACCGGATCACCACGCTGATGACCGAGAAGCTCGGCCCGCTCGCCGCCGGTGGCGCCAGCGGATCCACGCACGAGGTGCCGGACATGTCCGCGCTGCCGGGTCCGGTCCGCCAGATCGTGCAGGAGGTCTACGGCACCGCCACCGCCGAGCTGTTCCTGATCGGCGCGCCGATCGCGCTGCTCGCCCTGGTCGCCGTGTTGTTCATCAAGGAGAAGCCGCTGCACAACCTCAGCGGCGACGAGCGTCGCGCCAAGGAGGAGGCGGCGGGCATCGCCCCGATGCACTGACCGGCACCCCGCCCCGGAGCGTGGTCAGCGGCCCGGCCGCGCTCCGGGGCCCCGGCCGTCGCGCAGCCGCCGGGACGGCGGGGCGGTGGCCTCCAGCACCGCCCGGTCGGCGGCGGCGGTGCCGGAGGACCAGCCCTCGGCGTCCCGGATGGTCAGCCGGCCCTGGGTGACGCCCGGGAAGAGCGTCTCCGCCCGTTGCCGGACCGCGTCGGAGCGGCTGGCCAGCACCGGCAGCAGGCGGTCGCCACCCTCGGCCCGCGCCGCCTCCTGACTGGTGCGCTCGGTGGCGGCCCGCAGCCGTTCCCCGATGCGCAGCGCGTAGGCGTGCAGGAAGGAGTCGTCGTACTCGCGGGTGCGCCGGCTGCTCGTCGCCCGCCGCTCGGCCCGGCCGCGCAGCATCGCCGAGGTCGCCTGCACCAGCAGTGAGGTGTAGAGCACCTCCACCGCGTCGAGGTCGGCCGGGAAGCCCAGCACGGTGCTGAAGCCGAGGTTGTCGGACCAGACCGCCGCACACCGGTTCGCCGTCGCGACCTCCTGCACCAGCAGCGCCTTCGCCCCCGCGTACGGCGGATCCGTGCCGAGCCGGACGCCGCCCGGCTGGTCGGCCGGACCGGTGTCGAGCAGGACCCGGTCGATGCTGTGCCGGGCCATCAGCTCCTGGGCCTTCGCGGTCAGCGCCTCCGCCTCGGCCGGGTAGCCCGTCGACTCGGCCTTGGCCAGCAGGGCACGGACCCGGTCGAGCATCCGGGACCCGCTGGGCCCCGGCGGGGCCGTGGCGCCGGCCGCGCCGGGCGGCGGCCGGAGCACCGCCACCGGCGGCAGCGCGTCGAGCACCGCCAGCACCTCGACCACCTCCCGCAGCGCGGTCACCCGGTCCAGCCGTTCCCGAGCGGTCCAGTCGGCCAGGTGGCGGGCGTCGTCGTCCCACCACACCCGGGCGTCGAGGGAGGTGAGCTGCGCGTCCCACCACGCGGGTACGGCAGCGTGACCGCGCCGGTCGGCGGCGAGCACGTCGGCCAGCAGACGGGCCGGCCGGGCGCCCGCCCGCCGGGCCACGATGCGGGCCACGTCCACCGGCTGCCAGCCGCGCGGCCACAACCGGCCCACGGCGCGCGTCAAACGGGCGGCGAGGGCCGCGTCCACCACGGCCGGGTCACCCACGACCAGCCGGTCGAGCTGCCGCTCCGCGAGTCGTACGTCGGTGCCGCGCGCCGCCGCGAGCGCGTCGCTGATCAGCGCGTCGACGTCCGGCACCGCAGGCTCCCTCTGACCGGTTCCGGCCACGTCTCGATCGGGGCGGCCGTCCTCGGTCGCCCTCGGACACGCTACCGCCGACCGTCGGTACCTCCGGTGCGCGGGTCGGGGCGACCCCCTGACGCTCGGCGACTCGGCGGCTGTGGCGGCGCGGCGGCTGTGGCGGTCGTCGGGCGGCGCGCCGGGGAGGCGGACCTTCCGCTGGCCTCCTCTGGAGCTGCCCCGGCTGTGCGCCCGGACGGACCGTGCAGTACCTTCACGCTGTCGGCCGGGACGCTATCCGGACCGCACGGTACCTCCGCGCCGTCGGCCGGGACGCTATCCGAACCGTGCGGTACCTCCACGCTGTCGGCCGGGACGCTATCCGGACCGCACGGTACCTCCGCACCGTCGGCCGGGACGTCGTCGGCCGTTGTGGCCCGCCGGGGACGGTGTCGCCGCCCCGGCACCGGCCGGCCGCCCGACGCCGGCCGCCCGACGCCGGCCGCCCGACGCCGGCCGCCCGACGCTGGTCACCCGACGCTGGCGGACGTGCTGCCCCGTCTGTGCGGGCAGCTCCACAGTCTCCGTGGCGGGGCCTGGCCGGCCCCGCCGCCGCGCCCGGCTGCGATGCCCGAACGGCTCCGGTCCGCGAACGGCTCCGGTCCGCGAACGGCGCGCGGACACCACGGCCAGCGGTTCGGGCCTCGCTGCTTCCGTTACGGATTGTATTAAGGCGTGAAAAAAGTGCCCGCCATTCATTGACACACGTCTCTGTTCGGTGTTTCCTTCCTGGTACCGAGGTCGTGGCGTCCGGGCAGCGTCCGACAGCGGACCGGAACACCGGCAGGCACGCAGCCGTCCCCGCGTGCCCGGACCCAGCCGAGGACGGTGGCCCTCCGGGCGCGACCGGGGTCTGCACGCCGCGCGTCGGCGGCCGGCGCCCTGTGCGCCGCCGGCAGGCGTGACCACCCCACGAGCGAGGGAGACGCCATGCCCCGAGCAGCCAGCCCACCCCCGGCACGGTCCGGCCCCGACCCGGCGGGTCGACCCGTCGGCCTCCCCGGCCGTCGCCGGTCACACGTCCGGCGCACCGCCCTGACGGCCGGTGGCCTGACGGTCGCGGTGGTTGCGGCCCTGGTCGGCATCACCGCCGCGCCGTCGGCCCTGGCCGCCGGAGAGTCCGTCACCGTCCACCTGACCACCACGTCGGACTCCGGTGGCCGGACCGTGACCCGTGGTCTCCAGCAGCAGCCCTCGGTGAACTTCGCGGCGAACAGCGCCCCCGCGACCCACACCATCTCCGTCGACGAGAACATCCGTCACCAGCAGTTCGTCGGGGCGGGTGCGTCGATCACCGACACGACGGCGTACCTGTTCCGGGGCGGACCGATCAGCGCCGCCACCCGGGACGCGGTCATGCGGAAGCTGTTCCACCCGGTGGACGGGATCGGCCTGTCGTTCGTCCGCAACCCGATCGGGGCCTCGGACCTGTCCCGGCCCGGCCACGTGTCCCTCGACGACACCTGCTGCGACCTGAACGACTTCGGCGCCAACGGGTACGACACGAACGTGCGACTGCTGACCCAGCAGGCCAAGCAGCTCAACCCGCAGTTGCGGGTCAAGGGCGTGCCGTGGAGCGCGCCGGGCTGGATGAAGGACAACGGCCGGATGGACCAGATGGGCTGGCTGAAGTGGGAGTACTACCCGCTGTACGCCCAGTACCTGGTCAGGTACGTCCAGTCGTACCAGGCGGCGGGTGTCCCGGTGGACTACCTCTCGGTGCAGAACGAGCCGAACTGCTGCCAGGCGGCCAACCCGCCGGCGATGAACTACCCCGGCATGTCGTGGAACCCGTCAGGGCTGGTGGAGTTCACCAAGAACCACCTGTACCCGGCGTTCCGGGCCGCCGGCATCACCACCAAGGTGATGCACTTCGACTGGAACTACGGCGACTACGGCAGCTTCGGCTCCCAGATCGTGGCCGACACCGCCCTGCGCAACGACCCGCTGTCGGCCGGCATCGCCTGGCACGACTACTTCGGCAGCCCGTCGGTGGGCACGCAGGTGCGCCAGCAGTACCCGTCGATGACGCAGTTCAACACCGAGCACTCCGGCGGCACCTGGGTCACCAACCAGCACAACGAGGACATGGGCGACATCATCGAGCACGCGCGCAACTGGTCGAGCGCGGAGGTGAAGTGGAGCCTGGCGCTCAACCAGAACATGGGCCCGCACAACGGCGGCTGCGGCACCTGCACCGGACTGGTCACCGTCCAGGAGGGGGGCAGCCGGGCCGGCCAGGTCGACTACACGATCGAGTACTACACGATGGGCCACCTGACCAAGTTCGTGAAGCCCGGCGCCCACCGCATCGACTCCACCGACAACGGCACCGTGCAGAACGTCGCGTACGTCAACCCCGACGGCTCGAAGGCCCTGATCGCCCACAACGGCGGCACCGGCAGCCAGTCGATCCGGGTGCTCTGGGGCGGACAGTCCTTCACCTACACCCTGCCGGCCCGCACCTCGGCGACGTTCACCTGGTCGGGTGACCAGTCCGGCGGCCCGACGACGCCACCCCCGAGCGGAGGCACCGGCCCGATCACCGGTCTGGCCGGCAAGTGCGTCGACGTGGCCGGCGCGGGCACCGCGAACGGCACGGCGGTGCAGCTCTACGCGTGCAACGGCACCGCCGCCCAGCGGTGGACCCGGGCGACCGACGGAACCCTCCGCGCCCTCGGCAAGTGCCTGGACGTGGCCGGGCCCAGCACGGCCGACGGCGCGCAGACACACCTGTGGGACTGCCACGGCGGCGCCTCGCAGAGGTGGACGTACACCGCCAACCGTGAGCTGGTCAACGCGTACGCCAACAAGTGCCTCGACGTGACCGACCGCAACTCCGCCGACGGCACCCGCCTCCAGATCTGGACCTGCCAGGGCGACACCAACCAGAAGTGGACCGTACCCGCGTAGCGGCGCGGCACCAGCGGGAGTGCCGGCGCTTCCTCGGCGGCGGCGCTCCGGGCGGGCCGGAGCGGAACTCCGGTCCGCACGCCGGGGAGCCGGCACTGCCCGGCCGGCTCCCCGGCCTACCGTCGCCGGACAGGTGCCGGCACACCACCGGTGTCCGGGCGGCCCGGCGCCGCCGGAGCAGGGAGCAGGACAGGTGGACGCGAAGCGAGCGACCTCGCGGGACATCCGACGGCGCAACCGCGCGGTGCTGCTGTCCCGCATCTACTTCGACGGGCCGCTGAGCCAGCAGGAACTCGTCCACGACACGGGGCTCAGCGGGGGCACCGTCAGCAACCTCGTCGGTGAGATGGGCGCGGAGGGCCTGATCGAGGAGGCGGGCTCGGCCGACTCCGACGGTGGTCGTCCGCGCACCCTGCTGCGCGTGCGGCCGACGTACGGCCACCTGGTGGGGGTGGACGTCGGCGAGACCCGGGTGCAGGTCGAACTCTTCGACCTGTCGATGGGACCGCTGGCCAAGGCGGACTTCCCACTCGAACCCCGGGACCGGCGGGGCCGGGACCCCGACCTGGTCGTCCGGCACATCCTCGCCGGACTTGACCAGGTGGTGGAGACCGCTGGGGTGAGTCGACGTTCCCTGTACGGCGTCGGCATCGGCGTGCCGGGGGTGGTCGAGCAGGGCCACGAGGCGGTCGTGCACGCCCAGACGTTCGGGTGGACGGCCGTACCGCTGGAGGCCATGCTGCGGGACGGCGTCGACGCCGCGATCCACATCGACAACGGCGCCAAGACGCTGGGCCAGGCCGAACTGTGGTTCGGCGCCGGCCGCGACGTCCGGCACGCGGTGGTCGCCCTGGTCGGGTCCGGGGTGGGCGCCGCCGTCATGACCAACGGCGTCAGCTATCGCGGGGCCAGCAGCAGCGCCGGCGAGTGGGGCCACACCACGATCGTCTACGGTGGCCGACCCTGCCGGTGCGGGGCGCGGGGCTGCCTGGAGGCCTACGTGGGGGCGGAGGGCGTGCTGGACCGCTGGCGGCAGGCGGGGCGCGGACCCGACTGGTCGGGTGCGGACGAGGAATCGGAGCTCGCGGCCCTGCTCGCGGCGGCCGACACCTCGGAGGTCGCGGCGCGCGTGCTCCACGACACCGCCGGCTACCTGGGGGCCGGCATCGCCAACCTGATCAACCTGTTCAATCCGGAGCGGATCGTGCTCGGCGGCTGGGCGGGACTGGCGCTGGGCGGCCGCTTGCTGCCGGAGATCCGCGCCGCGGCGGCGGCCCACGCGCTGCGTCACCCGTACGCGCAGACCACGATCGACCTGTGCCGGTTGGGTCCGGACGCGGTGTCCGTCGGTGCCGCGACGCTTCCGATCGCCCGCCTGCTGGACAGCGGCGGCACCCGTCCCACCTCCCTCGTCACCAGGTGAGGCCGGGCCGTTTGGGGAGGGCTTCCGGTACCTGCCCGGCGTGCGTCGTGTCCATAATCGGGATCGACACGGGAACCATCGGAAGGATGCAAGTGAAACGTCGACTTGTGCACGTGATGGCGGCCCTGACCGTCGTACTCGCCGGTTCGGCCGTCGTGGCGACGCCGGCTGCGGCGAGTGACCGGTTCGGCTTCGTGTGCAACCTGAAGGAGAACACCTGGCTGCGCACGGCGCCCCACGGCTCCGTGCTGCTCACCCTGACGGCGGGGCGTGGGTTCCGCTGGCACGGGGAGGTCTGGGCCATCGACGACGACACCTGGATCTACGGCCACGGCGCCGAGCACCCGTCGATCGACGGCTGGGTCCCGGCCCGCAACACCACCTGCTGAAAAGCTGTCCCGGACAGGGGTGGCCGCATCGCCTGCGGCCACCCCTGTCCGCTTGTGTGTGTGGGGGGATGAGAAGCGACGAGGGCCGGTTGGTGAGGGCTTCCCATGTCGGTCGACGTGCTACCTGATCACAATGGGAACCGCAACTGCCCACAGTGGAAGGAAACACGAGTGAAGCGTCGGCTTCTGCACGTGATGGCGGCCGTGACCGTCGTCCTCGCCGGTTCGGCCGTGGTGGCCGCGCCGGCCTCGGCGAGTGACGCGCCCGGCACCATCTGCCTCCTGAAGGAGAACACCTGGTTGCGTGACATGCCGCACGGCTCGGTGCTGCGGACCCTGACCGCCGGGCGCGGGTTCCGGTATCACGGATCGGGCTGGATCGGAGACGACGTCTGGATCTACGGCCACGGTGCCGAGTACCCGGACATCGACGGCTGGGTGCCAGCCGGCAACACCACCTGCTGAGGTCGCGCTCCGCGTAACCCGTGGCACTCCTGTCGCCGTCCCGCCCGGCGTGGTCCGGACGGGACGGCGACAGGCTCAGTCGCCGTCCTCCAGGTCGCCCTCGACCTCCAGGTACGCCTGCCGCAGCGCGTCCATCAGCTCCGGATCGGGCTTGGCCCACAGTCCCCGGTCGGCGGCCTCGGTGAGCCGCTCGACGATGCCGCGCAGCGCCCACGGGTTCGACCGGCGCAGGAAGCGCTGGTTCTCCTCGTCCAGCACGTAGCTCTGGGCGAGCTGCTCGTACATCCAGTCGGTGACCACTCCGGCGGTGGCGTCGTAGCCGAAGAGGTAGTCGACGGTCGCGGCCATCTCGAACGCGCCCTTGTAGCCGTGCCGGCGCATCGCCGCCATCCACCGCGGGTTCACCACCCGGGCCCGGAACACCCGCGCGGTCTCCTCGGTCAGCGACCGGGTCCGCACCGCGTCCGGCGTGGTGCTGTCGCCGATGTACGCCCGGGGCGCCTGCCCGGTCAACGCCCGCACCGTGGCGATCATGCCGCCGTGGTACTGGAAGTAGTCGTCGGAGTCGGCGATGTCGTGCTCGCGGGTGTCGGTGTTCTTCGCCGCCACCGCGATCCGCCGGTACGCCGACTCCATGTCCTGCCGGGCCGGGCGACCCTCCAGGCCGCGTCCGTAGGCGAAGCCGCCCCAGACGGTGTACACCTCGGCCAGGTCGGCGTCGTCCCGCCAGTTTCCGCTGTCGATCAGCGGCAGCAGGCCCGCCCCGTACGCCCCGGGCTGGGAGCCGAAGATCCGGGTGGTGGCCCGCCGCTCGTCGCCGTGCTCACCGAGGTCGGCGCGGGCGTGCGCGGCGAGGTAGTTCTCCTCGTCCGGCTCGTCGAGGGCCGCCACGGCCCGGATCGCGTCGTCGAGCAGGAGCACCACGTGCGGGAAGGCGTCCCGGAAGAACCCGCTGATCCGTACCGTCACGTCGATGCGGGGCCGACCCAGGTCGGCGAGGGGCACGACCTCGAAGCCGGTGACCCGCCGGGACATCTCGTCCCAGGTCGGCTGCACGCCGATCAGCGCGAGGACCTCGGCGATGTCGTCGCCGGCGGTGCGCATCGCCGAGGTGCCCCACACCGAGAGCCCGACCGACCGGGGCCACTCGCCGGTGTCCCGGCGGTACCGCTCCGCCAGCGAGGTGGCCATCGCCTGCCCGGTCTCCCAGGCCAGCCGGCTCGGGATCGCCTTCGGGTCGACGGTGTAGAAGTTCCGGCCGGTCGGCAGCACGTTGACCAGCCCGCGCAGCGGGGAGCCGCTCGGCCCGGCCGGGACGTACCCGCCGTCGAGGGCGTGCAGCACCGCGTCCAGCTCGCCGGTGGTGCCGGCGAGGCGGGGCGCGACCTCGGTCGCGGCGAAGGTCAGCACCGCCCGGACGGCCTCGCCCTGCGGCGCGTCGTCGCCGAGCACCTCGGCGCAGACCCCGGCCACGGCCTCCGGAGCCCAGCCGTGCCGTTCCATCGCCTCGGCGAGTCGCCGGGCGAGGGCCTCGACCCGGTCCACCTCGGCGGTCTGCTCGGCGGTCGTCTCGTCCAGCCCGAGCGCGGTCCGCAGCCCAGGCACCGCGCCGACCTGGCCGCCGAAGACCTGCCGGGCGCGCAGGATGGCCAGGATCAGGTTGACCCGTGCCTCCCCGGTCGGCGCCGCCCCGAGCACGTGCAGGCCGTCGCGGATCTGCGCGTCCTTGATCTCGCAGAGCCAGCCGTCGACGTGCAGCAGGAACTCGTCGAACTCGGCGTCGTGCGGGCGCTGGTCCAGCCCGAGGTCGTGGTCGAGGCGGGCAGCCTGGATGAGCGTCCAGATCTGCTGGCGGATCGCCGGCAGCTTCGCCGGGTCCATGGTGGAGATGTTGGCGTACTCGTCGAGCAACTGCTCCAGCCGGGCGATGTCGCCGTAGCTCTCCGCCCGCGCCATCGGCGGGACCAGGTGGTCGACGATGGTGGCGTGCGCCCGGCGCTTGGCCTGCGCGCCCTCACCCGGGTCGTTGACCAGGAACGGGTAGATCAGCGGCAGCTCGCCGAGGACGGCGTCCGGCCCGCACGAGGCGGAGAGGCCGATGTTCTTGCCGGGCAGCCACTCCAGCGAGCCGTGCTTGCCCAGGTGCACCACGGCGTGCGCGCCGAACTCCTCGTCCAGCCACCGGTAGGCGGCCAGGTAGTGGTGCGTCGGCGGGAGGTCCGGGTCGTGGTAGATGGCCACCGGGTTCTCCCCGAACCCGCGCGGCGGCTGGATCATCAGCAGCACGTTCCCGGCGCGCAGACCGGCCAGCACGATGTCCCCGTCGGGGTTGGCCGACCGGTCGACGAACAGCTCACCCGGGGCCGGACCCCAGTGCTCGGTCATCGCCTCCCGCAGGTCCTCCGGCAGCGCGTCGAACCAGCGGCGGTAGGTGGCCGCCGGCACCCGCACCGGGTTGCCGGCCAGCTTCTCCTCGGTGAGCCACTCCGGATCCTGCCCACCGGCGGCGATCAGGGCGTGGATGAAACGGTCGCCGTCGGCGTCGTCGCCGTCCCCGCCGGGTACCAGACCAGGCAGCGCGTCGGGACCGTCGACCGGGCCGACGTCGTACCCCCGGTCGCGCAGCTCCCGCAGCAGGCGGACCGCGCTGGCCGGGGTGTCCAGGCCGACCGCGTTGCCCACCCGCGCGTGCTTGGTCGGGTACGCCGAGAGCACCACCGCGATGCGCCGCTGCGCCGGCGGGACGTGCCGCAGCCGGGCGTGCCGCACGGCGATGCCGGCCACCCGCCGGGCCCGCTCCGGGTCGGCCACGTAGTGCGGCAGCCCGTCGGCGTCGGTCTCCTTGAACGAGAACGGCACGGTGATCAGCCGACCGTCGAACTCCGGCACCGCGACCTGGGTGGCGGCGTCCAGCGGGCTCAGCCCGTCGTCGCTCTCGGCCCACGTCCGCCGGTCGCTGGTCAGCGCGAGCGCCTGGATGATCGGCACGTCCAACGCGGCCAGCGCGCCCACGTCCCAGGCGTCGTCGTCCCCACCGGCGGACACCTCCGCCGGTCGGGTGCCACCGGCGGCGAGCACCGTGACCAGCAGCGCGTCCGCCCGGCCGAGGGTGCGCAACAGCTCGGCGTCGGCGGTACGCAGGCTCGCGCAGTACACCGGCAGCGGCACCCCGCCGGCGTCCTCGATCGCCGCGCAGAGCCCCTCGACGAACGCGGTGTTGCCGCTGAGCTGGTGCGCCCGGTAGTAGAGGACCGCCACGGTCGGCCCGTCGACCTCGCGGGCGTCCCGCTCCAGCACCCCCCAGGTGGGCTGCTCGGCCGGCGGCGCGAAGCCCTGCCCGGTCAGCAGCACCGTGTCGCCGAGGAAGGCGTGCAGTTCGCGGAGATTGTCCGGTCCGCCCTGGGCGAGGTAGGCGTGCGCCTCGGTGGCGATGCCCTGCGGCACCGTGGAGCGGGCCATCAGGTCCGCGTCGGGCAGCGCCTCGCCGCCGAGCGCCACCACCGGAACGTCCCCGGCGAGCAGGGTGTCCAGCCCCTGCTGCCACATCCGGTAACCGCCGAGGATCCGGACGACCACCAGGTCGACGCCGTCGAGCAGCGCGGTCAGCTCGGCCGGGTCGTCGCCGAGCCGGGCCGGGTTGGCCAGCCGGTAGTCCGCCGCGCTGGCCCGCGCGCTCAGCAGGTCGGTGTCCGAGGTGGACAAGAGCAGGATCGAGACGTCGCGGCCAGACATGGCTGACTCCTCCCCGGGTCCGCGCCCGTGGTCGTCGGTCGCGGCCAGCCGAAGTGTCTGGCTCCCGGGCCGGCGGTGACGCCGATCCGGTGACAGTGGCGGGACCGCCCCGGACTCGCACCGGGTTCCTCCGCGCCGACCGCGTGATGCTGATCTCGGCGCGGATCCGCGCCAAGTGCCACGACTCTACGATGACGAGGTGCCTGATGTCTCCTCCCCGTCCCGTCGTCCCGCCGACGACCGGTGCCCGGGAGCGCTCCGCGCCCACCAGGCCGCCGACGGGGCACTGGTCCGCGTCCGGATTCCCGGCGGCCGGATCGCCCCCGCCCAGCTGCGGTGTCTGTCCACGGCGGCGCGCCGGGACGGTGACGGCACGCTGGAGCTGACGTCCCGGGGCAACGTGCAGGTGCGCGGCATCACCGACCCGGACGGCGTCGACCGGATCGCGTCCGCGCTGGCCGGGGTGGGCCTGCTGCCCAGCGCCACCCACGAGCGGGTCCGCAACATCGTCGCCTCGCCGCTGAGCGGCCTGGACGCCGCCGGCCGCGCCGACGTACGCCCGCTGGTGGGGGCGGTGGACGCCGCGCTCTGTGCCGCCGCCGACCTCGCCGGGCTCAGCGGCCGGTTCCTGATCGCCCTCGACGACGGCCGGGGCGACGTCACCGGTCTCGGCGCGGACCTCTGCTGGACGGCCGGCACCGGCGCGCTGCTGGTCGGCGGCCGGGACGTCGGCCTGCGGGTCACCACCGACGTGCCCGCCGCGCTGGTCACCGCTGCCCGGGTGTTTCACCGGCTCTGCGCCGGACGTAGCGGGTTGTGGCGGATCGCCGACCTGCCGGACGCGCCGGCCGCGATCACCGCCGCGCTGGACGGCCCGCACGCCGCGCCGGTGACGCCACCCCACGGCGCGCCGCCGCCGGTCGGCGTCCACCCCGACGGCTTCACCGTCGTCGCGGCTCCGCTCGGCCGGCTCACCGCCGACCAGGCCGACACGCTCGCCACCGTCGCCGCCGACGACCCCGCGCTGGTGGTGACCCCGTGGCGCACCGTGGTCGTCGGGTCGGCCCAGCCCACGGCGGTGTCCACGCTGGCCGCCGCCGGACTCGTCGTCGACCCGGCCTCGCCGTGGGTCGGGGTGACCTCCTGCACCGGCCGTCCGGGCTGCGAGAAGTCCCTGGCCGACGTCCGGGCCGACGCCACCGCCGCCCTCGCCGCCGCCGCTCCCCGCTCCCCGGAGGCGCTGCCGCTGCACTGGGCCGGCTGCGACCGGTGCTGCGGACGGCCGGCGGGGCCGGTGGCCCTGGCGGTGGCCACCGGCTCGGGATACCGTGTCGCGGGCCCGGCGGGGGAACACCACGGGCCGATCGGCGTCCGACTGGCACAGGCACGGGGAGCACAGTGAGCTACGACTACGTCCGCGAGGGCGCCGAGATCTACCGGCGCTCCTTCGCCACCATCCGGGCCGAGGCCGACCTGTCCCGGCTGCCCGCTGACGTCGCCCAGGTCGTCGTCCGGATGATCCACGCCTGCGGCATGGTCGACCTCGTCGACGACGTGGAGGCCCACCCGGACGTGGTCTCCGCCGGCCGGGCCGCCCTGGCGGCCGGCGCGCCGATCCTCTGCGACGCGGCCATGGTCGCCGCCGGGGTCACCCGCGCCCGGCTGCCCGTCGACAACGAGGTGGTCTGCACCCTGCGGGACCCGGCCGTGCCGGACCTGGCCCGACGCCTCGACACCACCCGCAGCGCCGCCGCCATGGAGCTGTGGCGGGACCGGCTCGACGGCGCGGTCGTCGCCATCGGCAACGCCCCGACCGCGCTGTTCCGGCTGCTGGAAATGATCGACGAGGGCGCCGGCCGGCCGGCCGCGATCGTGGGGGTGCCGGTCGGCTTCATCGGCGCCGTCGAGTCCAAACAGGCCCTCGCGGCGCATCCGGCGGGTATCCCGTACCTGGTCGTGCACGGTCGGCGGGGCGGCAGCGCGGTCACCGCCGCGGCTGTCAACGGCATCGCTAACGAGGTGGAGTGAACGTGTCCACAACCGGAAAGCTCTACGGCGTCGGTGTCGGTCCCGGTGACCCCGAGCTGCTCACCGTCAAGGCCGCCCGGCTGATCGCCGAGGCCGACGTGGTCGCCTACTACTCCGCCCGGCACGGCCGCAGCATCGCCCGCTCGATCGCCGAGGGCCTGCTGCGCGAGCACCACGTGGAGGAACCGCTGGTCTACCCGGTGACCACCGAGGACACCGACGAACCGGGCGGCTACGAGGGCGTCATCCGGCAGTTCTACGACGACAGCGCCGAACGGCTCGCCGTCCATCTCGCCGCCGGGCGCACCGTCGTGGTCCTCTGCGCCGGTGACCCGATGTTCTACGGCTCCTACATGTACCTGCACGAGCGCCTCGCCCACCGGTTCCCGGCGGAGGTGGTGCCGGGCGTGACCTCGGTCAGCGCCGCGTCGGCCGTCCTCGGCCGGCCCCTGGTGGAACGGGACGAGGTGCTGACCATCCTGCCGGGCACCCTGCCCGCCGAGGAGCTGTCCCGCCGCCTCGCCGACACCGACGCCGCCGCCGTGCTCAAGCTCGGCCGGACCTTCGACAACGTCCGCGCCGCCCTCGACGACGCCGGCCGCCTGCCGGAGACCTGGTACGTCGAGCGGGCCACCTCGTCCCGGAGCCGGCACGCCCCGCTGGCGGACGTCCCCGCCGACGAGGTGCCGTACTTCTCGCTGGCGATGCTGCCCAGCCCCACCAGCGCGGCGGCCCGCGACGACCTGCCCGCCCCGGCCCCGACCACCGGCCGGGGCGAGGTCACCGTGATCGGCCTCGGCCCGGCCGGACCCCGCTGGCTCACCCCGGAGGTGGCCCGGGCGCTGCGCGAGGCCGAGCACCTCGTCGGCTACGGCCCGTACGTCGACCGGGTGCCGGTCCGTCCCGGGCAGCAGCGGCACACCTCCGGCAACCAGGTGGAGACCGAACGGGCCGCCCACGCCCTCGAACTGGCGCTCGACGGCGCCCGGGTGGTGGTCGTCTCCTCCGGTGACCCGGGGGTGTTCGCGATGGCCAGCGCCGTCTACGAGGTGGCCACCGGCCAGCCCCGGTTCGCCGGGGTGCCGGTGCGGGTCCTGCCCGGACTCACCGCCGCCCAGGCCGCCGCGAGCCGCATCGGCGCGCCGCTCGGGCACGACTTCGCGGTGATGTCCCTCTCCGACCGGCTGAAGCCGTGGCCGGTCATCGAGTCCCGCCTCGCCGCCGCCTCGGCGGCGGACCTGGTGCTCGCCCTCTACAACCCGGCCTCGGCGAGTCGCCGCTGGCAGGTGGGCGCGGCCAAGGACGTCCTGCTGCGCCACCGCGACCCGAAGACCCCGGTGGTCGTCGCGCGGGACGTGGGCCGTCCGGGGGAGCAGATCACCGTGGTGTCGTTGGGCGACCTCGACCCGGAGACGGTCGACATGAAGTGCCTGTTGATCATCGGCTCGTCCACCACCCAGGTCAGCACCCGGGGGGACGACTCGGTGGTGGTCTGGACGCCCCGCACCTACCCGGCCTGACGCGACGACCCGGCCCGGGTGACGCAGCTCAGCGACCACCCGGGCCGCGCCGGCGCTGGGTGGTCGAGGTCGGCCTGGACTCGTCCCCTGGCATGCCCAGTTGCAACGACGCAGCAGGGATCGCGAGCCCGCCGAGCAGTACCACACCCAGGGCCAGGACCTTGATCGGGTGGCGAAGCACCAGCCGCGCCGGGGGCTTCTCGCTGGTGGTGGCCACTTCACCGCGGCGAGCGGAACGGGACAGCACCTTGTCGGGCACAAAGCCCAGGACAGCCGGCACCAGAGTCAGCGCGACCAGGACGGCCACCACCACTGCCGCGACAGCGGCCAGCCCTATCTTGGTCAGCATCGGCATACCGATCACCGCCATTCCGGCGAGCGCGATCACCACGGTCAGACCGGCGAAGGCCACGGCGGAGCCAGCGGTGCCCGCCGCCAGGGAAACCGCGTCGACCCCGGAAAGGCCGCGGGTACGTTCCTCGCGGGATCGGGAGACCACGAACAGGGCGTAGTCGATTCCTACGGCAAGACCCAACATCATCGCCATGGTGCCGGTGGTCGCCGACAGGCCGAACGCATTGCTGACCGCCAGGATCGACATCATGCTCACCGCCACCCCGACCAGTGCGGTCACCAGTGGCAGACCCGCGGCGACCAAGGACCCGAAGGCGACCACCAGGATCACCGCAGCCAGCCCGATGGCGATGATCTCAGCGACACCCCCACCCCCGCCGACACCAGATCTCTCATCACGTGGCTGGTCCCGATGCGGCCCGTGCTGCGGATCAGGACTGGGACGCCGCAGTGAGCTTTGCGATGTCGGGGGCGTAGACGGTCATCCAGTGCGGATGTAGCCGGTAGTAGACCACGTCGTTTTCCCAGTCGAAGAAGTCGTCGCCGTCGCCGTAGAAGTCCTTGAGGTACGCGAGCAGGTCGGGCCAGTCCGCGGCCGGCTCGCCGTCCTGGGGGTTGAGGATCTCCACCTTGCCGTGCGTGAACACGCCTAGGTCCTCACCGCGCATATGCGCGGCGCTGACGGCGGGCCGCGCCGCGAGATGGCGCGCCTTGGCGGCGTTGCGCGCCGTGCCAAAGTGCCACTTCCCGTGCAGGAAGTGCCCGTCCGCACCGCTGATCCGTGGCTCGCCCTTCGCCGTCACGGTGGACAGGGCGAGGGTACGCATGCCGGTGAGGACCTGGGTGAGCTGCTCCGCGGTCAGTGTGCTTTCAGCCTTGATGATCGAGCGGAGGTGCGAGGTGGAGCGGGAGAGGGAGGCGTCAAGGAGGGCCTGAAGCTCTTGGAGGTCTTCTGAAGTTTCGCGCATGGATGTCCTTATCTATCCCATATGTACCCGTGGTGCCCAGTCCGCGCCATCGACGCCGACCGGTGAAGCCATACTCGACCCGAAGTCTGACATCGTGTGTCATATTTCTTCCTCTGTCTTGCGGACATCACCGCCCCGGTAATCATCGGCAGGATGCCCGGCCATGGATCCCCTGACGGGACGCCAGCACAGACGCCGATGGCCGAGCCCCACACCACCCACCAAGATCCACTAGCGGCTACTCAAGCGGCTGGCGAAGACCGCCGGGATCTCGGTCACCATGAGCCCGCACGTGCTGCGGCACACCTGCGCGACCCTCTCCCGCGACGCCGGAGCCCGCCTGGAGGACATCCAGGACCAGCTCGGTCACGCCGATGTCCGCACCACCCGCCGCTACGACCACGGCGGTGCCCGCCTCGACCGGTCCCCGGCCTACACCCTCGCCGGCTACCTCACCGGTTGACGGCCCGGAGGCGGGGGCAAGGCCGCCTTGCCCCCGCCTGGGTCTCAGTCGGGCGTGAGCCAGCGGGAGACCGCGTCGGTGAAGACCACCTCGTACGGAAGCCCTCGTAGGTCGTCCGCGGTCACCTCCAGGCCGCGAGCCTGGGCCAGCTCGGCCAGCCATGACCAGGGGTGTTCCTCTCCGGACTCCTCGTCGTCGGGAAGCACGACGGTCAGGACGTCCTGGGTGAGGCTGTCCCGAGTCTCGTGCAGCGGGATAGCGCCACCACCTGGGGCTCCGGTTGATCGGGCGGTGAGAGTGAGCCCACGTTCCGCGTGCAGGAGCACGCGCCGGCCGTCCTCCAGCTTCACGAACTCACTGACGATGAAGCTGCGGGTGCACACATCCTCGGGGTAGGCCCGTGCGAGATCGCAGGTGGCGCCCAAGCCGACAATGCGGCCGGGTTCGACCCGGGGAAGATTGGTGGGAGCGCGGTAGGCACCCGGGTACGGGCGCCAGCCTGCTTCCTCGCTGCTCACTGTCGCACTCCCGACGTTCCCGTGGCCGCTTCTACTGACACTTGCACAAACCGTGTCATCTGATCACGGGTTACGACGTCGTGGGGAAGTAGCGGCGGTTGGTGATCAGGGGCTACACGGGAGGTCCAGGGGATCCCCGTAGTACATCTCAGAGGGGTCGGCGATACCGGGCAGGTCGACATCAGTGACGGCCCTCCAGCCGACGTCCGTGCTGCTGGAGCAGTTCATTCTCGCCGTGGCTCGGTTGCCTGAACCGCCTCCTGCGGCGTAGTCGCCCGAGCCTGAGGCAACGGTGACCCATCGGCATCCGAAGGGATCGCACCAGAACGCCTGCAAGTAGACGTCCACGTTCGCCTTGCCCGGAGACAGGCACCGTCCGGGTGGCACCACGCCGGGCTCCGCGCTACCCACCGGCGTCGGGCTCCAGTGACGCGTGCCGGGACACCCCGTCGCCCGGATACGGGTTGCCTGCTCGCCGCGTCTGCGGAACCCTCTCCGCATGGTCGATACCCGTGTGCTCGGCGTGGGCGATTGGCGGCTGTGGCGGGAGCTGCGGCTCGCGGCGCTGGCGGAGGCCGGGTACGCCTTCGGCGCTCAACTGGCGGACTGGCAGGGCGACGGCGACCGTCAGGAACGCTGGCGCGGGCGACTGGCCATCCCCGGCTCGTACAACGTTGTGGCCGTGCTCGACGGGCGACCCGCCGGGATGGCCAGCGGGGTGCCGACCGGCCACGACGGGATCGTCGAGCTGATCTCGATGTACGTGGCGCCTGCGGGACGTGGCCGAGGCGTGGGCGACCACCTCGTGCGGGCGGTCGAGCAGTGGGCCCGGCTGGTGGGCGCGCGGACGCTGCGGCTGGCCGTGGTGGAGGGCAACGAGCACGCCTGGGCCCTCTACCAGCGGCACGGCTTCCGTAACACGGGTGAACTCGGTGACCTCATGCCCGACGGCGTGCGCCGTGAGCACGTCATGACCAAGAGCCTTGTGGGTTAGCGGTGGGCCACCGGTCGAAGGACTCCGACCGGAGGTCACCCGGTCGGTAAGCAGCGAACCGCTGTCGGGTCAGACGAGCCGGAGGATCTCTACGAGTTGGGAGAAGGTCGGGGCGACGGCCCGCCAGGAGCATTGCTTCGGGTCGGTCCAGAAGTCGCTGACGACGACCCGGGGATCGGCGGGGTCGGTGCGATAGTCGAGGGCCATCGCGACGTCAT
Source organism: Micromonospora echinospora (assembly GCF_900091495.1). Classification (NCBI taxonomy): domain Bacteria; kingdom Bacillati; phylum Actinomycetota; class Actinomycetes; order Micromonosporales; family Micromonosporaceae; genus Micromonospora; species Micromonospora echinospora. Next base: position 6,673,850 of record NZ_LT607413.1, on the reverse strand, counting down.
CACCGGGGATGCGGTCGACCGCGATGAAGACTGCCTGCTCCGCGTCGAGCCAGGGCAGCTCGACGCCGACGGTGGAGATGCTGCCCCGGGTTTGCCGGAACAGGTGCGAGGGAGGCGGGTCGTCGGCGAGTTCGGTGAGCGTTCTGCTCTCGCGGCGCATCGAATCGACGTTGGCGAGAAAGGCCAGGGGGAGACTCGAACCAGGGCGTGAGATCACGTAGAACGTCGTCACCGGGGCGCGTGGCGCCACTCGTCCCGGCGCACGCGGAACTCGGCCTTGGCCTGGTCCATGGCGTCCTCCAGCGAGTCGTGGAGAGTGTCGGTCATCTCCTCGCCGGTGGCATCGCAGTAGAAGAGGTACACCCGTGGCTCGTCGCCGGCGTACTGCACCAGGCGCAGCGACACCGGCGGAGGGACCTCGACCCTGGGCCCGCCCGGGTGGCCGTAGTAGTGACGGGTGAATCCTGTCGGACGGTGTCGCTCCGTCAACCGTATCTCGGCCACCGTCCTCTCTCCCGACATGATCAGGATGCTAGTCCAGCACTGGCCGAACCCGAGTCGAACTTCGGGTGCCAGCGCCGGGGATCCGCCGTGCCCGGCCTGCCGTGTCTGCCAACGGTGGCCGGGAACACCTGGCCGCTGTACCAGGTGGCGCGGTGACCGACGAGGATGTCGTAGCCGTCGGCCCGGATCCACTCGGCGGGGCAGTCCCCCATCACCCCGCCGGCAGGTGCCGGTCCAGCCAGCGCACCGCGTCGTCGACCGTGGTGACCGTCGCGGGCGGGCGGGCCGGTGCCGGCCGGTCGATCATCAGCACCGGCAGGCCGAGCCGACGGGCGGCGGTCAGCTTCGCCTCGGTGAGCGCACCGCCGCTGTCCTTGGTGACCACTACGTCGATGCGGTGCTCGCGGATCAGATCGGTCTCCCCGTCCACGGTGTAGGGGCCTCGACTGCGCAGCAGCCGTACGTGCGCCGGCACCGGCTCGTCCGGGGCGTCCACCACCCGGGCGAGGAACCACAGGTCCGCCAGGGGAGCGAACGCGGCCAGGCTCTGCCGGCCGGTGGTCAGCAGCACCCGCCGCCCCAGCGCCGGCAACGCGGCCACCGCGCCGGGCAGGTCGGGCACCCGGTGCCAGCGGTCGCCCGGCTGCGCCGTCCAGCCCGGACGCTCCAGGCGCAGGTGTGGCACGCCCGCCGTGGCGGCGGCCTCGATGCCGGAGACCCGCATCCGCGCCGCGTACGGGTGGGTGGCGTCGACCACCGCGTCGATCCGGTGCTCGTCCAGCCAGGCGGCCAGGCCGGCCGCGCCGCCGAAACCACCGATGCGCACCTCACCGACCGGCAGCCGGGGCTCGGCCACCCGTCCGGCCAGCGAGGAGGCGACCGCGACGTCCGGCCGGGCGGTGACCGCCGCCGCGAGGGCGCGGGCCTCGGCCGTCCCGCCGAGGATCAGCAGCCGCCATCTCGGGACGCGGCGCGCTTCACGGCGGTCGGTACCCGTCGGTCCGGGATTGTCGTCGACGGTCATACGGCCCCTTCTTCGGTGGTCGCCAGCAGGGCCGCCAGTTCGGCGGCGGAGCGGGGGCGGGCCCCGGACAGGTGGGGCAACCGGTCGATCAGCCGGTGCACCAGGGGCGCCCAGGCGGGGGTCAGCCGCGCCGCCGCGAGCAGCTCCGGGTCGGCCAGCGCCTCGGTGGTCGGCACCCGGCGCACGCCGCCGCCGGCCACGACCACCACCTCGTCCGCCCACCGGAACGCGAGGTCGACGTCGTGGGTGGAGACCAGGATGGTGGTCCCGGCGGCGTGCAGGTCGTCGAGGGTGCGCAGCAGCGCCTCCACGCCCGCCGGGTCGAGTCCGGCGGTCGGCTCGTCGAGGATCAGCAGCTCCGGTCGGAGCGCCACCGCTCCGGCGATGGCGACCCGCTTGCGTTGGCCGTACGACAGCAGGTGGGTGGGGCGGTCGGCCAGCGCGGTGACCTGCAACGCGGCCAGCGCCTCGTCGCAGCGCTGTCGCACCTGCCTCGGATCGAGGCCGAGGTTCATCGGCCCGAACGAGACGTCTTGGCGGACGTTGGCGGAGAACAACTGGTCGTCCGGGTCCTGGAGCACCAGCTGCACCCGCTGCCGCAGCTCCAGCAGGCCCGACCGGGTGCGTCGCACCGGCGTGCCGGCCACCTCGATCCGCCCGGCGTCCGGGGCGAGCGCGCCGACCGCGAGTCGGAACAGGGTGGTCTTCCCGCCGCCGTTGGGCCCCACCACGGCCAGCCGCTGACCGGGCAGGACGGCCAGGTCGACGCCGGTGAGCACGGGTTGGCGGGGCTGGTAGGCGAAGTCCACGCCGGACATCCGCAGCAGTGGTCCGGTCACCGCCACAGCCCACCGGAAACGGCCGTCAGGGCCACGATCGACGCCAACAGCGCGACGGACGCGACCACGAAGGCCGGGGAGAGCCGCCGGACCTCCACCTGTACCGCCAGTGACCCGGTGTAGCCGCGTACTGCCAGTCCCTCCTCCAGGCGGCGGGCCCGGGTGAAGGCCCGGACGAAGATCGCCCCCGCCTGCCCGGCCAGGGACCGGTGCGCCGTGCGCCAGGTCCGGTAGCCCAGCCGCGCCGCCTGCGCCTCGCGTACCGCGCGCACGCTGTCGACCAGCAGGAACAGCATCCGGTACGTCAGCGCGGCGACCTCGGTCACCGCCGCCGGGACCCCGAGCCGGACCAGCCTCGGCAGGACGTCGGACAGGGGGGTGGTGGCGCTGAACAGCAGCAGGCACAGCAGGGCCGCCGCCGCGCGGCCGGTCGTCGTGGCCGCCGTCCCGACCCCGGCCGGGTTCCAGCCCAGCCGGGTCGGGGAGTGCACGGAGACCAGCAGCGGCACCGCGGAGGTGGCAATGAACAGCGCCGGCACCCGGGCCGCCCGCAGCAGCACCGGCACCGGAACCCGGGCCGGACCGACCAGCAGCAGCGCGGCGGCGGTGCCCGCCAACGCGGCGCCCGGCCACGTCGGCAGGGCCACCGCGCACCCCAGCAGGCCCAGCGCCAGCAGTGCCTTCTCGCCCGGGTGCCGTACCCGCCAGGGACCGGTGTGCGCGGCGACGTCGAGGGCGAACACTAGCCGTTGGCGGCGTCGGCGTCGCGCAGCCGCTGTCGGGTGCGGGCGACCCCGAAGTAGTAGCCGAGGAACCCGGCGCCCACCGCCGCCTGGAGGGCGAACAGGCCCGACTCGATTTCACCGGAGGGCGGCTCGTAGATGGAGGAGAACCACGGTTCGTAGTCCGGGTGGTCGGCGACGATCCTCTCCTCGGCCTGGGCGTCCGCCCCGGTGAACGGCTCCTCGGCCGAACCGCCGAGCCCGAGCACCAGCGGGGCCACCGCCAGCGCGACCACCGCCAGCAGCAGGAGCAGGTTGACCCGTCCGAAGCGCTTCACGCCGCTACCTCCTGGGGCTTGCGCAGCACGCCGAGGCGCCGCAGCTCGTCTCCGCTGACCCGGGTGAGCAGCCGCACCACCAGCACCGACAGCAGCCCCTCGCTGATCGCCAGGGGGATCTGGGTGACGGCGAAGATCCCACCGAACTTGACCACCGCGCCGAGGAAGCCGGACGTCGGGTCGGGGAACGCCAGCGCGAGCTGCACGCTGGTGACGCAGTACGTCGCCAGCCCGCCCAGCGCGGCGGCCAGGAACACCGCCACGTCCAGGCTGCCACCCAGGCGGCGGGCCAGCAGGTAGACGCCGTACGCCACCCACGGGCCGACGATCGCCATCGAGAAGATGTTCGCGCCCAGTGTGCTCAGCCCGCCGTGGGCCAGCAGGACCGCCTGGAACAGCAGCACGATGCCGCCGAGGACGCTCATCACCGGTGGTCGGAACAGCACCGCGCCGAGGCCGGTGCCGGTGGGGTGGGAACAGGACCCGGTCACCGACGGGATCTTCAGGGCCGAGAGCGCGAAGGTGAAGGCACCCGCCGCTCCCAGCAACAACTTGGACTCCGGGTCCTGCCGGACCTGCCGGACGAGAGCCCGGCTGCCGTGGACGACAAAGGGTGCGGACACCGCGAACCATGCCGCTGCCTGCACCGGGGGTAGGTACCCCTCGGCGATGTGCATCGAAGACCTTCCTCTCCAGCACCTCGTGGACGAGATCACACCGTCAAGGCCGGTCTCCTGGCTCCCGGATCGACGCTTCCTCCGGCCTTCCCAGGCCGTCGGCCTAGTGGCGCAAGTCGGAGGTCACTCCCCGGTCACAGTGGCGAGGGCCGCGCCGGTCTTCCACCGGCTTCCCGAGCACCTTGACGGCGAGAGGCTATCGACCGGCGACCGGCGGGGGCAAGAGCGGTGATCCACCTGCGGCTGACAGCCGGGTCCCCGGTGGCCGGCGGCGGTGCCCGAGGCGCAGGTCAAGCAGGGGGCACCGGTTGTGATGATCACCCCTCGGGCCGCTATTGCAACCTCTTGGCAACTACGCAAGGATTGCCCTGCGGTCCGCCTGTGACCGCGCCTTCGTCGTCGACCAAGGAAAGAGGAACCCCGTGCGGTCTGCGCGGATGGTGGCGCTTCTCGCCGCCGGTGTGGTCGCCCTGGCCGCCTGCTCGTCCCCGGCGGACACCCCAGGCGGCGACGGCGGCGACCGGCTCGTGGTGGCGACGGCGGGCGAGCCGGACACGCTCAACCCGGTGCTGAACTACGGCGTCGACGGCGGCTCGCTGATCTTCGACGGCCTGGTCGCCCGCGACGACCGTAACCAGCTCGTGCCGGCCCTGGCCCGTGAGCTGCCGACCGTGTCGGCCGACGGGCGGACGGTCACGGCGAAGCTCCGTGACGGGGTGGTCTTCCACGACGGCACCCCGTTGACCGCGCAGGACGTGGTCTTCACCTACCAGGCGGTGCTGGACCCGAAGGTCGACTCGACGCTCCGGTCCGACCTGGACATGCTCGCCTCCGTCGCCGCACCCGACCCGTCGACCGTGGTCTTCACCCTCGAGTACGCCTACGCGCCGTTCCTCCAGCGCCTCGCGCTGGGCATCGTGCCGGCGAAGGCCCTCGCCGGACAGGACGTCAACAAGGCCGCCTTCAACCGCAAACCGGTGGGCACCGGCCCGTACCGGGTGACCTCCTGGACGCCGGGCGACCGGTTGGTGCTCGCCGCCAACGAGCGGTACTGGGGCGGCAAGCCGGCCAACTCCGGCGTGGTGGTGGCGTTCGTCCCGGACGACAACGTCCGCGCCCAGCGGATGCGGGCCGGCGAGTTTGACGCCGCCGAGCTGGCCCCGAAACTGGCGTCCGGGTTCGATGGGCGGTCCGGCTACCGGGTGCAGCGGGTGCCCACCGCCGACTACCGGGGCGTGATGCTGCCGATGGGCGGGCCGGTCACCGGGGACCCGGCCGTGCGGAAGGCGCTGAACGCGGCGGTGGACCGGTCAGCGATGGTGGCCGGCGTGCTCGGCGGGGCGGGGGAACCGGCGTTCGGGCCGATCCCGCCGACGTCGGAGTTCGTCGAGCCGTCCATCGTCGGCAAGCCGGCCGCCGACCCGGCCGCCGCCACCGCCGTCCTGGACGCGGCCGGTTGGAAGCCGGGCCCGGACGGCGTCCGGGTCAAGGACGGCCGCCAGGCCGCGTTCTCCCTCATGTACCCGGCCACCGACAGCCTGCGCAAGGAACTCGCCCTGGCGGTCACCGCCGACGCGCGGAAGGTCGGCATCAAGATCACTCCCGAGGGGCTGACCTGGGACGCGATCACCCCCCGGATGAAGACCGACGGGCTGGTCATGGGCTTCGGCACGCCGTACGACCCGGACTTCGTCTCGTTCAAGCTGTTCACGTCGACCTTCGCTGGCCAGGGCTTCTTCAACCCCGGCTCGTACCGTTCCGCCGTGGTCGACCAGGCGCTACGGGAGGCCCGGTCCAACGCCGACCCGGCCGCCCGCAAGGCCGCGTACGCGACGTTCCAGAAGCAGCTCGCCACCGACGTGCCCTGGGTCTTCCTCACCTACCTCCAGCACACCTACGTGGTCTCCGACGCCGTCCAGGGCGTCGCCCCGCGGGTCGAGCCGCACGAGCACGACGTGGCCAACAGCCTCTGGTGGAACATCCACACCTGGGCGAAGACACCGTGACCCCGCCGGTTGCGGTGAAGACCCCCGCCGGCCGGCGTCCCCGCCGGCTGGCCGGGGCCGGCGCGGTCGTCCGCCGCCGGTTGCTGGTCGCGGTGCCGATCCTGGCGGCCACCAGCGTCGGCATGTTCGCCCTCGGCGCGGCCTCGCCGATCGACCCCGCGCAGCAGTACGCCGGGGCCGCCGCGTTCACCACCAGCGAGGAGAACCTCGCCCAGATCCGGGCCAACTGGGGCGTCGACGACCCGCTGCCGGTGCAGTACGCCCGCTGGGTGGGCAACCTGCTCCAGGGCGACCTCGGCTGGTCGACCAGCCGGCACGAGCCGGTCGCCTCGGTGCTCGCGGCCCGCGCCGGCTGGACCCTGCTGCTCGTCGGCCTCGCCCTCGCCCTGGTCCTCGTGGCGAGCCTGCTGCTGGGCACCCTCGCCGCCTACCGGCGCGGCGGATGGTTCGACCGGTCCCTGCGCGCCACCGCCTACGCCGTGCAGTCGATGCCGGTGTTCTGGATCGGGCTGGCCGCCATCGCCGTGTTCGCGCTCACCCTCGGCTGGCTGCCCGCCGGTGGCCTCACCGACGTCGCCGCCACCGGCACCGACCCCGCCGACGTGGCCCACCACCTGGTCCTGCCGGTGACGGTGCTGGCCCTGTCCCAGGCCCCGTGGTTCGTGCTGTTCATCCGGGACGCGGTCGCCGACAGCCTCCGCGACGACCACGTGCTGGCCGCCCGGGCCCGGGGACTGTCCGGCCGGACGGTGCTCTTCGGCCACGCGCTGCGCACCGCGCTGCTGCCGTTCCTCACCCTGGTCGGCACCCACCTGCCGGAGATCGTCGGCGGGGCCGTCCTGGTGGAGACGGTGTTCTCCCTGCCCGGCCTGGGCGCGGTCACCGTGCAGGCCGCCCTGGGCAGCGACTTCCCCCTGCTGGCCGCGATCACCCTGACCACCACCGTCGTGGTGCTGACCGCGAACCTGGCCACCGACCTCGCCTACGCCGCCGCCGACCCCCGGGTACGCCTCGATGACTGACCTCGCGTTACGGATCCGCGCCGTCCGAGTCCGGAGACCGGGCCGCACCGGGCACGGCGGTATGCTCGTCGCCGCCGCCGTCCTGACCGTCGCGGTCGTCGCCTGCCTGCTCGCCCCCGTCGTCTGGCCGCTGGACGAGAGCGCGGTGGACCTGTCCCGCACCCGGCTCGCCCCCTCGCCGGCGCACCCGGCCGGCACCGACGACCTGGGTCGGGACGTGCTGCACCGCAGTCTCTACGGGCTGCGCGTCTCGCTGCTCGTCGGCGCGGTCGCCGCGTTGGTCGCCGCCGTCATCGGCGGTCTCGTCGGCGCGGTCGTCGGCAGCCTGGGCGGCTGGGTCGACCGGGTGCTGATGCGCGTCGTCGACACCATCGCCGCGCTGCCGCACCTGCTGCTGGGCATCTTCATCGTGGCGATGCTGCGGCCCAGCCTCGGCGCGGTGATCCTCTCCATCGGGCTGACGCACTGGCTCTCCACCGCCCGCATCGTCCGCTCCGAACTGCTCAGCCTGCGGAACCGGCCGTTCATCGACGCCGCCGTCGCCGGCGGCGCCAGTCGCACCCGGGTGCTCACCCGGCACCTGCTCCCGCACGTGCTGCCCCGCCTGGCGCTGGCGACCACGCTGATGGTGCCGCACGCCGTCTGGCACGAGACCGCCCTGTCCTTCCTCGGACTCGGCCTGCCCCCGCACCTGGCCTCCCTCGGCAACATGATCAACGACGGGCAGCGGTCCCTGCTCACCGGCGCCTGGTGGGCCAGCCTTGTCCCCGGGCTGCTCCTGGTCGTCGTCACCCTGGCCCTGGCCGTCCTGACCGGCCGCTGGCGGGACCGCCTCGACCCCCGCGTACGAGCGGAGCTCCAGCTGTGACCGTCACCCGCGACACCTCCGCCCCCGCCGCGACCGGCGTCTACGCCGGCCGTCCCGCCCTGCTGGAGGTCGACGGGCTGACCGTCCGGTTCCGGCTCCGCGACGCCGTGGTGCACGCCGTCACCGACCTGCGCCTGACCGTTCAGCCGGGCGAGCTGCTCGCGGTGGTGGGGGAGTCCGGGTGTGGCAAGTCGGTGCTCGCCCACGCCCTGCTGGGCCTGCTGCCCGGCAACGCGACGGTCACCGGGCGGGCCCTGCTGCGTCCGCCCGGCGGGGAGCCGGTCGACCTGGTCGGCGCCACCGAACGCCGCCTCGCCCGGACCGTGCGGGGCCGGGCCGTCGGGCTCGTGCCGCAGAGTCCGGCCACCGCGCTCACCCCGGTCCGCACCGGGCGGGATCTGCTCGTGGAGACCCTGCGCGCCCACGGTCACCACCGGCGCGACGCGCCGGCCGCCGCCAAGCGGGTCGCCGCCGACGTCGGCCTGCTCCCCGCCGACCTCGACCGCTACCCGCACGAACTCTCCGGCGGCATGGCCCAGCGCCTGGCCACCGCGCTCGCGCTCGCCCCCGACCCGCCGCTGCTGCTAGCCGACGAACCCACCACCGGCCTCGACCGCCCCCTGGTCGACCACACCCTCGACCTGCTGCGCCGCCGCTGCGACAGTGGCGCGGCGGTGCTGCTCATCACCCACGACCTCGCCGCCGCCCGCCGGGTCGCCGACACCGTGGCGGTCATGTACGCCAGCCGCATCGTCGAGCACCGGCCCACCGAGGCGCTCTTCGCCGCGCCCGCCCATCCCTACACCGCCGGTCTGCTCGACGCCCTGCCCGACCGCGCCTTCCGCCCCGTCCCCGGCCACCCGCCGATGCTCACCGACCTCCCCGCCGGCTGCGCGTTCGCGCCGCGCTGCGGCCGGGCCACCGACGTCTGCGCCACCCCACCCGCCGTCGGCGCGGTGCCCGGCTCCGGCCGGGTCGCCTGCCACCACCCGCTGTCCGCCGGAGCCACCGCATGACCCCCGCCGGCCTCGCCGCCTGCCAGGTCACCGTCTCCTACGGCCGCCAACGCGTCCTCGACCGGGTGGACCTGCACGTCGCCCCCGGGGAGACGGTCGGACTGCGCGGTCCGTCCGGCAGCGGCAAGTCCACCCTGGCCCGGGTCCTCGCCCTGCTGCACGCCCCGGACGTCGGGCATGTCACCCTCGACGGTCGACCCGTCGCCGGGGCCCGGCACCGGTTGCCCGCCGCCGTCCGTACCCGGGTCGCGGTCCTGTTCCAGAGCCCGCGTGCCGCGACGGACCCCCGGCTGAGTCTCACCGACATCATCGCCGAGCCGCTGCGCGCCACCGGCACCCCGCCGGAGCGGGCGCGGGACCGCGCGGTCGAACTGGCCGACCTGGTCGGGCTCACACCGGACCTGCTCACCCGACGCCCGCACGCGGTCAGCGACGGGCAGTTGCAACGGGCCTGCCTCGCCCGCGCCCTGGTGCACCGGCCGGACTACCTGCTCTGCGACGAGGCCACCGCCATGCTCGACGCCTCCACCCAGGCCCACCTGGCAGCCGTCGTCACCGACCACCAGCGCCAGCACGGCACAGGCGTCCTGGTCATCACCCACGACCCGGCCCTGATGACCCGTTGGGCCACCCGCGTGGTCGACCTGCCCGCCCCCGACGGCGTCCCTCCGACGACCGGCCCGGCACGCTGACCCGGTGGGGGACCACCGGCTAATGTGGATCCCACCCCGAGGCGCCGCCGACCTCCGTCGAGGCGTGGTCAGGTCGCCGGGGCTGCGGTCGGGGAGGGATGCTGATGGCGATCCTCCGGGCCCTGGCGGTGCTCGACGTCGCGGCGGCCCTGCTGGCTCTGCTGATGTGGGTGGCGGAACTGGTCGGCTGGCTGGTCCAGCTGCCGTCGCTGCGCCGGCTGGAACGCCACTGGCACGCCATCCCGCACGAGCGGTGGATCACCCTGGCGTCGATTCCCCTGGTCACCGTCTTCGGTGGGATCCTGCTTTCCTACGGGGTCAACCTGCTCAGCGACGCCGACGGTGGACGGAACCTGCCCGGCGTGTTCTCGCTGGTCCTCGGATTCGGCCTCACCGCCTGGTACTACACCCGGCAGGCTGCCGGCGCCTACCAGCGCCCCACCCCGAGGGCCCGCAACCGGGGACTGATCGCCGACGCCGCCGTGACCCTCGCCCGACGTCCGCCGCCGGACCTGCGCTCCCGCGAGGCGCTGCGGGTCGCCCTGCGGCGGGTCAACCGGCTCGGTGCGCGCCTCGCCGCCGCCGACGACGGCGGCTGGCGCGACGCGTGCCGGCGCGAACGGCGGTGGCTGGTCGTCCTGGTGGCCGTGGTGGTCGGGGCCCCGGTCCTCACGCTGGTCCTGTTCGCCTGGCGTCTGGTGGGCGGCTCCCCGACGACCAGGGGGCTGCCCGGGGTCGTCGCCATGCTGGCCGGGATCGCCGTGGCCGTGCTGCTCGCGATGGGCAGCCGCCGCTACCGCCTTCGACGGGAGCGGCGTCTGTTCGGCCGGGAGTTGCAGCAGGGGAGCGCCGACCTGCTGGGCCGCATGTTCGACCCGACCAGAGGCGAGCGGGTGCCGGCACCCGTGCTCGCCGAGGTGGCGACCACGCTGCGCCGGGTCTACGGCACCCCGGCCGTCACCGGGCCCCGGCCGGATCCCCCCGACGGACGGTGACCGGGTGCGCCGGCGGCGCGGGTCAGTCCCGTAGCGCCGGGTCCGCCGCCGCCCGGGCCAGGAGTTCCTGGATCATCAACCCCCGGTGCACGTCGAGCGGGTGCGGACGGCCGGTGCGGACGGCTTCGGCGAACTCCGCGCGGACCACCGGCCAGCACTCGTCGTGGTCCATGCCGGCGGTGTCGTACGCCAGCGTGCCGGCCGCGCCGAAGAGCTCGACGGTGGTCACCACCCTCGGCACCGCGACGCCGCCGGACAGCGACGCCTGGCTCACCGCGCCGGAGCGGTGCGCGCAGGTCAGTTCCGTCCACCGGGACCGGCGACCGGCCGCGCGCACGTCGACGATCGGGCCGAGCGCGGCGTCGAGCAGGTCGAGCAGGTGCGGTCCCAGGTCGAACAGCGCCCCGTGGGTGAGCCGCCAACCGGTGGCGAAGGGCCCGCCGAGGAACCCGCTGTGCAGGTAGCAGGCCCGTGCGCCGTCGGCGTCGAAACCGCCGGCCGCGGCGAGGAACGCGCGCGTGCGGGCGTGGTACCGCTTGGTGAACACCACCTGCGAGACCACCCCGGCTTCGCCGACCGCGTCGGCCAGCCGCCGGGCGGAGTCCAGGTCGAGGGCGACCGGCTTTTCCAGCAGCACCGCCCGGCCGGCGCGGGCCGCCTCGACGGCCAGGGCCGCCTGGATGTCCGGCGGCACCGCGAAGGCCACCGCGTCGCAGCTGCGCAGCAGGTCGGTGAAGGTCGGCGCGGCGGGCACGCCGTGCGCGGCGGCCAGCGCCCCGGCGGCGTCGCCCCGTCGCGACCAGACCGCGCCGAGCACGGTCTCCGGGCCGGCCGCGAGCATGGGCGCGTGCATCCGCGCCGCCCACGCCCCGGCCCCGACGAGCCCGACCCGGACCGGAGCTGTGGTCATCGGCTGTTCCTCGCGTCGGGAGCATCGCTCAGTTGACGGTTCACGGCGTCCGGGGCGTACACGCTGTCGACGACCATGGCGTGCGCGCCGACGATCCCGGCCCGCTCGCCGAGCCGGCTGGTGGTCACCGTGAGGCGCTGCGTGGCCCGGGGCAGGGCCCGCTGGTAGAGCAACTCGCGCACACCGGTGACGAAGTGCGTCTCGGCGAGGTCCCCGGCGATCACCAGCACCCCGGGGTTCAGCAGGCACACCACGGTCGCCAGGACCTCGCCCACCCGCTGGCCGGCGGTGCGGGCCAGCCGCCGGGCGTCCGGGTCACCGGCGGTGACGCGGGCGAGGAACTCCCGGCTGGACGCGGTGGGCGTGCCGGCCGCGCTGAGCTGCTGGGCCAGCGCGCCGCCGCTGGCCACGGCGGCGAGGCAGCCGTACGAGCCGCACATGCACCGGAAGGTGTCGTACCCGTGCAGCCGGATGTGGCCGAGGTCGCCCGCCCCGCCGTCGATACCCCGGTAGACCGCGCCGTTGACCACGACCCCGGCGCCGATCCCGGTCGCCACCTTGACCAGCACCACCGCCGGGCAGTGCGGGTGGACCGCCGACTGTTCGCCGAGCGCCATCAGGTTGGCGTCGTTGTCCACCAGGACCGGCACCGGGTAGCGGCGGCGCTGGTGCTCGACGATCGGGTAGTCGTCCCAGCCGGGCATGATCGGCGGCTGCCGTACCCGGCCGGTGGCGAAGTCCACCGGGCCGGGCACGCCCAGGCCGATGCCGCGCACCTCGTCGGGGCGGCGGCCGGCGATGGTCAGCAGCTTCTCGTGCCGGTCGCCGATCCAGTCCAGGACGGCCGCCGGCCCGTCGGCGATGCGCGGGTTGACCCGTTCCTCGGCCAGTGACCGTCCGGCGAGGTCGAGCACGGCGAGGTGGGCGTAGGTGGCCCCGAGATCGGCGACCAGCACCACGCCGTGCTGGTCGTTGAACTCCAGCCGGATCGACGGCCGGCCGCCGCTGGACTCGTTCACCCCCCTCTCGCGCAGGTAGCCGCCCTGGATGAGCCGGTCGAGCCGCTGGCCCACCGTCGACCGGGAGAGGCCGGTCACCCGTTGCAGCTCCCCCCGGGTGTGGGCCTGCCCGGACCGGACCAGGGCGAGCAGGTCACCGGCGGACGTGCCTGGCATCGACGCGCCTCCTAACCCTTGTCCGCGCCGCTGGTGAGTCCCTCGGTGAGCATCCGCTCGGCCGCGAAGAAGAGCGCCACGATCGGCAGGGTCAGGACCACGGACCCGGCCATCAGGACGGTCTTGGACACCTCGATGCCGCCGGAGAGCTGGGCGAGACCCAGCGACACCGTCCAGCTCTCCCGCTTCTCGGCGAGGAAGAGCAGGGCGAAGAGGAACTCGTTCCAGGCGATCATGAAGATGTACAGGGCGTTGGCCATGATGGCCGGGGCGGCCAGCGGCAGCACCACCCGGCGGATGGTCTGGAACCGGTTCGCGCCGTCCATCGCGGCGGCCTCCTCCAGACTGTCCGGGATCGTGCTGAAGTAGCTGCGCAGCATGTAGATCGAGACGGGGATCGTCTGCGCGATGTACACCAGCACCAGCCCGCCGAGCGAGCCGCGCAGCCCGAGCCGGGTGAAGAGCACGAAGAGCGGGATGGCCAGCAGGATGCTGGGGAAGAGGTACACCGACAGGAACAGCGCGCTGACCTGCCGCCGGCCGACGAAGCGCAGCCGGCTCACCGCGTACGAGCCGGGGATGGCCACCAGCAGCGTCACCGCGACGGTCGCCAGCGACACCAGCGCGGAGTTGCCCAGCAGGGCGAGGAAGCCCTGCCCGCCGTCGGCGACCGACCGCAGCACCGTGCGGTAGGTGTCCACGGTCAGCTCCTGCCCGGACACCCACAGCTTTCCGGGGTCGAGGATGACCCGGTCGATCGGGCGCAGCGAGAGCAGCACCATGTAGTAGAAGGGGAAGACGGTCACCAGCACCAGGCCGACGATGACCACCCGGCGCAGGATGCCGAAGATCCGGGTCTCCAGGGCGTCGCGGTTCACCGTTCCCCCTCCTCGATGCGCGGGGCGAAGAACTTCAGGTACACCGCCAGCAGGACGACCAGGACGGCCGCGATGACCAGGGACTGGGCCGCCGCCGCGCCGATGTCGAAGCGGGCGGTGAGGAACTCGTAGACCCGGACGCTGACCACGTCGGTGCCGGCCCCGCCGCCGGTGAGCAGGTAGACGTCGTCGAACTTGGTGAAGGTCATGATGAAGCGCAGCACGCAGAGCAGCGCGATGACCGGGCCGAGCTGCGGCAGCAGGACGTACCGGAAACGCTGGCTGGGCGTCGCGCCGTCGATCCGCGCCGCCTCCTCCAGCTCCGGCGGCACCGCCTGCAACCGGGCGAGCAGGAAGAGGAAGGCGAACGGGAAGTAGCGCCAGCCCTCGAACACGATCACGGTCAGCAGCGCGGTCGGAACCGGAACGCCGAACAGTTCCGACTCCCGCTGGCTGAGGAAGGCCACCGGCTGGTCCCAGCCGAGGAAGCGGGTGCCCCACTCGTTGACGATGCCGAACTGCGGGCTGAGCATGACCTCCCAGACGAAGGTCACCGCGACGACCGGCGCGACGTAGGGCAGCAGCATCGCGGCCCGGGCCACCGTACGTCCCCGCGACGGCCGGCGCAGGGCGAGCGCCGCGACCAGACCCAGCAGGATGGACAGCCCCGTCGCGCCGATGGTGAACGTCAGCGTGGTGCCCAGCGACCGCCAGAATCCCGGCGACTCCAGCACGGTGGCGAAGTTGCGCAGGCTGTACTCGCCGAAGAGGCCCGCCCGCCGGATGTTGATCAGGCGGATCTCCTGGAACGCCAGCATGACGGTCCAGAGGATGGGCACCACGACGACGACCAGGACCACGACCAGGGTGGGCGTCAGGAACGCCAGGCCGGTGCGGTTCTCCCGCTGTTTGAGGGTCGGACCGGGCCGGCGGCGACGCTCACGCGGCGTCGCCGGCCCGGCGGACTTGAGAGTCGTCATCGCTACTTCAGCGATGTCTTGATCGACTCCACCGCGTCGGCAGCCTGCTTGCAGGCGCCGGCGGCGTCGACCTGGCCGGTGGCGAGGGCGTTGATCGCCTTCGGTACGGGCAGCTCGCCGAGGGTCGCGCCGACCAGCTTGCCCTGCCCCTGGGTGATGCCCCACCGGCGGATGGTGTCCGGGCTGGTCCGCAGCGCCTGCATGACGTCGGCCGGGTAGATCTCGCCGAGCGGCTTCTTGGTGTCCACCCCGGCGGTGAGACCGTTCCACGCCTCGGTGAACTTCTGCGGGTTCTCCTTCGTGCCGGCGCGGGCCGGCATCTTGCCCTCCGGCGCGACGCCCAGCCAGTCGGCGTAGCCCTCGTCCATCATGAACTTCACGAAGTCCTTCGCGGACGGCTGCGCGTCGGCCAGGATCGACCACGAGGTGATCTCGCCGAAGCCGGCCGGCTCGGTGCCGCTGGGGCCCTTGACCGCGGTGACGAACCCGCTGTTCCTGGCGAGGAAGGCCGGGTCGGCCTGGCACTGCGGGCAGTTGGGCCGCGCGTCGTTACGCAGCCCGGCCATCTCGTCGAGGATGAACGACGACCAGACGACCATCGCCGCCTTGCCGGCGAAGTACGTGGCCCGGGTGGAGTCGACGTCCTGCGCCCCCTGCACGGAGTACTTCCGGGCGAGGTCGCCGTAGAGGCCGAAGGTCTCGGTGCAGGGCTTCGAGTCCAACGTCACCGCGCCCTTGTCGTCCACCAGCTCGCAACCGTTGCCGAGCCCCAGGAACTCCACCGACTGGGCGGTGAAGGCGTCGTTGGCGACGGTGGCCAGGGTGATGCCAGCCGTCCCGCCCGCGTTGAGCTTCTGGGCGGCCTGCGCGATGGCCTCGTACGAGTCCGGTGCCGGCAGGCCGGCGGCGGCGAAGAGGTCCTTGCGGTAGACCAGCAGCTGCGCCCAGGCGTCGGACGGGACGGCGAGCTGCTTGCCGTCGTTGCGGGTCAGTTCGAGGGCCCGGCCGGAGAAGGTGTCCGCCCCGAGGTCCTTGACCACGCTGTCGGCGGCGGCGGTGTCCAGGATCTCGTTCGCCGACAGCTGCCACACGGCGGACAGCGGCAGCGCGCCGACCACGTCGGGCAGGTCGCCCGCGGCGGCGGCCGAGGTGATGAGCTGGGTGAACTGGTTCTCGTCGGTGGCCACGATCTTGACCTTGACACCGCTGCGGGCAGTGAACCGGTCGGCGACGGCCTGGGCGGCCTGGACCCGGTCGGTCTGGTTCTCCAGGCTCCACACGGTGAGCGTGCCGTCGTCGGCCGAGTCGTCCGAGGCGCAGGCGGCCAGCGAGGACGTGCCGATCACGACCGCCGCCAGCAGGGCACTGGCGACGGGGGAACGCCGTACGGGTGGTGAGGTTCTTGTTCGCATCGATGCTCCCTTGCACGAGCGAGACGGTCGATGGCATCACAGCAAGACTTCTGACCGAACACAAGACAAAACCCGTCTACACGCGAGACCAAAGTTCCACTATGGTCTCCGCACCACCGGCAAAATGGAGGCGTCAGTGGAAGTCGTCGTGCAGTTCTCCGCGCCGCGACGGGTCGAGGTGATCTCCCGTGAGATCGCGCCGCTGCCAGCCGGACACGTCCGGGTCCGCACCCGCTACTCGGGCATCTCGGCCGGCACCGAGCTGACCGCCTACCGTGGCACCAACCCCTACCTGACCCGGATCTGGGACCCGCAGCGCCGGCTCTTCACCGAGGGCGCCGGGGGCCTGGAGTACCCGGTCGCCGGCTGGGGCTACTCCGAGGTCGGCCAGGTCGTCGAGGTGGCGGCCGACGCGCCTGCCGGGACACCCGGGACCGGCACCTACGTCTGGGGCATCTGGGGCCACCGCAGCGAGGCGGTCCTGCCCGCCGAGCGGCTCGTCGGGCACGAGGTGCCGGCCGGCGTGGACCCGATGGCCGCCTCGTTCGCCCGGGTCGGGGCCATCGCCCTCAACGCCGTCCTCGCCACCGACATCCACCTCGGGGAGACTGTCGCCGTCTTCGGACAGGGCGTGCTCGGCCTGCTCACCACCCGGCTCGCCGTCCTCAACGGCGCCACCGTCGTCGCCGTCGACGCGCTGCCGACCCGCCGCGAGTCGGCCCTGGCCTTCGGCGCGGACGCCGCGCTGGCCCCCGACGGCGCGGCGGAGGAGATCCGGAACCGGACCGGCGGGATCGGCGCCGACGCGGCGATCGACATCAGCGGCTCCTACCGCGCGCTGCACGAGGCGGTCCGATCCGTCACCGTCGGCGGGCGGGTCGTCGCCTCCGGCTTCTACCAGGGCGAGGGCGTCGGGCTGCGCCTCGGCGAGGAGTTCCACCACAACCGGGTACAGCTCGTCTGCTCGCAGATCGGGGGCGTGCCCCCGCACCTCGCGCCCCGGTGGAGCCAGGACCGCCTGCAACAGGTCTTCCTGGCCCAGCTCGCCGCCAAGACCGTCGACGTGGGCCCGCTGGTCAGCCACGTCGTCCCGGCGGAGCGCGCCGCCGAAGCCTACGACCTGCTCGACCAGCGTCCGGCCGAGGCGCTGCAAGTGATGTTGGAGTTCCGCTGATGTCCCACCCCACCACCTTCGCTCCCCGCCCCGAACCGGCGGCGACGAACGGCCCGACCCCGCTCCGCATCGCCTGCCAGGAGCAACTGCTGCCCGGCGACACGCTCGAACGGAAGTGGGAGTTCGCCCTGGCTGCCGGCTACGACGCGATCGAGCTGCGCGGCAAGGCCGGGTTCGCGTTCCGGGACCGGCTGCCGGAGCTGCGTCGGGCCGCCGCCAACGGCGTCGTCATGCCGACCGTCTGCGTTGACATGCCGCACTTCTTCGGCGCGTTCGACCCCGACCTGCGCCGCGACGCCATCGACCAGATGAAGTCCCAGCTGTCCGTGATCGCCGAGATCGGCGGCCGGGGGGCGATGACCCCCGCGTCGTACGGCATGTTCTCCCGACGGCTGCCCCCGTTCGAGCCGCCCCGCAGCGAGGCCGAGGACCGGAAGGTGCTCGTCGAAGGGCTCGCCGAACTCGGCACGCACGCCGCGGCCGAGGGCGTCGACCTGTACCTCGAACCGCTCAACCGGTACGAGGACCACATGGTCAACCGGCTCGACCAGGCGGTCGACCTGGTCAAGGCGACCGGCGTCGACGCGGTCCGGGTGGTCGCCGACACCTACCACATGAACATCGAGGAGGACGACCCCGCCGCCGCGGTACGGGCCGCCGCCGGCTACCTCGGGCACGTGCAGGTCAGCGACTCCAACCGGTTCCAGCCCGGCGCCGGCCACCTCGACTGGCCGGCGGTGCTGGGCGCCCTGGACGCCAGCGGCTACCAGGGATACCTGGCGGTCGAGTGCCG
Source organism: Micromonospora echinospora (assembly GCF_900091495.1). Taxonomy (NCBI): domain Bacteria; kingdom Bacillati; phylum Actinomycetota; class Actinomycetes; order Micromonosporales; family Micromonosporaceae; genus Micromonospora; species Micromonospora echinospora. The sequence goes on along the minus strand of NZ_LT607413.1, from coordinate 6,655,825 downwards.
ACTGCGGGGGGAGCCCGACGCGGCGGTCGCCTCCGTCCCGCCCTTCCTGCGCAGGCAGCGGTGAACACCACCCTCGACCGGGCCGCGGTGGACGTGCTCCTGGCCAACTGGACGGGCGCCTACACGGTGCCCTCGCGGGCCCTCTATCCGCACCAGTGGAGCTGGGACTCGGCGTTCGTCGCGATCGGACTGCGGCACGTGTCGGCCCGCCGCGCCCAGCGCGAACTGGAGAGCCTCTTCGGTGCCCAGTGGGCCGACGGGCGGGTGCCGCACATCGTCTTCGACCCGGCCGCCGCACCGGAGGGCTACTTCCCCGGGCCGGACTTCTGGCGCTCCACCGACCACCCGGCGAGCCCCGCGGTGGCCACCTCCGGGCTCGTCCAGCCACCCGTGCACGCCCTCGCGGCGTGGCTGACCTTCCGCGCCGACCCGGCGCAGGCCCGATGTCGTGGCTTCCTGCCCCGCCTGTATCCGAGACTGGTGGCCTGGCACCGCTACCTCGCGACCCGGCGGGGGGTAGACGACCTCGTCGCGATCGTCCACCCGTGGGAGTCCGGCATGGACAACAGCCCGGCCTGGGACGACGCGCTGTGCCGGGTGGAGCCGACGCCGACCCACGGGTTCCGCCGCCGCGACCTGCACCACGTGCAGGCCGCCGAACGCCCGACCGACACCGACTACGGCCGCTACGTCCGGCTGGCCGGCGACTACCGGGACTCCGGCTACGCCGACCGCCTCGCCGACGCGCAGTTCGTGCTGCTCGACCCCATGGTCAACGCGCTGTACGCCGCGTCGGAGTCCGCGCTCGCCGACATCGCCGCCGAGATCGGCGCGGACCCACGACCGCACCGCGAGGCGGCGGAGCGCACCGGCACGGCCCTCGTCGCCCGGCTCTTCGCCGACGGGTTCTGCCACGCCTACGACGTGCACGAGCGCCGGCTCGACCGGCAGCGCACCGTCGCCGGCCTCACTCCGCTGGTCGTGGCGGACCTGCCGGTGGCCCCGGCACTGGTGAAGTCCGCGCTGGGCGACCACTTCCGGCTCGGGCGCACCGCCCTGCCGCCCAGTTACGACCTGACCGGCCCGGCCTTCGACCCGGACCGGTACTGGCGCGGCCCCGGCTGGTTCAACACCACCTGGCTGGTCTGGCACGGCCTGACCCAGCACGGTGAACTCGACCACGCCGGCCGGCTGCGCGACGCCACCCTCACCGCCGCCCGGCAGGCCGGCTTCCGCGAGTACCTGCATCCGTTCACCGGCGAGGGACGGGGGGCGACCGACTTCAGTTGGACCGCGGCGGTCGTCCTGGACCTGCTGCGGACCGCGCCGTGACCGTCCGGGAACTGCTCGGCGAGGGCACCCTGCTGCGGACCGACACCTCCGGCGACGTCCCCGACACCGACACCTACGGCCTCTTCCTCGACGACACCCGGCACCTGTCCCACTGGGAACTCACCGTCGACGGCACCCGGCCCCGCCTGCTCGCCGGGAACGGCGACGAACTGGTGCTCGCGCCGTGGACCCGGCGGGGAACCGACCCGCCCTGCACGGTGTTCCGCCGGCAGACCGTCCGGTACGGACGGCTCACCGAACGGGTCCGGATCGTCAACCACCGGGCCGAACCGGTCCGGCTGACCGTGTCCTACCGCTTCGCCGCCGACTTCGCCGACCAGTTCGCGCTGCGGACCGACCGGGACCACCCCGGGCCGGCCGGGGTCCGTGGCGTCCGCCGCACCGGAGACGGGGTACGTCTCACCTACCGACGTGCGGACTTCCACCGCGCGACGACCCTCCGGGCCGGTTCCCCGCCGTCCGAGGTGCACGACGCCGGCCTCTCCTGGACGTCGGAGGTGCCGCCGCGCGGCGAGGTCACCGTGACGGTGGAGGTCCGCGCGGCCACCGGCGTGCCGCCCGCCGCGCCGGCCGTCGTCGCCGAGCCGACCGGGGACGCCCTGCTGGCCGGGGCCGTCGCGCGGGGCGCCGCCGACCTGTCGGCGCTGGTGATCCCGGACGGCGCCGGTGGGCACACCGTCGCCGCCGGATCCCCCTGGTTCCTCACCCTCTTCGGCCGTGACAGCCTGCTCACCGCGACCTTCGCCCGCACCGCCGCGCCGTGGCTCGCCGCCGGCACCCTGCGTGCCCTCGCCGCCGCCCAGGGCCGGACGGTGGACCCGTCCCGGGTCGAGGAACCGGGCAAGATCCTGCACGAACGCCGTCGGGGCGAGTTGAGCCACTTCGGGCACGTCCCCTACGGGCGCTACTACGGCACGGTGGACGCCACCCCACTGTTCCTGATGCTGCTGGCCGAGACCGGCGACGACGCGCTCGCCGCCGAACTGGAGACCCCGGCCCGCGCGGCGGTCACCTGGATGTTCGACCACGGCGGACTGGACCGGCTGGGTTGGCTCGTCTACCGCACGGACGGCGCCGGCCTGGTCCACCAGTGCTGGAAGGACTCCGCCCGGGGCATCTGCTTCCGGTCGGGAGAGCCGGCCCACGGCCGGCTGGCCGTGGCCGAGGTGCAGGCCTACGCGTACGCCGCGCTGCGCGGCACCGCCGGCATCGCCCGCCGGGTCTGGGGCGACCCCGGCTACGCCGACCGCCTGGACGGGGCCGCCACCGACCTGCGGGCCCGCTTCGTCCGGGACTTCTGGCTGGACCGGGACGACTTCGTGGCGCTCGCCCGCACCGAGGACGGCCGACAGGTCGACGCGTTGGCCAGCAACGCCGGCCACGTGCTCTGGACCGGGCTGCTCGACGACGACCGCGCGACCCGGGTCGGTCGCCGGCTGGCCGGGCCGGACTTCTTCAGCGGCTGGGGCATCCGGACCGTCGCCGCCGGCCAGCCCGCCTACCACCCGCTCTCGTACCACACCGGCGGTGTCTGGCCGCACGACACCGCGATCACGGTCGCCGGACTGGCCCGCCACGGTCTGCACGCCGAGGCGGACACGGTCGCCCGGGGCCTGCTCGCCGCCGCCGCGCACCACCGGTACCGGCTGCCGGAGGTGTTCGCCGGGTTCGGTCGCGACGAGCATCCCGTCCCGGTGCCGTACCCGCACGCCTGCTCGGTCCAGGCGTGGGCGGCGGCGGCTCCGCTGCTGCTGCGCCGCGTCCTGCGCGCAGCCACCCCGCCGGGCCGTCGGCCCGTCCCGCACTGACTCCGCGCCCCTCCCGGTCCCGCCGGGACGCCGGGGAGGTCAGCGGCCGGCGACGTCGACCACCACGGCCTTGGGTTCGGTGAAGAAGTCCCGGCTGAACAGACCGCCCTCCCGCCCGACGCCGGAGGCGCCGACCCCGCCGAAGGGCGCCCGCAGGTCCCGGACGAAGAAGCAGTTGACCCAGACGGTGCCGGCGCGCAGCCGCGCGGCGACCCGGTGGGCGCGGGACAGGTCGGTGGTGCACACCGTGGCGCTGAGGCCGAAGGGCGTGTCGTTGGCGAGACCGACGGCCTCCTCCTCGTGGTCGAACGGCGTCACCGTGGCCACCGGCCCGAAGACCTCCCGGGTCTGCACCGGGGCGTCCCGGGGCACGCCGGTGAGCACGGCGGGCCGGACGAGCCAGCCGGAGCCCTCCCCGCCGTACACCCGGCAGCCGTCCGCGCGGGCCCGGGTCAGGTGGTCACTGACCTTGCGGTGGTGTTCGGCCGAGGCGAGCGGTCCGATCTCGGTGGCCGGGTCGCCGGGGTCGCCGGCGGTCATCGCCCGGCCGGCGGCGTGCAGCCGCTCGACGAACTCCCCGTACACCGCGCGTGCCACGAAGATCCGGCTGCCCGAGAGGCACATCTGGCCGGCGTTGCCGAAGGCCCCCTCGGCGGCCGTCCGCACCGCGAGGTCCAGGTCGGCGTCCGCGAAGACCAGCGCGGGGTTCTTCCCGCCCAGTTCGAGGCTGACCGGGACGAGGCCACGGGCGGCGGCGGTGGAGACCGCCCGTCCGGTGGCCGACTCGCCGGTGAAGGTGATCCGGTCGATGCCCGGATGTTCGGTGAGCGCCTGGCCGGCGCCGTCGCTCCCGTAGCCGTGCACGACGTTGAGCACCCCGGGCGGTATCCCGGCCTCCAGGGCCAGCCGGGCGAGGATCGTCGCCGACGCCGGGCTCTGCTCGGCGGGCTTGAGCACCACCGTGTTTCCCCAGGCCAGGGCAGGCACGATCTTCCAGGAGGCGAGCATCAGCGGGAGGTTCCACGGTGCGATGGCGGCGACCACGCCGGCCGGCTCGTGGCGGGTGTAGGCGTGGTGGCCGTGGTCGGAGGGGAGCGCCTCGGCCGGGGTGAGCCGGGCGTGGTCGGCGAAGAACCGGAAGTTCGCCGCCGCCCGGGGAACGTCCCGGGCGAGGGCCTGGCTGACCGGTCGCCCCATGTCGGTGCTGTCGGTGCGCGCGAGTAGGTCGCCGTTGGCGACGATCAGGTCGGCCAGGCGGTGCAGCAGCCGACCGCGCTCGGTGTGCCCCATCCGTGGCCAGGGCCCCTGGTCGGCCGCGACCCGGGCCGCCCGTACGGCCCGGTCGACGTCGGCGTGGCCGCCGAGGGCGACCTCGGTCCAGGGCGCGCGGGTCCACGGGTCCACCGACTCGAACCGGTCACCCCGGAGGGACTCGACCAGTTCCCCGTCGATGACGTGCGCGACGAACGCGGCTGCCACGATGTCTCCTTCCGTCGGCGTACGCGGTGGTGGTCGGTGTTCAGCTCCCGGCCCGGTGGCCGGGAAGCGTGCCGCCCGAGCCGGTGCCGCCCCCGAGCGCCGGCGACCGGCCGGCGCCGGCGGCCACCGGCCGGTCGATCGCCGCGAACAGCGCGGACTCCTCCGCCGGGTCGAGGAAGTGCCCGCCGGGCAGCGTGGTGAGGTCGAACGTCGAGTCGGTGTGCGCCTGCCACCGGGCCGCCGCCTCCCTCGTCACCAGCGGGTCGCGTCGGCCGTGGAAGGCGTGGATCGGCACCGGCAGGGTGGGCCGGGCGGTCCACCGGTAGGTCTCGGCGACCTCCAGGTCGGCGCGGAGGGTGGGCAGCAGCAGCCGCAGGAGGTCCCGGTTGGCCAGCAGGGCCGGCGGGGTGCCGCCGAGTTCGGCGGCCCGGTCGATCAGCGCGTCGTCGGGCAGGCGGTGCAGGAGGTGACCGGCCCGGCGGCCGACGTCCGGCGCCTCGGCGCCGGAGACGACCAGGCGGTCCGGCAGCCGCGCGCCCGCCGCGCGGAGGTGCTGGAGCAGTTCGTAGCCGACCAGCGCGCCGAGGCTGTGCCCGTAGAGCACGTACCGGTCGTCGAGCAGGGGGCGCAGCGCCGTGGCGAGGTCGGTCACGAGCGGACCGATCCGCCGGTACGGGGGCTCGGCGTAGCGGGCCTCCCGGCCCGGTGGCCGGACCAGCGTCACCTCCATCCCGGTGATCCGTCCGGCCCAGTGCGCGTAGCCGGCCGGTCCGCCACCGGCGTGCGGCAGACAGATCAGCCGGACCGGCGCGTCGGGGCGGGCGACGGGGATCTGCCACCAGCGGTCGGCGGTCATGACGCCCGGTCGGCGAGGATGACGCCGCCGGCGATGACCTCGCCCGGGTCGACCTCGACGATCCACGCGCGCACCGCCTCGCGGGGGGCGCCGATGGTGACGGTGACCGCGTCGGCCAGGGCGGCGAGCAGGTCCCGCTTCTGCTGCGCGGTCCGGCCGGCGGCCATGGTGACCTGGATGAACGGCATCGGTGACCTCCGGTCGTCAGGGTTCGATCGCGACGGTGAGGGTGCGTCCGCCGCCGTGCACCACCAGTGAGCCCGCGCGGGCCGGCACCGAGGCGGCGGGTGAGCCGAGCAGCACCCGGCTGCCGGCGGACAGGCCGCCGACCTGCCCGGCCAGCCAGGCGAGCTGCGGCGCGGGCGGGGCCAGATCGGCCAGGTCGCCCTCGGCCAGCGTGGTGCCGTCCAGGGTGAGTCGCAGGGACCCCGTACGGTCGTCGACGGGGTCGTCGGCCAGGACGGCCGCGCCGCCGGAGGAGTTGTCGGCGACCACCTCGGCGGCGCAGAACCGGTAGTCCCGCCAGGCGCTGTCCAGGACGTCGAGGGCCAGCACCAGGTGGCTGACCGCGTCCCCGGCCTGTGCCGGCGACGCTCCCGCCGGGATGTCCGCGCCGAGCACGGCCGCCAGCTCCGGTTCGACCCGGGGTTGGAGGAACTCGGCCAACCGGATTCCGCCGGTGCGCAGCCGGGACGCGGGAACCCGTCCGTAGACGGGTTCGGTCAGCCCCATCTGCCGCTGCTTGGCGGGGCTGAGCAGGCCGAGCTTCCACGCCACGGGTGTGCCGAACAGGTCGGCCTGGATCCGGTAGGCGTCGGCCAGCGGCACCGTACCGAACCGGTTGCCGACCGTGGGTCGGTGGTCGGCGCGGGCGGCGCGGACCGCCTCGCGCAGGGCGGCGGCGTCCCCGGTGGTCACCTCAGGCCCCCTTCCGGGCCAGCATGAGCAGGCTGCCGGGCATCCGGGGGTGGACCGCGCGCACCAGGTCGAAACCGCCGGCGGCGAAGGTCTCCCGCCAGCCGGACTCGTCCATCAGCCGTTGCCGCATCATCGCGTGCACCAGCGTGAACTCGGGGTTGAACAGGTGACCGCCGGCCGGTCGGGCCGGGTCGGGCGAGACCTCGGCGACCAGCAGGTGCGCGCCGTCGGGCAGCCGGCCGGCCAGGTTCCGCAGGTACCCGACCAGTGCCGGACGGCCGTCGGCGAGGATCTCGTGCAGCAGGAAGAACGCGATGACCAGGTCGGTGCGGGCCAGCTCCGGGATGCCGTCGAGGGCCCCGGCGTCGGCGCACCGGACCGTGATCCGGTCGGCGACGCCGGCCGCGTCGATCTCGCGCCGGGCCTCGGCGCAGGCGTCGGCGTTCACGTCGAGGCCGAGTCCGCCGGCATCCGCCGCCCGGCAGACCGACAGCAGGAACCGTGCGTTGCCGCAGCCGAGGTCGACGGCGTGGTCGACGCGGACGCCGGCCAGCAGCTCCCGGGCCGGCGGGACGAGGTCCCGCGCGCCGACGATCGCCGAGCCCACGGCGACCCCGCGCCCGTCCCGAGTGGTGTCGCCGCCGTAGCGGAGCGCCCCGGTGAGGAGGTCCCCCACGGACCGCAGCGGGACACCGTAACCTCCGCAGAGCCAGACCAGGTAGCCGATGTCCGCGCGGACGGCCTCGGCGACCGGGGTCAGCTCGTACCGGCCGTCGCGGCGGTGCAGCATGCCCCGTTCGGTGAGATAGCGCAGCAGTTCGGTGGCGAGCAGTTCCTCGCCGTCGGCGGCGAGGCCGTCCCAGCCGCCGTCGCGGACGAGAACGTCCAACGCGCCCGTGGTCTCCAACGACGACAGGACGGCGCACAACGCGAAACCCTGGAACACGTCGAACGCGGGACGGTCGTGCGAGGTTGACGTGGGTGTCAGGTTGCTCAGGACCATTATCGGCCTCCGGAAAATCGGTTGCGGCCTGTTGGCGCGGTGTGGCTGCCGCTGTTGCGACCAAGGCCTGACGCTATCACCGTCATCAATTGGTCAACAATCTCGTGCCACTGAACGCCGCGTCGACTCCCATTAAACCCGGCCGGTGTCCAGCGCCGGCTCTCCGGGCGCCTGTCGAAGGGCGCGGAAGTGGGGTGACGGCGCAATTCGAAGGACGGTCCTCCAGCGGTGCTCAGCACGGCAAACCCCCGCTGCGCGGTCGATCGCAGCGGGGGGTAACGGGTGGGCCGAGCATGGCCTGTTCCTGCTGGACCCGGGGATGGCGGGGTGGCTTAACGAAAATTCAACACGCCATTCAGTAAAGGTGAATATCAATGTGTTCTGGAATCGTACCAGTGGGTTAGGCGAAAGTCAATGCTGTTTTCGTGCCGAATCTGCGTGTACCAATGGAGGGGGTCAGCCTTAATTGTCGCCTCGCGTGTTTGGGGACTACCTTGTCACTCGAATTGGACGAGCAAGTCGCCGGTCAGCACGACCCGGAGCCGGTCATCCGTGAGTACCTCGAAACGGAATTCGGCGACCGGAGCCTCGGTCGTACGGACGACATCTTCACCCTGGGTTACGTGAACTCCCTGTTCGCCCTCGAACTGGTGACGTTCATCGAACGCACCTTCGCCATCGTCCTCGAAATCGAGGACCTGGACCTGGCCAACTTCCGCAGCATCGCCAGCATGACCGACCTGGTCGACGCCAAGCGGCGAAGCCGCGCCGACGCCCCGGAGTCCCGCCCGTGACCGCCGGTGCCCGGACCGCCCCCGTCCGTGCCGAAGCCGTGCCGGGGCTGGCCGAGTTCGGCCAGCGGTACGGACCGGAGGCGGGGGAGTGGGACCGGGCCGGGCGGCTGCCCACCGACGTCCTCGACGCGGTCCGCCGCGCCGGGTGGCTCGGTGCCGCCGTCCCGGCCGCCCACGGCGGCACCGAACTGGACGCGTTGACCTTCGGCCGGCTCTGCGCCGGGATCGGCGCGGTGTGCAGCTCGGTGCGCAGCCTCGTCACCGTGCAGTCCATGGTGGCCGACGTGGTCGCCCGGCGCGGCGACGCGTCCCAACGCGACACCTGGCTGCCCCGGCTCGCCGACGGCACGGTCCTCGCCGCGCTCGCCGCCACCGAGGACACCTCGGGCAGCGACCTCGCGGCCGTCCGGACCCGGATCGACCACACCCCGGGCGGCCTGCGGATCACCGGCCGGAAGCTCTGGGTGACCTTTGGCGAGCTGGCGCGGGTCTTCCTCGTGCTGGGCGTCTCCGACGCCGGTCCCACCGCCGTGCTCGTGCCCCGGGACACCCCGGGCCTGACCGTCCACCCGGTCCGGGGACAGCTCGGCCTGCGCGCCGCCATGCTGGCCGACGTCGTGCTCGACGGGGTGGTGGTGCCGGCCGGCAACCAGCTGGCCCGGGCCGGGAGCGGGCTGACGCACGTGGTGGCCGCCGCACTGGACCACGGCCGGTTCAGCGTCGCCTGGGGCTGTGTGGGCATGGCCGAGGCGTGCCTGGAACTCAGCGCCCGGCACGCGGTCTCCCGACGTACCGGAACCGGCGTGCTCGCCGACCGGCAACTGGTCCGGCGGCTGGTCACCGACATGGTCGCCGCGGTCACCTCCGCCCGGCTGGTCTGCGAGGACGCCGCGCGGTGGCGGCAGACCCGGCCCCGCCCGGACCGGACCATGCTGGCCAAGTACGTCGCGGCCGGCGCGGCGGCGCGGGTCACCCGGGACGCGGTGCAGGTGCTCGGCGCGCGCGGTTGCGCGCCGGGCCACCCCGCCGAGCGGTTCTTCCGGGACGCCAAGATCATGCAGATCATCGAGGGCTCCGACGAGGTCTGCCAGGACCACGTCTGCGACGCCGAGTTCCGCCGCTGGGCGGCCACCGCGACGGCCGGACGGGGGGCCGGGTGATGCCGCTGTACGTCCGCCGGGTCGCCACGTTCCTGCCCGAACGCGTGTGCCCCGTCGCCGAACTCCCCGAACTCTCCACCGCCGGTGACGCGCAGCGGAACGCCGTGCTCCGGTTGGGCGTCGAGCGGATCCGCGACGCCGGTGACCTCGGCGAGGTGGCGCTCGCCGCCGGCGCCGCCACCGCCGCGCTCGCCGAGACCGGCACCGACCCGGCCGAGGTCGACGTGCTGCTGCTGGTGCAGGGGCGCGCCCCCGAACACCTGCTCGCCAGCGAGGCCACCCGGGTGCAACGGCTGGTCGGGGCCACCCACGCCGTCACCCTCGGCGTCGGCGAGCTGGGCTGCGTCTCCTCCTCGGCCGCCCTGGCCGTCTGCTCCGGACTCTTCGCCGCCAACCCCGGCTGGCGCACCGGGCTGGTCGCCATGGGCGCCCGGACGGCCACCCCGGCCCGGTACCGCCCACCGATGACCGTGCTCGGTGACGGTGGCCTGGCCGCGCTGGTCACGTCGTACCCGAGCGGTGGGTTCCGGCTGGTCGACCAGGTCCTGACCAGCAACGGCGAGTACGCCGACCTGTTCCGCATCCGCTACCGCGACCGCCCGGCGTCCCGCTGGCAGGAGGAGTGCGCCGACCCGCACACCTACTCCTTCCGGCTGGCGCTGGAGAGCCGCCGCCGGCTGGCCGACCTCAACGCCGGGCTGCTGGCCCGCAACGGGCTGCGGGCCGACGAGGTGCGCTACGTGATGCAGAACCTCTCGACCGGCGCGTTCGCCTTCTGGCAGGAGGCCCTGGACGTCGAGCTGCTCCCGGTCTGCGTCCGCAACCTGCGCGAGTACGGCCACCTCGGCTCCGCCGATGTGCTGCTCAACCTGGCCGGGGCGGCGCCGGAGCTGCGCGCCGGGGACCGGGTGCTGGTGATGAACAGCAGCCCGGTGGCCGCCTGGAGCTCCGCCCTGTTCGAGTACCTGCCCGACGACCGGAAGGAAGGAGCATCGCGGTGAGCGGAGCGACCGAGCCCGTCGGAATCAAGTGCGTGGTCTGGGACCTCGACGACACACTCTGGGACGGCGTGCTGCTCGAAGGGGACGTCCCCCGAGCCCGGACGGAGGTGGTCGACACGCTGCGCACGCTCGACGGACGGGGCATCCTGCACGCCGTCGCCAGTCGCGGCGACCATGACCGCGCCGTCGCGCACCTGCGCGAGCTGGGGCTGCTGGACTACTTCGTCCACGTCGAGGTCGGCTGGGACGCGAAGTCCGTCGCGGTGAGCCGGACCGCCGCCGCGCTCAACCTGAACCCGGACTCGTTCGCCTTCGTCGACAACGACCCGTCGGAGCGCGACGAGGTGGCCGACGCCCTGCCCATGGTCCGCTGCTACCCGGACAGCGCGGCCGCCGACCTGCCGGACCGACCGGAGTTCGTGCCGGAGCGACTGACCGGGGAGTCGCGGCGGCGGCGGGTCATGTACCAGGCCGAACAACGCCGTCGCGTCGACGAGGAGCGCGCTGGCGCGCACCGGGCCGAGTTCCTCGCCGGGCTCGACCTGGTGATGACCGTGCGCCGGGCCCGCGAGGAGGACCTGGAACGGGCCCGGGAGTTGACCGTGCGCACCCACCAGCTCAACACCACCGGGCGCACCTACTCGATGGAGCAGTTGCGGGCCCTGTGCGCCGATCCCCGGCACGAGGTCCTGGTGGCCTCGCTGACCGACCGGTACGGCTCGTACGGCACGATCGGGTTGGCGGTCAGCGAGCTGGCCGGCGACGACCACGTCCTCACCCTGCTGCTGATGTCCTGCCGGGTGGTCTCCCGGGGAGCCGGCAGCGCCCTGCTGCACCACGTCGTCGCCCGGGCCCGGGCGGCCGGGCGTCGGCCGTGCGCGGAGTTCGTCCCGTCCAGCGTCAACCGGATCATGCTGGTGAACCTGCGCTTCGCCGGGTTCGCCCCGGCCGGGGAGCGCGACGGCGTCCTGCTGCTCGCCGTCGACCCGGCCGCCACGCCCGCCCCGGCCCCGACCCACGTCCGCATCGTCGACGGTGACCACCCGGCGCGGAAACCGGCCGCCGACCCGACACCACCTGCGGCCCGCCGATGAGCGCCCCGGACCCGACCGACCTGACCAACCGGGTGCGTGCGGCGGTGGCGGCGGTGCTGCGGACGGACACCGGCCAGCTCGCTGCCGACCGCTCGCTGCGTGACCTCGGGATCAACTCCATGCGGGCGATGCGGGTGGCGGCGCGGCTGGAGACCGGCCTCGGCGTCCCGGTGCGACCCTGGCTGCTGCTCGAACACGACCGGATCGACACCCTGGTCGCCGCCCTCGCCGCCGAACTGTCCGGCGACGCCGCCCCGGCCGGTCCGCCCGACGACACCGCCCCGCCGGGACCGCCCGGCCCCGTGCCGTCCGCCCTCGGGCCGTTCGCCGAAGCCGACGCGGCACCGCCGGTCGACGGTGCCGCCGCGCCGTCGTCGGTGTCCCCGCCGGCCCCGGCCCGTCCGCTGTCGCACGCCGAGCAGACTCAGTGGTACCTGGCCTGGTCCCAACCGCACTCCACGCGGTACGTCTTCTCCGGCGGGGTCCGGCTGCGCGGCCACCTCGGGGTCGATGCCCTCCGCGCGGCGTTCCAGAATCTCGTCGAGCGCCACGAGCCCCTGCGGACCAGCTACCGGCTGGACGCCGACGGGGTGCCCCGCGCGGTGCCGGTCGCCCCGTGGCGTTTCCCGCTGCCGGTGACCGACCTGTCCGACAGCAGCGACCCGGACACCGAGGTCGAGGCGGCGGTACGCGACGAACGGGACACCCCGTTCGACCTCACCACCGGCCGGCTGCTGCGGGCCCGGCTGCTGCGCACCGCCGCCGACGAACACGTCCTGCTGCTGGCCGCCCACCACATCGCCTTCGACGGCTGGTCGCTCGGCCTGCTCTTCCGGGCGCTCGGCACCGGCTACCGGGCGGCGACCGGCGCGTCCGCTCCCGCGCCCGCCGTCACCGGGCCCGGCTACCGGGACTACGTCGAGTTCCAGCAGGACACCTGGCGACGGGACCGTCGGGTCCGCCTGGACTGGTGGCGTGACCAGCTCGCCGACGCCCGGACGGTGCTCGACGTGCCCGGCGACCTGCCGGGTGACCCCGGGCCGGACGGCCCGGGAGCGCTCCTGCGGTTCACCGTGGAACCCGGCCTGGCCGCCGGGGTGCGTGAGCTGTGCCGCACCACCGGCGTCACCCTCTTCGTGGCCCTGGCCACCGCCTACGCGACCGTCCTGCACCACCGCACCGGCCAGGACGACCTGCTGCTCGGCACCCCGCTGACCCACCGGCCCCGTCCGGCGTTCCACCACCTGATCGGGATGTTCGTCAACACCGTCGTGCTGCGTGCCCGGTTCGGGGCCGACACCACGTTCCGGGACCTGCTCGCGCAGAGCCGCCGCCGGATGCTCGGCGCGCTGGAACACCAGGACGTCCCGCTCAACGCGGTCATCGAGTCCGCCGGCGCGGTCCGCGACCCCGACCGTAACCCGCTGTTCCAGGTGATGTTCGACCTGCACTCGTTTCCCCCGGACGAGTTGTCGCTGCCCGGCGTCGAGGTCCGGGCCCTCGACGGCGGTCCGGTGGGCCTGCACCGCTTCGAGACGCCCGGCCGGGAGGCCAAGTTCGACCTCACTCTCACCGTGGAGGACGACGGCGAGGCGTTGCTGGCGGCCCTGGAGTACCGCGCCGACCGGTACTCGGCGGCCTGGGCGCGGCGTCTCGCCGACGACCTGACCACCCTGCTCGCCCGGGTGGTGGCCGACCCCGCCCGGCCGGTCCGCGACCTCGCCGCCTCCCGCACCGGGGACTCGGTCGCCCACGGGCCGGCGTGGACCGTGCCGTCGCGCACCGTGCACGAGCTCGTCGAGGCACACGCGCGGACCCGTCCGGACGCGGTCGCGGTCGTCGACCGGGGCCGCCGGACGACCTACGCCCAGCTGGACCGGGCGGCCGGGGAGCTGGCCGGGCGGCTGCGTGCCGCCGGGGTCGGCCCGGAGACCGTCGTGGGGGTGCTCGCCGAGCGCTCCGCCGACCTGGTCGTCGACCTGCTGGCCGTCCTGAAGGCCGGCGGCGCGTACCTGCTCCTCGAACCCCGGCACCCGCAGCGGCGGTGGCGGACCATGCTGCGCGACGGTGACGCCCGGCTGCTGCTGACCCGGGCCCACCTGGCGGCCCGCCTCGCCGACGACACCGACGCCGCCGCCAGGGACGGGACGGACCGGCCCGAGGACGTCACCGGCGGGGCGTCGGACGGCGACCGCCGGCTGCTGCGCCTCGCCCCGGACGGGCCACCGGCCCGGACCGGCCGGACCGGCCCGGACAACACCGCCTACCTGCTGTTCACCTCCGGCTCGACCGGCACCCCGAAGGGCACCGCGGTCAGTCACCGGGCACTGGTCAACGCCCACCTCGGCTGGCACCGCCGGTACCGCCTCGGGCCCGACACGGCGGTCGCCCAGCTCGCCGGCCCGGCCTTCGACGTGTTCAGCGGGGAACTGGTCCGCGCGCTCTGCTCCGGTGCCCGGCTCGTGATCGTGCCCGACGAGGACGTCGTCGACCCGGCGCGCCTGCACGAGCTGCTGCGCGCAGAACGGGTCACCACCGCCGAGTTCGTCCCGTCGGTGCTGCGTCCGCTGCTCGACCTCGGCGCGTCCCTGCCCAACATGCGGCTGGTCGCCCTCGGGGTGGAGCCGTGGACCGCGGCCGACCACCACCTGCTGCTGCGGCTGCTGCCGCCCGGGACCGAGGTGGTCAACACCTACGGCGTCACCGAGGCGACCGTCGACTCCACCATCGGCGCGCTGCCGACCACCGGCCCCGAGCTGACCGGACGCGCGGCGGCGTACCGGTGGCCGGTCGGCCCACCGATGCCCAACACGTCCGTCTACGTGCTCGACCACCGGCTGCGGCCGGTCCCGGTCGGCCAGCCCGGCGAGGTGTGGATCGGCGGGGCCGGGGTCGCCCAGGGCTACCGGGGCCGGCCCGGCCAGACCGCCGACCGGTTCCGACCCGACCCGTACGCCCCCGCGCCGGGCAGCCGGATGTACCGCACCGGGGACCGGGGGCGGATGCTGCCCGACGGCCAACTGGTGCTGCTCGGCCGGGTCGACCGACAGGTCAAGGTACGCGGCATCCGGGTGGACCCGGAGGAGGTCGAGGCGGTGCTCGGCGCCGCCCCCGGGGTGCGTCGGGCGGTCGTCACGGTGGCCGCCGACGGCCCGGGCGCGGGGCTCGTCGCCTACCTGGTCCGGGAACCTGGAACCAGCCCGGACCTGCGGGCCGTCGCGACCCACGCCGCGCGTGCCCTGCCGCAGGCGGTCTGCCCGGTCCGGTACGCGGTCCTGGACCGCCCCCCGCTCACCCCCAACGGCAAGATCGACTTTGCCGCGCTGGCGGGCGTCCCCACCCGGCCGGTCGGCCGGGACCGGCCCGTCGACCGCCCGACGACCGCCACCGAGCGACAGGTCGCCGCCCTCTGCGCCGATCTCCTCGGCGTCGACGAGGTCGGCACCCGCGTCGACTTCTTCGAGCTGGGCGGCCACTCGCTGCTGCTGGCCCGGCTCGTCGGCCTGGTCCGCGACCGGTTCGCCGTCGAGCTGCCGGTCCGGGAGGTGCTGCTCGACCCCACGGTCGCCACGATCGCCGCCCTGGTCGACGCCGGGGAACGGGCCGGCACCGCCCCGGGCCACGCCACCACCCCCACCGCGGCGCCGACCGCCCGACGGGTCCGCGTCCGGGCCGTCGTCGGCGCCGACTCCACCCTGCGAGTACGACGAGGTGGTACCGATGTCCGAAGCTGACCGGCTCACCGAGCTGGACGCCAGCCTGCTCCCGGCGACCGCCGCGCAGGAGCGGCTCTGGCTGGCCGAACGGTTCGCCGACGACCACGCCGTCTACCCGGTGCCGGTCCGGGTCGACCTGCGCGGCCCGCTGCACGTGCCCACCCTGCGCAACGCCCTCGGCCGCTGCGTGGCCCGGCACGAGGCGCTGCGCACCGGGTTCGACACCGTGGACGGCCGGCCGCACCAGGTGATCGTCGACCCACCCGGCCCGCAGGTCCCGGTCCCCGTCACCGACCTGCGCCAGGTGCCGCAGCAGCGCGCCGAACGGGCCCGGGAACTGGCCGACGCCCAGCACCGCCGGCCGTTCGCCCCCACCGAGCTGCCACTCCTGCGGGCCCGGCTGCTGAGACTGGACGACCGGCGCCACGAACTCTGCCTCACCGTCCACCACACCGTCTGCGACGGCTCCTCCGTCGAGCAGCTCGTCGACGAACTGCTCACCGAGTACGCCGCCGCCGTCGCCGGCACACCGACCCCGGTGCCGGAACCCCGGGTCGGGCTGGCCGAGTGGACCGAACGCCGGCTCGCCCTGGCCGGCTCGCCCGCCGCCCGCGCCGACCTGGACCACTGGCGGCGTCGCCTGGCCGGGGTACCGCCCGTCCTGGAGCTGCCCACCGACCGGCCCCGGCCCCGCACCGCGCCCGGTCGGGCGGCGGTGCACCGCTTCACCGTCGGGTCGCCGCTACTGCCCCGACTGCGCGAGCTGAGCCGGGACTGCGGCGTGAGTCTCTTCGGCACCCTGCTCGGCGGCCTGGCGGCGCTGCTGCACCGCTACACCCGGCAGTCGGACCTGTGCGTCGGCGTGCCGGTCACCCTGCGCGACAGCCCGGACCTGCACCGCACGCTCGGGCCACTGCTCAACACCGTCGCCGTACGGCTGACCGCCACCGGGTCCACCACCACCCGGGAACTGCTCACCGCCACCGGCCGTGCGGTCCGCGAGGCGATGGCCCACGGCGCCGTCCCCTTCGAGCACGTGGTCGACGCCCTGGACCTGCCCGGGATACCCGGGGTCACCCCGCTGTTCCAGGTGATGTTCTCCCACGAACGGATCGGCACCCGCCGCTGGCGGTTCGGCGACCTGACCGCCACCGCCGAGATCCTGGCGTACCCGTTCGCCCGTACCGACCTGGTGGTCGCGGTGGAGGAGTCCGACACCCGGCTGGACGGCCGGCTGGAGTACCGCGCGGACATCTTCGACGCCGAGCGGATGGCCCGGCTCGCCGGCCACTACACCACCCTGCTCGCCGCCGCCGTCCGGGAACCGGACCGACCGGTCGCCGCCCTGCCGCTGCTGACCGCCGGGGAACGCGCGCTGATCCTGGACGCCTGGAACGACACGGCCGTGCCGTTCCCCGACACGGCCACCGTGGCCGGACTCTTCGAGGAACAGGTCCGCCGCGCCCCCGACGCCCCGGCGATCCACACCGCCGGTGTGGCGACCAGCTACCGGGAGCTGAACCGGCGGGCCAACCGGATCGCCGCCGCCCTGACCGACCTCGGCGTCGGTCCGGAGGTGGTGGTCGGCGTCTGCCTGCCCCGCTCGGTGGACGCGGTCGCCGCGCTGCTCGGCGTGCTGAAGGCCGGCGGCGGCTACCTGCCGCTGGACCCCGGCCATCCACCCCGGCGGCTGGCCGCGCTCGTCGACGACGTGGCCGCGCCGGTGGTGCTCACCGACCTCGCGCACGCCGACCGGGTCACCGGCAGTGGCGCACGGCTGCTCCGGCTCGACGACCCGGCCGCCGGGCTCGACCGGCACCCGGCCGACGACCCGCCCCGCCGGGGCGGCCCGGAGAGCCTGGCCTACGTCATCCACACCTCCGGCTCCACCGGCACCCCCAACGGGGTGGCCGTCGCCCAGCGTGCCCTCGTCGCCCGGGTCCGCGAGGTGACCTACGGCCACTTCGGTCCCGGTCAGACGGTGCTGCACCTCGCCTCCCTGGCGTTCGACGCCTCCGTCACGGAGGTGTGGGCGCCGCTGCTCAACGGCGGGGCGCTCGCCGTCCCCGCCCCCGACCAACCCTTCCTCGACCAGGTGCGGGAGGGGATCACCCGCAACCCGGTGACCGTCGTGCAACTGGTGTCGCCGCAGTTGCCGCTGGTCCTCGACGCGGCACCGGAACTCCTCGACCGCGTCGAGCGGGTCCTCGTCGGCGGCGACCTCATGTCGCCCCGGCACGCCGCCGCCCTGCTCGCCCGGCACGACCCCGACCGGTTCACCTTCGTCCACCTCTACGGCCCCACCGAGTGCACCCTGATGGCGACGTGCGAGCGGGTCACCCGGGTCGACCCGGACGCGCCCTCGGTGCCGGTCGGCCGTCCGCTGCCCAACACCCGGGTGTACGTGCTCTCCCCGGAACTGGTCCCGGTGCCGGTGGGGGTGCCCGGCGAGGTGGTCATCGCCGGCGCCGGTCTGGCCCGTGGTTACCACGGCCGCCCGGCCGCGACCGCCCGCCGGTTCCGGCCGGACCCGTTCGGCCCGCCCGGCAGCCGGATGTACCGCACCGGCGACCTGGGGCGGTTCCTGCCCGACGGGCAGATCGAGTTCCTCGGCCGGATCGACCGGCAGGTCAAGATCCGGGGGTTCCGGATCGAGACCGGCGAGGTCGAGGCGGCGCTGGCCGGCCACCCGGCGGTCGCCGATGCGGTCGTCACCGTCCGCGACGACCTGCCCGGCGGACGAGGGCTCGCCGGATACCTGGTGCCCGCCGACCCGGCCGCGCCACCGGACCCCGACGCGGTGCGCGAGCACCTGCGCGCGACCCTGCCCGGCCACATGGTGCCGGCCGGCTTCGTGGTGCTGCCCCGGCTGCCGCTGACCGGCAACGGAAAGGTCGACCGGACCGCGCTGCCACCGGTCGCGCTGACCGTCGAACCGGTGGACCGGGCCGCGCGGACCCCGGTGGAACGGCAGCTCGCCCGACTGTGGGCGGAGGCGCTGGAGGTGCCCGACGTGCCCACCGGCGCCGACTTCTTCGACATCGGCGGCAACTCGCTGCGGATCACCCGGCTCTTCGACCTGATCGAGAAGACCTGGCCCGGCCGGCTCCGGCTGGCCGAACTGCTCGAACTGGGCACCGTGCGGCGTCAGGCGCGGGTGCTCGGCAACCGGATCGGCCCGGCCGCCACCCCGGCGGTCGCGGCGTCGGACGTGAGAGGAGACGGCTCGTGACCGGGGAGGACATCGCGATCATCGGAGCCGCCGTGCGGTTTCCCGACGCGCCGGACCTGGCCGGCTTCCGGTCGGTCCTGGCCAAGGGACGCGACTGCGTCCGACCGCTGCCGCGTCCACGGATCACCGCCTGCGGGCTCGACCCCACGGCGGGCTACCCGCAGGCGGCGTACCTGGACCGGATCGACCTGTTCGACCACCGGTTCTTCGGCCTGTCCCGCCGGGAGGCCGAGGCGATGGACCCGCACCACCGGCTCACGCTGCAACTGGCCTGGCACGCCGTCGAGGACGCCGGACACCGGCCGGAGTCGCTGCGGGAGGCGACCACCGCGGTCTTCCTCAGCGCCCCCAGCACGGACTGGGCCCACCTGGTGGCCGAACCGGACACCCTGGACCTGCTCGGCGGCAACCCGGCGGCGGTCGCCGGCCGGATCTCCTACCTGCTCGGACTCACCGGCACGTCGGTGACCGTGCACACCGGCTGCAACGGCTCGCTCGTCGCCGTCCACCAGGCATGCCAGGAGCTGCGCACCGGCGCGGCCCGGTACGCGCTGGCCGGCGGCCTCAGCGTGAAGACCGCCCACCCGACCGACGGGTTCCTGGAGCGCTACCCGGAGATCATGTCGCCGGGCGCCCGCTCCCGGGCCTTCGACCGGAACGCCGACGGCACCGGCGACGGCGAGGGCGGGGCCGTCCTGCTGCTGACCACCCTGTCCCGGGCCCGCGCCGCCGGTGACCACGTGTACGCGGTGATCCGGGGCAGCGCGGTGCGGCACAACGGCACCCGGTCGGCCACGCTGACCGCCCCGAGCGCCCGCGCCCAGGCCGAGACCATCCGCGCCGCGTGGCAGGAGGCCGACCTCGACCCGGCCGGGGCGGGATACCTGGAGGCGCACGGCTCCGGCACCCGCCTCGGCGACGCGGTGGAGATCGAGGGGATCGCCCTGGCCCGGCCGGACGCCACCGCCCCGGTCCCGATCGGCTCGGTCAAGACCAACATCGGGCACGTCGACCACGCCGCCGGCATCGCCGGGCTCGTCAAGGTGATGCTCGGCCTGCACCACCGTGAGCTGTACCCCTCGCTGCACTTCACCGCCCCGCCGCCCGGGGTGGACCACGCCGCCGCCCGGGTCGAGGTGGTCACCACCGCCCGCCCCTGGCCCGCCCCGGCGCACGGCCCCCGCGCCGGTGGGGTCACCTCGGTCAGCCTGGTCGGGGTCAACGCCCACTGCGTGCTCGCCGAAGCCCCACCGGTGGACCCGTCGCCCGCCGACGCCGCCGACGACGCACGCCGTCCGGACGTGCCCCGCCTGGTGACGGTCAGCGCCGCCAGCCCCGCCGCGCTCGCCACGTACTGCCACCGTCTCGGCGCCGCCGTCGCCGAACTCGATGCGCCCCTGCCGGACGTGGCCCGGGTGCTCAACGAGGGGCGGGTCGACCTGGCCTACCGCACCGCGTTCCTGACCACCGACCGGGCCGACCTGGCCGCCCAGCTGACCGAGCGGGCGTCGGTGCTGCGCACCCTGCCACCCGCGCCGGCCCTGGCCGCGCCCACCGTCGTCGGCGTCCACCACGGTCCACCCGAGACGGCCCTGATGTCCCTGGGGGTCCGTCCGGACCGGACGGTCGACGCCGCCGCCGACACCGCCGGCACCGTCGCGCTGGCCCGACTGGTCGAGGAGCTGACCGCCGACGGACCGGTCGTCTTCGTCGACGTCGGCTCCGGCGAGCAGGTGCTCGGCACGGTCCGGGCGCTGACCCGGGGACGCGACGACGTGGTCACCGTGTCGGTGCCGGCCGGCCCGGACGGGGCGCTGCGCGCGGTGGCCGACCTCTACCAGCACGGTGTCACGGTCGACTGGGCCGTGCACCACCGCACCTGCGGCCCGGACGCGTCGTTCCGGCGGCTCAGCCTGCCCGGCTACCCGTTCGACGAGGAGCCCTGCTGGCTGCCCGCCGCCCGGCTGCGCCGTACCGAGTCCGCCCCGCCCGGAGCGGCCCCCGGCGAGGAGTCGACCTCCACCGGGCCGGACGACGTGGCCACGGTCGTCCGGGAGGTCTGGGCGGAGGTGCTGCGCACCGACGTCCCGGCCGACGCGAACTACTTCGGCCTCGGCGGCAACTCCATCACCGCCCTGGAGATCATCGACGGGATCGACCGGCGCACCGGCGTCCGACTCAAGCTGCTCGACCTCTACGAGTGCCCCCGTCCCGAGGATCTCGCCGAGCTGATCGGTCGACGGTCCCGGCCCGTGGTGGAGTCCGGCGACGTGATCACCCCGAGCGGGGAGTTGGTGCTGTCGTACGGGCAGGAACGGCTCTGGTTCCACCACCAGCTCGCCCCGGACAGTCCGCTCTACAACATCCCGACCACGTTCCAACTGCTCGGCCCGGTCGACGTGCCCGCGCTCCGGGCCGCCCTGGACGACTTCGTCGACCGGCACGAGACCCTGCGGTCCCGGATGCCCACCCGGGACGGCCGGCCGTACCTGGTCGTCGACGAGCGGATCCCCGGCCTGCTCCGGGAGGTCGACCTCACCGACCGCCCGGACCCGCACGCCGTCGCGGCGACGCTGGTGGCCGACGAGGCCCTGGTGCCGTTCGACCTGGCCGCCGGACCGCTGTTCCGGGCCCTGCTGGTGCGCGTCGCCCCCGAGGAGCACCTGCTCGTCATGAACGTGCACCACGCCGTCGACGACGGGTGGAGCCCGGCCATCCTGGACACCGAACTCTCCGCCATGTACACCGCCCGCCGACTGGGGCGGGCCGCCCGGCTGGAGCCGCTGCCGATCCGCTACCGCGACTACGCGGCGTGGCAGCGCCGCCGGATGACCGGGACGGTGCTGGCCGCCGAACTCGACTACTGGCGACGGCGGCTGGCCGACCCGCCCGTGCTGGAGCTGCCCACCGACCGCCCCCGACCGGCCAACCGGAGCTTCACCGGCGACCTGATCCGGTTCACCATCCCCGCCGACCTGGCCGACCGGCTGCGAACGGTGGGCCAGCACACCTCCACCACCACCTTCACCGTGGTGCTCAGCGCGATCCAGGCCCTGCTGGCCCGGTACAGCGGACAGCGGGACGTCGTCGTCGGCACCCCCACCGCCGGCCGGTCCCGCCCGGAGACCCGGGGCATCGTCGGCTTCTTCAACAACTCGGTGGCGCTGCGCGGCGACCTCTCCGGTGACCCGACCTTCGTCGAGCTGCTGCACCGCAACCGGCAGGTGGTGGTGGAGGCGCTGGAACACGACGACGTGCCGTTCGAGAAGGTCGTGGAGGCCCTCGCGCCGGCCCGCGACGGGGGCCGCAACCCGCTGTTCGACGTGATGTACGTCCACCAGACCCTGCCCACCCTCGGCACCCGCCTGCCCGACCTGCGGATGCGGATGTACGACGACGTGCCCGGCACCACCGCCACGAACGGCCTCGCCCCGGGGATGGCCAAGTTCGACCTGACCTTCTTCGTCTGGGACCGGGAGGGCTTCACCGACCTGCCCGCCGGCATCGAGTACAGCGCCGAGCTGTTCGACCGCGCCACCGTCGAGCAGATGGCCCGGCACCTGCTGCGGATCCTCGACGAGCTGACCCGGGACCCGCAGGCGTCGGTCCGGGCGGCGCTGGTCGACCGGCTCGGGGCCGACGACCTGCGCGGACCGGCCCTGCCCGAGGTCGCCGACCCGGCGCGGACCCTGCACGGGCTGGTCGCCCGGCGGGCCCGGACGACACCGGACGATCCCGCCGTGGAGTCCGCCGACGGCACGCTTACCTACCGGGAGCTGCGCCAGCGGTACGCCGCGACCGCTGCCGAGCTGCGCCGACGTGGCGTGGGCCGGGGTGACCTGGTCGCCGTCGCGCTGCCCCGCTCGGCCACCCTGGTCACCACGATGCTCGGGGTGCTGGCCGCCGGTGCGGCGTTCCTGCCCCTGGACCCGGACCACCCCGCCGACCGGCTCGCCTTCCAGCTCACCGACTCCGGTGCCGCCGCCCTGGTCGCCGCCGACCCGGTGCCGGTGCCGCCGGCCTGGTCCGGCATCCGGATCCGCCCCGAGGAACTCGTCACGGCACCGCCCGCCGACGGGGACGCGGGCGTCCCGGAGGAACCGGAACACGCCACCGACGTCGCCTACGCGATCTACACCTCCGGCTCGACCGGACGCCCCAAGGCCGTCCTGGTGGCACACGCGGGCGCGGTCGCCTTCGTCCGGGGCACCGTGGAGGCGCTCGGCCTGGACCGGGACACCCGCCTGCTCCAGTTCGCCTCCAGCACCTTCGACGCGGCCGTCTACGAGGTGTTCACCACCCTGGCCGCGGGCGGCACGGTCGTGCTCGCCCCGCCCGGTCGGCTGCTGGTCGGCCGGGACCTGGCCGACTACCTGGTCACCCACCGGATCGGCGCGACCCTGCTGCCCCCGTCGGTGCTGGCGTCCCTGCCCGACGGTCCGCTGCCCGACCTGCGGCTGCTCGTCGCGGGAGCCGAGCCGCTCAGCGCCGACCTGGTGGCCCGGTTCGCCCCGGGACGACGCATGGTCAACGCGTACGGCCCCACCGAGGGATCGGTCTCGGTCACCCTCGCCGAGTGCGTCGCCGACGGCCGCCGGCCCACCATCGGCCGGCCACTGCCCGGCACCCGTCTGCGGGTGCTCGACGACGCCGGCCGTCCGGTGCCCCCGGGAGTCCCCGGCGAGCTCTACGTCTGCGGCGCGAACGTCGCCCACGGCTATCTCGGCCGACCCGCGCTGACCGCGCAGCGGTTCGTCCCCGACCCGACCGGCCACGGCGACCGGATGTACCGCACCGGCGACCGGGTCCGGCTGCTGCCCGACGGCCGCCTCGACTTCCTCGGCCGGGTCGACGACCAGGTCAAGCACCGGGGATACCGGATCGAGCTGGGGGAGATCGAGGCGGCCCTGCGGGAACACCCCGCCGTGCCGGAGGCCGCCGTCGCCCTGCGCCGCGACGAGGCCGGCGAACGACTCGTGGCCTATCTGGTCGACCCGGGCGCGGCCTGGCCGGAGATCCGGGCCTGGCTGGCCGACCGGCTCCCCGGCCACCTGGTGCCCGCCACCGCCGTGCCGATCGCCCGCCTGCCGCTGCTGCCCAGCGGGAAGGTCGACCGGCGGGCCCTGCCGGCACCACCCCGTCCCGCCGCTCCCGCCGCCGCACCCGACGACCTGACGGCGACCCTGGTCGGCCTCTTCGCCGAGGTGCTCGGGGTCGACGACGTCGGAGTCGACGACAACTTCTTCGACCGGGGCGGCCACTCGCTGCTCGCTGCCCACCTGGTCGGGCGGCTGGAGACGGCCACCGGCAGCCGGCTGCCCCTGGCGGTGCTCTTCGAGCGGGCCACCCCGGCCGGGCTCGCCGACGCGCTGCGCCACGCCGACCGGTACGTGCACCGCAGCCTGGTGCCGATCCGGCCCGAGGGGGACCGGCCCCCGCTGTTCCTGGTGCACCCCTCCGGCGGCAACGTGCTCTGCTACCAGCCGCTGACCCGGCACCTCGACGCCGACCAACCGCTGTACGGCTTCCAGGCGCACGGCCTCGGGCCGGGGCACGAGCCCGACCGGACCGTCCCGGAGATGGCCGCCCGCTACCTGGCGCAGCTGCGCGCGCTGGTGCCGCACGGCCCGTACCGGATCGGCGGCTGGTCGTTCGGGGGACTGGTCGCCGTCGAGATGGCGACGCAGCTGACCCGGCAGGGGGAGCGGGTGGACCTGCTCGCGCTCATCGACGTCGACCTCACCGAGGACGCCCCGGCCGCCCCGGACGACGACGCCGAGCTGCTCTTCCTCGGGGTGCGCCCGTTCGCGACGGACGACGAACTGGCCGGTCTCTCCGATCCCGTCCGCCCGCCCGTCGCCGAGTCCCTGCGGATCGCCGCCCGGGTCGGCCTGCTGCCGGCCGGGATGGGCCCGGCCGAGCTGGGCCGTTTCCTGCGGCTGCTGCGGGTCAACGCCGAGGCCGTCCGCCGGTGGCAGCCGCAACCGGTCCGGGGTGACGCGCTGCTGCTGCGGGCCCGGCAGGGCCGGCTGGACTCAGCCGGCGTGGCGGCGCTGACCGCCCTGGTGGACGGCCGGACCAGCGTCGTCGACGTGCCCGGCGACCACCACACCGTGCTCACCGGCCACCCGGAGGCGGTGGCCACCGCGTTGGCCGGACGGTTGTCCGGCCCCGACACCGGAAGGCAGGAACGGTCGTGACCTCACCGACAGCCGTGCGGAGGACCGCGGGGATCGTGGGCGCCGGCACCATGGGAGCCGGCGTCGCCCAGTGTCTCGTCGAGGCGGGCTACCGGGTGGTGGTGTACGACCCGGTGCCCGGCGCCCTCGACGACGGCCGGTCCCGGCTGGCGGCCGGGCTGCGTACCCGCGCGCTCCTGCGGCCCGGCCCGGCCGTCGAGTCGGCGGGGATCGGCGAGCGGATGTGCTGGACCGCGGACCCGGAACCGCTGGCCGACGCGGAGTTCGTCATCGAGTGCGGCCCGGAGCGGGTCCCGGTGAAGCGCGACATCCTGGCCACGCTGGACGCGACCTGCGCGGCCACCACGGTGATCGCGTCCAACACCTCGGCCATCCCGATCACCCGGATCGCCGGCTGGGTCCGGAATCCGGAACGGGTGCTCGGCATGCACTTCATGAACCCGGCGCCCCTGAAGGACACCGTCGAGGTGATCCGGGCCCTGCACACCAGCGACGAGACCATCGACGCGGCCCGCGAACTGCTGGCCGCCATGGGCAAGGACGCCGTGCTGGTGGCCGACGCCGCCGGGTTCGTCTCCAACCGGGTGCTGATGCTCACCGTCAACGAGGCCGCGTTCCTCGTGCACGAGCGCACCGCGCCGGCCCGCGAGGTCGACCAGGTCTTCCGCCGCTGCTTCGGCCACCCGATGGGCCCGCTGGAAACCGCCGACCTGATCGGGCTCGACGTCATCCTGGACTCCCTCGACGTGCTCTACGAGCACTACCGCGACCCGAAGTTCCGGCCCTGCCCCCTGCTGGCGCAGTTGGTCTACGCCGGCCACCACGGGCGCAAGTCCGGCCGGGGCTTCCACACCTACCGGGCCGCCACGGGCCGCCGCCCGGGGTGACCCGCGCACCCGGCGGCGGTCACCGGCGCGCTCGCGGTGACCGCCGCCGGGATCCGTCCACCCACCAGCGAGGGGAGAACGAGGTCATGCAGGAGTTTCTGGTCGTGGTCAACGACGAGGAACAGTATTCGATCTGGGCGGCCGACTCCGCGCCGCCGGCCGGCTGGCAGCCCACCGGCCACCGGGGCACCGAACAGGAGTGCCTCGACCACATCGAGCAGGTGTGGACCGACATCCGTCCGAGGTCGGCCCGCTGAGGCGCGGGCGGGAGGACGTCCGGCACGGCCGGATCACACGGGGAGAGACACCGAGATGTGGAACCGAGAGCTGTACATCAGCGGGGTCGGCAGCTACCTGCCGGCCCCGGTCCGGGCGGCGGACGCGGTCCGGGAGGGCCGCTACGCCGCCGCCGACCACGACGACGACGAACTGGACCTCGTCCTGGTCGAGGCGTCGGCCTCGCCGGCCGAGATGGCGGTCCACGCCGGCCGGCAGGCGCTGGCCGACGCCGGCGACCCCGACGGGATCGCCCTGGTGCTGCACGGTGCCAGCTACTACCAGGGCCAGGACTTCTGGACCCCGGCCACCTACATCCTGCGGGAGCTGATCGGCAGCCGGGTGCCGGCGTACGAGGTGCGGGCCGCCTCCAACAGCGCCATGGCCGCCCTGGAACTGGCGGCGGCGTACCTGCTGGCCGACCCGGACCGGGCGGCGGCCCTGATCACCGTCGCCGACCGGTTCACCCTGCCCGGGTTCGACCGGTGGGCCACCGACGCCGGGGTGGTCTACTCCGACGGCGCCGCCGCCGCGGTGCTGTCCGCCCGGGGCGGGTTCGCCCGGCTGCGTGCCGTCACCTCGCGCACCGATCCCGAGCTGGAGGAACTGGGGCGGGACGTCGAGCGCTTCCACGACGCCCCCGTCCCCGGCGGGCGTCCACTGGACCTGCGCGCGTTCAAGCGCCGGTACCTGAAGCGGGCCGGCTTCGCGGAGCTGTCCCACCGGTTGACCACCGGGCTGCGGGAGAACGTGACCGCCACCCTCACCGCCGCCGGCGGCGACCTCTCCTCGGTGGACCTCTTCGTCCTGCCCAACCTGGGCCGTGACCTCGTGCAGTGGGAGTTCCTCGAGCCGCTCGGCATCCCCGTCGAGCGGACCTCCTGGGACAACGCCCGCCGGATCGGTCACCTCGGCGCGGGCGACCAGTTCGCCAACCTCGCCCACCTGCGCCGGACCGGACGGTTGTCGTCCGGGGACCGGGTTTTGCTGGTCGGCGTCGGTCTCGGCTTCAGCTGGACCAGCGCACTGCTGGAGATCACCACCACCGGACCGGGAGCACCGGTCGGTACGTCCACCGACCGGTCCTGACCATCCCCGTCCCCTCTGCCCCGGCGATCGGAGGCCAAGCAATGAACTTCGTGCGGCTCACTGTGTTCAAGGAGGTCGTACGGCAGGGCTCGCTCACCCGGGCGGCCAAGCACCTCACCTACACCACCTCGGCGGTGTCCCAGCACATCTCCGCCCTCGAACGGGAACTGGGAGCGGTGCTGCTGGAGCGGTTACCCCGGGGCGTCCGCCTCACCGAACCGGGCCGGGCCCTGCTCGACCACGTCGAGCGGATCCTGGACGAGTACCACGCCGCCAAGGGCACCCTGGAGGCGATCGCCGCGGCCAGCGGCGGCCGGCTCCGGCTCGGTTCCTTCCCCACCGCCGACGCGACCCTGGTCGCCCGGGCGGTGGCGCGGTTCCGGCGCAGCTTCCCCGCCGTCGACCTCACCCTGCACCGGGTGGACCTGGCCGAGGCCGCCCACCGGCTGGTCACCGGTGAACTCGACATCTCCCTGGTGTACCTCTTCGACGGGCAGGACCACCGGCAGCTCACCGGCCTGGAATTGGGTCACCTGCTCGACGACCCGCTGCACGTCATCCTCCCGGTGGGCCACCGGCTCGCGGGCGCGGGCCCGATCTCCC
Organism: Micromonospora echinospora; assembly: GCF_900091495.1. NCBI lineage: Bacteria > Bacillati > Actinomycetota > Actinomycetes > Micromonosporales > Micromonosporaceae > Micromonospora > Micromonospora echinospora. Next base: position 6,628,356 of record NZ_LT607413.1, on the reverse strand, counting down.
TGGCCGACCTGGCCGAGGAGAACTGGATCCAGGGCACCCGGCAGAACCCCGTCGACGAGGTGCTGCCCGAGGTCTGCGCGCAGGCCGGTTTCCTGCCCCGCGTCGTGCTGCGCACCGACGACCAGATGTCGGTGCAGGGGCTGGTCGCGGCCGGGGTCGGCGTCGGGCTGGTCTCCTCGCTGGCGGTGCCGGTGCTCCGCGCGGACCTGGTGGCCCGCCCGGTCGCGGAGCCCGGCCTGACCGGCCGGATCCACACCGCCCAGCCGCTCGGCCTGACCCGGCTGCGCTCGGCGAACATCATGCGGGAACTGCTGGTCGAGGCGGCCCGTTCGACGTTCCGCCCGGACGTCCCGCCCCGGGTGCCGCTGCCCGCCCACCGCTGTTGACCGTCACCCCACCTCACCTTCCTGCCCGGCCGTCCCGCCGCCCGCCTTGCCGCGGCCCGCCCGGTTGGTTGCCGCCCGGGTGGTTGCAGGGGTCCCCTCCTCGGCAGAAAACGGTAGGAGGGGACCCCTGCAACCACCTCAGCCCCCGGCGACCACCTCGCACCACCTCAGCCCCCGGCAACCCACCTCAGCCGGGTGTGCGCTCCGCGTGGCGTCGGACCCGGGCCTGGAGGTCGGCGGGGTAGGCCTCGCGCAGGGAACTCTGCGCGAGGCGACCCGCGCCCACCGGCGGCAGCAGGCAGTCGTGCACCACCCGGGGGCCGGTGCGGGCCCGGCGTTCGGCGTCCGAGTAGCAGGCGAGGATCGGCAGGATCTCGCCGACGCTGACCGCGCTCCGGTCCACCGGATGCTGCCGGGTGCCGAGCGCCCAGAGCAGCTCCCCGGTGTCGGCCGGGTCCACGTCGTCGTCGAGCACGAACAGCTTCGGCACGGTGAAGCCGAACTTGCTCGCCCAGACGATCTCGCCGATCCGGTCGCACAGCTCGGCGGTGCCGGTGTGCGGCAGCCGCTCGCGCCAGTCGGCCGCCACCGTCACCACCAGCCAGTGGTTGGCGGTCTCGAACGGCGACCAGACGCCTGTCACCGGCAGGCCGGCCGCGTGGAGCAGGCCCAGCGCCTCGGCCGAGAAGCAGAGCCCGGCGGCGGTGTGGTACTCGTCCACCGGGCGGCCCTCGGCGACCAGCGGCCACACCGCGTCGTGCCGGTGGGTGACCGCGGTGACCGTGTAGACCGGCTGCCGGCTGGTCTCGGTGACCAGGTAGCCGGGGTACTCGCCGAACGGGCCCTCGTCGGCGTCCCGGTCCGTCGAGACGGTTCCCTCGATCACCAGCTCGGCGTCGGCGGGCACCGCCAGGTCCACGCTGACACAGCGGACGAGGTCCAGCGGCCGACCGTAGTGGGCGCCGAGATAGCCGACCTCGTCGACGTGGTCGGGCAGCGGCATGCTGGACACGAACGGGATGGCCGGGGCGCCGCCCTGGAACAGCGCGAACGGCATCGGCTCGCCCCGTTCGGCCCACATCTGCCAGATCATGGTCAGGTGCTGCCCCGGCACGAACAGACCGGTCATCCGCCGGTCGTCGAGCTGCTGCACCCGGGAGATCGACCAGTTGGTCCAGGACCCGTCCGGCGTGCGGGCGACGATCGTGCCCCAGGTGTTGACGTACGGGCCGCCGTCGCCGAGGTGCAGGGTCGGCACCGGCAGCCGGTCCAGGCCCGCGTCCGCGCCGAGGCGTACCACCTCCTGGCACGGTCCGGCCGTCACCAGCCGTGGCGGCACCGGCTGCCGCTCGCGGACCTGGGCCAGCCGCCGCACCAGGTCGGCGGCGGAGCTGTCCGGCGGCATGCCGAGCGACAGCGCCACCCGGGCGAGCGGCCGGTCCGGATCGCCACTGAGCGCGGCCTGCCCGGCGAGCAGCCGTACCCCCTGGCCGCCCCGGGGCCGGTCGAACAGCAGGGCGGGCGAGCGGGTCTCGTAGCTGTGCCGGGCGAAGGCCGCGACCTCCAGGTCCGGGTCGACCTCCTCGGTCACGACGCGCAGCTCACCCAACCGGTCCAGCGCGGCCAGGTGGCTGCGCAGGTCGGGAAGTTCGGTCACGGGACACCTCCGTTCGGTGCGGGACACCGCCGCGACGGGCCGTCGTCGGCGGACACTCCCTGCGGGGTACGGACGGGCATTCGGCCCACCGACGTGTCGAGACCGGTGAAACCGCCCCGGTAGAAGACCAGCGGTTCACCGTCGCCCGGCCCGATGTCGACCACCCGGCCGAGGTGCAGGACGTGGTCGCCGCCGTCGCTGCGCGCCCAGGGCACGCAGTCGACGTAGCCGAGGCAGCCGGCCAGCCGGGGGGAGGGGCGGTCCCGGCACCACTCGACCAGTGGGCGGCGGAGCTGCCCGGAGAAGTGCAGGGCCAGGTCGCGCTGCCCGGCGGCGAGGATGTTCACGGTGAACGGCGCCGCCGGCAGGTGCCGGTTCGCCCGGCTGGCCCGGTGCACCGAGACCAGCACCAGGGGCGGGTCCAGGGACACGGAGGTGAAGGCGTTCACCGTGATGCCGCCGGCCCCACCGTCGGGCAGGGGGTAGGTGACGACGGTGACGCCGCTGGCGAACGACCCCAGCAGTCGCCGGAGGTCGTGGGGCGTGACGGCCATGCGGGCACACCTCCCGGTGGTCAGCCGGACTGCTCGGCGGCCAGCACGAAGTCGTACTCGGCCACCAGGTCCCGGTCCTCCGGACGGGGTTTGAGGACCAGCTCGTCCTTGACCGCCTCGGCGACGTCGCTGTCCAACCAGGGGTCGTCGGCGAAGTAGAGCTGGGTGGTCAGCGGCCGGTGGTCGGGCGCGGTGACCTTGAAGTGCAGGTGCGCCGGCCGCCACGGATGCTTGCCGAGCAGGGCGAACAACCGCCCGGACGGGCCGGCCGCCGGGACCTGGTACGCGCCGGGCAGGATCGTCCGGATGTCGAACCGCCCGCCCGCGTCCGTCACCACCCGGGCCCGCAGCAGGTACGCCGGCAGCTCCGGCGCGAAGTGCGAGTACCCGCCGGTGGCGTCGGCCTGCCAGGTGTCCAGCACCGCGCCGGGCAACGGCGTGCCGTCCGGCGCGCGGACCACGCCGGTCAGCCGCAGCACCCGGCCGGGCTCGTCGGGACGCTGCGGCAGCGCGCACGGTGACTGTCGCAGCGGGGCGTCCGGTACGTAGAACGGCCCCTCCACGGCGCCCGCGCCCGCCCCGTCGACCGCGTTGAACGTCTCGACCGTCTGTTCGAAGAGGATGTCCAGCAGCAGCGGCCACTCGCCCGCCTCGCCGACATCGATCAGGAAACTCTTGATCGTCTGGTAGTCCGCGTAGCTGATCTCGTGACGGACCAGGGACTTCCGGACGTGTGCGACGAGTTCGCCGGCGAAGGCGGCGACCCGGTCCTCGGGCATCTCGTGTCCTCCTCGGTGTGGGGCCGGCCGGTGGCGGAGCGCCGGCTCAGGCGATCAGGTCGGGGACGGTCCAGCCGTCCAGGTCGTACTCGGCGAGGCAGCGGTCGACCAGGGCCCGGAACTCGTCGAGCCGGCCGGTGGTCTCCGCCTGGCGGACCAGGTCCAGCCGGACGCCCTCGTGGTTGCCGGCGTAGTTGCGTTCGTAGAGTTCGTGCCGGCCGGCGAACTCGGTGCCCACGCAGTCCCAGAGCAGCTTCATCACCTTGACCCGGTCCTGCGCCTGGTAGCCGTTGCTGCCCCGCAGGTAGCGGTCGAGGTAGGGGCGGACCTCCGGGTTGGCGAAGTCCCGGGTGCTGGAGTTGACGTAGATCAGGCCGCTGCCCACGTCCTGCTCGATGATCTCCTTGACCCTCGGGTAGCCGACGGTCATGAACCAGCGGTACGCCATCCCGTACTCCGGGTTCGGCAGGACCGAGCCGCCGGCCCAGGGCAGCGGGTTGCGGGCCATCGCGTCGCTGATGCCGGCGAACAGGTTCCGCCAGGCCAGCACCTCGCCGAAGCGGCTGCGCACGCCCCGGTAGTCGGCCGTGCCGGTGATCTCCAGTGCCTTGGCCAGCAGCCCGGCCAGGAACTCCAGCTTCACGGTCAGCCGGATGCAGCCGTGGAAGGTGAACCGGGGCACGAAGCCGGAGCCCGGGAAGAAGTCGTTCGCCCGCTCGACGTCGTGGTAGACGAAGACGTTCTCCCACGGCACCAGCACCTTGTCGAGGACGAAGATCGTGTCGTTCTCGTCCAGCCGGCTGGAGAGCGGGTAGTCGAACGGGCTGCGCGCCGCCGCCGCGGCGGTGTACGACGGACGGCAGATTAGCTTGACGCCGGGCGCGCCTACCGGGATGGTGCACACCAGCGCGAACTCCTTGCGCCGGATCGGCAGGCCGTGGTGGGCCACGAAGTTGTAGTGGGTTATCGCCGACCCGGTCGCCACCACCTTCGCGCCGCTGACCACCACCCCGGCGTCGGTCTCCCGTTCGACGTGGACGAACGTGTCCGCGACCTCGTCCGGCGGCAGGTTGCGGTCCACCGGCGGGTGGATGATCGCGTGGTTCCAGTACAGGACCCGTTCCTGGGACTCCCGGTACCAGCGCAGCGCGTTGTCCCGGAACGGCTGGTAGAAGTCGGCGTTGGCGCCCAGGGTGCCCAGGAAGCTGGCCTTGTAGTCCGGGCTGCGCCCCATCCAGCCGTAGGTCATCCGGGCCCACTCGGTGATCGCGGCCCGGTCGGCCAGCAGGTCCTCGGCGCTGCGTGGCGCCCGGAAGAAGGCGTGCGTCCGCCCGCCGCCGCCGGTGTCCGTGGGCACGGTGAGCCGGTCGGCGGTGTCCGGGTCGTGCAACGCGTCGTAGAGGCGGGCGGTCATCCGCACCGGGTTGCGGAAGGCCGGATGGGTGGTGACATCGCGGATCCGTTCCCCGTCGAGCCAGACCTCCCGGCCGTCGCGCAGGCTCTCCACGTACTCCGCCCCGGTCAGCGGACGCCGGGGCGGCGTCGGCCCGGTCACGCGACCGGGGCCGGGTCGGACGGCGCGGCCACCCCGGCGGCCCGGCGCAGCGCCCCGGTGCGGATCAGCCCGGCGACCGCCTCGACGTCGAGGTCCAACCGCCGGTCGCCGTCGACGAACGGGGACACCTCGCGGATCGCCGCGTGCACCCGCCGGACGGCGGGGGAGGCGTTCTCCACGCCCCGCAGGTCGATCGCCTGGGCCAGCGCGATCAGGTGGATGGCGGCGACGTTGCGGGTCAGCTCGACGATGGTCCGCGCATCCCGGGCGGCGATGGTGCCCATGCTGACCTTGTCCTGGTTGTGCGCCTCGGTGGAGCGGGAGAAGACGGTCGCCGGGGCGGCCATCTTCAGCGCCTCGGCGGTCACCGCCGAACAGGCGATCTGCATGCCCTTGAAGCCGTGGTTCAGGCCGGCCCGGGCGTCGTCCGGCGCGGTCGGGCTGACCAGGTTCGGGGTCAGCCCGTTGTTGAACTTCTCGTCGACGATCAGCTCCAGTTGGCGGTCCAACAGGTCGGCGATGTTGGCCACCGCCACCTTGAGGCTGTCCATGGCCTGTCCGAGGTGCCCGGCGTAGAAGTTCCCGCCGTGGTGCAGCGCGCCGAGTTCGCCGTCGAAGAGCGGGTTGTCGGTCGCGGAGTTGATCTCCGTCGTCACCCAGGGCCGGACCCAGGTCAGCGTGTCCCGCAGCACGCCGGTGACGTGCGGCGCGCACCGGATCGAGTACTTGTCCTGGATCCGGTGGTCGAGCCGGACGTAGCCGCGCTCGCGCAGCGGTTCCCGGCGCAGCAGGATCTCCTCGTACGACGTGGTCAGCGCGGAGCCGGCGAGCAGCGCCCGGACCAGGCCGGCGCTGTGGCCCTGCCCGGGGTGCGGCTTGCTGTCGTGCACGAACGGGTGGAAGTGCGAGGCGTTGCCGAGCAGCGCCTCGCACGACATCGCGGTCGCCAGGTCGGCCACGAAGGCCAGCTCCTCGGCGTCGGCGGTGGCGAGCGCGGCGAAGGCCGCGGTGAACGAGGTGCCGTTGATCAGGGACAGGCCCTCCTTCGGCTCCAGCCGTACCGGCTCCAGACCCTCCTCGGCGAGCGCGTCGGCGACCGGGCGGACCGTGCCCCGGTGCGCGACGTCCCCCTCACCGATCAGCGCGGCGGCGACGTAGCAGAGCGGCACCAGGTCCCCGCTGGCCCCGAGCGAGCCCCGTTCCGGGATCAGCGGCAGGACGTCGCGTTCGACCAGGCGCAGCAGCAGCTCCACGGTGCCGGGGCGGATCGCCGAGACGCCTCGGGCCAGGGAGTTGGCCCGGATCAGCATCGACGCCCGCGCGACCTCCGGCGTGGCCGTCGGGCCCACCCCGTTGAGGTGGTAGAGGACCAGGTTGCGTTGCAGGTCCCAGGCCTTCTCCGGCGCGATCTGCCGTACGCAGCTGTCGCCGAACCCGGTGGTGACCCCGTAGATCGGGATGCGCTGCGCCAACAACTCGTGCTTGAGGTCGAGGGAGGACTTCATGGCGTCGGCCGCCCCGTCGCTCAGGCGCAGGGCGACCTGCTCGGCCGGCCGGGCGACGGACACCACCTCCTCGATGGTCAGCGAACGGCCGTCGAGCACCAGGTCGGCGCTCGGCATGGATCGGTTCATCGGGTGCTCCTCGCAGGTGGGACCGGACGGGGAATGGGGAATCGCGCTCGGAGTTCGCCGGAAATGGGTGACGCCGGGAGGCGGGAAGTGATCAGGGGATCGGCACCGCTTCCGTAGTCTGCGCACTCCGGCGGTGCCCTGTCTTCCGACCCAGGTCCGGTTTCCGGCCCGGTCCCCGGTCCGGCCCACCCGCCGGTGACCGGACCACGGTCGAGGTCGCCGCGAGGGCGCGGGCTCGTCGGAGGAATTTAGAAACGCTGATACCGTACGGCGATAACTCTTAATTTCCTTCGTTGGATGGATTCCTGTCGTCTGTGTAGGCTCATCGGTGTCCACAGATACGCCGCAGTTGGTCGGAACGGAGGGTCTGGTGGGCGCTGGTCTCGCAGAATCCGCAGCGCCGGTCTCTGGCGCGACAGGCCGGATCCGCATACTCGTCGGCGGCAACCATCCGATATTCCGGTCCGGCCTCGGCCTGATGCTCGGGGAACTGTCCCCGGCGTTCACGATCGTGGGCGAGGCGGCCGAGGCCGGGGCGGTGGCCGACGCCGCCCGGCGGCGGGCGGCGGACGTCGTCGTCTACGACGAGGACAGTCTGGGGTCCGCGTCGGTGCTGGCCTCCGTCGCGCAGCTCGCCCCGCAGCGGTCCGCCCGGGCGGTCGTGCTGCTCGGCCTCGACGCCGGGGACTCCTGTCGGGAGTACCTGCGGGCCGGGGCCCGGGGGTTGCTGTTCCGGGACGGCGGTGCCGACGAGCTGGGATTCGCCGTCCGGTCGGTGGCCGAGGGGGGTGTCTACCTCACACCCCGGCTGGCCGGGGTGATCGTGCGGCCACTGGTCTGCTCGGGGCGCCCCGGCGGGTCGACGGGCCGCCTGGTCGGCCGGGGTGACCCGCTCACCCTCCGGCAGACGGAGATCCTCGACCTGATGCTCACCGGAGTGTCCAACGCGGAGATCGCCGCCGAGCTGTCGCTCAGCGAGAAGACCGTGAAGTTCCACGTGTCGAACATTCTGGGAAAGCTCAACCTGAAGAACCGGACCCAGGTGCTGGCCCACCTGATGGGCGGGCGGATCACCGCCGAGGGGGGTCCGGAGAAGGGGTGACGCGCGTCGGGCGCGATACGGACCGCAGGATCGCCGCACCTGGCGGGTGGCGCCGTTGGGAACGGTCGCATCGGGTCGGACACGGCCGGCGGCAACTGCGGCGGAACAACGGTAATCCAGCCACCGACTTCGATAGCATATCCGTCTCCGTTCCGCACGAATTGGCGTTCGCTCTCGGCGTATGGCCGAGGTTGACCCTCTCCCGCAATGTCGACTACGGTCGGTCGTGATCTGATAAACGTACGGTCGGCCGGTGCTATGTTCGCCCGACTCCGCGGCCCGCGACGACGGGCCGGTTGACCTCCCCGAACGCGAAGGGTTCTGCGCGTGGATCATTCGACGACCTCCGGCGATTCCGCGACCGAGACCGGATCGGCGGGCACGGTCCAGGAGCGACCCGCCACCGGCGCCGTACCGCCGGATCCGACCGTCCCGGGCGGCGACGGCGCGTCCACCCGCCTGCCGGCGGCGTTCCATCGACTCTGGACCGCGGCGGTCGTCAGCGGCCTCGGTGACGGCCTCCGCTACACCGCCCTGCCGCTGCTGGCCGCGAGCGTCTCCCGGGCCCCCGGCGACGTCGCCGCGGTGACCGTCGCGGGCATGCTGCCCTGGCTGCTCTTCGGCCTCTTCGTGGGGGTGCTGGCCGACCGCGTCGACCGGCGCACCCTGATGTGGACCACCGACCTGGTACGCGGCGTCGTGGTCGCGGCCTTCGCGGTGCTGCTCGTGGTCGGCGAGCCGTCCATCCCGCTCATCGTGGCCTTCGCGTTCGCCGTGGGCTGCGCGCAGGTGGTCTTCGACACCGCTGCCGGGGCCTTCCTGCCCGCCGTCGTCAACCCGGCGCAACTCGGCGCGGCCAACGGCCGCCTCATGGCGGCGCAGGTGCTCACCTCCCAGTTCATCGGTCCGCCGATCGCCGGCCTGGTGTTCGCCTTCAGCGTCGCGTGGCTGTTCGCCGTGGACGCGTTCACCTTCGTGCTCGCCGCGGTGCTCGTGCTCACCATCCGGGTGCCCCGCCGGGAGCCGGGAGCGGACGGCGCCGGCGTAGGCCGGGACGTGATCGAGGGGCTGCGGTGGCTCAACCGGCACCGGGTGCTGCGCGACCAGTCGGTCATCTACGGGGCGATGGCCCTGGTCAGCGGCGCGCTGCTCGGCATCTTCGTCCTCTACGTCAACGACCACCTGGGCCTCGGCAGCCTCGGCTACGGCCTGCTGATGGCGTGCTTCGCCCTCGGCAACGTGGCCGTCGCGCCGCTGGTGCCCCGGCTGCGCGCCCGGTGGGGCGACCGGGCCGCGTTGACCACCGCGGTCCTGGTGGTGATCCTCACCCTCACCTCGCTGGCCCTGCTGCCGACGCCGGTCGTCGCCGGCCTGTCCCTGTTCCTCTTCGGTGCCGCCGCGATGACCTGGATGGTGGTCACCGTGACCGTCCGCCAGGAACTCGTCCCCGACGCCCTGCTCGGTCGGGTCACCAGCACCTACCGGATGATCGGGTTCGGGGCCAACCCGCTCGGCGCCCTGGCGGCCGGGGTGACCGCCACCCTGATCGGCATCCGGCCGATGCTGGCCGCCGGCGCGGCGCTGGTGGCGGTGGTCGCCGTGGCGTTCCGGGCCGGCCTGGGCAGCCAGGCGGCGGTCGACGAGCACGTAGGAAAGGACCCGGCCGGAGCCTGACCTGAGACGACGAGGAGCCGCGATGACCGTCCCCTCCCGGGCATCCGCCACCGCCGAACCGGGCTACCGGCCCACCCTGGTCGAGCCGGGGCTGGTCCAGCTGGCCAACAACGAGGTTCCCGACGGGCCGCTTCCCGGGGCGGCACGCGCGCTCGCGGCGGCCACCACGGGCGTGCACCGCTACCCGGACCCGGCCGCCGCCCGGCTGGTCGACCGGCTCGCCGATCATCTCGCGGTCGCCGCCGGGCGGGTCGTCGTCGGCGACGGGTCGGTCAGCCTCTGCCAGCAGGTCCTCCAGGCGCTCTGCGGGCCGGGCGACGAGGTCGTGGCCGGTTCGCCGTCCTTCGAGCTGTACCCGGTGCTGAGCCGGGCCGCCGGCGCGGTGCCGAGGGCGGTCGCGCTGACCGGCGGGCACGTTCTCGACCTCGACGCGATGACCGCCGCCGTCACCCCGGCTACCCGGGTCGTCTTCCTGTGCAACCCGAACAACCCGACGGGCACCACCGTCGACCGGGCCGACCTGGACCGTTTCCTCGACCGGGTGCCCGACCGCGTCCTGGTGGTGCTCGACGAGGCGTACCGCGACTTCGTCGACGACCGCGCCGTGCCCGACGGCGTCGACCTGGCCCGCTCGCACGGGAACGTGGCGGTGCTGCGCACCTTCTCCAAGGGGTACGGGCTGGCCGGGCTCCGCGTCGGCTACGGCGTGTTCCCGGTGCCGGTCGCCGACGCGGTACGCCGCCTCGCGCTGCCGTACGCGGTGAACGCGCTCGCCCAGACCGCCGCCCTCGCCTCGCTCGACGCCGGGGACGAGTTGCGCGACCGGTGCCGGCGGATCGGGCGGGAACGGGACCGGGTGCGGGCGGAACTGGTCCGGGCCGGATTCGCCGTCCCGCCGAGCCAGGCCAACTTCCTGTGGCTGCCCGTCGGCGACCGGGCCGAGGCACTGTCCGCGCACTGCTGGCGGCACGGGGTGCTGGTCCGCGCGTTCCCCGGACTGGGCGTGCGGGTCAGCGTCGGCACGCCGGCCGAGAACGACGCCTTCCTCCGGCTGGTGCGCGCACCCGAGAGCCCTCCCGATCCGGCGGAAGCGGGTTGAGCACGCCCCGGGACGCGTGACGTGCCCAACCCCGGCGCGGAGCCGGGCTGATCAGCCGGTCCGGACGGCCTGGAGGGTGTACGTGAGCGGGAGCCGCTCCGGTCGTTCGGTGAGCCGCCACTCCTCGTCGTCGCCGAGCGTCATCCGACCGGGCAGGGCCTCCCAGGGCGCGCTGTCGTGTTCGACGAACCCGGTGACCTGGAGACCGGCGGCGATCACCGCGCTGATCACCTCGCCAATGCCGTGGTTCCACTCGTGGGTCACGTTGTGGGTGAACGTCGCGTCGGTCGCCACGTAGGTGCCGCCATCGTCCCAGACGGACGGCTCGGGCCTCTCGAAGTACGGGAACTCCAGGGCGAGGACCCCGTCGGTGCGGCGGTCGTCGACGGCCCACAGCATCGGGTGTCCCTCCCGGATGAAGAGCCGCCCGCCCGGCTTGAGTAGACGCCCGACCACCTCGGCCCACCGGTCGACGCTGGGCAGCCAGCAGAGCGCGCCGATCCCGGTGAAGACCAGGTCGTAGCCGCCCGCGTTGAGCACGTCCGCCGCGTCGTAGACGTCGGCCTCGACGAAGTCGACGTCGACGCCCGCGCTGCTGGCGAGCCGGCGGGCCTGGGCGAGCGCCGGTCCGGAGAAGTCGAGCCCGGTCATCCTCGCCCCGAGCCGGGCCAGCGAGACGGTGTCGGTGCCGATGTGGCACTGCAGGTGCACGCCCCGCAGCCCGGCGACGTCGCCGAGGCGGGGCCGGTCGAACCGGACCACCGAGCTCAGGAAGTCGGGGTCGGCGGCGAACCGGTCGACGGCGTAGTCCGGGGAGGCGGCGTGGGCGGCGGCCCGCTCGTCCCAGTTGGCCCGGTTGACGGTGCGGTAGTCGAGCATGGTGCGGACGCTGACACACCCCGGTCCCGCCGCGCCACCGACTTCCCGTCCGCCCCGCCCGCCACCGGTCAGGCCCGACGGGCGGTGAGGCCGTCGAGGGTGACGGTGCCGTCGTCGAGGCGGACGCTCGCGGCGTAGCGGTACTGGGCGCGTACGGCCGGGTCACCGAAGTCGACGGCGCCACCGGTGTCGGCGGTGAACAGGAACTCCCATCCGCCCCCCTGGTCGACGTACGCCGTCGCCCGGTGGCCGTGGAGGACGAACGCATACCGGGCCGCCGGACCGGTCAGGTCCACCGTGCCGTCCAGGTTGTCCAACGGCTCGGCGCCCGCGGTGATCAACGCGCCGTCGACACGCAGGTCCCAGCCCACCCGGCGCAGTCCGTTGTGGTAGCGGAACAGCAGGTAGTTCCCGGCGTCCCGGGCGAGGCCAACGAAGACGGTGTCCTGGGTGCCGGCTTCGGCGAAGGTGCCCGGGTCGAGCACGACCGCCACCCGGTCGGAGCCCGGGGCGACGTCGGAGCGGAACACCAGGTGCGTCATCCGGTCCGTCGTCACCGCGAGCCGGCCGCCGTCGACGACGGGCGGCGCGGCGTACGCGGTCACCGGCAGGACGCTCCACCGTCGCAGATCGGTGTCGAACGACTCCGCCAGTTCCACCGTCGGGTAGTGCTCGGGCGTCGGCAGCGCGGGGAAGAGGCCGCTGTCGGCGATGTGCGACTCCAGCAGCGTCCGCAGTTGTCGGGCCTTCTGCGGGTGACGCGCGGACAGGTCGCTGCCCTCGGCCGGGTCGCGGGCCAGGTGGTAGAGCTCGCTGCGGCCGTCCCGCAGGTACTGCACCAGCTTGAACTGCCCGGACCGGACGGCGGCGTGGGGGTGGGTCCGGCCGATGAAGTGCGGGTAGACCCAGAACAGCGGGCCGCGTTCCACCTCGTGGCCGGCGGTGAGCACCGGGGCGATGCTCCGGCCGTCGAATCGTCCGCCCGGGTCGCCACCGGCGAGGTCCACCACGGTCGGGAGCACGTCGACGGTGCTGGTCGGGGTGGCGTTGCGCTGCCCCGGTGCCACCGTGCCGGGCCAGTACGCGATCAGCGGCACCCGGATGCCGCCTTCGTACAGCTCGCCCTTGCCGCCGCGTAGCGGTTGGTTCGCGTCGCGGTAGGGGCCGCCGTTGTCGGAGGTCACCAGCAGCAGCGTGTCGCGGTCCAGGCCGAGGTCGGCGAGCGTGTCGGCGATCCGCCCCACCTGCTGGTCGATGCTCTCCAGCATGGCCGCCAGCACCGGCCGGTTCGGGGCCTGCCCGGCGCCCGGCTTGGCCCGGTACTTGGCGACGAGGTCGGGTTTGGCGTCCAGGGTGGTGTGCACCGCGTAGTTGGACACGTGGAGGAAGAACGGCTCGTGGCGGTGCCGGGTGATGTAGTCGACGGCTTCGGCCGTCAGCCGGTCGGTGAGGTACTCGCCCGGTTCCCGGGCCGGCAGGTCCGGGATGAAGGAGTACGGGTGGAAGTAGTCGCCGTCGCCGATGTACTTCCGTTCCGAGACGATCACCTCGTCGAAACCGTGGGCGTGGGGGTTGCCCGGACGTTCCTCGTAGGGTCCGCTGTAGGTCTCGGTCAGGTGCCACTTGCCGACCAGGCCGGTGGTGTAGCCGAAGGGACGGAGGACGTCGGGCAGGGTCGGGATGTCCGGCGACAGGTACTTGTCGCTCGCCGCGGGCTCACCGCGCAGGAAGTCCGTGATCCCCGTACGCACCGGGTAGCGGCCGGTCATCAGCGCGGCGCGGGTCGGCGAGCACAGCGGCGCGGCGGCGTAGGCGCTGGTGAAGCGCATGCCTTCCCGAGCCAGCCGATCGAGCTCCGGCGTCTCGTTGAACGTGTTGCCGTAGCTGCCGAGTTCGTCCCAGCCGAGGTCGTCGACGGAGACGAAGACGACGTTCGGCGGCCGGCGGCCCGGCGCCGGCGGACGCGCCGCGAACGCCGGATCCGGGACGAGGCTGGCCAGGGCCGCGCCTGCGGCGCCGCCGAGGAGACCGCGACGCGAAAGTCCGTTCCGGTTCGGTCCGTGCATGGGTTCTTCCTCCTCCGAGGTGATGTCCTCCGCCAGCGGGAGCGGGCAGGGGTTCAGGCGCAGCGGAAGCCGACGTTGGAGGCGGCGGAGTCCGGGGTGTTCCCGGAGCGGGCCGCCACCCGGTAGCGGTAGCAGTAGGAGTCGTGGCAGAGGAACGATCCGCCGCGCATCACGCGCCGCCCGGTGGCGTCCGGATCCGTCGGCCCGCCGGGATCGACGACGTGGGTGCCGGCGCGCCGGGCGTAGGTGTCGGGGGCGAACCAGTCCGCGCACCACTCCCACACGTTTCCGACCATGTTGAACAGGCCGTAGCCGTTGGGGGTGTACTGCTTGACGGGCGCGGTGCCGACGAAGCCGTCCTCCGTGGTGTTGCGTCGGGGGAACTCGCCCTGCCAGATGTTGCAGTTCCACCGACCACGTGGGAGCAACTCGTCGCCCCAGGGGAACCGGGATCCCGCCAGACCGCCCCGGGCGGCGTACTCCCACTCGGCTTCGGTGGGCAGGCGCTTGCCCGCCCAGGCGGCGTACGCGCGGGCGTCGTTCCAGGTCACCTGGACCACGGGGTGGTTCTGGAGGTCCGCGATCGAGGACGCCGGGCCGTAGGGGCGTCGCCAGTCGGCGCCCCGGACCACCAGCCACCAGGGGGTGCCGGTGGCGGCCCCGAGGATGTCGGGACGTTCGGCCCGCACCTGGAGGTGGAAGACCGCGGAGACGCCGAGCGCCTCGGCCTCGGTGACGTAGCCGGTGGCCTTCACGAACGTCGCGAAAGCGGCGTTGGTAACCGTCGTGGCGTCGATGGTGAACGGTCCGACGGTGACCTCGTGCACCGGCCCCTCCCCGTCGCCGGGGTAGCCCTCACCGAAGGCGTCGCCCATGGCGAAGGTCCCGCCGGGGAGGCCGACCTGGCCGCGTGTGGAGCGCGGCCGGTCGGCCTCCCGGACGGCGGGGGCCGGCTGCGGCCGGCGCCCGATCCGGAGCAGCCCACCGGTCGCGGCGACCTGCTGTCGACCGGCGGGCGCGCAGCAACTCGGCGCGGTGGGCCCGGCGCTGCCGTGGTGGTGGCCGGCGGCCATCAGCGGGTGACCACGGTGGGCAGCAGCGCCGGTACCTCGTCGCCGGGCTGGAACGTCAGCTCGGTCGGCTCGTCGTACCGGGTGATCTTCCCGTCGGAGTACGCCGTGCCCTGGAAGGTGACGGTGATCGGGGCCTGGCCCGCGCGCAGCGTGGCCAGCGGAGCGTCGACGTCGTCGAGCCAGCGGACGAGCCGGTTGCCCAGCCGCCGGGTGACGTCCGGGTGGGTCGCGGCCAGGTCGGTGGTCTCGCCGATGTCGCTGCCCAGGTGGTAGAGGTTCCAGTCCCGGGTCTCGTAGCGGTAGCTGAGCTTCCACGGCCCCGACCGGATCACCGTCTCGGGACGTTGGTCGCGCGCGCCGGCGATCAGGTATCCGGGCAGGTGCCAGAAGAGGGGTCGCGCGCCGAGGCCGGCGTTCGCGGTGCGCCAGATCCCGCTGAGGTCCACCCCGTCGGGGCGTAGGCCCCGGGGCAGGTCCGCGCCGGCCAGCGACGCGAACGTCGGCAGGTAGTCGACCGCGTGGATCGGCGTCGGGTCGACCACGCCACCGTCGACCAGGTGCTGGCCCCTGCTCCACACGACGGTGGGGACCCGCAGCCCGCCCTCCCGCAGTTCGCCCTTGTAACCGCTGAGCCAGCCGTTGTCGGCGTTCGCCGTCCCGCCGTTGTCGGAGGTGAGCACCACGATGGTGTTGTCCGCCAGCGGATGTCCCGGGTTGCGGGGGTCCGGAGTGGTCTCGAGGTGGTGCACGAGGCGGGCCAGCCCCTGGTCGAGTCCTTCCAGCAGCGCGGAGTACGGCGCGTTGGCCGGGTGCCCGGGAACGGCCGGCTTGGCGCGGTACTTCGCGAGCAGGTCGGCGCGGGGCTGCTTGTCGCCGATCGGCGTGTGCACCGCGTAGTTGCTGACCCAGGTGAAGAACGGCTCGTGCTTGTGGCGGTCGATGAAGTCGATGGTCGCGTCCGCCACGGCGTCGGTCACGTGCTTGTCGGTGCCGACGAGGGCGTCCAGGATCGCGTCGGTCACGCCGTGGGAGTACGGCTTGATGTTCTCGTCGACGTACTCCCGGGTGTAGTCGGCGGCGAACCTGTCCAGCGCCGGGCCGACGCTGTCGTTGAATCGTCCGTCGACGGCGTGGTACTGGCTGGCGTGTCCGGAGTTCGAGCCGCCCAGGTTCTCCTCGAACCCGAAGTCGGTGGTGATCTGACCGGCGGTCGGGGTGACGTGGAACTTGCCGACGTACCCGGTCGCGTAGCCGGCGTCCCGCAGCGCCTCGCCGACGGTGTAGGCCTCGGCCGGCAGGGCATCGTCGCCGTCGGGGAGCCCCTGCGGCGCGCCGTCCAGGAGCGTGTGGTCCCCGCCCCGGTCGAGGTCGCCGACCAGGTAGAGGTTGTTCGTCGGCCGAGGCGCGTAGAGGCCGGTGAGGAGGGCGGCCCGGGTCGGCACGCAGTTGGGGCCGCCGTAGGCGTTGTCGAACGCGACGCCCTCCCGGGCGAGACGGTCGACGGCGCGGGTCTCGTTGTAGGGGTTGCCGGATCCCTTGTTGGTCCGGCCGGTGCTGACGTCGGCCCATCCCAGGTCGTCGGCGAGCACGAACACGATGTTCGGTCGCGCGGCGCGGGCCGGCCGGTCCGTGGCGTCGGTGGGTGGGGCAGCGGCGCCGGCAGCGGCGAGCGCGGTGCAGCTCAGGGTGGCGGTGGCGGCAGCCGCGCCGAGTCTCAGGGTCAACGGTGGCATCGGGGGACGTCCTCTCGGTCACGCGGACAGGGGCCGGGGAGTGGCGGTGCCGCGACGTCGCGGCGCGCTGGACGGTCGCCGAGGACACGACTGTCACGGGCTGCGCCGCGCGCCGGTGCCAAATTCCCGCCCTTGTCTACCAGGTTACTAGGGAATTGGGGGCGTTGGGTAGAGGATCTTCCTGGCGATCCGTCGGCGGGTGGGCCCTCGCGGTCCGTGCGCGCGGTCGTCGGGCGGTGGCTGGTCGGCGCCGTGGGCGACAGTCGGTGATGCCCGCCGGTGGTGCGGTCGCGTCCTCGCGGTGGCACCTCGGAGGGGGGCGTCACCGAAATGGAGCAGAAACTCGATTCGGGGTCGAGGATCAGTCGAGTTTCGAGCGGGATCCGGGGCAGATTCTCTGGTCTTTCTTCGGTCATCGGCCCGACGTGTCGAATGGGGGCGCGGCGGTTCGACAAGCCTGGTTAGGATCTGCTCCGCGGCGGACTCCGCTGTTCCGGGCCGCACGGACACCGCCGGTGGCTTCGTTCTCCCCGCCCGGGGGCCGGTGGAAAGCGGTGGCGTGACCGGGTCCGACCGGGTTGTCGAATCGATCGTGACGGGAATCAGTAATTCCACAAATAATTGACTAATGTCGATGTGTGGAACTACTGTCGCGCCGGACGGTCGGCGCGCAGCACGGAATGGACGTCGGTCGTCCTGTCCTTCGAGAGGTGGTGAGAACCCGATGACGAAGAAGGTGGCCTACGAGCGGCCGACGCTGGTGAAGGCCGGCCGGTTCGCGGAGAAGACGGCCGGCAGCCTGTTCACCAGCTGCCGCGAGTCCTTCGTGACCCAGAAGCCGGCGTCCATCTGCAACTGACCGCACCGGTGACGGTGCCCCGCCCGTGAGGATCCTCCACGATGGTGAGCTTTCCCCGCATCGACCCTGTCCTGTCCTGGTTCGTCATGGTGCCGGACACCGATGCCGGGGCCGCGCTGGTGGACTCTCTTACCCCCCGGGTTCCAGGGCTCCGGGTCCTGACCCACGCGTCCCGACGGCCCTGGCTGGTCGGACGCTGGACGGACGGCGAGGTGGCGGTCGGTGGACGGGGCGACCGCCGCCTCGCCGTACTGGGCGAGCACCGGCTGACCGGGCCGGAGCTGGGGCGGCTCGTCGACGGCTCGGCGGACCCGGGGCAGTGGTGCGCGGCGGTCGCCGCCGCACCCGGCAGCTTCCACGTGGCCGCCTCCGCCGACGGCGCCACCCACCTGCACGGCACGCTCTCCGGGTACCGCCGGGTCTTCTTCGGCCGGATTGGTGCGGCCACCGTCGCCGGCGACCGGGCCGACGTCGTGGCGGCGCTGCTCGACGCGCCGGTCGACACGGACCGGCTGACCCTGCGACTGCTCGCCCCGTACGCCCCGTGGCCGCTGTTCTGGCAGCCGGTCTGGCGCGACGTCGAGGCGCTCCCGCCCGCCCGGCGGCTGGCCGTCGGTGTCGACGGGACACCCCGTACCGTTGTCCGCTGGCATCCGCCCGAGCCGACGCTGGAACTGGCCGAGGCGGCGGAGGGGCTGCGGCGGGCGCTCACCGACGCGGTCCGGGTCCGCACCGGGGCCGGCGGGGTCGTCGCGACCGACCTCAGCGGGACGGACTCGACCACGCTCTGCGCGTTGGCCACCACCGGCGGGGCCGGGGTCGTCGCGCTGACCTCGGTGAGCGTCGACCCGCTCGACGACGACCTGCCCTGGGCCACCCGGGCGGCGCGCGCCCTCGGCGACCTCGTCCACGAGGTGGTGCCGGCCGAGGGGAACCCCCTGCCGTACACCGGGGCGCTCGACGGCGCGGACCGGTTCGACGAGCCCACCGCCGCGGTCATGTACCGGGCGAGCTTCCTCGCCCTCTCCGACCGTGCCGCCGCCCACGGTGCCCGGGTCCGGCTCACCGGGTTCGGCGGGGACGAACTGCTCACCGCCGACCCCGCGTTGCAGTTGACCCTGCTGCGCACGCACCCCCGGACCGCCTGGCGCCACCTGCGGGTGATGCGGGCGGCGTACCGCTGGCCGAGGCGGGCCGTGCTGCGGGCGGTGCGCGACCGGCGCGGCTACGGCGACTGGCTGGCCGGGCTCGCCCAGGGGATGACCGCCGGCTGGCCCGCGACCGACCGGCCGCCGCTGGGCTGGGACATGCCGATCGGGGTGGCCCCCTGGATCACCCCCGAGGCGCTCACGGTGCTGCGTGGCCTCCTGGCCGGGGCCGCCGCGCGGGCCACCCCGCTCGCCGCCGACGCCGGCACGCACGGCCGCCTCGCCGCGATCCACGCCGGTGCCGCCAACGCCCGGCACATGGCCCAGCTCACCGCCGCCCACGGGGTGCCGATGGCCGCCCCGTACCTCGACGACGCGGTGCTGACGGCCTGCCTGGCGGTCCGGCTCGCCGACGTCACCGACCCGGGGCGGTACAAGCCGCTGCTGCGGGCGGCGACGCGGGGCATCGTGCCGGACCCGCTGCGGGACCGCACCGGCAAGGCGGACACGTCCATCGCCGCCGAGCGGGGCGCGCTGGCGTACCGCGACCGGCTGCTCGACCTCGCCGAGGACTCCCGGCTGGCCGGGCGGGGCCTGGTCGACGCGGCCCGGTTGCGGGCCGCACTGCGCTCGCCGGGGGAGCGGACCTGGTACGAGCTGGACCAGACCCTCGCCTGCGAGACCTGGCTGCGCACCGTGGACATCGTACCGACACGACTGTAGGGGGACCGATGAGCTTCGCCTTGCGCGCCGGCCTGACCTGGGCGGAGACCGAGTACGGCGGCGTGCTGCTGGACACCGTCGACGGGCAGTACTGGACGCTCAACGTGACCGGGGCGCGGGTGCTCGCCGGCCTGCTGGCCGGCGCGGAACCCGACGAGGTCGTGACCCGGCTGACCGCCGAGTTCGACGGCGACGCCGCCGAGGTCGCCGGGGACGTGCCGACCCTGGTCGCCGAACTGGAGGCCGCCGAACTGGTGGTCCGCCGGTGACCACCGAGCGGACCGTGGCGTACCGGCCGGAGGCGCTGGGCCCGCGACGGCGGCTGCTGGTCCGCGTCGTGGTCCTCGCCGCCCGGCTGTTGGCCACCCGGTCCCCGGCGACCATCCGCCGGGTGCTGCACCGGCTCGCCCGGGGTGCCCGCCCGGCCACCCGCGCCGAGGCCGCCGCCGCGCGGCGGGACACCGTGCGGACCAGCGCCTTCTGTGCCGGCCCGCTCGGCTGCCTGCCCCGGTCCATCGCCACCGTGCTGCTGTGCCGGCTGCGCGGCGGGTGGCCCACCTGGCGGGTGGGGGCCCGGGTGCATCCGCCCTTCGGCGCGCACGCCTGGGTCGAGGTGGACGGGGCGGCGGTGGACGAACCCTATCCGGACGGCTTCCACGTCCCGCTGCTGACCGTGGCGGTGGCGGACCGGCCGGTGCCACGGTGACGGCGCTCTACCTGGGGTGGATCTGCCGGGGCGCGGTCCTGGTCGTCTTCGCCGTGGCGGTGTTCGGCAAGGTACGCGACCGGGCGGCCTTCGGCGAGTTCCGCCGGGCCACCGCGGCGCTGTCCGGGGTGCGCGCGGACCGGGCGGGCGTGGTCGCGGTGGTCGTGGTCGCCGCCGAGGCGGCCGTCGTCGGGGGACTCGCGACCGACCCGACCGCGCCGTGGGCCTTCGCGGTCGCGGCGGTGCTGCTCGGCGCGTTCAGCGTCGCCCTCTGGCGTGCCCTGCGCGCCGGGGTGGTGGTGCCGTGCCGGTGCCTGGGCGTGACCTCGACCGCCGGCGGTGGCCTGCCGGTCGTCCGGAACCTCCTGCTGCTCGCCCTGGTGGCGGTCGGACTCTGGGCCACCGGGCCGGGCGGTGGCGGCGACCTGCCGCCGCCGGCCGGGGTGCCGGTCTGCCTGGCCGGCGCGGCGGTCCTGGCCGGCGTGCTGCTGCGGCTGGACCAACTCGCCGACGTGTTCACCGCCCGTCTCTAGGAGGCCGCCGTGTCCGCCCTCGTCGCCACCGTCGTGCTGCTCGCGGTCGTCTGCGCCGGCCACACCTCCCTGCTGGTGGCCGTCGTGCGACGGCTGCGGATCCAGGCCGAACTCCTCGCCGACGTCGAGGAGCGCGGCCTGCCGGCCCGGGCGCTCCCGGCCGGGGCCGCCGTCGGCGCGTTCTCGGTCACCGACACCGACGGACGGGTGTTCTCCGCCGGAGACCCGTCGGGGCCGACGCTGGTGGCGATGCTGAACCCGACCTGTGGTTCGTGTCGTCGGCTGCGACGGGAGTTCGGCACGGTCGCCGCGCGTTGGCCGGGCGGGCGGTCCCGCGTCGTGGTGGTGGTGACCGGACCGTCGGCGACGGCGGCGTACGCCCGGCGGCTGGCCCCGACGGCCCGGATCGTGGTGGACGCCGCCGGGGCGGTGCGCGACGCGTTCTCGGTGACCGCCTTCCCGGCGATCTTCGTTGTCGCGTCCACCGGCGAGTTGAGCTGGACCGGGCGGTGGGCGCACTCGGTGCCGCGTCATCCGACCGACCCCACCCCTGTATATGGACAAGCATTGATGTGATCGGTACCGTCCCCTCAACCTGATCCAGTTCGTCGATGTCGACCGATGGGGGTTCCTGTGTCCTGGAGAAACATCCGAGGTCCGGTGCGGACGGCCATGCTCTCCGCCGTCGTCCTCCTCGCCGCCACCCCGGCCGCCGCGGCAGCCGCCCCGGCCGGTGACGTCACCACGGCGGTGGCCGCCCGGCTGCTCGGCCAGGCGTCCGTCACCGCCGATCCGTACCTGCGCACCGCCGACGCGGACGACACCCGGATCACCGTGACCCGGCGCGACGGCCGGAACTGGGCCTTCGGCACCGCCGTCGTCGTCGCCCCGCACGTGGAGGACGCGTACCCGAAGGGCTCGGTCTTCGTCGCCCACCGGGACCGCTCCGGCTGGCAGGTCGCCTTCGACGGCGAGGCCGGCTTCGCCGAACTCGCCGAGGACGCCCCGTCCACCGTCGTGTCGGCCCGGGAGAAGAAGGTGTTCGCCGCGCCGTCGCCGGGGACGATGCTCGCCAACGGTGACATGCGCACCGGTATGCGCCTGCCGTACGCCGTCGGCCAGACCTGGTCGTACACGGGTGGACCGCACGGATGGGGTGGCAGTGAACTGCCGTACAGCTCCATCGACCTGGCCGGCGGCGACCAGCGGGTGCTCGCCGCGCGCGGCGGCACCGCCTACACCATGTGCCGGGGCTGGATCCGGGTCATCCACGACCGGGGCTACTCCACCGACTACTACCACCTCTGGAACAGCATCAACGTCAACGGGGCGGGCGTTGGCGAGGGCGCGTACCTCGGCGACACCGGCACCGACGTCACCTGCGGCGGCGCCGCGTACGGCCGGCACGTGCACTTCGGTCTGCGGCAGAACAACGCGTACGTGCAGATCCACGACCACAACCTCGGCAAGTGGGTGTTCATGAAAGGTTCCGCCGCCTACCAGGGGTACGCCCTGCACGGGTCGACGCGGGTCAACACCGGCGGCGGGCTGTACAACTACGGCGCGCTCGGCTTCAACCAGGCCGTCGTCGACGCCAACGGCGGCGGCTCGGTGAACAAGCGCACCGGCCCCGGCACCGGATACGCGGTGGCCGGCTCGGTCGGCGACGGCGCGACGGTGACCATCTCCTGCTCGCGCAACGGCACCACGCACACCGGCCGGTACGGCTCCACCGCGCTGTGGAACCGGCTCAGCGACGGCACCTGGGTCAGCGACGCCTTCGTGTGGAGCGGCCTGAACGGTCCGGTCAACGGCTGGTGCTGACCCCACCGGAGGCCCCTGCCGTGACCACGGTGAGCCAGGGAGCCAGGTGAGTCCTGCCCCGCCGCCCGGTTTGCGGTGATCCGGCAGTCGCTGGCGGGTGGAACATGAGCACCCCTACTCATCCACCCGCCAGCGGCGTTGGGCAAGCTCGACGCATGACCGACCCCACGTCACCCCTCGACCGGCCCCGGGGACGGGTGGGCATCACCGCGGTCGGTGCCAGCCTCCCGGACCAGGTCGTGCCCACCGCCGAACTCCAACACCGGATCGCCGAGGCCAGCGGCCTGCCCCTGCCGGCCGGGCTGCTCACCCGGATGACCGGGATCACCTCCCGCCGGATCGCCGCCGACGACGAGTACGCCTCCACCCTCGCCGTCCGCGCCGCCCGGGCGGCGCTCGCCGCCGCCGGACGCGAGCCGGAGGAGGTGGACCTGCTGCTCTTCGCCTCGGCCACCCGGGACATGGTCGAGCCGGCCACCGCCCACATCGTGCAGGCCGAACTGGGCGGCCACGCGCACGCCCTGGACGTCACCAACGCCTGCAACAGCTTTCTCAACGGCATCGACCTGGCCCGTTCCAGCATCCTCGCCGGTCGCGCCCGTCGGGCCCTGGTGGTGACCGGGGAGACCCCGACCCGGGCGATGCGCACCCGGATCACCGACCTCGACGAGGCCCGTCGCGCCTTCGCCGGCTACACCTTCGGGGACGCGGGCGCGGCCGTGCTGGTGGAGCCGGTGGACCGGGGCGGAATCCTCGACGTCGACACCGAGACGTGGTCCGCGCACTGGACGGTGGGCGGCATCCCCGGCGGCGGCTCCCGGCATCCGCGCGGCGACGAGCACACCTACTTCGCCGGCGACGGGCGTACCCTGCGGGACGTCTTCGAGAAGATCGGACCGGACATCCTGCACCGGGTCCGGCACCGCACCGGCCTCGACTGGTCCGACTACGCGCGGGTGCTGGTGCACCAGGTGACCCTGCCGTACCTCGACCGGTTCGTCGAGGTGACCGGCGTGCCGAAGGACAAGCTGGTGGTCACCGTCGCCGAGTTGGGCAACCTGGCCAGCGCCACGCTCGGCGTCCAGCTCGCCCGGGTCGAGGCCGCGCTGCGCCCCGGGGAACGGGTGCTGTTCATCGGCCTCGGCGGCGGGGTCAGCCTGATGACCATGGTCTGGGAGAAGTCGTGACCGCGCTCTGGGTGGTGGTGCCCGCGTACAACGAGGTCACCCGGATCGGTGCCACGCTCGACGCGCTGGCCGTGCAGAGCGACAGGGAGTTCACCCTGCTCGTGGTGGACAACGCCTCCACCGACGGCACCGCCGACGTGGTCCGCCGGTTCGCGGCCTGGTCGCCGGTGCCGACCCTGCTGATCGAGGAGCGGCAGAAAGGCGTCGGCGCGGCCGTGGACACCGGCTTCCGGTACGCCATCGCGCACGGGGCGACCCTGATCGCCCGGACCGACGCCGACTGCCTGCCCCGACCCGGATGGGTGGCCGCCGCCCGCCGCGCGCTCACCGCCGGGGCGGCCATGGCGTGCGGCCGGATCGAGGCCCGCCGCGACGAGCACGGCCCGCTCGGCCGGGCCGGGTTCCGCTGCGTGGTCACCGTCGCGGCCACCTTCGGGCGGCTGCGTCCCGCCCACCGTGGCCCCGGCTACCGGGCCCCGTACCGGATGCACGCGGGCAACAACATGGCCATCACCGCGCGCGCCTACCTCGCCGCCGGCGGGATGCCCCGCCGGCCGTCCCCGACCGACCGGGAGTTCCTCAACCGGGTCCGTCGGGTCACCGACGCGATCGTCCACGAGCGGACGATGGTGGTGGAGAACTCGACCCGGCGGCTGCGCGCGTACGGACTGCTGCGCAGCGCGGCCTGGTACCTGGACCGGGGCAGCGGCCAACTCTCCCCGGACCCGCGCTGACCCCCTCACCCTGCCCCACCGGGAGACATCCGTGCTCGACGAACTGGCCGCCACCCTCCGCCGCCGTCCGGACGCCCCGGCGGTGCTCACCGCCACCGCCTCCGGCCGACCCCGGGTCCGTGCCACCCGGGGCGACCTGGCCGACCTCGCCGACGGTTACGCCGCCGCCCTGCACCACCACGGGCTGGTCGCCGGGGACACCCTCGGGGTGGCGGTGCGCCCCGGTCCCCGGTCGCTGGCGGTCCTGCTCGCCGCGCACCGGCTCGGACTGCGGGTGGCGGTGCTCGACCCCTCCGCCGGTCCCGAGGTGCTCACCGCGCGGCTGGCCCTGGCCCGTCCCGCCCTGGTCGTCGCGGACGCCGCCGCCCAGGCGGTCGCCGGCTGGGCCCGACCGCTGGCCGGCCGCGCCCGGTTGGCGCTGCCCCGGCTGACCGACCTCGGGCCGGTCCGCACCGTCGGTCGCCGGCTGCCCGGCTGCGCCCCGGCGCTGCGGCCCCGCCCGGGACCGGCCCCCACGCCCGTCGACGACGACGGCGACGCGGTGATCATCTTCACCTCCGGCACCACCAGCCGACCCCGGGCGGTGGTCCACCGCCGCTCCGGTCTGGACGCCGGCATGCGGGCCGTCGCCGACCTGGTCCGGCCGCGACCGGACCAGCCGGTGCTCGGCGGCACCTTCTTCGTGCTGATACCCGCCCTGGCCAGCGGCGCCCCGGTCGCGCTGCCGGCCCGGTCACCCCGGCGGCTCGCCGGTCAGCTGGACCGGTTGCGTCCCCAGGCCAGTTACCTCACCCCGCCGCAGGTGCGGGCCCTGCTGGCCGAGGGGCCCCGGCTCAGCGGCCGGTTCTACAGCGGCTCCGCCCCGGTGAGCGCCACCCTGCTCGACCGGGTCCGGCAGGCCGGCGCGGACGAGGCCTGGGGGGTGTACGCGCTGACCGAACTCTTCCCGGCCGCCGCCGTCGAGTCGGCCGAGAAGTCCGCCTTCACCGGTGCCGGCGACCTCGTCGGGTCGCCGCTGCCGGGCGTACGGACCCGGATCGGGACGGACGGTCGACTGCTGCTCGCCGGGCCGGGCCAGGCGCACCGCTACCTCGGTGAGCCGCCGGCCGAGTGGGTGGACACCGGGGACGTGGCCCGCTACGACGGTGAACGCCTCGTCCTGGCCGGCCGGAGCAAGGACATGGTCCTGCGCCGTGCCGTCAACATCTATCCCGGACTGTACGAGCCGGGGCTGCACGTGCCCGGGGTCAACCTGGCGGTGCTGGTCGGCGTGCCGGCCGGCGACGGGGACGAGCGGCTGGTCGCCGTGGTCGAACCCGAACCGGGGGTCGACCCGGACCGGTTGCGCCGCTGCCTCGACCCGGTGCTGACCCGGATGGGGGCGGCCCGCCCCGACGCGCTTGTCGTCGCGACGGTGCCGACCTCCGGCCGGTCCCGGAAACCGGACCGGGCCGCCGCGGCGGCCCTGGCCGCCGCCCGTACCGGGCATGCCGAACCGGCCGGCCGGCGGTACCGTCGTGACTGATCCGAGCGTCTCCGCCGACCGGCGGCACCCGGGGCCGGGCCGGGGGCGACGCCGGGACCGCCGGGTCTACCTGCGCCGCTATCCGGTGCTGTTCACCCTGCTCGCCGCCACCCGCCGCTGGCCGGTGTTGCGGATCGGCCGGACCGTGCTGGTGCACGACTCGGACGCCTACCTCGCGGCGCTGACCCGGATTCCGCTGGACCGGCTCGCCGCCGGCACCGTGGGCGGCACCGCCCGCCGGCTCGGCACCGACGGTCTCCTCTTCGACCAGGAGGGCGCCGGGCACCGGCACGCCCGCCGGACGCTCGCCGACGGGCTCGGCCCGGCCGGGGTCGCCGAACTCCGTCCGGTCTGGACGGGGGTGCTGCGCGAGCGCCTGGCCCCGCTGGGCGACGGCGCGGCGGTGGACCTGGTGCCGGTGGTGGCCGAGCTGGCCGGTGCCACCACGGCGGCGCTGCTCGGGGTGGACGTCGATCCGCTCGCCCTGGCCGACGCCGCCCGCCGCGCGGCCGCCACGGCCGCCGCCGAGCATCTGCCCGGCCCGCGCCGGCCCGGTAGCGCCCGCGCCGCCCGCCGCGCCGTCGCCGACCTGGCCGACCTGCTCGGCCTGCCTCCGCAGCGGGCCGCGCTGGCCGGCATGCTCGCCGTCGCGGCGGTGAACACCACGGTGGCCGGCATCCCCCGGGCGGTGGCCTGGTGTGCCGACGACCGGCTCTGGGATGCCGCGGCCGACGCCGACACCCGGGACGTGCTCGTCGACGAACTGCTGCGGGTCACCGCGCCGACTCCGCTGCTGCCCCGGGTGGCCGCCGGTGCCGGCACGGCGGCCGGATGTCCGGTCCGGTCCGGGGACCGGCTGCTGCTGGTCGCCCGGCACGCCGCCGGGGCGCACCGGTCCGGACCGGACTGTGCCGCGCCCGCGCCCACCCGGACCGCCCGGCTGGTCTTCGGGGCGGGGGCGCACTCCTGCCCCGGCGCCCGGCTGGCCCGGGCGCAGCTCGCCGACGTCCTCGCCGCCCTGGCGCCGTACCGGCCGGTGGTGGTGTCGGCCCGTGCCGACGGGCGGGCCGCGCTGCCCAGCTGGGCGCGCCTGGTGGTCCGGGCTGCCGGGTGAACCTGACCGGCGTACGGGTCGCGGTCACCGGGGCGAGCGGGTTCTGCGGCTCCGTCGTGGCGCGGGCCGCCGAGGCGGCGGGAGCCCGGGTGTGGTGCCTCGGCCGACGCCCGGGACCGGTCGGCCGGCACGTGCCGTGGGACGCCTCCCGGCAGGTCCCCGACCTCGCCGGGGCGGACGTGGTGGTCCACCTCGCGGCGGCGGTCGGCGACCCGGTGCCGGGCCCGGCGGCCGAACGCGCCTACCGGGCGGTCAACGTGGACGGTACGGCCCGGCTGCTCGACGCCGTCGGCGACCGTCCGCTGGTCTGGGTGAGCAGCGCCAGCGTCTACCGGCCCGGGGGAGCGGGGCCGGTCGACGAGGAGCATCCGGTCGACGGTCAGCTCACCGCGTACGGGCGCACCAAGGCCGCCGGGGAACGGCTCGCCCTGGCGGCTGGTGCGGTGGTGCTGCGTCCCCGGGCGGTCTACGGGCCGGGCGACCCGCACCTGCTGCCCCGGCTCCTCGCCGCCCGCCGGGGGCGGTGGCTGCCGGTGCCCGGTCCGGACGTGTGGTTGAGCCTCACCGCGGTGGAGAACCTGGCCGACGCCTGCCTGGCGGCGTCCGCCTGGCCGGGCGGGGCGTACAACGTCGCCGACGACCGGCCGTACTCGCGTGACGCGGTCCTGCGCGGGGTGCTCGCGGCGACCGGCAGTCCGGCGCGCCTGGCCCACCTGCCGGTGGGTCTGGCGAACGCCGCGGCGACCGTGGCGACCACCGTGGCCCGGTTGACCCGCCGGCCGCCGCTGCTGACCCGGTACGCGGTCGACCAGCTCGCCCGGGGGGTGGTCCTCGACATCGGCCGGGCCCGCGCCCGGGGGTACCGGCCGGACCGGACCTTCGACGACTACCTGGGCCACCTCGGCGGGTGACGGCGGCACCGCCGGCGGCGGTGTCCGGCAGAAAAATTCGACTTTTTTTGGGAGCGCTCCGACGGACAGCTCGCTGATGTTACCGACGGGTTCCATCGCAACCGTGCTGACCTGCGCAGATGGCTTTAATCGCCACTAAACATCCGACAGGCCACTGTCGGCACCGAAGCAGCGAAGAGCCGCTAGTCCGGCCAACCGGCACGCTTGCGACGGATGTCAGACGTGTGAATACTTCGACGCACCCCGATCGGCTGAGCCTCACCAGCCGAAAGGTTGCCCGGGGCTGCCTGATCGGCGGCCCACCCTCGTTCCATGGAGGTAAGCACATGCGACTCTCCGGGTCCCCGCTGCGCCACGTCACCGCCACCGCGGTGGCCGGTGTGCTGGTCATCGGCTCCTTGACCGGCGCACCCGCTCAGGCCGCCCCCGAGACAGCCGCTTCCCCCGACCAGGCCGCCAAGCTGGCGGCCACCCTCGGCGACCGCTCCGCCGGGACGTACGCCCAGGCTGACGGCTCGATGGTCGTCACCGTCACCGACGAGGCCGCCGCGAAGAAGGTCCGCGCGGCCGGCGCCACCCCCAAACTGGTGACCCGGGGGGCCGACGACCTGAAGCGGGCCACCACCGAACTCGACCGCTCGGCCCGGATCCCCGGCACCGCGTGGTGGACCGACCCGGCGACCAACCAGGTGGTCGTCTCCGTCGACAGCACGGTCACCGGCGCGAAGCTCAAGCGCGTCGAAGCGGTCGCCGAACGGCTCGGTGGCACGGTCCGCGTCGAGCGCGAGTCCGGGGTGCTGAGCACCCGGGCCGCCGGTGGCGAGGCCATCTACGCCGAGGGCGGCGGACGCTGCTCCCTCGGCTTCAACGTCCGTAGCGGTGACACCCACTACTTCCTCACCGCCGGCCACTGCACCGACATCACCGGCAACTGGTACGCCGACTCCGGGCAGAGCGCCCTGCTCGGCACCGGCGGGACCGGCAGCTTCCCCGGCGACGACTACGGCATCGTGCAGCACACCGCCGCGTCCGCCGCCGACGGCAGCGTCTACCTCTACGACGGCACCACCCGGGACATCACCGGCGCCGCGGACGCCTACGTCGGTCAGTCCGTGGAGCGCTCCGGCAGCACCACCGGCCTGCACAACGGGACGGTCCAGGCGCTCGACGCCACGGTGAACTACGCCGAGGGCACCGTCACCGGCCTGGTCCGCACCACCGTCTGCGCCGAGCCCGGCGACAGCGGCGGCGCGCTGGTCAGCGGCTCCACCGCGCTCGGCCTGACCTCCGGCGGCAGCGGCAACTGCTCCACCGGCGGGACCACCTACTTCCAGCCGGTCACCGAGGCGCTGAGCGTCTACGGCGTCGAGATCATCTGATCGTCCGACCCCCGCAGCGGTGGCCGCCACATCCGTGGCGGCCACCGCTGTCTGCCGTCCGGACGACGACTCCACACTCTGCCGTCCGGACGACGACTCCACACTCTGCCGTCCGGACGACGACTCCACCCGATCCGGCGCGGGGTCGCCACCCGGTCCGGTGACGGCCCGACACACGTCCGCCACGCCCGTGGGTAGACTCCGCGTCGCGGTGGGACGACGGTGCGTCGGTGCCACGGGATGGTGCCGTGGTCGGCGAGGAAATGGGGTGGCCACCAGGTGAGCAGCCTGCCGGCGGTCGCGGCCGAGGTCGCCTCCACCGCCATGACCATGCTCACCGCCGACGGCCGATGCCTCTGGTCCAATCCGGCCGCCCGCCGCCTGGGGGCGTCGGTCCACGACCTGCCGCTGGCCGAGGTCGCCCCGGACGGCTCCCCGGTCGAGCTGCCCTGGCCGCAGCCGGACGGCCCCACCCGTTGGCTGGAGGTGCGCTGCCACCGCGTGGACCACGAGGGGCAGCTCCTGCGCCTGTACGAGTTGCGCGACGTCAGCGTCGAACGCCGGGAGCGCGAGGCGGGCCGCAACTACCGGTGGCGCCTGGCCCACATCGAGCAACTCGCCAAGGTGGGCACCTGGGAGTGGGACATCGCCACCGACTCGGTCATCTGGTCCGACGTGCTGTTGCAGATGTTCGGCTATCCGCCCGGCACCGAACTGGACTACCCGTCGTACCGCGAACTGCTCCACCCCGACGACGTCGGCCTGATCGAACGGACCCTGGAGCGGGCGCTCGGCGCCGGCGGTCCGTTCGCCTACACCCACCGGATGTACCTCGCGGACCGCAGCACCCTGCGGGTCTTCGAGTGCTACGGCGAGGTCTTCACCGACGCCGCCGGCGCCCCGGTCCGGGTGCTCGGCACCGCACACGACATCACCGAGATGCGGCGGGTCCAGGACGAGCTGACCCGCCTGGCCGAACGGGACCCGCTGACCGACCTGCCCAACCGGCGGGCCCTGCTCGCCCGCCTGGACGACCTGCTCGCCCGGGGCGGCGGCCCGCCCGGCGCCCTGCTGCTGATCGACATCGACAACTTCAAGGACATCAACGACGTCCACGGGCACGCCGTCGGCGACGACGTGCTGCGGGTGCTCGCCCGGCTGCTCGTGCGTCACCTGCCCGCCGGCACGGTGCTGGGCCGCCTCGGCGGCGACGAGTTCGCCGTCGTCCTGCCGGACACCGCGGCCGGCGACGCCCTCACCGTCGCCGAGACGCTCTGCGACGTCGCCGCCCGGACACCCGTACCGCTGGCCGGCGCGGGACTGCGGGTCACCCTCAGCATCGGGGCCGCCCCGCTGGAGCCCGGCGACACCCGGGACGCGGTGCTCGCCCACGCCGACCTCGCGTTGTACGAGGCGAAGAACGCCGGACGCAACCGGGCCCGGCTCTACCTGCCCGAGCACTACCGGCACGCGGTGCAACGGGTCAACGTGGTGACCCGGGTCCGCAGCGCGCTCCACGAGCACCGGATGCAGCTCGACGCCCAGCCGATCGTCGACCTGCTCACCGGGGAGGTGGTCAGCCACGAACTGCTCATCCGGCTGCGCGACGGCCGGCAGCCGTCACTGGCCCCCGACGACTTCCTGCCGACCGTGGAGCGGGACGACCTCATCGGCGAACTCGACCGGTGGGTGGTGACCACCGCCACCTCGGCGCTGGCCGACCCGGCCGCCTCGGCGGCCGGCCTGCGCTTCGACGTGAACATCTCCGCCCGGTCGATGGAGTCGCCCGGGTTCGGCGACTGGGTGGTGGCCCGGCTGCGCGCCGTCGGCGTCGACGCCGCCCGGTTGGGCCTGGAGGTGACCGAGACGGCGGCGATCACCAACGTCGCCGCGGTCCGCAACCTCGCCGGCACCCTGCGCGACGCCGGCTGCCGGCTCAGCCTGGACGACTTCGGGGCCGGGTTCGGTTCCTTCGCCTACCTCAAGCACCTGCCGTTCAGCACCGTCAAGATCGCCGGTGACTTCGTCCGGCACGCCGACCGGGGCGGAGCCGACCCGGTGCTCATCGACGCCGTGGTGCGGGCCGCGCACGGCCTGGGCATGCGCACCGTCGCCGAGTCGGTGGAGCACGCCGGGCTGGTGCCCGCGCTGCGCCAACTCGGGGTCGACTCCGGGCAGGGCTTCCACCTCGGCCGTCCGGTGCCACTGGATCTCTTGCTCCAGCGGGTCCGTGACGAAGGGCATGCCTCCACCACCGTTGACGCCGTGATACGACATCCCGACCACTGACCACGCCCTCTGATCGGGAGACCCAGGTGAGCGCACCCACCACCCCGGCGGTACCGGACCGCGTCGAACTCGTCACCACCGACGTCGACGCCGTCCGTCCCTTCTACACCGACCTGCTCGGTTGGACGTACGCCGACACCGCCGGGGGAGCCACCGCGCTCGCCGACGGCGTATCCGTCGCCGAGTTGCGCGACGGCGCGACAGCCCGCTGGTGGCCCGTCTTCGTCGCCGACGACACCGCAGCGGTCCGGGCCACGGCGGCCGGCGCCGGGGGCCGAGTGGACGGCGACGACGTGCACGACCCCCTCGGCGGCTGCTTCCGGGTCCGCGCCGGGGCGACGGCCGTGGCCCCCGGGCCGGGCCGGCCCTGCTGGTACGAGTACATGACCGTCGCCCCCGGCGACGCCGACCGGTTCCACGCCGACACCCTCAGGCTGCGCGCGACCCCGCCACCCGGCGCGCCCGACGACACCTACGTGCTGCTCACCGCCGACGACCGTCCGGTCGCCGGCCGCCTGGCGCTGCCCGCGCCACTGGCCGCCGTGCTGCCCACCGGCTGGATGGTCTACTTCGCGGTGTCCGACCCGGACGACGCC
Source organism: Micromonospora echinospora (assembly GCF_900091495.1). NCBI lineage: Bacteria > Bacillati > Actinomycetota > Actinomycetes > Micromonosporales > Micromonosporaceae > Micromonospora > Micromonospora echinospora. The sequence goes on along the minus strand of NZ_LT607413.1, from coordinate 6,596,637 downwards.
GCCGCCCGGGCGCCCCGGCTGGGCGGGCGACTCCTGGTGCCGCCGCGCGACGTGCCGACTGGGCGGGTCGCCGCGCTCGCCGACCCGAACGGCGCGGTGTTCACCGTCGTCCGCCCGGCACCCCGGGACCACCACTGACCGGGGGCGGGGCCGGTTACGCGGACCGGGTACGGGCCCGCAGGGCATGGATCACGGCGGCCATGTCCGCGCCCGCGTGACCCAGTTCGAGCGTCTCGCCGAACAGGGCGTGGCAGACGTCCAGCAGGGGCGAGGCCGTGCCCCGGGCGCGGGCCGCGTCGGCGATGAGCCGGTTGTTCTTCAGCACGTCCGCGATCGACGCCTGCACCTCGAAGTCGCCGTGGACGAGCTTGTCCGCCTTGACGCGGGAGACCGTGGAGGCCATCGGGCCCGCGCCGAGGATCCGGGCCAGCAGCGCCGGGTCCGCGTCGTGTTCCTCCGCGAAGTGGACGGCCTCGGCCAGCCCGGTGACCATGGTGATCAGGAACAGGTTGACCGCGAACTTCATCACCAAAGCCGAGGGCACCGTGCCGCAGGTGAACACCGCGGCGCAGAGCGGCGCCAGGAGCGGTCGGCAGCGCGCCACCGCCGCCTCGTCGCCGGCGACCATCGCGACCAACTCGCCGGCCTCGGCGGGGCCCCGCGAGCCGGACACCGGCGCTTCGACGTAGCTGCCACCGGCGGCGGTCACGTCGTCGGCCAGGTCCCGCGAGTAGCCGGCGGCGAACGTGCCCATCTGCACCACCGTGCGCTCCCGCACCCGGGCGGCGAACCGCGGGGTTCCGCGCGCCAGGACGGCGTCGACCGCCGGCTCGTCGGCGAGCATCAGCACCACCACACCGGCGCGGTCGAACACCTCGCCCGGCCCGCCGGCCCGTTCCGCGCCGGCGGCCACCACCGGGTCGCACCGGGACGCCGTACGGTTCCAGACCACCAGCGGCACCCCGGCCCGGGCCAGGTTCACCGCCATCGGCTGACCCATCACCCCGAGTCCGACGAAGCCCACCCTGTCCATCGTCGCGGTCACCTCCACGCCTGCGCACGGGCGGTCCCCGGTGCCGCCGCAACGGTTGTAGCCGGGCCGGCGGCACCACGTCTTGAACGATCGTGCGCAGTCCAGGACCGGCGGATTGGACCGTGAACCGGGCCGCCGGCTGCGATGGGATGGCATCGGCGGGAACGGCGCCGACGGGACGCGGGGCTCGGACGGCGACCGGCCCGCCGCACGTCGCGGGGGAGCGCCCCGGGGAGGGGGACGGGATGAGGGTGATCGCGGAGGCCGGCCGGCACCACGTCGAGACCGGCGCCACGTACGTGGAACACCTGCGGGTGCCCCACCTCAGCCTCGGCACGTACGTGATCCCCGTCGGGGCGCCGGACCTTCAGCGACCGCACACCGAGGACGAGATCTACGTCGTGCTGCGGGGACGCGGCCGGCTCCGTACCCCGGACGAGGCGGTCGACGTCGGGCCCGGCAGCGTGGTGTTCGTCCCGGCCGGGGAGGAGCACCGGTTCGTGGACGTCACCGAGGAGCTCACCGTTCTCGTGGTCTTCGGCCCCGCCGAGGGGACGGCGGCGGCCGGGTGATCCCGGCTGACTCCCGGCCGTCCGGGAGCGCGGACGGCGACCTGCTGCGCCGTCATCTCACGCCGGGCCGGGAGCGGCAGCGCCGCGTACCGGGTGTCCGGATCCGCCCCGGGGCCGGCGGCGCGGGCATCGAGCGTCTGGCGGCCGAACTGCGCGGCGAGGCGTTCTCCCCGCACCGCCACGACCGGTACGCCGTCGGCGTCACGCTGGCCGGTGTGCAGACCTTCCGCTACCGCGCCGAACAGCACCACTGCCTGCCCGGCGAGTGGCACGTCCTGCATCCCGACGAACCGCACGACGGCGCGGGCGGCACCGACGAGGGCTTCGGCTACCGGATCGTCTACCTGGACCCGGCCGTCGTCCGGGCGGCCCTCGACGGCGATCCGCTGCCCTTCGTCGCCGATCCGGTGATCCGGCCGGCCGGGGTGCCCCGCGTCCTCGCCGACGCCCTGGCCCACCTCGACGAGCCGCTCGACGAGGTCGGGGCGGTGGAGGTGGGCACCGCGATCGCGGACCTGTTGCGGGCGCATGCGGCTCCCGCCCGGGGCCGCCGCCGGCCGCTCGACCTCGCCGCGATGGCGCGGGTGCGGGTGCTGCTGACCGAGGAACCGACGGTCCGGCACCGGGCCGGGGACCTCGAACTGGTGGCCGGACTGGACCGTTGGTCGGTCGCCCGCCAGTTCCGCGTCGCCTTCGGCACCAGCCCCACCCGGTACCGGACGTCGCGTCAACTCGACCTGGCCCGCGGCCTGATCCGGGCCGGTGTCCCGTTGCCGGACGTCGCCGTCCGGGCCGGCTTCGCCGACCAGGCGCACCTGACCCGCATGTTCCGGCGGTCCTACGGGCTGACCCCCGCCGTCTGGTCCGCCGCCGTCGGCGCGGCGGCCGGGCCGCTGAACGGCGTCGACCGGTGGACCGCCGGGACAGGGGTCAGCGGGTGAGTTGGAGGTGCCGGCTGATCATGGCGTTGGTCTGCGTCGGCACCTCGAGTTGCACGAAGTGCCCGGAGCCGGCGGCCTGTCCGATGTCGGCCCGGGGTGCCAGCTCGGCCAGGCGGGCGTAGTCGGCGAACGGGGCGTTGCTGCCGACGAAGAGCAGCGGCCGGTCCCAGCGGGTCAGCGCCGCGACGTCCTCCTCGGCGCGCAGGTACGCGGCCAGGCCGGCGATGGGTTCGTAGGCGACCTCGGTGGACGGCGCGGCCATCTGCGCGACCACCCACTCGACCAGCCGGGGATCCGAGCCGGGCAGGAAGTAGGACCGGACGATGGACTCCCGGACCGTCCCGGAGGTGTCGTCGCGCAGCGACCGGGCGGTCTGCTCGACCGCTTCCGTGGCGCCGGGGGGACCGGCCACGGCCGAGTCGAGCAGGGCCAGGCCGGTGAAGCGGTCCCGGTCCCCGGCGACGGCGGCGAGGGACCAGACCCCGCCCAGGCTGTGGCCGACCACCACGACGTCGCGCAGGTCGAGCGCGCCGGCGAAGGCGCGTAGCCGGGCCGCGAGGCGGTCCACGCCGTACCCGTCGGGAGGCGGGGGGCTCTCGCCGTGTCCCGGCATGTCGACGGCGACTACCCGCGCGTGCCGGCCGGCGAGGTGCCGGGCGACCGGTTCCATGAACTCGTGGTCGCCGCACCAGCCGTGGACGAGCAGGAAGGTGTCGCGGTCGCCGTGCCCGTACGTCCAGTAGCGCATTCCCGCGGCGGTGTGCTGATCCGACATGGGTCCTCCCGGAGGTCGTCGCCAGCGTCCGACCGCGCTCACCCGGCCGGGCGCGGCCCGTTCCACTGAAGCGCGCCCGCTCCGGTGATCCGCAGCGTACGCTCGTCTTTGTGCCGATACTTCCGTTTTGCGATCTGTAGCGGAAGGGGGGCGGGGGCGTGTCGACAGGCTTCCCGGCGGTCGACCGGATCACCCGCTTCTTCGCCGGCCTGGCGGACTCCGCCCCCGGCCGACTGCCGCCTCCGCCCCACGGGACCATCCGGTTCGACCTCGTCGACGCCGACGGGCGGACCACGGTCTGGTTCGTGCACGTGCGGGCCGGGCAGGTCCGGGTGGACCGTGCCGGCGACCGGGCCGACTGCGTCGTGGCGATCCCGCCCGAGATGTTCGTCCGGCTGCTCGACGGTACGGACCACGTGGTGGCGATGCTGCTGCGGGGGGTCCTGTCGGTCGAGGGCGACCTGTCGCTCTTCCTGACCTTCCGTCGGCTGCTGCCGCCCACGGCCGACAGCGCCAACCCCGAACCGGTGCGCGGATCGCCCGGCTGCACCAGCCGGGGCGGCGTGGGGCTGCCCGGTTCCGTCAACGTCTTCTCCGGCGACGTGTTCATGATCAGTGACCAGCACGGAGACATCGACCCGAACCCCAACAGCCCGCTCGGCCTCTTCTTCTTCGACACCCGGTTCCTGTCGACCTGGCGGGTGACGGTCGACGGGGAACGCCTGTCGACGCTCTCGGTCGACGACATCAGCTCCGCCGAGGCGAGGTTCGCGCTGGTGCCCGGCCAGCCGACGCACTACGTCAACGCGACCACGTCGATCCTGCGGCACCGGTGGGTCGGGCAGGTCTTCCAGGAGGAGATCACGCTCATCAACTTCGCGCCGGAACCGCTGCGGTACGTGGTCCGGCTCGACGTCGGCGCGGACTTCGCCGAGGTGCAGGAGATCCGGGACAGCCTCTGCCGGAACCGCCCGGTCTCCGCCACCGTCGAGGGGCACACGCTGCGGCTGCACTACCGGCGGCAGATGCTGCACCGGGAGACGATCATCTCCACCAGCGAGCCGGCCGACCTGGACGAGCGGGGCCTGACCTACACCGTCACCGTCGCACCGCACGAGACGTGGTCGGTCCGGCTGCGCGTCCTGACGCTCGTCCGGGACCTGCGTCGCCGTGACCTGCGGGAGCGGCTGGACAGCGGGATCAACCGCTCACGCGCCGAGTCGGCCCGGGGGATCGACGCCCTCGTCGCCGACGTGCCCCGGCTGCGGGCCGACCACCAGCCCCTCGGTGACGCCTACGCGCGCAGCGTGCGCGACCTCGCCGCGCTCCACTACCAGGGGCTCAACTACCGGGAGCGGCTACCCGCGACCGGTCTGCCCTGGTCGATGGCCCTCCTCGGCCGGGAGAACCTGATCAACGGCTTCCAGGTGCTGCCCTTCATACCGGACCGGGCGGCCGCCACCCTGCGGATCCTGGCGCTGAGCCAGGGGGCGCGGCACGACCCGTTCCGGGGCGAACAGCCCGGCAAGATCCTCCAGGAGAGCCGGTACGGGGAGTCCGCCGCCTTCAACGACGCCCCGGACGCCGCCGCCTTCACCGCCGCCGACACCACCCCGCTCTTCGTCATCCTGCTCGACGAGTACGAACGCTGGACCGGTGACGCGGACACGGTCCGCGCGTACGAGTTCCAGGTCCGCGCGGCCATCTCCTGGCTGGACCGGTACGCCGATCCGATCGGCCGGGGCTACGTCTGGTCCGTCTGCCGACGCACCTGGACGGGGCAGGCCAACGAGAGTTGGCGCGCCTCGGTCCGGGGCATCTGCTTCCGCGACGGCCGGCTGGCCACGTTCCCGCAGGCGATCTGTGAGCTACAGGGGTACGCCTACGACGCCAAGCGGCGGGCGGCCCGGATGGCCCGGCGGTTCTGGGGCGACCCGGAGTGGGCCGACCGCCTGGAGCGGGAGGCCGCCGACCTGCGGGAACGGTTCGACCGGGACTTCTGGATCCCCGAGCGCGGATACTACGCGCTCGCCCTGGAGGCCGACGGGACGAAGGTCGACGCACTGGCGTCGAACGTCGGACACCTGCTGTTCAGCGGCATCGTCCCGCCGGAGCGTGCCGGACACCTGGCGCGGCACCTGCTCGGCCCCACCCTCTACTCGGGCTGGGGGGTGCGCACCATGGCCACCACCGAGATGGAGTTCAACCCGTTGGGCCACCACACCGGCGCGGTGTGGCCGGCGGACAACTCGCTGATCGCCTGGGGGCTGCGCCGCTACGGGTTCAAGCAGGAGGCCGGACGCATCGCCTGCGACCTGCTGGAGGCGTCCCGGTACTTCGACGGCCGGCTGCCCGCCCTCTTCGCCGGGTACGACCGGGCCCGCACCCGGGTCCCGGTGCCGCACCGGTTCGCCGACAGTCCGTACGCCCCCTCGGCCGGGGCGACGCTGCTGCTGCTCCGGGTGCTGCTCGGCCTCGAACCGTACGAGGACCACCTGGCGGTCGACGCCGCCGTGCCGGAGGAACTCGGTCAGATCGAGCTGCTGGACGTCCGGGGCCGGTGGGGGTACGCCGACGCGCTCGGCCGGGGGCGCCCCTTCTCCGCGCACCGGCTGGCCTGACCACCCGGCGACCGGCACCCGCCGGGCGGCAGGTGCCGGTCCCGCCGGCCGTCGCCACCTCCCACCCCGACCGCTGTTGTCCGGTGTGTACCCATCGGTACCTTGACGACCGAACGTCGTACGTAGACTCGACGACGTGCCGAAAGGTCGGAACCGGGACACCGCCACCCTCTGGCGGCCCGGCGTGGACGGTGTGGAGGTCCTGCACGCCCACTTCCGGGTGCACGAGTACACCCGGCACACCCACGAGACGACCACCGTGGCTCTCGTGGACAGCGGAACCGCCTCCTTCGTCCACCGGGGCGAACACGTCGTCGCCCCGGCCGGGAGCACCTTCGTCATCAACGCGGGCGAGGTGCACACCGGTCGCTCCCTCACCGACCAGGGCTATCGTTACCGGGTCCTCTACCTCGACCAGGCGGCCCTCACGCCGCTGCTGGCCGGCGAGTCGGGCCTGGAGGATCCCCTCGCCGTCGACGAGACGATCGTCCGGGACAGCCGGGTGGCCGGTCTGCTCGACCGGGCCCACCGGGTGCTCACCGCGCCCGGGACGGAGCCGTTGCGGCAGCAGCAGGCGCTCCTGGAGGTCTGCCGAGCGGTACAGGAGCGCTTCCGGGGCCGGGCCCGCGCCGGCCGTGCGGTCGGCCCCGAGGGTGCCGGCCGGGAGGTGAGGAACCACCACCGGGCGGTGGACCTGGTACGCGACTACCTTGAGGCGCACGCCACCGACAAGGTGCTCCTCCAGGATCTCGCCGCCCTGACCGGGGTCAGCGCGTACCGGCTGGTGCGTATCTTCAGCGGCGCGGTGGGCATGCCGCCGCACGCCTACCAGAACCAGGTGCGGATCAGGCACGCGCGACGGCTGCTCGCCGTCGGTGTCCCGGCGGCGAATGTGGCGACCCTGGTCGGCTTCTGCGATCAGCCGCATCTGATAAGAATGTTCAAGAAGTACACCGGCGTGACTCCCGCCCAGTTTGTCGCCGGGGTTCGTTGAGCATGCCGGCGGTGCTCGGCTTTTGTCGTCCGGTCCAGGCGATCATCAGTGGCTTGCGAGGATCTTTCCGGAGAAAGGCGTAACTGGTCCGGATTCACGTCCGACCGGTCTTTGCGGATGGGCACGGAAACGCCGGTAATGCGCTGGGGTGGCGCTTGACGCAACGGCCCCGCGATGCGGGAACGGCAGCGTGTCGCCGCTGCCATCGCCTTCGGGGAGACCGTCGTCGTCGACCACGAAATCGAGGGCGTGCGCAGTTGTCCATGCCCCGCTCGGAGCTTCCCTCCACACGGCGGGAACTGGTCGGAACGGCGTGGCCGCCGGGCCGGCGGGCCGGTGCTCCGGCGTGCGTGCCGAGCCCCGGTGCGGGTCGCCGACCCGGTGCCGACCGCCGTCGGTGAAAGGCGGACGCCACCGGCCACGGCTTCGGCCAACACGGCCAGCCGGTGCGGGGTGCTCCCGTCGGGGCTTGCTGGTGCGAGCGCGGGTGGCCGGCGGGGGCCGGGCTGAGGTGGGCGGTGACTGCGCCTCCAGGATGTCGTCCATATCGGCACCGGACGATACCGCAAAGATTGAGATCAATTCTGCTCGTCCCGGGTGCCGATCGGTTTCACCAATGCGGTCGACGGCGGCTGCCAAGCGTTGATTGCACGCGTCCGAGCAGCCCGGACAGCTATCCGGAGATCGCGTTCACGTCGCTCGTCCCGTTGAACGTTCTTGCTTAATACGAAATCTCGACACCCGGCCATTGCGATGCGGATGTTGCCCGTGAAAGATCCTCCGTGCGTCGATCACCGATCTGGGCACCGCCGATCCGAACTGATCAATTTCCGGCACCCGTTTGCCATCGCCCGTGGTCGCCCAACGTTGGGCGTGGCCTCGGGTAGGTCCGAGGAATGCAGGGGACGCCCCGATGAAGAATGTCGCACTTCTTGACGTTACGTTACGCGACGGTGGATACGTCAATGGTCACACCTGGTCGCGCCAACAGGCCGCCACCGTGGTTTCCGCCTGCGCGACCGCCCACATCCCGTTCTGCGAGGTGGGCTACTACCGGCCCCGGCGCCACGACGTCGACGGCGCGGACCGCCCGACGTCCTGTTGCCCCGACGACCACCTGCGTACGCTCTGCGCGGCGAACCCCACGGTGACCGTCACGGTCATGGCGCACGCCCGAGACGTCCACCCCACCGACTACCGGCGCCTCGCCGCCCTCGGCGTCGGTATGGTCCGGCTGCCGGCGCAGCACGCCATCCTGGCGGACCTGACCCCGCACGTGGAGGCGGCCCGGGCCGCCGGTCTGCGGGTCGCGGTCAACCTCATCCGGGTCAGCGAGCTCTCCGCCCGTGCGGTCGCTGCGGCGGCCCGCCTCGCCGAGCAGTGGCAGGTGGACGCCTTCTACCTGGCCGACTCGAACGGCAGTCTCTTCCCCGAGCAGGTCGACCGGCTCATCCGGGTGGCCGGCGTGGAGACCGCCGTGCCCCTGGGCTTCCACGCGCACGACGGGCTCAGCCTCGCCTTCATCAACTCGCTCTCCGCCGTCGAGGCCGGCTGCCGGTACCTGGACGCGTCCCTGGGCGGCATGGGCAAGGGCGGCGGCAACCTCGCGCTCGAACTGATCGCCGGCTACCTGCGGGCCCGATCCCAGGCGCCGCACGCGATGACGCCGCTCGCGCGCACCGCCGCCGAGGTGCTCAAGCCCTGGCGGGACGGGGTGCTGGCCCGGTGCGAGTCGATTGCGGGTGGCCTGCTCGACCTGAACGTCGACACCATCAAGGACCGCCGCGACCAGAACCAGCGCGAATTGTTCACCCTGGTCGACGCCATCAGCGGGTGATCCGGTCGGGTCTTCGGCGGCAGGTCACCCGCAGCCGGAGCGCCCACGGTCATCCGACCGCGCCGCGGACCCCGGTCAGCGTGGACCGGACCGCGCCCCGTGCCCCCGCACCGCCCGACCCACCGGCGCCGCCGCGCGCCTCGCCCGTCCCACCCACCGGCCCGGCCACTGCCGGAGCCGGCGACCCGTCCGGTCCGCACCGGATCCCGCCCGAGGAGGAGCACCCCATGTCCGAACAGTTCGTCGCCGAACTCGAGGAGCGCATCCACGCCCGGAGGAAGACCACCAGCCCGCTCTACCAGACCATCCTCGCCGGCAAGGCCACCGAGCGGCTGCTCCGGACCTTCGTCGAGCAGCGCTGGCCGATCAAGAGCTGGTGGACCCGGAACCTGACCGGCATCGCCTGCCGGATGGACGACCTGGACATCCGGCGCTCGCTGATCGAGAACGCGTACGAGGAGGAGTTCGGCGCGTTGTCGAACTCCAAGCGGCACGTCGAGACGTTCGAGGACTTCGGCCGCGCCGTCGGGGTCGACCCGGCGAGCCTGCCGAACCTGGAGCTGTTCCCGGAGACGGTCGCCGTGATCGAGCACAACAAGAACGCCTGCAACAACACGAACGTGCACTTCACCGAGGGCACCACGTCGGTGCTGCTGCTGATGGAGGGCCAGCCGCCCATCACCGACAAGGCCGGCAACAGCATGATGGCGGTGATGCGGGACGCCTACGGCCTGCCGGAGTGGGGCTACGAGTTCTTCAAGCACCACGCCTCCAACGACGGCGACCAGGACGGCGTGAGCGAGCTCGAGGACGAGCACACCGAGCCGCTGCGGGCGATCCTCACCCGCTACTGCGACACGCCGGAACTCCAGGACCGGGCCCGCGCCTCCCTGGAGCGGGCGATCGAGCTGCGGCACGCCCACTTCGACGCGATCCTCGAGCGGGCGTACGACCCGAGCGAGCCGGTCTTCCGTTACCGCGCCGACACCGTCTGACCGCGTCCCACTGCCGACAGGGGGCCACCGTGTCCGTCTACCCACACGTCTACTTCGCCGGTCGTTGGGGCAGCCGAGCCGACGCGGTGGTCCCGGTCGGCAGCCTGGCCATGCGCTACGCGGTCTCCGTCTTCGAGGGCATCCGGATCTACACGGCCCTCGACCCGGCCCGGCCGCCCCGACCCCTGCTGCTCGACGAGCACGTCGACCGGCTCGCCGCCTCCCTGCGGCTGATGCGGCTGCCCGACCCGGGTGTCGAGCGGCTGCCCGGAATCGTCGACGAGTTGATCGCCCGTAACCGCATCGACACCGACACCTACGTCCGGGTGTCGGTGACCCCGACGAACCCCGGCGACCTCGGCGCGGACGCCGAACCCGTCCTGGCGGTGACGGCCGCCCCGATGGGCCGCAAACGCTGGCTGGGCAACGGGACCGGCATGTCGTTGACGGTCAGCGACTGGCAGCGGGCCGGCGCCGCCTCGTTCCCGCCGGCGGCCAAGAACATCTCCAGCTACGCCGGGCCGCGTCTGGCCTGGCTGGCCGCCCGGGACGCGGGCTTCGACGGGTGCGTGCTGACCAACCGGGCGGGGCGGCTCAGCGAGGCGCCGACCGCCGCGCTCTTCCTCGTCCGGGACGGGGAACTGCTGACCCCGGCGCTGGACGAGGACGTGCTGCCCAGCATCACCCGGGCCTGGCTGCTGCGCGAGGGCGGGCTCCCGGCCCGGGAGACCACCCTGACCCGGGAGGACGCCCACCAGGCCGACGAGGCGTTCCTCTGCGGCACCGGCATCGAGATCGCCCCGGTGCGTGCCTTCGACGGCCACCCGCTACGACACTGGCCCCAGGCGCCGGTCACCCGGCAACTGATCATGCGGTACTTCCTGCACGCCCGCGGCGGCGCCCACGACGGGCCGGTCGACCTGCCGGCGCTGGTCCGGGAGGTCCGGCCGTGACCGGGGCGCCGAACGGAGCGGCCGACCGGCCGGGGATGATCGACTGGGCGGTGGCGGGCACCCTGCTCGCGGCGTTGCAGGACCGGCCGGGACCGCTGGAGCCCCTCCTGGCGGAGGTGGTCCGGACCGCGCCGCCGTTCCGTAACACCGACTACCCGCTCTCCCCGCTGCCCCTGGTGGCGCGGCACCGCACGGTCACGGCGGCGGTGCCCGCCGTCGAACGGTACGTCGCGCTGCTGGGCCGGATCACCACCCTCTACCGGGAGACGCCCGCGCTGCGGCGCTGGTACGACCTCGGTCCCGCGGCCGAGGCGCTCATCGACGCCGACCGGCCGGCACCGGACGAGGTGACGGTCTGCCGCCTCGACGGATATCTCGAACAGGGCACGGAGCGGCTCCGCCTGTTGGAGAACAACGCCGACGCGCCCGCCGGCACCCTGTTCAGCGCCCGGATCAACCGGCTGGTGGGCGCGGTTCTCGACCGGGCCGGCGCGACCGCGCCCGTCGCCGGGGCGTACACGCTCTCCTCCGAACGGGCCCTGCTCGACGTGCTCGTCGACGCGCTGCGCCGGCGCGGACTCGACACCGGAGCGCCCCGCGTCGCGGTGCTGCAACCCACCGGGCGGTCCAACCTGGAGAGCGTCGAGATGGTGGCCGCCTTCCGCCGTTGCGGGATCGCTGCGGTCCTGGTCGACCCGCGCGAGCTGCGACAGGTCGGCGCGACCGTCTGGTTCGGACCGCACCCCGTCGACGTCTGCTGGAACAAGGTCAACACCGTGGCCTGGCGGACGCTGGTGGAGTCCGACGCCGAGCTGGTCGGCCGCTGGACCCGCGCTCTGGCCACCGCGGACTTCGTCCACGTGAACCCGTTCGGCGCCCGGTACGTGGCCGAGAGCAAGTTCACCCTCGCGCTGCCGTGGGACGCCCGCTTCGCCGACCTGTTCACCGCCGCCGAGCGTGCCCTCGTCGCCGACCTGCTGCCCTGGGCGCGGCGGCTCGAACCGGAGGCCACCGCCCCCGACGGGGTGACCCCGCTCGACGTCGACCTGGTCGAGCATCCCGACCGGTACGTGCTGAAGGAGCCGTACGACATCCGGGGCGACGGTGTCACCGTCGGCCGGGCGACGGGGCGGACGGCCTGGCGGAAGGCGGTGGACCGGGCGGCGGCCCACCGGCTGGTGGCCCAGCGGTACGTCGCGCCGACCGCCTACCCGGTGCTGCGACCGGACGGGGAACCGCCGGTGGTGACGATGCCGGTCAGCTTCGACAGCTTCGTCCTCGGTGGCCGGGTGCACGGGTTCGGCTCCAAGGCCAGCCTCAATCCCCGGCTCAACGTCTTCCAGGGCGGGCAGAAGCTCGCCGTCCACGTCACCGGACACGCCGCCGGGGACGGTCCGGCCCGGGACCGTCGGACCACCGCGGCGGTCGTGCCCGACGGCGTGGCAAGCCTTCCCGAGTGAGGAGTTCACGTGGCGACGATCGACCGGGTCGTCCTCCGTCTCGTGCGGTGCACCCTGACCCGTCCCTTCGAGAACCGCTGGCAGCGGTACCACACCTGGACGAAGTTGGTGGTCGAGGTGGAGGCCGGGGGCACCTCCGGGTTCGCCGAGTGCGCGGCGATGGAGACCCCGTTCTACAACTACGAGACCATCGAGACGGCGTGGTACGTCTCCGAGCGTTACCTGGTGCCCGCCCTGCTGCGCGCGGACACGACCGATCCGGTGCAGGCCCAGCGGGCCTGGGCCGACGTCAACGGCCACGAGGAGGCCAAGGGCGGGGTCGAGGCCGCGCTGTGGGACCTGCGGGCCCGGCTCGCCGGCCGTCCGCTCTGCGTGGAACTCGGCGGCGCGGTCCGGCGGGTGCCGGTCGGCGCCACCGCCGGCATCGAACCGACCGTCGACGAGCTGCTGGCGAACATCGGCCGGATCCGGGACAGCGGCTTCCAGCGGGTACGGGTGAAGATCCGGCCCGGCTGGGACGCGGAACCGCTGCGCGCGATCCAGGAGGCTTTTCCTGGCTTCGCGGTGGTGGCCGACGCCAACGCCGCATACGACGAGGAGCACCTCGACGACCTGTCCGACATCGACACGTTCCAGTTGATGGCCCTGGAGCAGCCGTTTCCCCGCCACCTGCTGGAGACCAGCGCCGCCCTGCAGTCCCGCCTGCTCACCCCGATCTGCCTCGACGAGCAGGTGCACTCCCTGCGGGAGATGACCCAGGCCCACCGGCTCAAGGCGGGCCGTCAGGCCAATATCAAGATCGGCCGGGTGGGTGGGTTGACCGAGGCCGTCCGGATCCACGACTTCTGCCGGGCCGAGGGCATCGACCTCTTCGTCGGCGGCAAGTGGGAACAGGGCCTCGGCCGGTGGTGCGCGCTGGCGCTGGCGACCCTGCCCGGCATGACCCTCCCCAGCGACGTGGGACCGAGCCGGAACTACTACCTCGACGACGGTGTCGAGCCGAAGCTCGACGTCGTCGAACCCGGCTGGGCCGAACCGACCGACCGTCCGGGACTCGGGGCCGACCTCACCGACAGCGTCGAGGTGACCCGGATCCAGGAGATCACGAAGGGAGTGCTGGCATGACCACCGACGACCTGGTCGAGCTGTTCCGAGAGCACGGCACCGGCGCGGTCAGCGACGCGCTCGACCTGCTCGGACGCAACGGCGGGCTCTCCGGACTCAGCCGCCGGTCCGGCACCGGCACGGTGGTCGGTCCCGCCTACACCCTCCGGTTCGAGCCGGTGGCCGCCGGCGTCCGCGCGCCGGCCGGGGAGTTCATCGACGACGTGCCTCCCGGCGCGGTCGTGGTGATCGCCAACGGCGGACGGCTCTACTGCACGGTCTGGGGCGACATCCTCAGCGCGGTGGCGGTGCGTAACGGCGTCGCCGGGACGGTCGTCGACGGCTGCTGCCGGGACGTGGCGGAGACCCGCGCCCTCGGCTATCCGGTGTGGAGCCGGGCCGGTTACATGAAGTCGGGCAAGAACCGGGTCCGGCTCGCCGCCGTCGGGCAGCCCGTGGAGGTCTGCGGGACGGTCGTCGACCAGGGTGACCTGGTCTGCGCCGACGACAGCGGCGCGGTGGTCGTGCCGGCCGCCCTCGCCACCGAGGTCGGCGACCAGGTGCGCCGGATCGTCACGATCGAGGCGGCGATCCGGGCCGACGTCGCCGCGGGCGTGCCGCTGCGCGACAGCCGCCGCCGGCACGGCTACAACCTGGCGCCCCGCGACGGGGTCACCGTCCCGGTGCCGTCGACGGGCCGGTCGTGACCCGACCACGGGCGTTCGTCGCGGGCCTGGTGCACGAGTCCAGCACCTACATGGTGGAGGTCAGCGGCCCGACCGACCTCGCCGACTTCGACGTCCACTCCGGAGCGGAGCTGATCGACGAGTTCACCGGCACCAACACCATCGTCGGGGGCTACCTGGCCGCCTGTGGGCGGCTCGGCGTCGACCCGGTGCCCGGCGTGCACGCCCGGGCCGAGCCCGGCGCGGCGGTCGCGCCACGGGCCGCGGCGCACCTGGGGGACCAACTGGTCGCGGCGTTGCGGACGGCCGCCCCGGTCGACGTGGTCCTGCTCGACCTGCACGGGGCGGGCGCGCTGGAGACGGGGGAGAGCCTCGACCTGGCGGTGGTGCGCGCGGTGCGCGCCGTGGTGGGGCCCCGGGTGCCGCTCGCCGTCACGGTCGACCTGCACGCGAACCTGCCGGCGGAGCTGGTGACCCTGGTCGACGTGCTGGTCGGCTTCCAGGAGTACCCGCACACGGACATGGCGGCCCGCGCCGACCTGGCCGCCTCGCTCGCGGTCGGGCAGCTGACCGGCGCGTCGCGACCGGTGGTGCGGATGCGGACCCTGCCGATGCTGCTGCCCCCCTCGACCACCTGGTCCGGTCCCGGGGCGTGGCTGCGCGACCTGGTCCGGGAGGTCGAGTCGGAGCCGGACGTGCTGGCCTGCACGGTGCTGCACGGTTACCCCTACGCCGACACCCCGCAGGCCCGCGCCGCCGTGGTGACCGTCGGCACCCCGGCCGCCGCCGAGGCGGCCAACCGTACGGTGGCCGGGGCGCTCTGGGCCCACCGGGACCGCTTCCGGATCGACCCGGTCCCGCCCGAGCGGGCGGTGGCGACCGCGCGGGCCGCCGCCGGTCGACCCGTGGTCATCGGCGACGGCACCGACAACCCCGGCTGCGGGGCGGCCGGTGACAGCACCTACCTGCTGACCGCGCTGCTCGACAGCGGCCTGCGGGCCTGCCTGGCCACCCTCCACGACCCCGCCACGGTGCGGGCCTGCGTCACCGCCGGGGTCGGCGCCCGGGTGGAGGTGGCGCTCGGCGGCCGGCACGGCTGGGCGAGCGGACCACCGGTCCGGGCCACCGGCACGGTCCGCGCGATCACCGACGGCCGCGTCGTGCAGCGCAGCATGCGGGCCGGCAAGACCCTCGATTTCGGCACCAGCGTGCGGTTGTCCCTCGGCGACGTCGACGTCATCGTGGCCAGCCAGCGCCGGCAGGTCCTCGACCCGGAGATCCTGCTGCTGCACGGCGTGCTGCCCGACCGGTACGACGTGCTGGCGGTGAAGTCGGTCAACCACTTCCGCGCCGGGTTCGCCACGGTCAGCGACCACCTGCTGGTCGCGGACGCGCCCGGCCCGCTCACCCGGGAGATCGACAGCCTGCCGCGCGGACCGGCGACCGCCGGGCTGTGGCCGATGGACCCGGACGTCACGTTCCCCGACCTGCCCGCAGTGGGCCGACCGGCCCGGTGAAGGGAGAGACGAGATGATGACGCTGCTGGACGCCGTCCGCAGCCGGCGCAGCGTCGGCCGGCTGGTCGACCCGGCCCCGTCCGACGAGGAGATCGTCGCCCTGGTCACCGACGCCGCGTCCGCCCCGGACCACGGACTGCTGCGCCCCTGGCGCTTGATCGTCGTCCGGGACACCGCCCGCGACGTCCTCGGGACGGCGCTGGCCGAGGGCTGCCCGGCCGACGACCCGGTGGGACGTCGACGCGCGGCGGGCAAGCCCCTGCGGGCCCCGCTGCTGCTGTCGATCGTGCTCGTTCCCCGGGACAATCCCAAGGTGCCGGAGTGGGAGCAACTCGCGGCGACCTCGGCGATGGTGGGCAACCTGGGGCTGCTGCTGCACGACGCGGGCTACGGCGCGATCTGGCGTACCGGCAATGTCACCGACTCCCCGCAGGTGCGCGGCCTGCTCGGGCTGGCCCCGGGCGAGCGGCTGCTCGGCTGGCTCTACGTCGGCACGCCCGGTGCCGCGCCGCCCCCGGTGCCCCGGCCGGCCTTCGCCCCGCACGAGCGGCTCTTCGCCCTGCGCCCCGGGGGCACGGTCGTGCCGCTGCCGGCGGTCGCCGCCCGGCCCGGCGGGCGGCCGTAGGCTGCCCGTATGAGTGGATCCGAGGCGTTCTACCGACCCGACGGCGCGGACACCTACCTGCCCACCCTGCACACCGAGGGCCCCTGGGACCCCCGCTACCAGCACGGTGGGCCGCCGGGGGCGCTGCTGGCCCGCGCCGCCGAGGAACACCTCACCGGCACCGGCCTGGTCGTCGCCCGGATCACCATGGAGATCCTCGGGCCGGTGCCGTGCCGGCCCGTCCAGGTGCGGGCCCGGGTCGAACGACCCGGACGGCGCGTCCAGCTCGTCCGCGCCGAGCTGCGCCACGAGGGCCAACTGCTGATGACCGCCACCGCCTGGGCGGTGCGGCCGGCCCCGGCGGCGCTACCGGTCGGTCCGACCACGGCGCGCGGACCCGAGCCGGGCCCGGAGGCGGGCCGGTCGATGGTGCCACCGCCCGGCACGCCGTGGGACTGCGGCTTCCTCGCCGCCACCGAGTGGCGTTTCGTCGACGGCGGCTACGACCGCCCCGGTCCGGGGGCGGCCTGGGTGCGCGCCCGGCACCCGCTCCTGCCGGGCGAGCCGCTCTCACCGCTGCAGCGCACGGTGCTGACCGTCGACTCGGCCAACGGGATGAGCGCGGTGCTGGACATCGAGAAGTGGATGTTCGTCCCGCCCGAGCTGACCGTCCACGTCCTCCGGCCACCGGACGGCGAGTGGCTGCACCTGGCCGCGGTCACCGAGGTGGCCCCGGGCTGCGCGGGGCTGACCACCGGCACGCTCTCCGACCGGCACGGGCCGGTCGCCCGCTCCGCCCAGGCGCTCTTCGTGGCTCGGCAGCCCGAACCTCCGGGACGGTGACCCGACGTACCGGGTCCCGGTCGGCACCGGGACCCGGTCGTTCCGCATCTCGCCGCTCTTCCTCACGTCACGTTCGTCGCCGCACCGGCGGCGGAGGTCAGTCCCAGACCCGGTCCGGCGTGAGCGCGCGGATCCGGCGGGCCAGGCGGGCCGGGGTGGACGCCTCGTAGAGGTCCCGCGCCGACATCGGCACCCCCAGCACGTCGGAGATCATCGTCATCGCGGCGGTGGCGAGCAGCGAATGGCCGCCCAGGGCGGTGAACTCGTCGTCCACCCCGATCCCGGACACCCCGAGCACCCGTTCCCACTCGGCGACGACGCTGCGTTCGAGTCCGTCCCGGGGCGGGGTGTAGGCGCTGCCCAGCTCCGGTCGACCGGCGGGCAACGGCAGCTCCGCCAGGGCCGTACGGTCGATCTTGCCGCCCGGGGTGACCGGGATCCGGGGCACCGCGACGAAGACCGCCGGGACCATGTGCTCGGGGAGCCGCCCGCCGAGGAACTCCCGGAGGCTCTCCACGGTCGCCGGCTGTTCCGGGTCGACCGGCACCAGGTAGGCGGTGAGCCGGGACTGTTCGTCCGTGCCGGCCCGCAGGTCCACCACGCAGTCCCGGACCTGGGGGTGCCCGGCCAGGGCGGTTTCCACCTCACCCAGCTCGATCCGGTAGCCCCGGACCTTGACCTGGTGGTCCAGCCGGCCGAGGAACTCGATCTGCCCGTCGCTGAGGTGACGCACCAGGTCACCGGTGCGGTACATCCGGGCGTCCGGGTCGGCGACGAACGGATCCGGCAGGAACCGCTGCGCGGTCAGCTCCGGTCGTCGCCAGTAGCCCGGCCCCACCCCGACCCCGCCGATGTACAGCTCACCCGGTACCCCCACCGGCACCGGGTCGCCTTCGTCGTCGAGGACGTACATCCGCTGGTGGGGCAGGGGCCGTCCCCAGGGGACGCTGGCCCGACGGGCGTCGGCGCTGGTGACCGGGTGACCGGTCGTGGTGAAGGAGACCTCGGTCATGCCGGCGACGTTGAAGGCCCGGGCCCGGGGCGCCAGCGACCGCAGCGGGCCGATCACCCCGCCGGGGAAGCGGTCCCCGCCGAGCACCACGGTCCGGAGCCCCTCGGGCAGGCCGGCCCCGGAGTCCAGGGCCACGTCGACCGCGCCCCGGAACAGCGCCGGGGTGGAACTCCACATGGTGATCCGGGCGTCGTGCGCCAGGTCGAGCAGGCGCTGCGGGTCGGTCAGGTCGGCCCGGGTGGGCACCACCAGGCAGCCCCCGGCGAGCAGGGTGCTCAGGATGTCGAACGCGGACATGTCGAAGCTCAGCGACGAGCACTGCAACAGTCGGGTGCGGTTGTCCATCCGGCACCGGCTGACCAGGGCCGCCATCGTGTTGAGCACGCCCCGGTGGGTGTTCGCCGCGCCTTTCGGCGTCCCGGTCGACCCGGAGGTGTAGATGACGTAGCAGAAGCTCCCCGGGTCGCCCGCCGGTCCCTCGTCCGGGTCGGGGCGGCCACCGTTGGCCGACGTGACCGCGTCCGGCGCGTCGTCGAGGAGCACCGTCGTGGCGTCGTGCCGGGGCAGCCGGTCGGCGGAGGCGGCGTCGGCCAGGACCACCGGCGCCTGCGCGTCCGCCAGCATGAATCCGAGCCGGGCCACCGGGTAGGCCGGATCCATCGGCACCCAGGCCGCCCCGGCGCGCAGGATCGCCAGCACCCCCACGACCATCTCGACGGACTTCTCCACGCAGAGCGCGACCAGCCGGCCCCGCACGGCGTGGCCGCGCAGCACGGCGGCGAGTCGGGCGGACCGCTCGTCCAGTTCCCGGTACGACAGCGTCCGGCCGGCGCAGACCACCGCCGGCGCTTCGGGGAACGCCCGCGCCCGGTCGAGGATCAGCTCGTGCAGGCAGCGGTCCTCGGGCCTCGGCGCGTGGACGTCGTTCCACGTGTCGAGGACCAGCGTGCGTTCGGCCGGGGTGACCAGCCCCAGCCGGGACACCGGGGTGCCCGGGGTGGCGGCCGCCGCCGCGAGCAGCAGCGGGAACCGGGCGGCGATCCGGTCGGCCGTCGGCGGGTCGAACAGGTCCCGGGCGTACTCCAACCCGCCGGTCAGTCCGCCGTCCGCAGCCGCCTCCAGCACCAGGCGCAGCTCGTACCGGACGCCGAGTCGGGGCAGCGGCAGCGGGGACAGGGGCAGCCCGCCCAGGGCCGGTGGCAGCAGGGGGGCGTCCCGGAGGGTCAGCGCCACCCGCGCGAACGGGTCGTGGCGGACGCTCGCCGCCGTCCCGCCCAGCTCCTCGGCGAGCCGGGCGAACGGCACGGCGGCCCCGGTGGCGACGGTCACCGCCGCCCGGGTGCGGTCGACCACGGCGGCGAAGTCGGGATCACCGGCCAGGTCGGTGCGGACGACCAGTTCACCGCCGCCGGTGGCCGGGGTGGTGGCGGTGACCGCGACGTCGGTCCCGGCGCCGTGCCGGGCCAGCAGGGCGTGCAGACCCGCGAGCAGCACCGTCGCCTCGTCGACCTCCGGGAACCGGTCCCGCAGCCGCCGGCGGGTGTCGGCCGGGACGGTCACCGTGGTCGTGCCGCCCGTGCCGGCCAGCACGGCCGGTCGCGGCCAGTCGGTGGGCAGCGCCGCCGAGGGGGGAACGGCCAGCAGTTCCCGCCAGGCGTCCAGTCCGTCGTCCGCGCCCACCTGCGAGCCGGTCGGCCGTGCGGGGCCGGGACGCGGCGCGCGGTGGACCACCGGGGTCCCGGCGACACCCCCGCCCGCGCCGGTCGGTCCCGTCGCGCCGCTCGGCCCCGCCGGGTCGGTCGCCGCGGGGTAGTAATGGGCGGCCCGGTGCAGCAGCGCGCCGAGGGTCTGTTCGTCGGCCGCGACCCGGTGCGCCACGAGGACCAGCACCGTCCGCCCGGGGAGCAGCAGCACCCGGCAGCGCAGCGGCGCCTCGTACGCGAGCGCGAACCCGGTCGACGCCTCGTCGGTGAGGATCTCCTCGACGGCGGTGTCCCGTTCCCCGTCGGGCAGGTGGGTCAGGTCGGTGACGACCACGGGGACCTGTGGCTCCCCGGCGGGCCGGTGGCGGACCGCCCGGCCCGCCCGGTCGGTGTGCACGGCGAGCAGCGGGTCGTCCGGGACGAGGGCGGCGCACAACGCGGTGCGCAGCGCGGCGACGTCCACCCGGGCCGGTACGCTCGCCGCCAGCGCGACGAGGTTCGCGGGCGTGCCGGGGTGCAGTTGCTCGGCCCGCCAGACCCGCTGCCCGGCCAGGTCCAACGGCACGGCCGGTTCGCCGGTCCCGTCCGGTCCGGCCGGCTCGCGCCGCGACGCCGGTGCGGATGCACCGAAGACCTGGCTCGTCATCGTTCGCTCCCGTTCGGTTGGTTACCCCGGGCCGCCCCGCCGGACGGACACCCGGTCATCACGGCACCGGCCGACCCGCGCCAAGTTCCGCCGGAAGCCGTCCGGCGTCCAGGTCGGCGGCGAGTCGGGCCAGGAGGAGGGTCGGATCGTCCCGGAAGAACATGTGTCCACCGGGCAACCGGCTGAGCTGGAAGTCGGTGGGGCACTCGCGGCGCCAGCGGGCCAGTCCCCGTTCGCTGACCGTCGGGTCGGTGGCGCCGGCGTAGACCCGTACCGGGCAGCGCAGCGGGTCGGCCCGTCGGGGCCGGTAGCCGCTCATCACCACGAGGTCGGCGCGGAACATGGCCAGCGCCATCTCCATCAGCGCCGGGTCCCCGGTGGTACGGGAGTCGAGCGCGCCCAGCTCGACCATGCGGGGCCGCCAGTAGCTGTCCGGCAGGCTGGTCAGGTCGACCGGGTCGGCGTCGGACGGTTCCGGCGCGTCGATCGAGGCGACCAGCAGCGCGGCCGGTGGCCGCCCGGTGGTGTCCCGCAGCAGTCGACCCACCTCCAACGCCAGCAGGGCGCCCATGCTGTGCCCGAAGAGCGCCAGCGGACGCCGGGCCAGTTCGGCCGCGGCCGTGGCGACCTGCCCGGCCAGCTCCGCCATGGAGGTGACGGCCGGCTCGTGGTACCGGCTGCCGTGGCCGGGGGGCTCGACGGCGTACAGCTCCACGTCGGCGGGGAGCCGGGTGGCCCAGGACCGGTAGAGGGTGGCCGAGCCGCCGGCCGGGGGTAGGCAGAGCAGCCGCAGCCGGGCCGAGGGGCGGGGCAGCCAGCGTTGCAGGAGCACCGGTGCCTCAGCCGGCCGTGACGCCGGTCAACGCCCGGGAGACGTGCGCGATGGCCGGTTCCGGGTCGACGTGGTCGGCGTCCAGTCCCTGCACCACCAGGTCCGTCGCGGCCCGGGTGAAGCGGGTGATCTGGTCCATGGTCAGGCCGTTGGAGAGGAGGTACGGGATGGCCCAGATGCTCAGCCCGTACAGCGGCATCAGGGACGAGCCGGTGACGTTGCGGACGAAGTCGTCCTTCCGGTCCGCGGCCTCCTGCCAGCTCATCGTGTAGTGCTTCCAGGAGTAGCCGCTGCCCTCGATGCCGTACAGCTCGCGCTGCCGCTCGATCGGGGCGAGCACGTCGTGGTAGTAGAGCTGGACGTTGAAGAAGGTGGGCTGGGTCCGGTTGACGAAGTCGAGGGTGTTCCGCACGGTCTTCTCGGTTTCGCCGGGGAAGCCGAGCACGATCGACGCGAGGGTGACCATGCCTCGGCTGGTGAGCTGCTCGATGCCGTACTCGTACCGGTCGGTCTTGGCGAACTTGGTCATGTTCTTGAGGATCTGCTGGTCGCCGGACTCGATGCCGAGGAAGACCCCGAGGCAGCCCGCCTCGGCCATCAGGTCGAACGCCTCGTCGTCGGCGTTGGAACAGCGGAAGAAGGAGACCCAGCGCAGGTCGAGCTTACGGTCGATCATCATCCGCAGGATCTTCTTGAACCGGGGCAGCGGCACGTTGAACGTGTCGTCCACGAAGATCATGTTCTGGACGCCGTTCTCGCGCAGGTGGGTCAGCTCGCGCTCGATGGTGGACAGCTCACTGAGCGTCAGAGGGCCGGCCATCGACGGGTAGTTGCAGAACGCGCAGCCGAACGAGCAGCTCCGTGAGGTCCGCATGTAGGTGGTCGGCGTGTAGTAGCTCGGGTCGAA
This sequence comes from Micromonospora echinospora, assembly GCF_900091495.1. Lineage (NCBI taxonomy): Bacteria > Bacillati > Actinomycetota > Actinomycetes > Micromonosporales > Micromonosporaceae > Micromonospora > Micromonospora echinospora. The sequence goes on along the minus strand of NZ_LT607413.1, from coordinate 6,574,602 downwards.
GTAGGACCAGTCGACAGCGTTCTCGTCCAGGTTGTTCGACTCCGGCTTGCGGGCCGTGCGGGACATCCCCGGTCGGCCGGCCGTGGACCGGTAGATCAGGTTCGGTACGGCCGAGAGGTCCCCGCCGTCCCGGAGGGTCGCCAGTACCCCGGCCAGGGTGCTCTCGCCCTGCGGTTCGTTGATGTAGATGTCCGCGCCCACCGCGCGGAGCAGCACGTCCTGCACGATGGGCTGCTGACCGGTGCAGAGGTTGTGGATCCGGGGCCCGCCGACGATGATCGGCACGGTCTCGTCGTGCTCCCGGATGAATCGCACGATCTGCCGGATCGGCTCGTCGTCCACGTAGTACGTGGTGGTGATCGCCACCGCTCGGGGGCCCTCGGCGAGCATGGCGGCGAACTCGTCACGACCCTTGTTGAAGAAGTTGACGACACCGACGTCGAAGCCCCGGCGGTACAGGAAGCTGGCCAGGTAGGCCACGCCGAGGCTGGGCATCTCGAACGCGCTCAGCCGGGAGGGTCGTCCGATCTCCCGCTCCCGGACCACGTTCAGCAGGTCCATGTAGGTCATCCGGCGGTCGCCGAGCAGGACCGAGTTGGTCAGCAGCTCCCGGTACGCGCCGGAGGTGTCGGCGAAGGCCTGTTGGGCACGCGCGAAGTCGGCGAAGTCGATCTCGTTGAATCCGACGATTATGCAGTCCAGCTGTGACATCCAGTCCTCCGGTAGACGCCCCGGCGCACCGCCGGGCGGCGGCGGGGGTGGCTGTGCGTCAGATCAGGTGTGACTGTGGTGCCGTGTCGACGTGCCGGTCGGGTGTCGTGGACGTGCCGGTCCGCGTCGCGCGCCGGTGCGCGACGCGGGGTGCCACCGCCACGAACCTCGCTGGCGGTGGCCTCGACCGATTCAGGGGTGGAGCGTCGCTCCCTTGACGATCTTGTCTACGGTCTTGCGGTCGGCGCGCATCGCGACACCGACCAGACGCAGTTTGTCCGCGGCTACGGCACGTACCGCGGCACGGTTGTCCTCGTCGTTGTTGGTGACGAAGAGTTCCTCCGTGTAAATAGCCATGGGAACCTCTCGCCGCAGTGCCCGCTCGTGGATCTGCCGTAGTTTCTCGGCATCCGCGGCGAACACCAGAACCGGCTGCCGGAACATCGGAAGATAGGTGTTATCCGATCCGTCGACGTACGGTTCCCCGACGACGTTCTCGACGGTCGCGGCGATTCCGCTCACCGTGAACGCGGTGATGTTGAGTCGCTGCCAGCCTTCGAGATCGTCCCGGAGGACAACTGCGATCTTGGTGTCCCAGACGACGGGCGTGCGCTCGTCTTTCTCGTCCAACCCTGTATTCCCCTCGTGTTGCTCGTCGGGCCGGATCCGCGCGGCTGCGCACGCGTGCGGCCGGACCGTGGCGCAAGTCTGGCAGTCCCCGGACGGCAGGTCTTGAAGAATCTTGCCGCCCGGCGGCTCACCCCGCCGTCCGCCGGGTGGCGGCGTACCGGCCGAGCCGATCCACGGCGGTGGTCAGCAGCTCCTCGCTCTTGCAGAAGGCGAACCGGACCAGATGCCGCCCGGCCTCCTTGTCGGCGTAGAGGGCGACACTGGGGATCGCCACCACCCCCGCGTCGTGCGGCAGCGCGCGGCAGAACTCCACCCCGTCGGCGAAGCCGAACGACCGCGAGTCGAGCTGCACGAAGTACGTCCCCTGGGCGGGGTAGGTCCGGGCGCCGGCCGCGGTCAGCCCCTTGACCAGCAGGTCCCGTCGGCGCTGGAGGCTGTCGCGCAGCTCGCCGACCCAGTCGGCGCAGTGCGTCAGCGCGTGGGCGACCCCCGCCTGCAACGGCGTCCCGGTGCCGAAGGTGAGGAACTGTTTGACCGTCCGCACCGCCTCGACCAGGGGTGCGGGACCGCAGGCCCAGCCCACCTTCCACCCCGTCGCACTGAACGTCTTGCCGGCCGAGGAGATGGTCAGGGTCCGCTCCCGCATCCCGGGCAGGCCGGCCAGCGGCACGTGCGTGACCCCGTCGTAGGTGAGGTACTCGTACACCTCGTCGGTGACCGCGACCAGGTCGTGGTCCCGGCAGACCCCGGCGACGTGCGCCAGTTCGGCCCGGTCGAAGACCGTGCCGGTCGGGTTGTGCGGGCTGTTGAGCAGCACCAGCCGGGTACGGGGCCCGACCGCCGCGCGCAGCCGGTCCGGGTCGAAGGTGAACCGGGTCCCGTCGAACTCCAGCGGGACCGGCACGGCGGTGGCCCCGGCCATCGCCAGGCAGGCGGCGTACGAGTCGTAGAGCGGGTCGAAGACGATCACCTCGTCGCCCGGGTCGCAGAGCCCGATCAGCGCCGCCGCGATCGCCTCCGTCGCGCCCGCGGTGACCACCACCTCCCGCTCCGGGTCGTAGGCGACCCCGTGGTCGGCGCGGCGTCGCTCGGCGATCGCCGCCCGCAGCACCGCCAGGCCGTTCGCGGGCGGGTACTGGTTCATGCCCCCGTCGATCGCGGCGCGGGCCGCCGCCAACATGGCCGGCGGGCCGTCGCCGTCCGGGAACCCCTGGCCGAGGTTGGCCGCGCCGGTGCGCTGGGCCAGCAGGGTCATCTCGGTGAAGATCGTCGGGCCGGAGAAGGCCCGGAGCCGGGTGGCTAGCGGAGTTGCCGTCATGTCTACCCCTGACGTCGCCGGACGGTATCCCACGGTGCTGGCAGCAGAATACTTTCGGTGGTATTCCGACACAATCTATTGATCAATCTAAAGGTGTCGGGGTGTGGTCGGTCGCCCGGTGGCATGCCGCGCCACTCAACTGCGCGCCGGCGATTCATCGCCATTCCGACAACTGTCGGCACGGCGACCCGATCACGACTTGCCCGGCGTGGTCCCCTATCTCTACAGTGGCTCGCGACCGGCCGGCGGAGAACGGAACCGCACCGTCACGACGCTGACCGTCCCGACCAACCAGGTCGGTATTCCCCATCGTGCCGACATGTGACGGGACCGGTGCGCGCACGCTGGCCCGGTCGTCGACGCGGACCCCGATCCGGGGTGGCCGGTCCCTGTCGTTTCGCGTCACGCCATTCCGCAACCAAGGAGTCGCCCGATATGGAGGACACCGTCCCGGCAAGGTCCGACCGGGGTGAGGGCCACGGCCGGCTGCCCCTCGCCGTCGCACAGGAACAGCTCTGGTTCGTCGAGCAGATGTCACCCGGCGAGCCGACCTACAACGTCCCGCTGACCTACCGGCTCCGTGGTGACCTCGACACCGTCGCCCTGCGCCGGGCGCTGGCCTGGGTGGTGGCCCGGCACGACGCCCTGCGGGCCACCATGACCCCGGTCGACGGGGTGGCCTACCAGCGGGTCGCGCCACCCGGAGCGGAGGTCGCCCTCGCGGTCGACGACGTCGCCACCGGCGACGCCGCCGACCGCGACCGGCAGGTGGCCCGGATCGCCCGGGAGGAGGCGGCCACCCCGTTCGACCTGACCGCCGGCCCGCTGTACCGGTTCCGGCTCGTCCGCTTCGACGACCGGGAACACCTGCTCTGCGTCACGATCCACCACATCGTTACCGACGGCTGGTCCACCGGGATCGTCAACCGGGAGCTCTCCGCCGCGTACGCGGCCTACCGGGCGGGTCGGGAGCCCGCCGTCGCGCCCGACGGCGACGGCGGCACGTACGTCGAGCACATCGTCCGGCAGCGCAAGGAACTCACCGAGCAGGGCACCGAGGACGGCCTGCGGTACTGGGAGAGTCAGCTCGCCGGAGTGCCCGTGGTGGACCTGCCGGCCGACCGGCCCCGACCGGCGACCCAGACCTTCCACGGCGACCTGGTCGACGTCCGGCTTCCCGCCCCGCTCGTGCGGCGGGCCCGCGCGGTGGCCCAGGAGCGGGGCACCACCCTGTTCACCGTGCTGACCGCCGCCCTGACCATCGTGGTCAACCGCTACACCGGCCAGCCGGACATCCCGCTCGGGATGACCATGACGGGACGGGACACCCCCGAGGTGGAGCAGCTCGTCGGGCTCTTCGCCAACATGGTCGTGCTCCGCGCCGACCTCGCCGGTGACCCCACCTTCGCCGACCTGCTCGACCGGCTGACCGACCGGACGCTCGACGCCCTCGACTACGCCAGCGTCCCCTTCGAACGGGTCGTCGAGCGGGTCCGCCCCACCCGCGACCCCGGTCGCAACCCGCTGTTCCAGATCTCCGTGCAGATGCTCGGGGACGCCAACTCCGGCGCGAACCTGGACCTCGCCGGCCTGACGGTCGAGCCGATCTCCCAGACGACCGGACGGTCCCGCTTCGACCTCACGGTCACCTTCGTCGAGTCCACCGACGGGGTGCGGACCACCATCGAGTACGCCACCGACCTCTTCGACCGCTGGCGGGTGGAGGCGCTCGCCGGGCACCTGGAGACCGTCCTGGCCGGCGTGCTGCCCGACCCGTCCGTGCCGGTCTCCCGGGTGCCGGTGGTCGGTGACGCCGAACGCGCCCGGCTGCTCGCCTGGGGCACGGCGGAACGCGCCGAGCCGTACCCCGACCCGGTCCACGTGCGGATCGCCCGGACCGCCGCCGCGCTGCCGGATCACCCGGCGGTGGTCTTCGAGGGCCGGAGCCTGACCTACGCCGAACTGGACCGCCGCGCCGGCCAGCTCGCCCGCTACCTGCGCGCGAAGGGCGTCACCCACCAGGAGATCGTCCCCCTGGTGATCCGCCGTGACCTGGACACCCTGGTCGCCCTGCTCGGCGTGCTCAAGGCCGGCGCCGCCTTCGCGGTGCTGGACCCCGACCACCCGGCCAGCCGGCTCGACTACGCCATCCGGGACACCGGCGCGCGGCTGGTGCTCACCCGGTCCGACCTCCTCGACCGGCTGCCGGCCGCCGACGGCTGGACGGCCGTCGCACTCGACACCGAATGGCCGGCGATCGAGGCCGTGGAGGGCCCGCTGACCGAGTGGGCCGACCGGGACAGCCTGGCCTACGTGCTCTTCACCTCCGGCTCGACCGGCCGTCCCAAGGGGGTGCAGATCGAGCACCGGGCGCTCAACGCGTTCGCCACCGGCTACCAGCGGATCTTCGACCTGACGCCGGACGACCGGATGCTCCAGTTCAACGCCCTGGCGTTCGACATGTGCCAGGGGGAGACCTTCACCGGCCTCACGGTGGGCGCGACGCTGGTGCTGGTGCCACCGGACGTGGTCGGCAGCCCGGAGCAGGTCGCCGACCTGATGCGCGCCGAGCGGGTCAGCTACATCTGCGTCCCGCCGGCCATGATGGCCCTGATGGAGCCCGCGCCCTACCCGGACCTCCGCAAGATCATGGTTGGTGGGGAGGCGGCCCCGGGCGACCTGGTCAACCGGTGGAACCTGCCCGGCCGGCGGATGCTCAACGTCTACGGGCCGACCGAGGCCACCGTCGGCTGCACCAGCCACGAGTGCGCGCACCGGACCTGGCGGTCCAGCCCACCGATCGGCGTGCCGATGCTCGACCGGCGGGTGTACGTGGTCGACGCCACCGGCGACCTGGCCCCCGTCGGTGTCCCCGGTGAGCTGCTCATCGGCGGTGACGAGGGACTCAGCCGGGGCTACCTCAACCTGCCCGACCTCGACGCCGCGCGTTTCCGGCCGGACCCGTTCCACCCCGGGGCCCGGGTCTACCGCAGCGGCGATCTGGTGCGCTGGACGGCCGACGGGCAGTTGGAGTTCCTCGGCCGCCTCGACCACCAGGTCAAGCTGCGCGGCCTGCGGATCGAGCTCGGCGAGATCGAGGCGGTGCTGGCCGGTCACCCCACGGTCGGCCTGGCGGTCACCGCGCTGCGCCCCGACGCCCGGGGCGAGAACCAGATCGTCGGCTACGTGGTGCCCGCCGACACGACCCCGCCGTCCACCGCCGAGCTGCGCCGGTACGCCGGTGAGCACCTGCCCACGTACATGGTTCCGGCGACCGTCATGGTGCTCGACACGCTGCCCACCACGACCAGCGGGAAGGTCGACCGGGACGCGCTGCCCCAGCCGCCGGTGACGGAGTTCGACGACGCGTCGACGTTCGAGGAACCGGCCACCCCCACCGAGGCCCGGGTCGCCGGGATCCTCGCCGGGGTGCTGTCACTGCCCCGGGTCGGCGCCGACGCGAACCTGTTCCAGCTCGGTGGCAGCTCGCTCCAGGCCACCCGGGTGGTCAGCCGACTCAACCGCGAGTTCGGCGTGACCGTCCGGGTCCGGCTGCTCTACGGCTCGGCGACCGTCCGCACCATCGCCGCCGCCATCGACGACCTGGTCGCCGCGCGGGACGCCGCCGGGACCACCGACCCGGAGGGAGGCACCGCCCGTGCCCACTGAACCGACCACCCTGGTCCCCCTGCAACCCTCGGGTGACCTGCCGCCGCTCTACTGCGTCCACCCGGCCAGCGGATCCGTGTACTGCTACTCCGGGCTGGCCCGCCTGCTGGGTGCCCAGCAGCCGGTCTTCGGCCTGGAGGCGCCGGGCCTGGAGGGGGACCGACCGCCGGTCGGCTCCCTCGCCGAACTGGTCGAGGCACACTTCGCCGCCCTGCCCCCGGCCGCCCCGGGAACGCCGGTGCACCTGCTGGGCTGGTCGCTGGGGGGACTGGTCGCCTTCGAACTGGCCCTCCGGCTCCGCGCCGCCGGCGTCCGGGTCGGCGCGCTGATCATGATGGACAGCCCGGTGCCGAGGGTGTTCCAGCGCCCGCCGGAGGCGGACATCCTGCGGCGGTTCCTGATGGAGACCACCGGGGGCGACGCGGTCTCCGACGAGCAGGTCACCGAGCTGGCGCGGGTCCTGGCGGCCCCGCCGCCGACCGGCGCCGAGCTCGACGACGACGCCCTGGAGATGGCCGTGCTGCGGTCCCGTTACGCGGTCTTCCGGGCCAACACCGAGGCGCTGATCGGCCACCAGATGACCGGACGCTATCCCGGGCCGGTGCAGCTCGTCCGGGCGGACCGCTCCCCGGCGGAGCGGATGCGCTGGATCGACTGGGCCGACCAGGTCACCACCCACGTCGTGCCGGGCGACCACATGTCGATCTGGGTCGGTGAGTCGCTCACCCGACTCGCCACCACCGTCACCGAGGTCCTCGCCAAGGTCGACCCGTCCGGCCCGGACCGGTCGACGCCGGCGGCGGGGTGACGTTCCCCCGGGACCGTCGGATCCGGACCGCCCCCGGAGCGGGCCACCGGTCACGTCGGGCCTGATCGTCCGGGTGGGGCCGCCGGTCACCGTGGACCGGCGGCCCCACCGTCTCGTCCCGTCGAACCTGGAGATGCCACCGTGTCCACCACCGACGCACCCCCGCCCACCCCGGGCATCCAACCGGCCCCCGCGTCGGTGGCCGCCGGTAGCGGTCCGGCGCCGACGGCCGTCACCGCGCCGGCGCCGGACCCCGCCGACACCCCCGACTCGCCAGCGCGGCGGCTACGGCACAACGCCGACTTCCGCCGGTTCTGGTTCGGCGAGGGGGTCTCGCTCTTCGGCAGCCAGATCACCGCGTTGGCGCTGCCCCTGACCGCCGTCCTCACCCTGGGCGCGGGGCCGGAGGAGCTGGGCGTGCTCCGGTTCCTGCAACTCGTCCCGTTCCTGCTGTTCGCCCTTCCCTTCGGGGTGTGGGTGGACCGCAGCCGCCGCCGACCGGTCCTGATCGGGGCCAACCTCGCCCGGCTGGTCCTGATCGGGGCCGTCCCGTTGCTCGCCACCGTCGACCAGCTCCACCTCTGGGCGCTCTTCGCGGTCACCTTCGGCGTCGGCGTCGCCACCGTCCTGTTCGACGTGTGCTGGATGTCCTACGTCCCGGTCCTGGTGCGCGACCCGAAGCAGCTCGTCGTGGCCAACGGCAAGCTCGGCGCGACCTCCTCGGCGGCCGACGCGGCCGGCCCCTCCCTGGGCGGTGCGCTGGTTGGCGCGCTGACCGCCCCGGTCACCCTGGCCCTGGACGCGCTCTCCTACCTCGTCTCGACGATCGCGCTGGCGCTGATCCGGACCCGGGAGCCCGTCCCGCCCGCACCGGCCCGCCGGCGCAGGCTGTCGGCCGAACTCGGCGAGGGGCTGCGCTGGGTGATCGGCGACGGGTACCTGCGGGCCATCGCCCTGGTCGGGGCCGCCTGCAACTTCATCACCGCCGGCGTGCAGTCGCTCTTCCTCGTCTACGTGGTCAGCGACCAGGGCCTGGACCCGGCCCTGCTGGGACTCGTCTTCTCGGTCGGCGCGGTCGGTGGTATCGGCGGCGCGCTCGTCACCAGCCGGCTGCTGGCCCGGTTCCGGCTCGGCCGGGTCTATGTGGGATCGCTGGCGGTCGCCTTCGCCGCCTGCGCGCTGATCCCGGTGGTTGGCGGGACACCGCCGGTCCGGGTGGCGCTCTACACCGCGCTGTACCTCCTCATGTTCGGCGGTGTCACGACCGGCAACATCGTGGTGCTCAGCCTCCGGCAGACGATCACGCCCCGCGCGCTGCTCGGTCGGATGAACGCCGCCATGCGGATGCTCATGGTCGGTTTCGGCGCGATCGGCGCTCCGGTCGGCGGGGTGCTCGGCGGCGCGATCGGTGTCCGTCAGGCGCTCTTCGTGATGTCGGCCGCCGCCATCGTCATGCTGGTGCCGATCCTGCTCTCCCCGGTCGGCCGGCTACGCCAGATGCCCCCGCCGGCGGCCGAGCCCGCCGACGCGTCGTAGCCCGCCGACCCGTCGCAGCCTGTCGACGCCTCGTAGCCCGCGAGGCCCGGCCCACGAGGCGCCCCGACCCGGGCCGGAGTCGGTGGCCTGGGACGGGCCACCGCCGTTTACAGTCGGCCGGGTGCGGAAGCGTCCGGATGTGCGCGCGTGGTCGCCCTCCGTCGGTGGGATCACGGAGGTCCTGCACGCCCGTTTCACCGACCACATCTACCCGATGCACCTGCACGACACGTGGGCGCTGCTGATCGTCGACGACGGGGCCGTCCGGTACGACCTCGACGGCCGGGAACACGACGCGTTCCGGCCGGTCGTGACCCTGCTGCCGCCACACGTGCCACACAACGGCGCTCCGATGACCCCGCACGGGTTCCGCAAACGGGTGCTCTACCTCGACTCGTCGCACCTCGACGACCGGTTGGTCGGTCCGGCCGTGGCGCGGCCCCGGCTGGTCGACCCGCTGCTCTGGCGGCGGATCGACCAGCTACACGACCTGCTCACGGAATCGGGCGACGACCTGGCGGCGGAGAGCCACCTCGCCCTCGTGACGGAGCGGCTGCGGGCGCACCTGGATCGGCGGGAGGCACCGCCACCCGGCGCCCCGCCCGACCCCCGCATCGCACACCGCCTCCGTGACCTGCTCGAGGAGCGGGTCGTCGAGGGGGTCAGCCTGCGCGAGGCGTCGCTGGCCCTGCACGTCAACGCCACCTACCTGGTCCGGGCGTTCTCCCGCGAGTACGGCATCGGGCCGCACCAGTACGTGATCTCCCGTCGGGTCGACCTGGCCCGACGTCTGCTGCGCGACGGCCTCCCCGCCGGGCAGGCGGCAGCCGCGGTGGGCTTCTACGACCAGTCGCACCTGAACCGTCACTTCAAGCGGATCCTTGGTTTCAGCCCTGGCCGGTACGGTCCCGGCTCTCGTCCTCCGACGCGACCCCGGCGCGGTCCGGCACCTGTTCCGCCGCCGGCGGGTCGCGGCGGACGAACTGTCCCCCCACCGCCAGCAGCGCGCCGACCAGCATGATGAGGGCGCCGACCACCTGAAGGGCGTGGAACGACTCGCCGAGGAACGCCACCGAGCAGGTGATGCCGAACAGCGGTGAGGAGAACATCATCACCGTCGCGGTGGTGGGGCTCACCGCGCGCAACCCCCGGTAGTAGAAGAGGTACGCCACGGCGGTCGGGCCGACGGCGAGATAGACGACGTTGACCCAGACGTGCCCGGGAACCGCCGACCAGTCGGCGTCCCCGACCGAGGGGGCCGCGAACACCGCCAGGGCCAGCGCGCCGACCACCGTGCCCGAGGTGGTCGCCCGCAGCGGGTCCATCCGGTTCAGCACCCGCTTGGAGGTGATGCTGTACGCGGCCCAGGCCACCGCGCCGGCGAGGTAGACCAGGTCCCCGGTGAGCCGGCGGCTGTCGATGGCGACCCCGGCGCCGAGGAAGAACACCACCGCGCCGCCGAGGCCGAGCAGAAGGCCGGTCAGCCGGGAGCTGGAGGGGCGTTCCCGGCTGACGACGAGCATCACGGCGGTGGTGATCACCGGGCTGAGGACGGGCACGATGACGCTGCCGTCGATGGACGGGGCGAGGGAGAGGCCCCAGAAGAAGAAGACGTTGTATCCGAAGACGCCCAGCAGTCCGACGGCCCCGGCGCGCAGCGCGTCCCGCCAGGAGAAGGTCCCGGTGCCGCGCCGGCTGATGGCGAGCGTGATCAGCAGCAGGATGACCGCCCCGCCGCCGAAGCGCAGCACCGCCGCGACCTGGTGGGGCAGGTGACCGACGACCACCTTGGAACTGGCGAAGGCGCTGCCGAAGAGGGCCATGGTGGTGAGCAGGTACAGATGCGCGTCGACGGAGACGCCACCCCGGTTGTCGGTCCGGGCGACCGTCGCGCTTCCACCTCCGGTCATCGGTGCCACCCCCGTCCGCTACGGGTGGGGGCCACCTGCCGGGGAAGGGCTGGGCGGGCGGTACGGTCGGCGTGCGGGCCGGAGCCGCTGCCGGGGGCGGCCGCTACGGACCGCCTGGCCGGGCGCGTCATGTCGCTGGTGCTGTCGTGTCGTACGGGTGTGGAGCCGGTTCTCATCCTCAAATACTGACTTTCCCGGACGTACTGGGTCTTGTACGAAATTTCCTTCTCAGTGGACCGGCTCCAGCGGGCCGCCCTGCCGGCTCAGCAGCGCGGTGAAGTGAGCGACGAGCTTTCGCGTCACCCGTGGGTCACGTACCACCACGCCGACTTCGGTGCGCGCTGCGGCGTGTTTCCGGTGCACGGTAGGCGGCACTGCGAGGGCCAGGGCGACTGTCGGGCCGGCCAGGTGGGGCGCGCCGGCCCGCCACGCGTCGACCAGGCGACAGGCTCGTGTTGCTGCGGGTGAAGCCGTACAGGGCGGCGACCCGTGACGAGCTGCCCGGGGCCAGGCGCGCCAGCCGCTGCCGTCCATACAGGAGCTGGGCCTCCGATCCGGACATGCTGCCCTCCATGCCAGCCAGGGCCACGGCTGCCGCTCGGCTTGCCGCTGGGTGGGGTGGCACACGATCCACACAAGACATCGGACCGGAGACGTGGGCGGACGGGACCAACGGCACCGTGTCGGTGCCCGGCTGGTGGAGTCGCTGGCGGTAGGGACCACCCCTGCCGCGAGCGGACGGTACTTCCCGCTCGTCGACCTGGTAGACGGAAAGAGCCAGGCCGAGGCGTGACCAGGCCCTCGCGACGAAAAGGGATCTCCATAGCTACCGCACTTACCGGGGCGTGCGATCCGCCATCAAGATCTTTCCTCCACTTGGAACTCACCACCTTGAGAAATAAACGCCACGTAGTAGGATCTCCGGCGTGCCGGACTTCCGTGGATCGTCCTGGGTGTCGCTGACGGTCTTGACTCTGGTGGCCGCCCTTGCTGGTTGCTCGTCGCCCCGTACCGACGACAAGCAGCCGGACAATCTCGATCAGAGCATTCGCTCATTCGACTTCAAAAACGCCTTGTGGCTGGATTATCCAGTGGACGAGGCGCCCGCTCTGCTCCAGTTGAAGCTGGAGGACGGGAAATTCCTGGGCAGTATCAATTCGCCCTCATCGCACGGTGAAATCCATACGTACGAGCTCTCCGGGTCCCCGGTTTTCGCTGACGTGGACGGCGACGGCGACGAAGACGCCGCGCTTGCGTTGCAGTCGGCCGACCAGGGCGGGCTGTTGTCCTGGTACATCTGGATCTGGCAGGACGGGTCTGCGCAGCAACTGCACTACCCTTTCTATCGGCATTCGAGGTGCGACGCGGGCGAGACGGAGGTCCACCCGGCGGAAGCCGGGTTCCGGGTGTCGACCTTCCTGAAGAGCCGGCAGGCTGCGTGCGCTGAGCCGCCGACCAAGAGTTACCAGTACGTGGTGGGTTTGCGGGACAGCTATCCCGTTCGCGTCCGCCCAATCCCCGGCGCTCCGGACAAGGACTGCTTTGCGGAGGGCATGAAGGAGGCGGCTGTCAGGAGTCCCGTCACCGCCAGGGTTGCCCCGGAGGAAGCAGCCCCGGAAATCGAGGAAGCGAAGGTGTATGACCGCGTCGAGGTGTTCGCGACAGGGCAGAACTTCCTTCTTGCCCGACTGACGACCAGTGGTCAGACCTCCTGCGGCTGGGTCCGGCGCTCGGCGATCACTGATCGTGAAACTCTGGAGGAGTGACTTTTCGTGGCAGGACCTTCCCGGGCGAGGAAGTCGAGGAAAGGAGCTGGCGGTAAGCGGGCACGCCAGCCCGGAGTCGCGGAGAACAATGAGTCGCTCGCCCTGCAGAGAGAGTCCAACAAGACTGCTAGAAGGGCGTTTGTCTACGGCACGGTATTTACTTTGATCGGCCTGTGTTTCACCGTTTATCAACAGGTGAAACCCGCTCCTGTGCCGACCGGGCCGAAGCTCGAGGTGTCGGCCTTCTCGGCGGAGAAGTTGAGCAGGATGCAGGCCGACGTTCTTGACTTGGGACATCCTGCCGGCAAGGACGAAGTGGACTCACCGGTTCTCGATGTCGTGTTGAAGAATACCGGCGACCAGATCGCGGTCGTTTCTGCGGTGGACTTCACTTTTCGCTACTCGGAGAAGGTTGAGCTCTGCGAGAAGGGCGGCGATGTTATCGAGATAGCAGGACACTATGACGTCAGTATCCCTTTCCCGGACCGGCCGACTCCATTCAGTATCCGCCGTGAGGTGCGGCATGAGATTTCGCCAGGGAAGATCGAGCGGCTCACGTTCGCCGTCGGCGTCGGAAAAGTGCCGCTGCATTCGGACATCTGGCTCTACCAGATTGATATGCGGGTCGTGTCCGACGGGGCAGCCAAGGCGCTTCATGCCGGAACCGGACTGATCGTCGCGCCCGTTCCCCACGAAGGCTACTTCCTCAACCAGAAGATCATCTCTGATCGCAGTTGTCCCGCGGACACCCTCAACCGGGTCAGGAAGTTCACCGCGATGTCAGGCGCCAAGTCGACTGTCTTCGAGGAGATGCTCGACGAGCTCACGATATTCGCCGCCAGATACTGACCATGGCCCCGCCGCCGGGCGGGTGATGGCACCCGCGAGGCTCCGGCGAGGTCTGGGGGTTGTGGTCGCCTGCTGTCCCACCGGAACCGTTGCGATGCGCGCCGGCCGGGTTGGGTGGTCGCGTGGTGCGTCCACTGTCGAAGCGCGGGGTGGTGCCGCTCGTGTCCGGTGTCCGCCGCTCCCGGTCGTGCGGACGCCGGCCGCCATCCATTGCGTAGGCTCGATTGACAAAGTTTGGATTCCAAACTTAACCTGCGCGTGACATGGACGTGGCCGGCGTGGGCGGCGCGCGTTCCGGTCGTACCCCACCGAAGCACCCGTCCCGGTAAGGAGCGTCATGACCGGTATTCGCGGCACCCTACGACGAACACGATGGCGGATCGGCGCGGCAGCCGGCGTGGTCACCGCCCTGGCCACCGGCTTCGCCCTGGCGACGACCGGCACGGCCCAGGCCGCCGCCGGCTGCCAGGTGACCTACGCCGTCGGCGGCCAGTGGCAGGGCGGCTTCAGCGCCAACGTCACCGTCAAGAACCTCGGCGACGCCGTCAACGGCTGGCGACTGACCTGGACCTTCCCCTCCGGGCAGCGGGTGACGCAGGCGTGGAACGCCACCGTCACCGCCTCGGGGGCGGACGTCACCGCCACCGACGTCGGCTACAACGCGGTCATCGCCACCAACGCCACCGCCTCCTTCGGCTTCAACGGCTCGTGGTCCGGCACCAACACCGCGCCGACGTCGTTCGCCCTGAACGGCGTGGCCTGCACCGGCGCCACCGCCCCGCCCCCGACCACGCCACCGCCCACCACCCCGCCGCCGGCCACCGACGCGATGACCGCCGTCGCGGCGATGCAGCCCGGCTGGAACCTCGGCAACTCCCTCGACGCGGTCGGCCCGGACGAGACCGCCTGGGGCAACCCGCGGATCACCCCCGAGCTGCTCGACAACGTCCGCGCCCAGGGCTTCAAGAGCATCCGCATCCCGGTCACCTGGAGCGCGCACACCGGCGGCGCGCCGAACCACACCATCGCCGCCGCCTACCTGAACCGGGTGAAGGAGGTCGTCGACTGGGCGCTCGCCGACGGCTTCTACGTGATGATCAACATTCATCACGACTCCTGGCAGTGGATCAACACCATGCCCACCGACCGGGCCGGGGTGCTGACCAAGTACAACGCGATCTGGACCCAGCTGGCGACCACGTTCCGTGGTTCCTCGCCGAAGCTGGTCTTCGAGAGCGTGAACGAGCCGCAGTTCACCGGCAGCTCCGGCGATGCCCAGAACGCCACCCTGCTCAACGAGCTGAACACCTCGTTCCACCGCATCGTCCGGGCCTCCGGTGGCAACAACGCCAACCGGCTGCTGGTGCTGCCCACCCTGCACACCTCGTCCGAGCAGGCCCGCCTCGACGAGCTGCGCAGCACCTTCACCGCGCTGAACGACCCGTTCCTGATCGCCACCGTGCACTTCTACGGCTACTGGCCGTTCAGCGTGAACGTCGCGGGGGGCACCCGGTTCGACGCCACCGTGCAGAAGGACCTGACCGACTCCTTCGACCGGGTGCACGACACCTTCGTCGCCCGGGGCATCCCGGTGATCATCGGTGAGTACGGCCTGCTCGGCTTCGACCGGCACACCGGCACGATCCAGCAGGGCGAGAAGCTCAAGTTCTTCGAGTTCCTCGGCCACTACGCCCGGAGCAAGAAGCTGACCACCATGCTCTGGGACAACGGTCAGCACTTCCACCGGACCGGCTTCACCTGGCAGGACCCGGAGCTGTTCGGGCAGATCAAGTCGAGCTGGACCACCCGCTCCGGCACCGCCTCCGCCGACCAGGTGTTCAGTGCCCGGGCCAGCGCGATCACGAGCAAGACCCTGACGCTGAACCTGAACGGCACCTCGTTCGTCGGGCTCCGGCAGGGCTCCACCGACCTGGTCCGGGGCACCGACTACATGGTCAGCGGCGACCAGCTCACCCTCACCGCCGCCGCGCTCACCCGGCTGCACGGCAACCGGGCGTACGGGGTGAACGCCACCCTGCACGCGCGCTTCTCGGCCGGGGTCCCGTGGCGGATCAACGTGGTCACCTACGACCGCCCGGTGCTCGCCGACGCCACCGGTACGACGGGCGCGTTCGCGCTGCCCGCCCAGTTCCGGGGCGACCAGCTCGCCACGATGGAGGCGAAGTACGCCGACGGTAGCAACGCCGGCCCGCACAACTGGACGTCGTACAAGGAGTTCGACGTCACCTTCGCCCCTGACTACGCGGGGAACCGGATCGTCCTGAAGCCGGAGTTCTTCGCCGAGGTGAACGACGGCGCGCCGGTGACCCTGACCTTCCACTTCTGGAGCGGGGAACGGGTGACCTACCGGGTCGCCAGGTCCGGCGGCACGGTCACCGGCACCGCCGGCTGACGTGGAACACGAGGCGACGGTGGTCCGGTGGTCGGGCGGGGAGCCCAGCCGGACCACCGTCGCCATGCTCAGCCGGTCAGCACCGGTTGATCGTGGAGTTGGACAGGGTCACGTTGCTGATGGTCAGGTTGTCGGCGCAGGGGTTCTCGGTGATCCGGCTGTTGACCAGGGTGAAGTTCCGCAGGGTGATGTCCCGGTTGCCGGGGAACTCGCTGCGTTCGGCGAGTCGGATCTCACCACCGCCGCTGATCGTGCCGCCGTTCGCCGCGACGTTCACGCCGTAGCAGTTCTCGATCAGGATCGCGTTGTTGCCGGTGTTGGCGATGTCCACCCGGTCGATGGTCGCGCCGCCGGACTCGGAGACGCAGAAGACGCCCCGGCCCCCGCCCCGCGCCCGGACCGTGCCGACCCGGATGTTGGTGGGGTAGCTGCTGCCGACCCGACCGTTGCGGTTCGCCATCCGGAAGGCGGCGTACCCGGTGCCGGCGCCGGCGTTCTCCGCGTCCACGGTGGTGATCGTGGCGTTGATGGTCTGGTTGAGCAGCAGACCGGACTCGCCGACGTTGCGGGCGGTGACGGTGCCCACCGTCAGGCCGTCCACGCCGTACGTCTCGACCGCGTGGGAGCTGGCGCCGGAGACGAAAACGTTGTCGATGCGGATGTTCCGGCTCCACTGACTGGTGTCGCCCCGGTTGTCGATCCGGACACCGAGCCCGCCGGAGAGCCGCATGTCGATCTGGCCGAGGACCACGTCGGTGACGTTGCGCATGAAGATCCCGTAGAGCGGGGCCCCGGTGACGGCGAGGTGCTGCACCTCGACCTGGGTGGTGCCGCGCGAGTAGATCGGCGCCTGGTCGCCGGAGCCCGAGCCGGTGACGTTGATGGTGCCGCAGACGTCGATCGCGGTGTAGCTGGGCAGGGAGATCCGCGAGCCGGCGCTGATCGATCCCGAGCCCCGCACGACCACCCGCTGCTTGCTGGTGCGGCCGGCGCTGAGGCTGTTGACCGCGGCCTGGACGGCGGCGCGCATGTCGCTGCCGGTGTAGACGGTGCTGCTGCCGTTGCGGGCGGTCCAGGTGCCGCCGCTGAGCACCGCCTCGGCCTGGAACGAGCCGCTGCCGCATCCGCTGCCGGATCCCAGCGTGACCAGTTGCCACTGCTGGTTCCACCCGCCCAGGTCGTCGAACTGGGAGATCATCCCCCCGTCGGCGGTGGACCACTCCCAGACGTCCAGGGCCTTGTTGGAGTGCCGGTTGACGAACCGCACGTAGCCGCTGTCGGAGTCGGCGAGGCGGAAGTGCTGCCGGTTGTTGCCGCTGGCCGCCGTGTTCTGCACCAACTGGACGCCGTTCTCGGCGTTGGGCAGTTCCAGCACCTTGCCGCTGTGCGCGGACCGGATCTGGTAGTAGCCGCTGCCGACGTCGACGAAGCGCCACTGCTGGACGGCGAGGTCGTTGCGGGCGTACTGGTTGACCGGCGCGCCGTCGGCGGTCGACCACCCGTAGAGGTCCATGGCCTTGCCGCTGTGCCGGTTGACGAAGACGTACGTGGCGCCGGTGTCGACGGTCGCCGCCGACGCCGCGGGGGCGGTGACCGCCGCGTCGACGCCGACGAGGGCCAGCACGGCGGTGGCCGCGAGGGTGAGCCGCCAGCGTCGTGTGTGCCGGGGTGTGGTGGTGGGTGCCATGAAGGCTCCTCGGTGGTGGGGGAGTGGTGGTCGGGAGCGCCCCGGACGCGCCGTCGGGCCCAGCAAGCGCTTTCCCGTACGGACAAAGTTATCTTTCTATATCAATGTGGTCAAGGATCCGGTGGTCCCGCAGCGTGATCGACTGGGAAGGGGCCGATACCCGGGAAAACCGGTTGCTTCCCGCCGGGACGGTGACGAGGGTGTGCTCATGTCACCGGAACTGCTGGCCGTCACCGCCGCGACCGGCGCCCTCGGCCGTCTCGCCGTCGCGCAGCTTCTCCGCCGCGTACCCCCCGAGCGGGTCGTCGTGGTGGTCCGGAACCCCGACCGGGCCGCAGATCTCGGCGTCGAGGTCCGGCACGGTGACTACGACGACCCGGAGAGCCTGGTCAGGGCGTTCACCGGTGTGGCCCAGCTGCTCTTCGTCTCGTCACCGGAACTGGCGCCACCCCGCCGGGTCGCCCAGCACCGGGCCGTGGTCGACGCTGCGGTGCGGGCCCGGGTGGACGGCGTCGTCTACACCAGCTTCCTGCCCATCGAGGGACTGTTCGAGGCGCACCGGAGCACCGAGGAGGCGCTGACGGCCTCGGGGCTGCCCTGCACCCTGCTACGGAACCCGTTCTACACCGAGGCGTTCGTCGACGCCGCGGCCGGCGCGGAGGAACTGGTGCACGCCACCGGCGGGCGGGGCCTGAACACGGCGACCCGCGCCGACCTGGCCGAGGCGGCCGCCGTCGCGTTGGTCGACCCCGGCCACCGGGGACGCACCTACGAGCTGACCGGGCCGCTGTGGACGTATCCGCAGCTGGCCCGGTCGCTCGGTGTCCCGGCGCGGGACGGTGAGGTCGTGGGGCCGATGGGGTGGCTCCACGGACTGGCCCGTGCCGGGATGCTGGAAGCCCGGACCGGGGACCTGCGCGCCCTGCTGGGGCGCGAGCCGGTCGGCATCGAGGCAGTCGTCTCGACGCCGACCGGTCGGGGGACCGACCGAGGTCAGTCGACCAGCGTGACCTGACCGTTGTCCAGGTCGTACCGGGCGCCGACCACCTTCAGCGCGCCCGCGTGGACCCGCTCGGCGATGATCGGACTGGTCGCGGTCAGCGCCTGGACCTGGGCGCGGACGTTGGCGCGGACGGCGTTGTCGACCTCGTCCCCGGGCTGCCCGAGCACCGGCTCCACGATCGGACGCAGGGCCTCGACGATGGTGCCGATGTGACCGGGGGCGGAGCCGCCGGTGCGGATCGCGTTGATGGTGGCGGTGATCGCCCCGCACCGCTCGTGGCCGAGCACGACGATCAACGGGCTGTGGAACTCCTCCACGGCGAACTCGATGCTGCCCAGCAGCAGGTCGTCCACGATGTTGCCGGCCACCCGGTTGTCGAACAGGTCGCCCAGCCCCTGGTCGAACAGCACCTCGGGGGCGACCCGGGAGTCGGCGCAGCCGAGGGTGATGGCAAACGGGTGCTGACCGGAGGCCAGTCGACGCAGGTCGGCCAGGCTCTGGTGCGGGTGTCGGCTGTGCCCGGTGGTGAACCGGTGGTTGCCGTGGCGCAGCCGGCGCCACGCCTCGGCCGGGGTGACGACGGGCGGCTGGTGCGGGGCGGCCGTCGCCGGCTGGGAGGCGGCGAGGCCGAGCGCGACGGCGGTTGCCCCGCCGGTGGCCAGCAGCGACCGACGGGACACGAAATTACGGTTCACAATGATCTCCTGAGGTGAGGCTCTCGCCTGCTTTCTACCACCGGATGAAGATCCACTGTGTCCATTTTCCGACCGGACCCGTTGCGTCACAACGGCGTGCGTTCCGTCCGGCCGTCCGACCTACCCCGACTGGTCGGTGGCAGCCGCACCGGAACGGGGACGGGCCAACTCGGCCGTTCGGGACAGTCCGACGGCCCGCCGGCTCAGCGACTCCACCCGACGGGCCAACCCGTCCAGGTGGGCGTCGTCCCCGGCCCGCGCCGACGTCACCGTGTCGAGCAGGTCGGCGTAGTCGGTGACCAGCGTCGGGTAGTCGCGGACGAAGGCCTTGTGGTCGGCGTTGCCGGCGATGGCGGTCGGCTTCATCCGGGCGTACCGCTGGTCGAGGTCGATGATCTGCTGGGCCAGGACGGCGGTGTCCGCGCTCAACGCGCTGCGGCGGTCGGCGTGCGCGTCCCGCAGGCGCCGGCGGTCGGCGGTGAGCCGGCCGGCGCGCAGACCCGTCGCGTAGACCAGGGCCGAGCCGGCGAGCACGGCCAGCACGGCCGCCGCCGCGACCAGGTAACGGGGCAGCGACGGGCTGATGGACCGGGTGCCGTCGGGCACGGTGCCCGCCTTCACCAGCCGGTCGTAGTTGACCGTGACCACCTTCAACGCCTCCAACGGACGGTCGACGAAACCGTCGATGCCGTTGCTGATGGTCATCTCCGCCACGAAGGCCCGGCCGAAGTTGTCGTCGTCCCGGTCCGGCAGCAGCGCGCACCCGTAGGTGTCGTACTCGTCGTCGTCGCGGCTGAGCACCAGCACCACCGTGCCGTCGGCGGCCCGCTCGACGTCCTGGCAGCCCTCCCGCAGGTCCGCTCCGGGTTCCAGCAGCAGCACGACCAGCCGACGGTTGCCGATGATCCGTTCCGCCGCCGCCTCGTCCAGGTCGACGCCGGGGGCGACGTAGACCGAGGAGCCGCGCACCTCACGGGCGACCGGTCCGTCGGCGATCCCGCCGGTCCACAGTGCCCAGCCGGCCAGCAGCAGGCACGCCAGCACGCCCAGACCGAACGGGCTGCCGAGGAACCGCGCCGCACGGGCGGGAAGCGGATCCCGTGCTTCCGCCGAAGCCCGCTGCGGTGGCTCCGGGGCCGGCCGACCCGGGTCCGTCCGCTCGGGGTCGCGTCGCTCCCGCTTCGGGGTCCGGGCCCGCTCCGGGTCGGTCACGACAGCCTCCCACGCAGGTAGAACGTCGGCCGGTAACCGGCGATGCCCATGGTCCGGGCGGTGTCGTCCAGCTCGGCCTCGGCGGCGGAGAGCAGGGTCCGGACGTGCCTGTCGGGCAGTCCCTCGTCCAGCGCGGCCCGGGCCGCCTGGAGCTTCGTCACGCCCCGGGTCAGCGCCGGGTCGCTGCGCCGGTCGGTCAGCAGGGACATCTCCATGGCCAGCGCGGTCAGCCCGGCCAGTCGCGCTGTCATACCCGGTCCGCGCACCGACCCGGTCCGGCCGACGCCGCGCCACAGCGAGCGCGCCGACAGGGCGAGGAACCCCACGACGCAGCCGGCGAAGATCCAGGGCAGCGCCGGCAGCGCCACCCGCAGCGGGTCCACCGGCTGGTACGGCAACGGCCGGTCGAACAACCCCGTGTACCGGACGTCGGTCACCCGGGCCAGGTAGGCGTTGAGCACGTTGTCTTGCGGGTACTCGTAGCGGCTGAGCCGGTCGCCGAACTGGCCGTAGAAACTCGCCCCGGTCACCTCGGCGAACTCCTCGCCGTGTGGGCCGTGGTACTCGATCCAGGCGCCGTAGAGCACCACGACCGGCCGGTCCGGGAAGACCCGGGCCAGCGCGGGACCGTACCGGGGGAGGGGCTCGCCCCGCGGTTGCCGGGGCAGCGCGACGTACAACGCGTCGCCGTCCGGGAACGCGCTGGCCGCCGTCCTGGCCGGCACGGCGGTCAGCGTCGCGCCGTCGGCGACGTGTCGCCCGGTGGCGCGCAGGTCGGCGGTGACCGTGGCGAGTTCGGTCGCGTCCGGGTCACGCCACCGCAGCCCGTCGCGCTCCGGCGGGCTCGGTTCCTTCCCGAGCGCGGCGATCAGCGCCACCATCTGGTTCGTCACGTCCCCGGTGGCGAACTGGGCCCGCCAGCCGGGCAGCGTGTCGGCGTTGGCCTGGTAGATGCCGCCGCTGACCTGGAGACCCAGCACCCGGACGGTGACGTCCTCCACGTCCCGGACCCGCTCCCGTTCGGCCTCGTCGAGGCCGGGCGGGGCGACGAGGATGCGGACGTCCCGCCCGCCGATCGCCTCGCGGACCCGTTGCTCGTCCCAGGACGCCACCGACCCGGGGAGCCGCACCACCGGCGCGGCGGCGACCATGGCGTCCATCTCGGCGACCGACGGCACCGTCGAGTCGGTCAGTTCTCCGGCCGACCCCTCCGGCACGACGGCCGACGCGGGGGAGCGGCCGTAGCTGACGTCGACGCTCTGCCGCTGGGCGAGCAGGAAGACCAGCAGCACCAGCACGGCCAGCCCGAGGGCCACCCAGCGCGCCGCGTCGAGGCGGCGGCGCAGCGTCCGCTCAGCCATCGTGACCCGCCCGCCACAACCGGTCGGCCTGTTCGGCGTACCGGGTCGCCAGTCGGGCCGCGTCCGCCCCGCCGTGCCCGGCGGCGATCAGCTCGGCCCGGCCCATCAGCTGCTCGGCCTCGGCCACCCGGCACGGCGCCGCGTCCCGGCTGACCGTCGCGCTGTCGATCGCCGCCCGCGCCGCCGACCAGGCGACCCGTCGGTCCCGTTCCCGTGCGTGCCAGCGGGGCACCAGCGTGGCCGCGGCACCCGCCGCGACCAGCAGCACGCCACCGGTCAGCCAGATCAGCCACATGACCAGTCGACTCCCGGATCAGCTCGCAGGGGGAAGGGGCACCCCCGACGAGTGTGGCTGATCGAGGCAAACAGATCCGCGGTGGACGCAACGTCCCGGACCGGTCACGGTGCGGGGCGGGTGGCACCGTCCCTGACCAGGGTGAACACCTCCTCGTGCGCGTCCAGGCTCCGCTCGGCCCCGAACAGTTTCCGCGCCTCGCGGGCCTTGCTCTCCCGCCAGTCCGCCGGGGCGTCGGCCATCTCCCGGATCGCCCGTTCCAGCGCCTCCGGGTCACGCGGCGGCACCACCCGGCCGAACTGGGTCGCCAGCACCGGGTAGCGCCCACCGGGCAGGTCGGTGGTCACCGACGGCACGCCGCACATCATCGCCTCGGCCTGCACGATGCCGAACGACTCGGCGACCGAGGGCAGCGCGAACACGTCGATCGAGGCGTAGAAGTCGTCGATCTCCTGCCCGCGTAGCTCGCCGAGCACCTGGATCCGGCTGTCCGCGCCGATCTCGGCCCGGATGGCGGCCAGGTCGTCCCCGCCCATCACGGTCTTGTAGTTCCCGCCGATCAGCAGGCGGGCCCGTGGGTCGGCGATCCGCCGGAAGGCCCGGACGAGGTAGACGATCCCCTTGTCCTCCACGATCCGGCCGAGGAACCCGACGTGCAGGCCGTCGCCGTGGCGGTAGCGCGGTTGGCCGCCCCGCCGGTCCAGACAGGGGGACGGGATCGGCCGGTAGATCTTCTCCCGCATCAGCGGCCAGAACTTCGAGTGATGGGCCTGGTCGTCGCTGTACGCGAGGACCGCGGTGGACCGGCGCAGGGCCGACCGGGAGGTGACGTCGGAGGCGGCCACCGCCACCCGGTTCAGCCGGCCGGGCGGCAGGTACAGGTCGATGTGGAGCATGCTGACGACCGGGGTCCGCCCGGCCAGCCGGGCCACCACCGAGCCCTCCGCCATCGGCAGGTTCAGGTAGAGCAGCGAGGAGCGGCGGGCCAGCCGACCCGCCAGCAGCGGGTACGCCGGACTGATCTGGGCCCGGGTGATCTGCCCCAGCACCGGGGCCCGGTGCACGTCGACACCGTTGAGCCGCTCCCGGCGGGGCGTGGCCGGGTCGTGCTGACTGGTCACCACCGCCACCCGCCAGCCGCGTGCGGCCATCCCCTCGGCGACGGTCTGCGCGGTGTGGGTCACACCGCTCATGTACGGCGTGTAGTAGGTCAGCGCGACCGTGAGGTCGTACTGCGGTTCCCTGGTCGACATGGCATTCCTCTCTCGGGGTGCGTCGTGCCGGGTCAGGCTTCGTGCCGGGGTCGGAGGGAGACGACGACGTGCTGCCCGTGGTGGTCCGACAGGCCGTCCGGGGCCACCATCCGGTACCGGTGCACCGCGACGTCGGGGCTGGCGAACACCCAGTCGAGCCGCCACAGTGGCAGGCCGTAGCGGGCCCACGAGACGGGGTATGCCGAGTCCAGCGCCCCGGTGGCGTCGACCAGCCGGTCCGGCAGCGCGTGGAGCAGCCCCATCGCCGGTGACGTGTTCAGGTCGCCGGCCAGCAGGACCGGGTGCGGATTGCCGTCGACGTCGGCGGCGATCGCCCGGTATCCGGCCCGGCGCAGGTCGTGCCGGGCGAGTCCGTCGTCGGCGGTGTCCGGGTGCCGGGCCGGCAGCCCGACCGGCGGGACGTGCAGGTGCGCGTTGTAGACCGAGAGCACCCGGCCGCCGACGAGCAGGTCGGTGCGGAGCGTCTTGACCGTGTGGTACGCCGGCAACGACGAGTCGGCGGGCGGCAGGTCGGACCAGCGTCGCGCCAACCAGGGCCGCAGGTCGAGCGGGTGGTCGCCGACGATCGGGTACCGGGAGATCGTCACCAGCTCGCCGGAGACCGCCACGTGGTAGCCGGGGAACTCCCGGCGGATCCGGGCCAGGTCGTCCAGCCGGATCGGGTCGTAGTCCACCGTGTCGATGTAGAGGTACTCCTGGAGCAGGTAGACGTCGGCGGCCCGGGTGTGCAGGTACCGGTAGAACCGGTCCGGGTCGGTGACGCGTTCGCCGTCCGGGCCGGTCGCCAGCAGCTGGTCCCAGTACCAGGTGTTCCAGGAGAAGATCCGCAGCGCGTCCGGCGGGGCCGGTGGCGGTCGGTGCCACAGGGCGGCGGCGTTGACCCCCGCGGCCGGCCAGCCGAGCGCCAGCGCCCCGAGGGCGAGCGCCGCGCCCGCCGTCCGGGCCCGCGCGGTGCCCGCCGCCGTGTCCCGCCGGGCCAGCGGCACGAGCGCGAGGAGCAGCACCGGTACGACGGCGAAGAGCAGCGGTGGCAGCAGGTCCGGCAGGTTCCACCACCAGGCCCGACCGGAGAGCACCCGGTGGGCGGCCACGAGGAGCAGCCACGACCCGGCCGCCGTCCACACCGCCCGCCGGCCCCACCGGCGCGTTCCCGGCGCGGCCACGTCGACGGCGGTCACCCCTGGCTCCGCGCGGCCAGCAGCAGCACCCCGGAGAGCACCGCCCAGAGCGCCGAGTTGGTGACCAGCGCGGGATCGCGCACCAGGGTACGGACCGGGTTCCCGCCCGCGTCCCGGACGAGCACCAGTTGCAGGTAGCGGAACAGCCCGAAGATGGCCAGCGGGGTGAGCAGCACCGTGGCGGTGGGACCGTACCCGCCCAGCGGCGCCTCGTCGCGCAGGTAGAGCAGGTAGCTGCCGGCGGTGAGCGCGGCGGAGAGCTGCATGAGCTGGTCGGTCAGGGCGACGGTGTAGCCGCGCAGGGCCGGCCGGTGACCGCCTCCGGTGGCGCGTAGCTCCTGCCGGCGCTTGCCGAGGGTGAGCAGCAGACACAGGGTGAACACCGCGGTGAGCAGCCACCCCGGGACGGTCGTGCCGGTGGCCAGGTGGCCCTGGATCAGCCGGAGCGCGAAGCCGCTGGCCACCAGGAAGACGTCCAGCAGCGGCACGTGCTTCAGACCGAGCGAGTAGCCGAGGTTGAGCAGCAGGTAGGCGACGACCGGCCAGGCGACGGCCACGGTGACCAGGGTGAGCACCGCGACCAGCAGGATCGCCACCCCGGCGGCGAAGAGGACCGCCGCGCGTGGGGTGAGCAGGCCGGCGGCGATCGGCCGGTGCCAGCGTGCCGGGTTGTCCGCGTCGCGCCGCCGGTCGACCAGGTCGTTGAGGACGTAGACCAGTACGGAGCCGAGGGTGAACGCGGTGACCGCCCAGACCAGGCCGCCCATGCCCGAGCGGGTCCACGCCTGGGGGTCGAGCAGGGGCACCGAGACGACCAGGACGTTCTTCGGCCACTGACCGGGACGGGCCAGGTGGACCAGGCTGCCGGCCAGGCCGGCGGGGCGCCGGGACGCGTCGCCGGTGGCCGGGTGCGGCCGGGCGTCGGTGGGGTGCGGTCCGGCGGCGTGGACCGCCGGACCGGTGCGGATGGCCGGGTTCATCAGAAGAACGCCTTCGCCAGGCGCAGGGCCCCCTGCGACCAGGGTTCCCGGCTGGTCCGTCCGGTCTGCGGGGCATCGCCGCCGCTCCGGTGCGCCCGCCACCACTCGAAGGTGCGCACCAGCGCGTCGGCGTTGGAGTGGCGGGGGGTGAAGCCCAGCAGCCGCCGGGCCTTCTCGGTGCTGACGTACGAGTCGGCGAGCAGTTTGTGGAGCAGCCGGTCGTAGACCGGGGAGAGCCGGGCGCGACCGAGCAGTCGCAGGGCGAACAGGGCGGGTCGGGCGGGGACGGAGACGACGCGTCGTCCGTGCCCGGCGGCGTCGAGGACGGCCTGGAAGTCCTCGCGGAGCGTGCCGAAGTGTTCGGCGGCGACGTTGAAGGTGTCGTCGGCGACGGTGGCCTCGGCGCGCAGGACGGTCAGCAGGCAGGTGACGAGGTCCTCCACGTCGCACATCTGGATGCGGACGTCGCCCCGGCCGAGGATGGGGAAGTGCCGCCCCTCGTGGGCCCACTCGAACAGCATCGCGAAGAGGCCCATCCGGCCGGGGCCGAGGAACGTCTTCGGCCGCAGCACCGGCACGCAGAGCCCGCGTCGCCGGAACTCCTCGGCGACCTGTTCGGCGGCGGTCTTGGCACGTCCGTAGGTGTCGACCGGTCGCCGGGGGTGCTCCTCGGGGGTGGGCACCTGGGTGGGCAGCCCGTAGACGGCGGTGGTGGAGACGTGCACCACCCGGGGCACGCCGGCGGCGTGGGCGGCGGTGAGGACGGTACGGGTGCCGTCGACGATGACGGAGTGGATCTCGTCGGGGGCGTAGCTGGGCAGGGCGGCGGCGCAGTGCACGACGGCCGCCGCGCCGGCGCACGCCCGCGTCATCGCCACCCGGTCGCGGACGTCGGCGACGGTGGCGGTGACGGTCGGGTCGGCGGGGGGCCGCAGGTCGACCGCGTGCACCCCGACGCCCTGCTCCCGTAGCCGCCGGACGACGACGCCGCCGAGCATGCCGCTCGCGCCGGTGACCACGACGGTGTCGTCCTCGCCTACCATGTCGCGCTCACCTTCTCCTTGACGAAGCCGGTGAGCAGCCGGCGTAGCCCGAGGGCGAGGGTGGCGTCCAGGGCGGTGAGGAAGTGTTCCAGGTCGGCGGGTTCGATCATGAGGGTGGGAGCCACCATGAGGGGGTTCTCCACGTTGGGGCTGTAGTACGTCATGATCTTGTGCTCGCGGTACAGGTGCGCGATGACCGACAGGGTGACCAGTTTCGTGCCGAAGTTCGGGTCACGGCTGAACCCGGGCATCAGCTTCCCGGCCAGGTCGAGGAGTTTCGGGCCGCTGTTGAGGAACACCCCGTGCAGGGAGCCCACCCCGGCGACCCGGTCCACCGCGTCGGGGTGCGCGGCGCGGATGCGTTCGAGGCCGGCGGTGAGGATCTCCTCGATGCGACGGGCACGGCCGGGGAAGTCCTCCTCGACCACCACGTTGACCGCCTCGATGGCGGTGGCGGTCTCCTCGCCGAAGCCGTAGTAGGTGGTGCTGTGCAGGATCACGTCGGCCAGCCGGTCGTACGCCCTGCGGAACAGGCGTTCCCGGGCGGTGTAGCCGGAGATCGACGCCTTCCCCCCGCCGAGGGACTTCGAGTAGACCAGAACGTCGGGCAGCAGCCCGTCGTAGCGCATGAAGTGGAACAGGCTGCCGGTCTTGCCCCACCCGGTGTACACCTCGTCGAAGATCAGCACGATGTCCTCGTCGTCGCAGAGTCGCCGTAGCTCCCGCAACGCCGACTCCGACCAGCACCGCAGACTCGACGCGGAGTACGGCTCCACCATCAGCGCGTACACGTCGCATCCGCCGTCCGGCCGCCGGGCCGCGTCCACCGCCGCCCGCACCGCCGCCACGTCGCCGTACGGGTACACCACGATGTTCGGCAGGCCGGGGAACCGGAAATGGTTCTCCGACGACCCGGTAAGGCTGCCCGCGCCCAGGGTCTTGCCGTGGAAACTGATGTCGGCGCGCAGGATCGTCTGCCGCCGCCCCTCGTGGTACTTGTACGCCATCTTGATGGCGCCCTCGTTCGCCTCCGCCCCCGAATTCGGGAAATAGGAGATGTTCAGATCCCCCGGCAGCAGTTCGGCCACGTTGTGACTCAACGCCGCCAGGTACGGCGAGAAGAACGCCTTGTGCACCTCCATCCGTCGCTCGGACGCGAACCGGGCCCGCGCGGCGAGGATCCGCGGATGGTTGTGCCCGTGGTTGAGCACCCCCACCCCACCCGAGAGATCCAGCACCCGGCTCCCGTCCCGCATGTGGACCCACGCCCCCTCGGCCCGTTCCACCAACTCCCGGCCGAAACCGAACGTCGTCATCAACGACACCTGCGACCTGCTCACGTACCGCCGGTACAGGTCGTGCACCTCCCGGACACCGAGCTGCTCGCACTCGTCAATCCCGATCAACCTCGACAAGGCCACTGCCCTCCCTCACCACTGCCGCGTCCACTGCGGACGACCTTCGAAGAACGACCTCCACCACGCCCAGCGCCACCCCACCGACCACCACCTCACCCACCGTCGTCACCAGGCGACTCGCCACCGCCACCGCCACCGCCGACGGCACCGGCAGCAGGAGCGCCAACGCCCCCACCAGCACCGCCTCCCGCACCCCCAACCCGTCCGGCACCACGACGGCCAGCACACCGAGCACCGTGGCCAGGCCGAACGCCCCCACGCACAGCGGCAGCGCGGAACCGGCGTCGGCGCCCATCGCCACCGCCAGCAACCACAGGTGCACGCCACTGACCAGCCAGGAGAGGGTCTGCCAGCCGATCGCCGCGCGGACCGCCCGGCCGGAGAGGGCCGGCACCGGGCCGGGCCGACGCAGCAGCCGCAGCGCCCACCCGACCAGCCGGCCGAGCAGCCCCGGCCAGCAGAGCGCCAGCAGCACCGGCAGCGCGGCGAGGGCCAGCCAGGCCACCCGGTCGCCGAGCACCCGAACCCCGGCGAGCAGTCCGACGGTCAGCCCGGTCAGGTGCACCAGCACCGTGGTCACCGTCCCGGAGATGAGCATCCGGGGCACGGTGACGCCGTTGGCGGCCCCCACCTTCACCGCGGCGACCAGGCCGGGGAGCTTGCCCGGCACGTACTTGGCGAGGAACCCGACCAGGTAGACGCGCAGCAGCCGGACCGTCGCCACCGGCGGGCCCAACTCCCGCAGGACCGCCCGCCAGGCCAGCATCCCGATCAGCGGACCGACGGCGGCGGCCAGCAGCGCACCGGCCAGCAGCAGGCCGACCTGGCCGCCGTCGCGCCGGGCGAGCAGGACCGCGACGACCGACCAGTCCTGCCCGGCCAGCGCCCGGGTCACCGCCACCGCCACCACCACCGCGAACAGCACCCCGAGCCACCGCCACACCAGCCGTCGCCACGACCGGCTCGTCCCGCTGGCGACGGGGGCCCCGCCCGCCGGGGCGGGCGTGGGATCGAGGTCCGCCGTCATGGCCGCACCCGCGCCGGCCGCGGTCCGGGCACGGGCTCCCGCAGCAGCGCGTACCCGGCGCGCGGTACGCCCGCCACCAGCCCCGCCACCAGGGTGAGCTGCGCCAGCACGTGGATCCCGGCGGCGGTCAGCGCGAACCGCCCACCGTGCAGCCGGTACGCGAACCGGAGGAACCGGTGGTTGGCGGCGGCCACCACCACGGCGCACACCGGCCCGGTCCACGCCAGCGACGGCACCGCCACGCCGAGCGGTCCGGCCGCCAGCGCCAGCGCCGAGGCGACCAGGGTCACCCGGGCGGACCGGTCCAGGTGCCGGAACCGTTCCGGCGACATCATCGCCACCCGGGCGCCCGCCGCGCCGGCCCGCTGCCGCCGCCAGGTCCGTGCCATCAGCGACGGCTTGGCCATCGCCCGGACGAACTGCTCCCGCAGCATCGGCCACAGCCGGTCCACGTCGTCGTGCCGGGTGAGCACGGTGTCGGTCGCCACGATGCGGTACCGCGCGGGCAGCCGGGTGCCGAACTCGTCGTCCTCCCCGTCGCGCAGCCGCTCGTCGAAGCCGCCGGCCTCCTCGAACACGGCGGCCGGGATGAGCGTGGCGGCGAAGAGCGCCCCGGTCTCCCGCCCGACGGTCTCCCGTCGCCAGAAGTGTTCGAAGGCGACGCGGTAGCGCTCGACGGGTCCGTCGTCGTAGAGGGGGTGGGGGGCGTAGATGCCTTGGACCATGCCGGTGTGGGGGGTGGTGTGGAGGGTGTGGAGGGCGTTGGTGATGGCGTCGGGGTGCAGGGCGGTGTCGGAGTCGACGAAGAAGAGTAGGGGTGCGGTGGTGTGTCGGGCTCCGGTGTTGCGGGCGGCGGCGGGTCCGGTGTTGGTGGGTTGGGTGATGAGGGTGCAGGGGAAGTCGTGGGTGATGGTGGGGGAGTCGTCGGTGGAGTGGTCGTCGACGACGATGACTTCGGTGGGTTGGTGGGTCTGGGCGTAGATGGATTCGAGGCAGGCGCGCAGGGTGCGGGCCTTGTTGTAGTTCGGCACGACCACCGCCACCGCGTCGTTCATCGCGCGTACCCCCGGGCCAGCGTGTACGCCACCCGCAGCGTCCCCACGCCGGTGCCGAGGACGGCCAGGGCGTAGAGCAGCGTGTGCAGCCCGGTCGCGTACGCGGCGAAGCCGGCACCCCGCAACCGGTAGGTGAAGCGGAGGAACTCGTGGCTGGTCGCGGTGGACGCCACGAGCAGCGCCAGCCAGACCGGCGCCAGCCAGGGCAGGAACGGCACGAACGGCAGCGTCGCCAGGCTCAGCCCGGACAGCGCCAGCCCGGTCGGCGAGAACGCGTTGACCCGCATGCCGGTGCCGGCGTTGCGCCGCCGCCAGGCGTGCAGCATGACCATCGGCGTGTGCGTGGCGAAGCCGAACTGCTCCCGCAGCATCGGCCACAGCCGGTCCACGTCGTCGTGCCGGGTGAGCACGGTGTCGGTGACGACCAGCCGGAACCGGGCGGGCATCCGGGTGCCGAACTCCGCGTCCTCGCCGGTGCGCAGCCGTTCGTCGAATCCACCGACCTCGTCGAAGACCGCGCGGGGGATCAGCGCGGCGGCGAAGAGCGTCGCCGCCCTCGGGCGTCCGACGCTGCGTCGTCGCCAGAAGTGTTCGAAGGCGACGCGGTAGCGCTCGACGGGTCCGTCGTCGTAGAGGGGGTGGGGGGCGTAGATGCCTTGGACCATGCCGGTGTGGGGGTGGTGTGGAGGGTGTGGAGGGCGTTGGTGATGGCGTCGGGGTGCAGGGCGGTGTCGGAGTCGACGAAGAAGAGTAGGGGTGCGGTGGTGTGTCGGGCTCCGGTGTTGCGGGCGGCGGCGGGTCCGGTGTTGGTGGGTTGGGTGATGAGGGTGCAGGGGAAGTCGTGGGTGATGGTGGGGGAGTCGTCGGTGGAGTGGTCGTCGACGACGATGACTTCGGTGGGTTGGTGGGTCTGGGCGTAGATGGATTCGAGGCAGGCGCGCAGGGTGCGGGCCTTGTTGTAGTTCGGCACGACCACTGCCACCGCGTCTCCGGCCGGCATCAGCGTCTCCCCACGCCGTCGGCCACCGGGCGTGGCCGTGCTGCCGGTGGGCCATCCTCGGCCGGACCGATGCGACGCAGTCGGGTCGCCGCGCCGACCAGCAGCGCCGCGCCGAGCAGCGTGTAGAGCAGCTCGACCGGCCGGACCCAGGCCCGCTCGGTCAGCGGCACCAGGCCGAGGACGTGCACGACCCACCAGGGCAGGGGCAGGGCGAAGACCAGCCACAGCCCGCCGATCGCCCGCCGCCCGCCGCCACCGGGCCGACGCGCGACGAGCAGCACCAGCAGCGGCACGCACCAGACCCAGTGCGTGTACCAGGTGACCGGCGAGACCAGCAGGCCGGTCACCACGCACACCAGGAGTCCGGTGAGCTCCTCGTGCCGGCGGCTCGCCCACACCGCCACGGCCAGGCCGGCCACGCCCACCAGGGCGCTCAACGGCAGCCACACCGGGTGCGCGGACTCCGGCAGGAGGTGCAGCACGGCGCCCCGCACCGAGCTGCCGAACGCCTCCTCGCCCGGCGGACGGGTCCGCGAGCCGTCCAGCCCGGCCCCGCCCCAGAAGGTCAGGGAGGCGCCCGGCAGCAGCAGGAAGCCGACCCCGATGGTGCCGAGGAAGGTCACCAGGGCGGTCACGCCGGCCCTCGTCCGGCCGGTCAGCAGCAGGTACCCGACCACGACGAGCGGGGTCAGCTTGATCCCGGCGGCGACGCCGACCAGGACACCCCGATGCCGGTGCGGCCGCAGCAGGTCGACCAGGACCAGCACCATCAGGAGGAGGTTCACGTTGCCCAGCAGCAGGGTGCCGGCCACCGGTGACAGCGGCAGGACGACCGCGGTGCCGGCCGCCAGCAGCCCGGGCCCGTGCCGGTGCGGGGCGACATGGTCGACCACCAGCCACACCACGGCGGGCACGGCGAGCGCCGACAGCACCGTCCAGGCCCAGAACCCGACCGCCGGACCGACGGGCGGCAGCGGGGTGAACACCAGCGCCGCGAACGGCGGATAGGCGAAGCCGTACCCGGCGAGGGACACCTCGTACGGCGACCCGCCGTCGAGGACGGCCCCGGCCGCCGCCCGGTAGACCGCGAGGTCACCGCCGGGGACCCAGGCGCTCCCGGTACGCGCCGCGACCCACTGCACGGCCCCGACCGCGCCGACCGTCGCGGCGACGGTCAACAGCAGCACCCCGGTCGTGCCACCGCCGGGCGTCCGGCCGCCGGGACCCGGAACCTCCGGCGGGGGCAGCCTCATCGGGGTACTCCCACCGTGGGGTCGGCCCGCCAGGTGAGCCGGTGCCACAGCCGCTGCCCGGTGCCGACGGCCGCGCCGGCCGCCGAGGTGAGCTGGTAGAGCAGGTGGACCAGGGCGAACCGCAGCCCGAACCGGACGCCCCGGTCGGCGACGACCCGCCGGTGGGTGCCGGCCTCCAGCGCCGTGGCCACGGCGAGCAGGAGCAGCGGCACCGCGAGCCCCGCCGGCCCGGCGACCAGCGGCAGCGGCAAGGCGAGCGCGGCGGCCAGGACGAGGCCGCTGGCCAGCACCCGTGCGGTCGCGCCACCGAGCGCCTCGCCGGGTCGCACCTCGGCGGCGCTGGCCCGCGCGCGGAGGAACACCTTCGGCAGCAGCACCCGCAGCGTGGTGTCGTGGTCGTGTACGCCGGCGATGGCCGCCGTGCCGCGCACCTCGTACCGCTGCCGGAGTCGGTGCCCGTACTCCGGGGCCTCGGTGTGCCGCAGGTCGGGGTTGAACGGGCCGACCTCGCGGAACACCTCGGCGCGCATCGCGCACAGGGCGGTGTGCAGCCCCTCCATCGGGCCCTCGTGGGCCAGCCACCAGTGGTACATCTGCAGTGCCCGGTACTCCGCGACCAGGTTGCGGGTGAGCAGGGACTCCGGTCGCAGCACCCCGCAGATCGCGCCCAGTCCGGGCGAGGAGAGCAGGTGCGCGACGGCGGCGGCGACGCTGTCGGGTTCCAGCGCGACGTCGGCGTCGAGGAAGAACAGGATCTCGCCCCGGGCGTGTGCGGCCCCCCGGTTCCGGGCCGCCCCGGGCCCGCTGTTGGTGTCCAGCCGCAGCACCGTGGCCCCGGCCGCCTCGGCGATCACGGCGGATCCGTCGTCGCTGGCGTCGTCGACCACGACGATCTCGATGGCGGGGTACGTCTGCCGCCGCACCGACCGTACGCAGATCGCGACCGTGCGGGCCCGGTTGTAGCAGGGAATGACGACGGAGACCAACGGATCCACTGTGCCTTCCTTCCTCACGTCCGGCCCGTCCGGCCCGACCGGTGTGGTCCCCGTGCCGGGGCAGGTTCGGGCGACGTTCCGTGCAGCCGGAGTCCGTGCGGGGTGGAATTCGTCGACAGGGGCGCGTCGGTGGATTTTCCGAACGGTTCCCCGGTCAGGAAATGGCGAGACCGTGGGTGGGTCTACCAAATGATGACCGCCTATATGTTGCGGTGCTTGTCGGTGGGTGGTCAAGGGGTTGACGTGTTGTCGGTTACATCTGTTCGGGGGTTGGTCAATCGTTTGTACGGAATGCCGAATGTTTTCGGCCGGGAACGGCTGCTATTTGGTAAACCTCGATTAGGTCGGCCTTGCCCCGTTGGGATCGGGGTTAGCCCGGACGGGTGCTTTGGTCCATCGTGGACCGGTGTGTGGGTGGATCTGGCGCGGCCGGCTCGGCGATGGCCCGGGGGTGGCGCGGATCGGCGAGTGGGGATGGCGGCGGCGCGGTGTTTTCCTGCAATTCGGTTTCTAGATCGCGGCGCTTTTCTTCACAATCCTTCGGTGGCTCCTGTCGGACCCGACCGGAAGCGCCCAGGATTCGATCAACGGCGCGCGACGGCGCCGCAGTCGGCGCACCGTTCCCGATCGGACCAGTCGATCCGGTCGAGAAGCGCCGGGGTGACCGGCTCCTGGCCGAATGCCTGCCGCAGGGCCATCCGGAACGTCCACAGCGACTCGGCGAAGGGGTGGTACACGGCGTGGTACTCCGGGCTGGCGAGAGCGGCGCCCGTCCGGATCGCGTCCCGGATCGCGATGAGCCGCAGGAACGCGGCCTCACCGGCCGCCACCACCGGCACGGTCGCCGAGACGAGCAGCTGCTCGCGGGCGACGTACAGCGCCGCGTCGTGGACCGCCCGGTTGGCCGCGTCGTACCGGCGCGGTGGGGACAGGTCGTCGCCGGCGACCCGGCGGAGGGCGCCGTGTGTGGCGTCCAGGGCGAGCATGAAGGCGACACCGCTGGCCAGCCCCGGCGGCAGCGGGGCCGACGTCGGCAGGGCGGTCTCGGCCCCGGGGCGGTCGGCGGTCGGGCGGTCGGACGCCGGCGCGCGTGCCGGTGGACCGGCGGGAGCCGGATCGGGCGGTGCCGCCGGGGACGCGTGCCGCATGAGCGCGGCCAGCGCGCCGCCGGTCGCCAGGGCCTGGTCACACCGCCGGGCCAACGCGAGGTTCCCCGGTGCCCGGCCGGTCTCCACCTTGCTGAGGTATCCCCGGCTGTAGTTGACCCGTCTCGCCAGGTCGGCCAGGGAGAGGTTCGCGGCCTGCCGGTGGCGTCGCAGGCACTCGCCGAGACTTTCGGGGTGCTCCGTCCCGTCGCGGGGCGGGTCGGTCACCGCCACGGCAGTCGGCCCCCGTCCGGGGTGGGACGGACGACGGCCGTCCACCGGGCGGCTGCGGGACGTCGCATGGCACGACCGTACCAACGACACCGGTGTCCGGCATCGGGCGCGCGACGCGCAAGGGTGCCCGGACGTCCATCGGACGCCGGGCACCCGGACCCCGCTGTCAGGGGCAGCGGGGCGTGGAGACCTGGTTGTCGACCAGCGAGGAGTGGATGAAGCCGGTCGTCGGGCTGTTCACCTTGAACCAGCGGTTGGAGCTGTAGTCCGAGTAGGGCGGGTTCACCCAGTCGCCGTCCTTGTAGCAGACCATGGTGACGGTGGTGCCGTTGCCGTAGTAGCCGTTGGAGCCACAGTTCAGGCTGGTGCAGCTGCGGATGTTCGCGCCGCCGGAGTTCGAGGCGATGGTGGGGCTGGCGGCGAACGCGGGCGTCGCCGTCAGCAGGAGGGCGCCGGCGGCTCCGGCTGCCAGGACGAGGCGGGCGAGGCGACGGGTGGTGCGGTTCTCGGACACGGACTTCTCCTTGCCGTCGTTGGGGGAATCCGACGCGGGCTTCCACTCGCGTCGCCGGAGTCCGCTGGTCAGGCGTGCGATCCGGTACTTCCCAGCATTGGCCGGCGCAGATGCTTCAGGAAGGTGTTTCCTGTTGCGTGCCGGACAGGAGACAGTGGCCGTGCCGGGCGGCGGGCGCGGACCACGGTGGACGGTCTACCCACGACAGTGGTCACGTAAAGTTACCCCCCGGCTTCCGCTGGCCACGACTGGTCCTTTTCGGCAGACTGTTTCGGATCCGCATGATCGATGGCTGTCAGTGGCCGTCGTCGACGTCGAGACGGGGTGGAACACGTGGAATCTCTCCGCCGCACCGCAGCCGCGCGCCGGCCGGCCTCCGCCGGACGGTACGCCTGATGCCGGAGACCCGCGTTCCCCGACAACTGGTGCTGTTCCGGCTGCTCGTCGTCGGCACCTCGGTCTCGGCGTTCGGCAGCTACCTGAACATGGTGGCGCTCAACCTCTTCGTCTACCAGGCGACCGGCAGCGCCCTGCAGACCGGCGCCTTCATGGCCCTGCGGCTGGGCGCCGGCTTCCTCGCCGGCCTGGCCGGAGGCACCATCGCGGCCCGACTCCCACGCCGTCCGGTGATGGTGGCCTGCGACCTGACCCAGGCCGCCGCGCTCGTCGCGCTGGCGGTCGCCCCCACCTCGATCCGCCTCGGCCTGCTCCCGGTCGTCGCGGTGGCCGGCGGACTGCTCGGCACCACCTCCTCGGTGCTGCTGCGCAGCAGCGTCCCGGACCTGGTGTCCGGCCCGGACCGGGTGACCGCCAACGGGTTGCTGGTCACCGGTCGGGCCGTCGCGATGACCCTCGGCTTCGCCGCCGGCGGCCTGCTGGTCGGCTGGCTGGGCTACCGGGCGGCATTCCTGGTCGACGCGGGGACCTTCCTCTTCTCCGGCCTCCTGCTGGCCGCGCTGCCGTTGCGGTTCCCGAACCCCCGGGCCCGGTCGGCCGAACCCGCCGCCGACCGTCCGGACGCCCGGCGGCAACGCCGGCTGGCGCTCGCCGCGCTGGTGGCCGCGCCCGCCGTCCTGGTCATCGTGGTGGTCCGCGCCGCCGACGCGCTCGGCTCCGCCTCCCACAACGTCGGCCTGCCGATCTACGCGACCCAGGTGCGTCCCGAGGACCCGGCCGCCTTCGTCGGCAACTTCTTCGCCGTCTGGGCGGTGGGACTGCTCACCGCCCACCAGTTGGTCAAGCGACTGAACCGGCGTGGGCCGGGCTTCGACGACCCGCGCCGCAGCGAGCTGGCCTTCATCGTCGGCACCTGCGTGATGTCGGCGGCGTTCGTCGTGGCCTTCATGGACCTGCCCGGCTACTGGGTCTTCGCGGTGGCCCTGGTGGCCGGGGCCGCCGACGGCTTCACCGAGATCAGCTACACCACCCGGCTCCAGGCCGAACCCGACCCGCAGCGCGGCCACTTCTTCGGGGCCACCGCGATGGCCGAGAATGGAGGGCTGGGCGTGGGCATGCTGCTCGCCGCCGGCCTGCTCGAAGTGTGGCGACCGCTGCCGGTGGCGGCGGTCATGCACGGCGCGGTGGTCGCCCTGGCCCTCGCCGTCGCCCTGGCCGGCGTGCTGCGCCACCGTTCCACCGCCACGCACAGCGGCACCGCGCCCCCGGCACCCGGCCCGGCGGGTGCGGTCGCCGCGACGACCCCGGCCGAGGAGAGTGGACGTTGACCGTGGACGAGCTGATCCGGGCACTCACCGAGCGCGCCGAGATCGTCGACGCCGCCGTGCTGGACCGGACCACCGGCGACGGGCAGGAGCGGCGGATCGCCTACGTGGTGCCGGCCGCCACGGTGCCGCCGATCCGGGCGCGACGGACCGCCGAGGTGGTCACGCTGGCCCGGCGCGAGGCGTCCGGGCCCCCGGTCACCGTGGCCGTGGTCTCCGGCATCCCCCGGGCCGCCGACGGCACTCCGGACCGGGCCGCGCTGGCGGCGCTGCCGGTCGCCGGCACCGTGGGGGCCCCGGTCCGACCGGCACCCGCGCCGCCGGCGCGGCGGCGGCACCTGGCCGACCTGATCGACCTCCCGGCCCGCTGGGCGGCGACGGCCGCCACCGCGTCCCCCACCGCCGCGCCGGACACCCCGCCGCCGGACGGACCGGCGGCCGTCGCGGCGGGTCCCGCGACGATCGTCGGGCCGGACGACCCGGAGACGCTGCCGGAGGCCCTGGTCCGTGTCGCCGAGCAGTGGCCCAACCGGGGCCTGCGGGTCGTCGAGGAGGACGGCACCCGGCTGCTGCCGTACCCCGACCTGCTCGCCGCCGCCCGGCGGACGCTGACCGGCCTGCGCGCCGCCGGCCTGCGCGCCGGAGATCCGGTGATCCTGCACATGCCGTCCCTGCTCGACCACTGCGTCGCGCTCTGGGCCTGCCTGATCGGCGGCCTGCACGCCGTGGCGGTCGCCCAGGCCCCCGGCTACACCGACCCCAACGCCACCCTGGACAAGCTGGAGCACGCCTGGCGTGGCCTGGACCGCCCCCCGGTGCTCTCCGGCGACGGCACCGTGGCCGCGCTCACCCGGTACGCCGACCGCCACGGCCTCGACGGGATGCGGGTGCTCGACGTCGCCGACTGTCGTGACCACCCACCCGCCGCCGACCTGCACCGGCCGGATCCGCAGGACGTGGCGATGCTCCAGCTCTCCTCCGGCAGCACCAGCCGGTCGAAGGTGATCCCGATGACCCACCGGGGCATCGTCGACTACGCCCGGGGCGCCCGGCAGGTCGGCCGGATGCGGGCCGGGGACGAGGTGCTCAACTGGCTGCCGCTGGACCACGTGGCCGGGATCGTCATGATGCACATCGGCCCGGTCGTGCTCGGCTGCGGCACCACCCACGTCGCCACCGCCCTGGTGCTCGCCGACCCGCTGCTCTGGCTCGACCTGCTGGAACGTCACCGGATCCAGCACAGTTGGTCGCCGAACTTCGGCTACAAGCTCGTCTCCGAGGCGCTGCGGCGGCGACCGGACCGCAGCTGGGACCTGCGGCACGTCCGGAGCCTGATCAACGCCGGTGAGCAGTGCACCGTGCCGGTGGTCCGGCAGTTCCTGGCGGACGTGCGCGGCTTCGGCATCGAGCCCGCCACCCTGCTGCTGGCCTGGGGAATGGCCGAGACCTGCACGGCGATCAGCTACCAGCCGGCCGACGCCTCGGCGGTGCAGCACCTGGAACTCGCCGCCGACGGCACCCGGGTGACCCTGCGCGACGCCCCGGGGCCCGGTGTCACCGGCTTCCTCAGCATGGGCGCCGCGGCCCCCGGCGCGCGGTTCCGGATCACCGCCCCGGACGGCACCACCGCCCTGCCGGACCGGCACATCGGCCGACTCCAGGTGCGGTCGGTGCGGGTCACGCCCGGCTACCTCGGCAACGACGAGGCCAACCGGGCCGCCTTCCCCGACGGGGACTGGTTCGACACCGGGGACCTCGCCCTGCTCACCGACGGCCGGCTCACCATCACCGGGCGCGGCAAAGAGGTCATCATCGTCAACGGGGTCCACTACTTCTGCCACGACATCGAGGACGTGGTGGGCGACGTCGACGGTGTCGCGGCGAGTTTCGTCGCCGCGGTCGGCGCGCCGGACGTCGACGGCGCCGAGCAGATCGTGGTGCTCTTCGTCGCCGAGCAGGAACCGGACCCCGCCCTGTTCACCCGGATCCGCCGCCGCCTGGCCGACCGGCTCCAGGTCGCCACGGTCCGCCTGGTCGCGGTCGACCGCGACCGGTTCGAGAAGACCACCAGTGGCAAGATCCAGCGCAGCGCCATGCGTACCCGCCTGCTCGACGGTGGGTACGCCGCCGCCGAACGCCGCGCCGACCTGCTGGAGGCGGGCCCGGACACCATCACCGACTGTCTCTACCGACCGGCCTGGACACCCCGGGCGATGGGCGGCGACCCACCGCCCGGACCGGTGCTCGTGGTCACCGACCGGCTCGGACTCGCCACGGCCCTGCGCGACGCGCTGCCCGACGTCGTGCTCGTCGACGGCCTGACCGCCGCCGGGGACGGCGCGCCGGCGGGCACGTCGGAGGGGGACGGCAGCCCGACCCTGCGCGCCGCGCTCGCCGCGCCGGGCCGGACGCCCGCGCTGGTCGTCTTCGCCCCCAGCTACCTGCCGACCCCCGACCCGGCCGACGCGGCGGCCGTCGACGCCGCCGTCGAGACGTGCGGCACCCACCTCCTGCACCTGCTGCGGACGCTGGCCGGGGCCGATTGGACCGGCACTCTGCTGACCGTCAGCCGGGGTCTGTACCGCATCCGGGGCGACGAACCCGGCTGCTACCCGGCCGCGCTCACCGCCAGCCTCGGCGAGACCTTCGGTGTCGAGCACCCCGACGTCCGCACCTGGCACCTCGACCTGCCCGGCCCGGACGTGGCCACCGACGCCGCCGTGCTCGCGGCGGCGACCGCCTGGCGGCACCGCGAGCACCTGGTGGCCTGGCGGGACGGGCCGCTCGTGCGCACCCTGCACCGGGTCGAGGCCCCTGACGCCGCCACCGGCGACGGGCCGGTGGTCCCACCGGGCACCCGCTGGCTCGTCACCGGCGGCCTGGGCGGCGTGTCCCGGGCCGTGCTGGGCCGGCTCGCCACCGACCTCGACCTGCGCCTGCTCGTGGTCGGCCGGACACCGGCCGCGCAGGTCTCCGCCGCCGTGGCGGACCTCGACGGCGGCACCGGACGGGTGCGGTACGCCGCCGCCGACGTCACCGACGGCGCTGCCCTGCGGGCCGCGCTCGACGCGGCCGAGCGGGAGTGGCAGGCGCCGCTGGACGGGGTGCTGCACCTCGCCGGCGACTACCGGCAGGCCACCCTGACCGACATCGATCCCCGGCGGTGGCGGGCCGCCACGGCGGCCAAGGTGGACGGTTCGGTGCAGGTGGCCCGTCTGCTGCGGCACCGGCCGGGCACCCGCCTGGTGGCGTTCTCGTCCCTGCTGGCGCTGGTGCCGGTGGTCGGCACCGGTGGCTACGCGGCCGGCAACGCCTTCCTGGAGGCGCTCTGCGCGCACCTGGGCACGGAGCGGCCCGTGCAGTGCGTGAGCTGGGGGATGTGGCGCGGCATCGGGATGAGCGCCACCCGGGGCGGCGTCGAGCAGGCCACCCGCCGCCACCTGCGGACCCTCTCCGGCACCGAGGGGCTCGCGCTGACCCGGGTGGCGCTGCGCCTGCCCCCGGGGCACCTCCTCGCCGGCGTCGACCCGGACGCGGCGCGTGTCCGGCACCTGGTGCGGCCCGTCCGGCCGCTGGAGGCGGTCACCGCGTCCGGGCCGGACCCGGTCGACGCCTTCGGCACCCCCGCGCTGGTGGCACCGGAGGACACCGCCGAGGAACCGGCGGAGGGGACGTCGGTGCCCCCACCCACTGCGCCGGACGGTCCGCCTGCCGCGCCGGCACCGGACGGCCCGCCTGCTGCGTCGGCACCGGCCGACCCGACGCCCCCACCGGTCGCCCGCACCGCGCCGTCGGCTCCGTCGGTGGTCCCGACGTCATCGTCCGGGCCCCGTCCGACCACGACGTCCGACGCGCCGGCCCGGGACCCGCTGACCGTGACGCGCACCGTCCGGGAGGTGCTGCGCGCAGCCCTGCCCGCCGGGATCGAGGAGCGCACCGCGTTCCACGACGCCGGCCTCGGCTCGGTGCACCTGCTACGCCTGCACACCCTGCTGCAACAGGCCCTGGACGCACGCTTCCCGCAGACCGCCCTGTTCACCCACGGCACGCCCGCCACGCTGGTGGCGTACCTGGTGGACCTGCTGGCCGGCGCGGCGACCCGGACCGGCGACACCGGCGGCGTACGGGCCCCGGGCGACGGACGTATCGCGATCGTCGGCATGGCGTTGCGGCTGCCCGGCGCGGACACCGCCGCCCGGTACTGGCGCAACCTGCTCGCCGGGCAGGTCGACGTGCGCCGTTTCGACCGGGCCGAGCTGCTCGCCGCCGGCTGGCCGGCCGCCCTGGTCGACGACGAGGCGTTCGTGCCGGTCAGCGGCGCGCTGGAGGACATCGAGAGCTTCGACGCCGAGGCGTTCGGCATCGCGCCGCGCGAGGCGACGCTGACCGACCCCCAGCAGCGGCTCTTCCTGGAGGTATGCCAGGAGGCGCTGGAGGACGCCGGGTACGCCGGCACCCGGCGCCGGGTCGGGGTGTTCGCCGGCTCCGGCATGCACCTCTACTCGCTCCGCTCCTACCTGCTGGAACAGCTCGCCGGCACCGACCCGGTCGACCACCTCACCGCGTTGCAGGTCACCATCGGCAACCAGCCCGATTTCCTGGCCACCCGGGTGGCGTACCGGCTGGGGCTGACCGGTCCGGCGTTGAGCGTGCAGACCGCCTGCTCCACCTCGCTGGTCGCGGTGCACCTGGCCGTACGGTCGCTGCTGGCCGGGGAGTCGGACCTGGCGCTGGCCGGCGCCGCCGCGGTGCACGTGCCCCGGGTGGCCGGTTACCGGCACGCGGAGGGGTCGATCCTCTCCCGCGCCGGCGTCTGCCGTGCCTTCGACGCCGACGCCGACGGTACGGTCGGGGGGAACGGGGTCGCGGCCGTCCTGCTGAAGCGCCTCGACGACGCGCTCGCCGACGGCGACACCGTCCACGCGGTGATCCTCGGCTCGGCGGTCAACAACGACGGGGCCGCCAAGAGCGGCTACACCGCGCCCACGGCCGACGGCCACGCCGGGGTGATCCGGGACGCCCTGGCCGTGGCGGGGGTACCCGCCGCGTCGATCGGCTACCTGGAGACCCACGGCACCGGCACCCGGGTCGGCGACCCGATCGAGATGGCGGCCCTGCGGACGGTCTTCGCCGACCGCACCGCCCCGCTGCCGCTGGGCGCGGTGAAGGCCAACATCGGCCACCTGGACACCGCCGCCGGCATGGCCGGGCTGATCAAGGCCGCGCTGGCGGTCCGGCACGGCCGGATCCCGCCCGTGGCCAACCTGCGCCGGCCCAACCCGGAACTGCGCCTGGCCGACGGCCCGTTCGACCTGCCCACGTCGGTCCAGGCGTGGCCGGTGCCCGGTCCCCGCCGGGCCGGGGTCTCGTCGCTGGGCGTCGGCGGCACCAACGCCCACGTGGTGGTGGAGGAACCCCCGGCTCCCGCCCCCGCGCCCCCGTCCGCCGCCGACCCGGGCCCGCCAACCGTCGTGCCGCTGACCGCGCAGACGCCCGCCGCGCTGACCGCGCTGGCCGAGCGGATGGCCGACCGGCTCGCCACCGACCCACCGCGTCCCGAGGACGTGCTGGTCACGCTCGGCGCGGGCCGGCAGCGGCGACGTCACCGGCTGGTGGCCTGGGCCACCGGCCCGGCCGAGGCGGCCTCGGTGCTCAGGGGCCGGCCGGACGCGGCGGGCGAGCGGGCCGGTTCGGTCACCGGCGCGGTCCCCGACACCGGGCCCGGGCCGGTCGTGCTCGCCTGCACCGGACAGGGGGTCAACCTGCGCGCGGCGGCGGTGGGCCTGCTGGCGTACGAGCCGGCCCGGGAGGTCCTGGAGACCTGTGCCGTCCGGTACCGGCAGGACTGGGGAGTCGACCTGCTGGCGGCGCTGCGCGGCGCGGCCCACGAGTGGAGCACCGCCACCGTGCAGCCGGCCCTGTTCGCCCTCCAGGTCGCGCAGGCCCGGCTGCTGGAGTCGGTCGGCGTCCGCCCGGACGTCGTCATCGGACAGAGCGCGGGGGAGTACGCCGCGCTCTGCCTGGCCGGCGCGCTCTCCGTGGAGGACGGCCTGCACCTGGCCGCCGTACGGGGCGAGTTGATGCAGCGCGGCACGCCACCGGGCGCGGCCCTCGCCGTCCTGGCCGACGAGGCCGAACTGGAGCCGCTGCTGCGCCGGGCACCCGAGGTCGAGCTGACCGTGTCCAACGGGCCACGCCGGCACGTGGTGGCCGGACCCCCGTCGGCGGTGCGTCACCTCGGGCGGCAGCTCGACGCCGCCGGCCTCCGGCACCGGCCGCTGCCGACCGACCGGGCGTTCCACTCCGCGCTGCTGGAACCGGTCCTCGACGACCTCACCGCGCACGCCGCCACGCTCGACTGGCGACCGTTGCGGATCCCGCTGGTCACCGGGCTCGGCGGTGCGCGCCTGGCCCCCGGTACGCGGCCGGACGCCACGCACGTGCGTCGCCAGACCCGGGAACGGTCGGACTTCGGCGCGGGCGTCGCCGGGCTGGTCGCCGACGGCTGCGCCACCTTCGTGGAGCTGGGCCCGGAGGCGCTGCTCACCATGCTCGGCCGGCAGTGGCCGCAGACCCGGTGGATCCCGGTCCAGCGGGGACGGGCCGACCGGGCCGCCGAGGTGCTCACCGCCCTCTCCGAGTTGTTCTGCCGGGGCGTCGAGGTCGACTGGGCGGCCCTGGCGCCGGCCGGCCGCCGGGTCCCCCTGCCCACGTATCCGTTCCAGCGGACCCGGCACTGGGCCGCCGTGCCCCGTCCGGTGCCGTCCGTCCCGTCCGACCCCCCGGTCGCAGGAGGTCCCGACATGTCCCCGGCCGCCACTCCGGCCCCCGCCGCCTCGCTCGTCCTGCGCCGGGTGCGGGAGCTGACCGCCCACCAGCTCGGCACCGACATCGACCGGGTGCCGGAGGAGACGCCCTTCTTCGACCTCGGCGCCGACTCGCTGTTGATGATCAACCTGTTGCGGGAACTGGAGACGACCTTCGGGATCCGGGTCCCGATGCGGGAACTGTTCGAGGAACTCGACAGCCCGAGCCGGCTGACGGCGGCGATCGTCGAGCGGGCCGCACCGGAGCGGCTCGCCGCGCTGGGCGCGCCCGCCGCCGATGCCCCGTCCCGCCCCGCCGACGCGCCGTCCGCCACGGTGGACGCGACGCCCGTCCCGGTGTCCGGCGTCGCTCCGGCGGCGACCGCTCCGTCCGGATACGCCGCCGTCGCCCCGTCCCGCCCCGACACCCCCGCCGCCGACGCCGGGCCCGACGTGGTCCGGACCGGTCCGGTGCTGCCCACGCCGGTGGTAGCGACCGTGCCCGCTCCGGCGCCGCCCGTGCCCGGCACGCCGCTCCCCGGTGCGTCGGCGGTGGCCGTCCCGCCGACCGGGCCGGTCCCGTCGTCGGCGGCTGTCCCGACGGCGGGTGACCCCGTCGCCGGTGAGCTGCTCCGGGGGCAACTCGCGCTGATGGGGCAGTTCACCGACCTGATGGCCCGCCAGCTCTCCGCGCTGGGCGCCGTCCCGCCGCCCGCCGCCGTCCCGCCCGCCGTGCCGTCGTCCGCCACCGTTCCGGCGTCCGCCATCACCGCGCCGCCCGCCGCCGCAGCCGCGACACCCGCCCCGGCCGGGGCTGTGCCGGCGTCCGCGCCGGTCGTGCCCGGCGCCGGGTCGGCGGTCGACGGCACCGTCGCACCGGCGGCGTCGGCGCGGACCGACCCGGCGACCGTCCCGGCCCAGGTCGGCCCCCGGCCCACCCGGGTCGGCGCGGGGCTGGGCGGTGGTCGTCTCGACCCCCGCCAGCAGGAGCACTTCGCCGACCTGGTCCGCCGCTACACCGCGCGGACCGCGACCTCCAAGGCGCTCGCCCAGCGGCACCGGCGGCGGCTGGCCGACAGCCGGGCCGTGGTCGGCTTCCGTCGCGCCACCAAGGAGCTGCTCTACCCGCTGGCCGCCAGGCGGGCCCGGGGCGCCCACCTGGAGGACGTCGACGGCAACACCTACGTCGACATCACCATGGGCTTCGGGGCCCTGCTCTTCGGCCACGAGCCGGACTTCCTCACCCGGGCGTTCGCCGAACACCTCGACGGCGGGCTGCGGCTCGGGCCCCGGGGCGCGGAGACCGGTGAGGCGGCCGAGCTGCTCTGCGACCTGACCGGGATGGACCGGGCCGCCTTCGCCACCACCGGCACCGAGGCCAACTCGGCGGCCTTCCGGCTGGCCCGCGCGTACACCGGTCGTCCGCTGATCGTCATGTTCACCGGGTCGTACCACGGCCACATCGACCCGGTG
This sequence comes from Micromonospora echinospora, assembly GCF_900091495.1. NCBI lineage: Bacteria > Bacillati > Actinomycetota > Actinomycetes > Micromonosporales > Micromonosporaceae > Micromonospora > Micromonospora echinospora. Next base: position 6,529,623 of record NZ_LT607413.1, on the reverse strand, counting down.
CTGGGCCGTGGGGTGCGCGACGGCGACACCTGGCGCACCGTGCCGGTCTCCGCCGGCATCCCGGAGTCGGCGATGAGCGACGTCATGGTCCTGCCGTACGACGACCCGGAGAGCCTGGTGGCGATCGAGAAGTCCGCCCACCGGATCGCCGCCGTGGTGGTCGAACCGGTGCAGAGCCGGTACCCGGACCGCCAGCCGGCGGAGTTCCTCCACGCGCTGCGGGCCGCCTGCGACCGGCACGGGATGGTCCTGCTCTTCGACGAGATGCTCACCGGCTTCCGCCCGCACCCGCAGGGCGCGCAGGGCGTCTTCGGTGTCCGCGCCGACCTCGCCACGTACGGCAAGGTGATCGGCGGCGGCTACCCGGTCGGCGCGGTGGCCGGTCGCGCCGACATCATGGACTGGGTCGACGGCGGCTTCTGGACCTACGGCGACGACAGCTACCCGCCGCAGGACACCACCTTCTTCGGCGGCACGTACATCCAGCATCCGCTCTCCATGGTGGCGGCCCGGGCGGTGCTGACCGAGCTGCGCGACCGGGGGCCGGCGCTCCAGGACGGGCTGAACCGGCGCACCGAGCGGCTCGCTGCGGCGGTCAACGCGTTCTGCGCCGAGGAGCACTTCCCGCTGCGGGTGCACCGCTTCGGGTCGCTGTTCCGCTTCGCCTCCGAGGTCAACCTGGACCTGCTCTTCCATCACCTGGTGCTGGCCGGGGTGCACGTCTGGGAGTGGCGCAACTTCTTCCTCTCCGATGCGCACACCGACGCCGACGTCGACTGGATCGTCGACGCCGTGCGGGACAGCCTGCTCGCCCTGCGGGCCGGGGGGTTCCTGCCCGGTCCGGCATCCGCTCCCGGCGCGCCGCCCGTCCTCGGCCCGGCCGCCGTCAACGGAGCGGCCTCCGCCTCGGGGCCGATCTCCGTCAACGGGCGACCGGCCGTCGTGCCGTCCCGGGTGGCCGTGCCGCCTCCGGTCCGGGAGCGGGTGCCGGCGGTGGCGCCCGCCCCGGCGGTCGTGCCGGGCCGGGCCGACACGCCCGCCCGGCCGGCGACCCCGGGGGGCGAGGGCCGGGCCGACGCCGCGCCGGACACCGGCGGCACGCGGGCGGCGGGCCGGGTCGACGTCAGCCTCTACTTCTTCGGCGACTACCCGCAGGAGAGCGTCGAGGACCGCTACGACGCGGTGCTCGACGCGGCGGCCTTCGCCGACACCCACGGGCTGTACGCGGTGTGGCTGCCCGAACGCCACTTCGACTCGTTCGGCGGCATCTTCCCCAACCCGTCCGTGCTGGCCGCCGCCGTCGCCGCGCGCACCAGCCGGGTCCGTATCCACGCCGGTTGCGCCGTACTGCCGCTGCACGACCCGATCCGGGTCGCCGAGGAGTGGTCGGTGGTGGACAACCTCTCCCGGGGCCGGGTGGGGATCGGCTGCGCCAGCGGCTGGCACGCCCGGGACTTCGTCCTCGCCCCGCAGACGTACGGCCGGCACCGGGAAGCGATGTACGAGTCCCTCGACCAGATCCGCCGGCTCTGGCGGGGGGAGGCGGTCACCCGTACCGCCGGCAACGGCGAACCCGTCGAGGTGCGGCTCTTCCCGCCGCCCGTCCAGTCGATGCCACCCCTGTTCACCGCCGTGGTGGGCAACCCGGACAGCTACCGCCGGGCGGCGGCGGCCGGGCTCGGTGTGATCACCAACCTGATGTCCCAGGACGTCACGCAACTGGCCGGCAACATCGCCCTGTACCGGCAGACCCGGGCCGAACACGGCCTGGACCCGGACGGCGGGCGGATCGTCCTGCTGCTGCACACCTACCTCGGCGAGGACGGCGACCGGGCGCGCGAGGAGGCGTTCGGCCCGTTCTGCGACTACCTCCGGTCGTCGCTGGCCCTCTTCGGTCAGGTGACCAACAGTCTCGGGGTCACCATCGACCTGGACTCGACCGCCCCGGAGGACGTCGACTACCTCCTCCGCCGGGCCTACGACCGGTACACCTCCGACCGGGCGCTGATCGGCAGCCCGGAGGAGGCCCGACCGCTGGTGGAACGTCTCACCGCGCTGGGCGTGGACGAGATCGGCTGCTTCGTCGACTTCGGTCTCTCCCCGAGCCGGATGCTGGCCGGCCTGCCCGGCATCGACCGGCTGCACACGCTTCTCGCCGGTCCGGCCGGACCGACCCCGGCGTCCGGGGCGTCCGGCGGGACGGCGGCACCCGGCGGGACGGCGGCACCCGGCGGGACGGCGGCACCCGGCGGGACGGCGGGCCAGCACGACGCCGGGGCTCCGGCGGAGGACGCCAGCCCGCTGACCGAGGCGCAACGCGAGATCTGGTTCGCCGAGCGGGTCCTGCCCGGCCGTCCCACCTACACCGAGTCCCAGGTGGTCCGCCTGGACGGGCCGCTCGACGTGACCGCCCTGCGCGACGCGCTGACGCTCGTCGTACGACGGCACCCGGCGCTGCGGTCCACCGTCCGGGAGGTCGACGGCGAGCCGTGGCAGGTGCCGCGACCACCCGCCCCGGTCGAGTTGCCGGTGCACGACGCGCCCGGTCGGGACGTCGCCACCCTCGCCGCGCAGATCGCCGAGGAGGAGACCCGACACCGGTTCGACCTGGACACCGGTCCGCTGTTCGCGCCCCGTCTGGTTCGGGTGCACGAGCGGCTGCACCTGCTCGTGCTCCGCATGCACCACCTGGTCATCGACACCCTCTCGGCCCAGGTCCTCGCCCGGGAGGTGGCCGCCGGCTACCGGGCGGCGCTGGCCGGCCGACCCGCCGAGCTGCCGGCCCCGCCGCCCTGGCCGGTCCCGGCCGACGAACCGGCCCCGGAGGTGGTCGACGCCCAGTTGGCGTACTGGCGGGAACGGCTCGGGTCCCGCCGGGCCGGGCCGGGGCTGCCGACCGACCGGCCCCGTCCGGCGGTCCCCAGTGGGGTCGGCGCGGTCGCCGGGGTCGAGTTCGACGCGGACCTCACCCGGGCGGTGCGCGACGCCGCCCGACGGCTCCGCGCCACCCCGTTCATGGTGCTGCTGGCCGGGTTCGCGGCGGTCGTCGCCGACGGCCGCCAGCCGGACGTGCTGCTCGGCACCCCGGTCGCGCACCGTCCCGCCGCCGCGCAGGAGGCCGTCGGGCTCTTCGTCACCACGCTGCCGCTGCGGCTGTCGGTGACCCCCGACGCGAGCTTCGCCGACGTCGTCCGGGCGGCCCGTGCCGCGCTGCTCGACGCGCACGACCACCGGGACGTGCCGGTGGGTCGCGTCGCGCGGGCCCTGGGCGTCGAACCCGAGGCCGGGCGACACCCGCTGTTCGACGTCGTCATCGAGTACGACAACCAGCCGGCCTTCGCGTTCGACCTGCCCGACGTCCGGGCCACCCTGCTGGACGCGGCCGTCCGCCGGGCGCCGTTCGACCTCACCCTCTTCGTCACCGACCTCGGGGACACGCTGCGCTGCCAGCTCAACTACGCCACCGACCTGTTCGACCCCGGCACCGCGCGGCGCGTCCTCGACCGGCTGGTGGCGGTGCTGCGGGCCGGCACGGCGCGTCCGGACGAACCGGTCGTCCCGCCCGAGGCGAGCCCGACGGGGGAGGACGGCGGACCGCCGCCACCCGACGCCGACGTCCCGCTGCCCGCCCTGCTGCGTCCCGACCGGACCACCGTCGTCGGTCCGGACGGGCGGCTGACCGGGCCGCAGCTGCGCCACCGGGCGGCGGCGGTGACCGAGGCGTTGCGCGCGGCGGGCGTCGGCCCCGGCGACCTCGTCGGCATCCACCTGCCCCGCAGCGCCGACGCGGTCGCCGCGATGCTCGGCGTGCTGCACGCCGGAGCGGCCTACGTTCCGCTGGCACCCGAGCAGCCCACCGCCCGGCTGGCCGACGTCGTCGACCAGGGCGCGCTGCGGGTGGTGGTGTCCCGGTCCACGCTGCCGCCACTGCCCGGCGCGGCGGTGACCCTGCACCTGGACCGGCTCGCCGCCGCCGACCCCGCCGCCGACCCCGCCGCCGAACCTGGCGGCGACGGCCCGGCGGTCGAGCTGGACGACCCGGCGTACGTGCTGTTCACCTCCGGCTCCACCGGTCGCCCCAAGGGCTGCGTGATCCCGCACCGGGCGATCAGCAACACCGTCGCCTGGTACACCCGAGACCTGGGCATCACCGCCGACGACCGGTTGAGCTGGTTCTGTAGTCCCGGCTTCGACGCCTCCTGCATCGAGGTGTGGCCGGCGCTGCGTGCCGGCGCGACGCTGCACGTGGTCCCCGACGAGGTCCGGCTCGACCCGGTGCGTCTGCGCGACTGGCTGGTCGCCACCGGCGTCACCGTGGCGTTCCTCCCCACCCCGGTCGGGGAACTGCTGCTCGACCTGGACTGGTCCGGCGGGCCCCGACCGGCGCTGCGGCACCTCGTCGTCGGCGGCGACCGGCTGCGCCGCGGTGCCACGCCGGGTCTGCCGTTCACGCTCACCAACGTGTACGGCCCCACCGAGGCGACCGTCGTCTCCACCTGGGTCCACCTCGACGGCACCACCACCGGCGACGAGCCGCCGCCGATCGGTCGACCGGTGCCCGGCACCTTCGTCCGGGTGCTCGACGACGAGGGCCGGCCGACCCCGGTCGGCGTGCCCGGGGAGGCGTACCTCGGTGGCCGGCAGTTGGGCCGGGGCTACCTGGGCCTGCCGGAGGAGACCGCCGCCCGCTTCCTCCACCACCCCGAGTACGGTCCGGTCTTCCGCACCGGCGACGTGCTCCGGTGGCGTCCCGACGGGCAGTTGGAGTTCCTGCACCGGGCCGACGCGCAGGTGCAGATCCGGGGCTTCCGGGTGGAGCCCGGGGAGGCCGAGCACCATCTGCGCCGCCTCGACGGGGTGCGGGACGCGGCGGTGCGCGGCTGGACCGACCCCGACGGCGGGCACTACCTGGCCGGGTACGTGGTGCCCGACCGTCCCGGCGTGGACCCGGCGGACCTGGCCCGTCAGCTCGCCGCCCGCCTGCCGGACTACCTCGTGCCCACCGCGTGGACGATCCTGCCCGAGCTGCCCGCCACCGAGAGCGGCAAGATCGACCGGGCGGCGTTGCCGGAGCCGGACCGGACGTCGGCGGAGTGGGCCGGCGACGGCACCCCGCCCGCCGACGACCTGGAACGCCGGCTGCACGACCTCTGGTGCGCCGAACTGGGCCTGCCCGCGCTCGGTGTGGAGACCACCTTCTTCGCGCTGGGCGGCACCTCGCTGACCGCGATGCGGCTGCTCAACCGGGTCCGTGCGGAGACCGGCGCGACCATCGGGGTGCTGGACTTCCTGCGCGAACCGACGGTGCGGGCGATGGCGCGGTGGCTGCGCGAGACGGGGACGGAACCGGCCGACGCCGGAGCGCCGGCCCGGGTCAGGGGGACACTGTGACCGCCCCCGAGTCGACCGACCTGGACGATCTGCTGCGCGAGCTGCGTCGCCGGGACGTGCGGCTCACCGTACGCGGGGAGCAGCTCGACTACGACGCGCCCGCCGACGCGCTCGACGCGGAGCTGCTCGCGGCCATGCGTCGGCTGAAGCCGGCGTTGCTGGGCCGACTCGGCCGGGCCGACGGCCCGCCGGTGCCGGCCGGACCGGAGTCCACCGCCGCGCCCGTCCGCACCGGCTCCGCCGTCGACGCCGATCCCGACCCCGGGGACGACGGCGACGACTGGCGGGTGCTGGCGACCGCGCCGGCCAGCTTCGGCCAGACCCGGCAGTACCACATCACCAGGCAGATGGCCTTTCCGCAGGTGCTGACCGTGGCCTTCCGGCTGACGCTGCACGGCCCGCTCGACCGGGCGGCGCTACGCCGGGCCCTGACCGGGCTGACCGTCCGGCAGGCGGCCCTGCGGACCCGGCTGGCGGCCCGGGAGGACGGGGTGTGCCAGCAGGTGCTCGCCCCCCGGCCGGTGCCGCTGCCGGTGCGGACGGTCCCGGTGGACGACCTGGACCGGGCGGTCGAGGAATGGGCCTCGATCCCGTTCGCCCTGGACCGTGAACCGGCGTTCCGGGCGGCGCTGTTCCAGACCGAGGGCCCGACCGGGCCGGACGACCGCCGGCACGAACTGACCCTCGCCATCCACCACGGCTACGTCGACGGATGGTCGGTCCAACCGCTCCTGGACGACCTGGCGGCGTTCTACGAGGCGGAGGTCACCGGCCGTCCCGCCGACCTGCCGCCGTTGCCGGCCGAGTTCGTCGACTTCTGCCGGTGGGAGGTCGAGTACCTGGCCCGGCCGGAGACCCGACGGATGCTCCGGGAGTGGGTCGACGACCTGCCCCCCGGGACCGTCCCGATGCGGCTGCCCACCGACCGGCCGCGCGTTCCCCTCACCACCGACCCCGGCGGGGTGCTCCACCACACCTTCCCGGCCGACCTGGTCGCGGCGGTGTCGGCGTACGCCGTGAGCCGGAACGCCACCCCGTACGCGGTGTTCATGGCGGCCTACACCTGGCTGCTGCACGGGCTGAGCGGCTCGCCGACCGTCAACCTGGCCACCTCGGTGGCCAACCGCACCGATCCCCGGTTCGACCGGGTGGTGGGTGTCCTCGCCCAGGCGGCCCTGCTGATCGTCCCGGTCGCCGGCGTGGCGTCCTTCGACGAGCTGGTCCACCGGACCACGCGGGTGACCTGGCAGGCCCTGGCCCGCCAGTCGGTGCCGTCGTCGGTGCAGATCGCGACGCTCGGCGAGGCGTTCGCCGACTTCCCGTGCCGGGTCTACTTCGACCTGCTCGACATGGCCGACCCGGTGCTGCGTCTGACCGGCCTGGAACCGGCCCTGGCCCGGGACGTCGTGCTGGCCGGCGCCCGGGGCGACCTGACCTGGCAGCTCCGTCCCCTGCCGACAGGTGAGATGGCGTTGCTCATCGAGTACGCGGCGAACCTGTTCGACGCCGACACGGTCGCCGGCTGGCTGGACCGGTACCAGCGGCTGCTGTCCCGGTTGCTGGCCGCGCCGGACGCCCCGCTGCCCCGTGCCGGTGACGCCGGGACGACGTGACCGGCCGGGTGGTCCGCCGACGTCGGCGGACCACCCGGCCCGGGTGCCGTGCGTCGGAACCTACGCGATCTCGACGAAGTCGAGTTCCGCCCAGCGGCTGCGGTGGGTCAGCCGGAGGGTGTTGTTGCCGGCGTTGAGCGTGACGTCGGCCCGGACCTGCCGCCAGGTCTCCCAACCCGTGTTCGGGTAGGTGACCGCCTGGGCCGCCCCGCCGTTGACGGTCAGGGTGTGCTGGGCGTCGCCGTAGCCGGCGGCGTACGCGATGTGCGCGGTGTAGTTTCCGGCGCGCGGGGCGAACACGGTCACCTCGACCCAGCTGTCGGCGTGGTCGATGTACGCCACGGCCTGCCCCTGGGAGGCGGTGGTGGTGGCGCGGACCGCGCAGTTGTTGAGCCGGCCCCGCTCGGTCTCGTAGCGCACCCGGCTGCCCCGCACGACGGGGTACCCGCCGGACCAGCCGAGGTCCGCCACGTACATCCCCCGGGCGCTGTTGTTGTTGATCCAGCCGTGGAAGACGATGCGGTCGCCGCCGGCCTCCCGGACGACGTCCGCGCCGCCGGGGCCCCGGACGGCGTTGTCCAGCGAGGCCGTGGTCATCAGCGAGCGGTACGCCTTGGTGTACGGACCGGTCAGTGAGGTCGAGGTCGCGTAGCTGGTCTGGTAGGCGTCGCCGCCGTACCCGCCGAGGGAGTAGAACAGCACGTACTGGCTGCCGACCTTGGTCAGCACGGGCGCCTCGATGACCCCGGCCTCCTCCGGGCGACCGCTGCGCAGCAGCTCCACCCGGGAACCCTGCAACGTCACCCCGTCGGCGGCGACCTGCTGGAGCCAGAGGCTGGTCGGCTGGCCGATCGCGTTGCCGTCGTCCTTGTAGAGCATGTACCGCAGGCCGGTGCTGTCGACGAAGCTGGACGCGTCGATGTTGCCGCCCTCGCCGCCGTTGCAGATCAGCGGCCCGGTGCCGACCGGGGCGAACGGGCCCAGCGGAGAGGTGGCGGTCGCGGCACCGATGCACTGCCGGCCCACGCTGCGGCTGAGCGCGGTGTAGTAGAGCACGTACCGGCCGTCGGCGCGGCGGAACACCTCGGGCGCCCAGGTGCGTCCGCCGCTGGCCCAGGCGCCGAGGGTGGGCAGGGCGTTCCCCCGCCGCGTCCAGGGGCCGGTCAGCGAGGTGGCGGTGGCCACCGGCACGTTGCCGTTGCCGTTGTTGGTCGAGTAGGCGTGGTAGGTGTCGCCGACCTTGAGGATGTCGGGGTCGGGGAAGTCACTGCCGATGACCAGCGCCGGTGCCGTGGTCGCGGCGGCGGCCGGCTGTGCACTGAGGACGAGGGGGCTGGCCGCGAGGGCGGCGACCAGGCAGGCGAGAAGTCGGCGCATGACCGAATACAACCACGTACATCGATGTAAAGAAAGGGTTTCGGCGCTACCGGGCGGTGTGCGGGTCGCGCGATGGGCGGGCGGTCGGCTCGACGGGCGCCGCCGGTGGCGTGGTCGACACCAGGCTCGGCGACTGCTCCGGTCCACCGGCGAGCGAAACCAGCGACGTCAGCAGCGACAGGACCGCACCGCCGAGAGCCACCCCGCCGGCCATCGGCCAGTCAGCGGTCAGGACGTCGAACCAACCGTCGAGGGCCCAGAGGCCGAGCAGGGCCTGCGCGGCCGACTTGACCGCCCGTTCGGCGGCCTGCTTCCAGAAGGTCGTGGTGAACACGGTGTCTCCAGGTGCGACACGGCCCGGAACCGGCGCGGCCCGGGCGGAGGGGACAGGGCGGGTGAGCCGTCGGCGCGCGGCGCTCACCTGCGGACAGCCTCCCCGGACCGCCGTCCCGCCGGCGTCACCGACCGTCCGGCCCGCGAAGACGGGACCGCGCCGCCCGGACGCGCTCGTCGACGCCCGGGCTACCAGCGGTTGCGGGCCTCCTCCGCCCAGCCGACCAGACCGTCGAGGTCGATCCGCTCGCCGTCGTCGGTGGCCGCCCAGCCGGTGAAGTGCCCGAAGCACTGGTGGGTCTCGTTGGCGACGACGCCGAGGCTGGTGCGGGAGACCCGCTCGTGGAAGGGGTGGAACGTCACGTCGACCCGGGGTCCGGTGATCCGCCACGGCCGGGTCCAGTCGGCGCGGTCGTACCGCCAGCGCAGCTCGTCACCGATCTTGTGCAACCGGCCGTCGACGACGAGCGCGTTCTCGGTGCTCCCGGTGCCGTCGGTCCAGGCCCCGCCGAGCTGGATCGCGCGACCAGGGCCGGCGCCCGCGGCCCAGTTCCAGGTGATCGAGTACGGCCACTTGCCCCGCCCGTGGTCCAGCACCGCGAACGACTCCGCCGACGGGACGTCGTGCCAGGTGGTGCCCACCCGGAACCGGCCCTGCACCGGCCGACCGACGTCCTTGACCGTGTACTGGAAGCGGTGCCGTCCCCAGGGCACCACCACGCCGAGCGACTCGTGCCCCGGCGGCAGCGGCATGGTCAGGTCGATCTCGACCTGACCGGCGCTGGCCCGCAGGAGCGTCGCCTCGGGCGTCTGGTCGATCGTCACGGTCACCGCGCCGGCCCGGACCGACACCCGGCCCGCGCCGCTGCGCTCGGGCAGGACGACCCCGCGGGCCAGCGGCACCACCGCCTCCGTGGCGACCTCGGTGCCGGTGGCCCGGTCGAGCAGGTAGACGCTGTGCACCCCGGCGTAGTCCAGGGAGGACGCGACGACCCCGAGGATGTGCGTGGGGGTGACCACACCCCAGTACTCCCACCGCTTGCGCCGGCCCCAGCCCCGCAGGTTGGCCCGGTGCAGCGGCCGGCGGGTCCAGCCGACCGCGTCGGGGTCGAGGCGCCCGTCCGGCAGGCACAGCTCGACCGGCTCGGTGATCTCGCGCTCGTGCGTCACGGCGGCAGGATACCGGCCGGTTGGTCGTCGACGGAGGGTCGGCGGAACCGGCGACGGGCGGGTGCCCTGGGGTTCTCCGCACCCCACCCGGTGTGGTCGTCGCCGACGGAGTCGGTGGCCGGCCCCGTGGTCGACCCGCCGATCCGTTCGTAACGTGTGGAGCATGATTCGCACCGCGCACGCCCTGCCCACCACCGGCACCGCCGCCCGGTCGGCCGCCCCGCCCGAGGACGGCCTGGTCGGTTTCGTCACCGACCTGGTCGAACGGCTCGGTGGACCCGGGGCCGGTCTGGCCGTGGCGCTGGAGAACCTCTTCCCGCCGATCCCCAGCGAGGTGATCCTCCCGCTGGCCGGCTTCGTGGCGGCCCAGGGTCGGATGAGCCTGCTCGGCGCGATCTTCTGGACCACCCTCGGCTCGTTGCTCGGCGCGCTGGCGCTGTACCGGATCGGTGCCGTGCTCGGCCGGGACCGGATCCGGGCGATCGCGGCACGGCTGCCGCTGGTCAAGCTCAGCGACGTGGACCGCACCGAGGCGTGGTTCCTGCGGCACGGGGTGAAGGCCGTCTTCTTCGGCCGGATGATTCCGATCTTCCGTAGCCTGATCTCCGTACCGGCCGGGGTGGAGCGGATGCCCCTGGGAACCTTCGCCCTCTACACCACCCTGGGCAGCCTGATCTGGAACAGCGCCTTCGTGCTGGCCGGTTACCTGCTCGGCGACAACTGGCACCTGGTCGAGGGGTACGCCGGGGTGCTGCAGAAACTGGTCATCGTCGGTTGCGCGGTGGCCGTCTGCTGGTTCGTGGGCTCCCGCCTCGTCCGGGCCCGCCGGGGCGGGGCGTCAGCCGCTGGTCCGGTGCCGCCGGTCGGGCCCGCGCCGTCCGCCGCCGATCCGGTCGCCGTGCCGTCGCGTGTCGCCCCCGAGCCGGTCGGACCCGCGCCCCTGCGTGTCGCCCCCGATCCGGACGGGCGGGGCACGATCTACCGCAGCGCCCGCCCGGAGGAGTGGCCGACCGGCGGGCACGCCGACGGGCGGCCCTGAACCGGTGGCGGAGGACCGGCCGGAGTCGCCGCGCCCGGGAAGGATTCCCCTCGGGGTCGCCCTCGGGATTCTCACCGCCGGCGTCGGGGGGCTCTTCCTCGCGGTCGCGGCCGTCGCCGGGGCCACCGCCGGGGTCGTGCCCCCGGCCCGCCGCCCGGTACGCGCCGCGATCCGGCGGTACGCCTCGGCGCTCGTGCGGTACGAGCGCCGTCGCCTCGCCCGGTTCCACGACGCCGACCTCTCGCCCGGCGCGACGGGCGGGCGGAGGGAGGTGGGCTACCTGGCCGTACGCCTGCTGCCCGGGGTGCTCGGCCTGCTGGCGTACGGGCTGCTCGCCGTCGGTGTGGTGCTGGCGACGATCGTGCTGCTGGCCACGCTCCGGGGTGACCTCGGCGTGGCCGACGCGCTGGTACAGGTGGTCGTCGGTGCGGCGTTGTTCCTGGTGAACGTCCAGGCCGTGGTGAGTGTCGGCGCGTTGGACGTGCGGCTCGCCCGGCGTCTGCTCGGCCCGAGCCGGCGGGAACTGCTCGAGGACCGCGTCCGGGAACTGGTGGTGAGCCGGGCGGGCGTGATCGCCGCGGTGGACGCTGAGCGGCAGCGCATCGAGCGGGACCTGCACGACGGGCTCCAGCAGCGGCTCGTCGCCCTCGGGATGCTGCTCGGCCGGGCCCGCCGAAGCCGGGACGCCGCCCGAACGGCCGAACTGCTCGCCCAGGCCCATTCCGACGTTCAGCAGGCCGTCGTGGAGCTGCGTGAGGTGGCCTGGCGGGTGTACCCGTCGGCGCTCGACGACGCCGACCTCGGACAGGCGTTGGAGTTGGTCGCCCAGCGCTCCGACGTGCCGGTCCGCATCCGCTGCGACCTGCCGGCACGGCCCGCCCGGCAGGTCGAGACGGTGCTGTACTTCGTGGCCTGCGAGGCGCTGACGAACGCGGCGAAGCACGCCGCCGCTACCCTGATCACCGTCGAGATCGGTGCTGGGGAGGGGGCGGTCCGGATGGCGGTGCGTGACGACGGCGTCGGCGGGGCCGACCCTGCCGGGCGGGGGCTGTCCGGCCTGGCCCGCCGGGTCGGGGCCCTCGACGGGCGGCTGTGCGTCGACAGCCCTGCCGGCGGGCCCACCACCGTCTCCGTGGAGCTGCCGTGCGGATAGTGCTCGCCGAGGACTCCACCCTGCTGCGGGAGGGGCTGGCCCGGCTGCTGGCCGAGGAGGGGCACGACGTCGCGGCCACCGTCGCCTCCGCCGAGGAGCTGACCGGGGCCGTCGACCGGCACCGGCCCGACGTCGTGGTCACCGACGTGCGGATGCCACCCACCCACACCGACGACGGGCTGCGGGCCGCCCTGGAGGTCCGGCGGCGCTGGCCGTCGACCGCCATCCTGGTGCTCTCCCAGTACGTCGAGAAGCGGTACGCCACCCGCCTGCTCGCCGACCGCCCGGAGGGTGTCGGCTACGTCCTCAAGGACCGGGTCGCTCAGGTGGACGACTTCCTCGACGCACTCGACCGGGTGGCGGCGGGCGCGACGGCGCTCGATCCCGAGGTGGTCCGGCAGGTCCTGGCCGGCGCGGACCCGGCCGATCCGCTCACCCGGCTGACCCCGCGCGAGCGGGACGTGCTGCACCACATGGCACAGGGCCACACCAACGCGACCATCGCGGAGCGGCTGCACGTGTCGCAGAGCGCGGTGGAGAAGCACATCAACACGATCTTCGACAAGCTCGACCTGCCACGGGCGGCCGGCTACAGCCGCCGGGTGCTGGCGGTGCTCCGCTACCTCGGGGTCTGAGTCCGCCGGGCAGGTCAGTCCCGCGCGGGCAGGGTGAACCGCCAGCGCCGCGCCCGCAGGACGGGGACGAACCGGTCGACCGCCTCGACGGTCTGGTGGCGGTCGCCACCGCCGTCGTGCAGCAGCACCACGGCGCCGGGCGTGACCCCGTCGACCAGCCGTCGGACGAGTTCGTCGGTGCCGGGCGGCTCCCAGTCGCCGACGGCCAGCCGCCAGCCGAGCGGGCGCATGCCCAGGGCGGCGGCCACGGCGGGCGTCCCTCCCCAGGCGCCGTAGGGGGCGCGGAAGTACCGGATCCGGGCACCCGGCACGGCCCGTCGGATGGCGTCGTTGGTCGCCCGCAGGTCCGCCGCGATCCGCTCGGCCGGCCAGCGGGCCATGTCGTCGTGGCGCATGCCGTGGTTGCCCAGGGCGTGCCCGTCGGCGACGATCCGGCGGACCACGTCGGGGTGGTCGTCGACGTGCTCGCCCCAGAGGCAGAACACGGCGGCGACCCGGTGCCGGCGCAGGACGCCCAGCAGCCGCAGGGTGTCGGCGGGGTTCGGTCCGTCGTCGAAGGTGAGGCTGACCGTGCGGCCACCGCCCCGGGCGGAGTCGACGACGGCGGTGCTGACGGGGCGGGCCGGGGCGGGGAAAGGCGCGCCGGCCGGGCCGGGCACGGGGGAGGGTGGCATCGGGGCTCCTGTCCGTACCGGGGCCGTCGCCGAGGGCGCGGCCGGGCTCAGTGTTCGAGGTAGGTGGCGTGGTCGAAGTCGGCATGGACGCCGTCGTTGCCCAGGTCCTGGACCCAGAGGCCGAGGAACGCCCCGGTGAATCCCCACGCCGCCGGTTCCCCGTCGACGACCAGGGCGGCGTGTTCGTCGGAGAGGACGGTGGCGTCCAGCTCCACCGGCAGGTCCCGCCAGCCGGCACCGAGGTTGTACCCGAACCGGACGACCGGGCCGTCGAACACCGCCCGCAATCCGACCCGACCGGCGTCGCCCACCTCGACGGTGAGGTCGGGGTACGTCCTCCGTCGTCCGCTGTCCGCGCTGAGCAGCTCCAGCACCAACCGCCCGTGGTCGTCCCGGGTCAGGTAGAGGTAGTGCCAGTTCAGGGTGTTGTAGTAGGCGGTGATCCCGGCGAGGTGCCGGTGGTCGATCGGGTCGAACTCGACCACGGTCTCCAGCGAGCAGCGGGTCGCCCCGACCCGCCGGGCGACCAGGCTCGGCGTCTGCCGGCCGACGGGTGACTGCCCCCCGCGCACCCGCAGGTGGGACGGGCGTACCCGCAGGTCGAGCCAGTCCGGGCCGGCCGGCCGGCGCAGTGTCGACCAGTCCGGACCGAGCCGGTCGTCGTCGAAGTGGTCGGTGGCCGGTGCCGGCGGCCACGGGTGCGGGGGCAGGTCGGGCGCGGTGACCTCGTCCGCCGGCACGCCGCCGGGCACGCGGGGCCAACCGCCCGGCGTCCACTCGACCCGCTGGATCGCGGTCTCCCGCCCCAGCACGCAGTTGCCCAGGGGCGTGTAGGGGCGTCCGACCAGGTGCGCCAGGTACCAGTCACCGGCCGGGGTGCGGACCAGGCTGCCGTGACCGGCCTTCTGCAACCGCAGGTCCGGGCGACCGACCGAGGTCAGCATCGGCCCGGCCGGGTCCACCTCGTACGGCCCGAACAGCTCGCGTGACCGCGCCACGGTGACCTGGTGCTCCCAACTGGTGCCCCCTCGGCGGTGACCAGCCAGTACCAGCCGTCGTGGCGGTAGAGGCGGGGTGCCTCGGTGAGCCCGACGGAGGTGCCCGTGAAGATCGTCCGGGGACGGCCGACCAGGCGGCGTCGCCGACGGTCGTAGCGTTGGATCTCGATGCCGGCGAAGCGGTTCCGGCCAGGCCGCCAGTCGGCGCTCATGCTCAGCAGCCAACTGTCGCCGTCGTCGTCGTGGAACAGCGAGGCGTCGAAACCCCGCCCGTGCAGCGTCACCGGATCCGACCAGGGACCGGCGATGTCGGGCGCGGTGACCAGGTAGTTCTGCGGATCCCAGTAGCCGCTGGCGAAGCTGGCCACGTCGCTGTACACCAGCAGGAACTCGCCGTCGTGGTAGGACAGGTCCGGTGCCCACACCCCGTTGGAGTCCCCGCAGCCGCGCAGGTCGAGCAGGCGGCGCTCGGTGATGATCCCGCCCAGCGGTCGCCAGTGCACCAGGTCACGGGAGTGGTGCACCCGCACCCCCGGATACCACTCGAAGGTCGAGGTGGCCAGGTAGTAGTCGTCGTCCACCCGCAGGATCGACGGGTCCGGGTGGAATCCCGTCAGGACGGGATTGCGGATCGCCCGTGCGGCGGTCGCCACGTCAGCGGTCTCGGTCGACATGTCGGCTCCTCGGGTGCGACTTTCGGCAAACTTCCGGAAGTCCGTTCCGGGAACTCTGGAAGTTACGACCACGGTAGCGGCTCTTGTCGCGATAGGACAGACCCCTTGACCCGGTGTGCAACCACGTCGTAGCGTGCCCGCCATCACCTGGTAATACCGGCACCGCTTGCGAAACTTCCGGAACACCCTGGCCGCATCACGCCGGCCAGATCGGCATCCGAGCACCTCGTGAGTCCCCGAAGGGATGAACCATGGCAGCGCACCTCTCCCGCAGAACGCTGTTCGGCCTCGTCGGCGCCGGTGCCGGCGCCTACCTGCTCGGCGCCTGCGGCGGCGGGGACTCCGGCGACCCGGACGACCCGCAGACGATCAACTGGTGGCACATCCAGAACACCGAGCCGATGCTGCCGGTCTGGGCGGCGATGGCGAAGGAATACCAGTCCGCGCACGACGGCGTCACCGTCAAGATCCAACCTCTGGAGAACGAGGCGTTCAAGGCCAAGCTGACCACCGCCACCCAGGCCGGAAGCCCGCCCGACCTCTTCCAGTCCTGGGGCGGCGGCGTGCTCAAGCAGCAGGTGGACGCGGGCCTGGTGAAGGACCTCACCGACGACGTCAAGCCCTGGGTCGGCTCGTTGCTGCCCCTGGCGTTGGAGCCGTACACCATCGACGGGCGGATCTACGGCGTACCGTTCGACCTCGGCATGGTCGGTTTCTGGTACAACAAGGACCACTTCGCCAAGGCCGGGATCACCGCCGCGCCGACCACCTGGGCCCAGCTCCTGGACGCGGTCACCAAACTCAAGGCGGCCGGCATCGTCCCGGTGGCGCTGGCCGGCAAGGACAAGTGGCCCGCCCACTTCTACTGGGCCTACCTGGTGATGCGGATCGGTGGGCTCGGCGCGTTGCAGCAGGCCGCCAAGGACAAGAACTTCGACACCCCCGACTTCGTCGCGGCCGGCCAGCGGTTCAAGGAACTGGTCGACCTCCAGCCCTTCCAGAAGGGGTTCCTCGGCGCCGAGTTCGGCTCCCCGGACGGACAGGCCGCCACGATGGGCAACGGCGGCGCGGCCATGGAGCTGATGGGTCAGTGGGCGCCGTCGGTGCAGGCGTCCTCCTCCACCAGCAAGAAGGGCATCGGCGACAAACTCGGCTTCTTCCCGTTCCCGGCCGTCGACGGCGGCAAGGGCGCCGCCACCGAGGTGTTCGGCGGCGGTAACGGCTTCGCCGTCGGCAAGGACGCCCCCGCCTCCACCGTCGACTTCCTCAAGACGCTGCTCAGCGTGGACAGCCAGCGCACATCCGCGGCGACCGGCGCGGTGCTGCCGACCGTCACCGAGGCCACCTCGGCGATCACCGACGTGAACAACAAGGCCGTGGCGCAGACCCTGGCCAGCGCGACCGGGTTCCAGCTCTACCTGGACCAGGCGTACCCGCCGGCCGTCGGCCAGCAGGTCAACGACAGCGTGGCCGCGTTGGTCGCCGGCGACAAGAGCGCCGAGCAGATCGTCAAGGACATCACCGCGGTGGCGAAGAGCCAGTAGGCCATGGCCGACCACCGACCCGTACCCGTCCGTGACAGCAACCGAGTGGAGCAGGCATGACCAGGCCGCCGACGACGTCGGGTGTGCGGGACAGCGTGGTCGCCACGGCAGTGGCGCCGCACCCGGTGGCCGCGCGACCGCGTGGCCGCCGGGTGCGACCGGGCCGACTGGGTACCCTCGCGGTCTTCCTGGCTCCGGCGGTGGTGCTGTTCCTCCTGCTGGTGATCGCCCCGATCGTGGTGGCGAGCTACGCCAGCCTGTACAAGTGGAACGGCTTCGGCCTGCCGGAGAACTTCGTCGGGCTGGACAACTACACCCGCGCCTTCGGGGACGCCACGTTCCGCGGGGATCTGTGGCGCGGACTCGTGCTGATCGTCCTGTCGCTGCTGATCCAGTTGCCGGTCGCCCTCGGCCTGGCCATGCTGCTCAACCAGCCGCTGCGGGGACGCAGTGTCTACCGGCTGGTCTTCTTCGCCCCGTACGTGCTCTCCGAGGTCACCACCGCCGTCCTGTTCACCCTGGTGTTCTCCCCGAACCGGGGGCTGGGTGACACGCTGACCAGTCTGCTCGGCGCGGACGCCGGCACGATCTTCGCCGACCCGGACACCGTGCTGATCGCCGTCTTCCTGGTGGTCTCCTGGAAGTACTTCGGCTTCTACATGATCCTCTACCTGGCGGGCCGGCAGAGCATCCCGAAGGAGATCCACGAGGCGGCCACCGTCGACGGGGCCGGCGCCTGGCAGGCGTTCCGGCACGTCACCCTCCCGTTGCTCGGCCCGACCATCCGGATCAGCGTCTTCCTGTCGGTCATCGGCACGATCCAGCTGTTCGACATGGTGTGGGTGCTCACCGGCGGCGGTCCGATCCACGCCTCGGAGACCATGGCCGTGACGATGTACCAGTACGGCTTCCGGCGCTTCGAGGTCGGCTACGCCAGCGCGATCAGCATCGTCATGTTCCTGCTGAGCATGCTCTTCGCCCTGTTCTACCAGCGGATCGTCATGCGCCGCGACACCGAGGGCGCGCTCACCACCCAGGGAGGCCAGCGATGACCACCACGACGGACCCCGGGGTCCGGGCCCGCCGCATCGTGCTGCATCTCGTCTCCGTCGCCGTCGGCGCGCTCATCGTCGTGCCGGTCCTGTTCGGCGTGCTCGGCGGCTTCAAGGACAACGGCCAGCTCTCCACCAACCCGCTCGGCTGGCCCGATCCGTGGGTGCCCGGGAACTACACCGGCATCCTCACCTCCGAGGTGTTCTGGCGTCAGCTCGGCAACAGCGTCCTCATCGCGGTGACCAGCACGGTGATCGTGGTCGGGTCGGCGGCGATGGCGGCGTTCGTCCTGGCCCGTTACGCCTTCCGGGGCCGGGAGCTGCTGGCGACCCTCTTCGCCATGGGGCTGATGTTCCCGTTCGCGGTGGCGATCCTGCCGCTGTTCGTCCTGCTGCGCGGAATGGGCCTGCTGGACAACCCGCTCGGGGTGATCCTGCCGCAGGCCGCGTTCGGGCTGCCGGTCACCATCATCATCCTGCGGCAGTTCTTCCGTACCATCCCCGGCGAGGTCGAGGAGGCCGCCGTCATCGACGGGTGCGGCCCGTTCGGGTTCTTCTGGCGGATCCTGCTGCCGATGGCCCGTCCCGCCCTGGCCACCGTCTCGGTGCTGGCCATCGTGTCGAGCTGGAACAACTTCATGCTGCCGCTGGTGGTCTTCACCGACCAGGGCTGGTGGACCCTCCCGGTGGGGGTGCAGGCCTTCCAGGGGCAGTACGCCGACGACACCGCCCGGGTGCTCGCCTACGTGGTGCTGTCCATGGTGCCGGCGCTGGGCTTCTACGCTGTGGCCGAACGCCAGCTCATCGGCGGTCTGGCCGGCAGCGTGAAGGGCTGAGCCGCCGTCCACCGCCAGCGGGGGAGCGTCGGCGGCTCCGGTAGCCTTCACCGACCACAGGCACGAGCCACGACGAAAGGGCGGACCGTGGGCGCCGAGAACGACCGGAACGTCACCATCGCGATGATCGCGCGCCTGGCCGGCGTTTCCGTGCCGACGGTCTCCCGGGTCATCAACGGCCGCTCCGACGTCGCCCCGCAGACCCGGGAGCGGGTCGAGGACCTGCTCACCCGGCACGGCTACCGCCGTCGTCCGCCGAGTCGGCGGCCCCGGTCCGGCCTGGTCGACCTGGTCTTCAACGACCTGGACAGCCCGTGGGCGGTGGAGATCATCCGTGGGGTGGAGGACGTCGCGCACGGCAGCGGCATCGGCACCGTCGTGTCGGCGATCCACCGGCGCACCTCGTCGGCCAAGCAGTGGCTCGACAACATGCGGACCCGCTCCACCGAGGGGGTCATCTTCGTGACCTCGATGGTGGCGCCCCCGTTGCAGGCCGAGCTGCGCCGCCTCAACATCCCCGTGGTCATCGTCGACCCGGCCGGGGTGGCCCCGCAGGAGGCGCCGACCGTCGGGGCCACCAACTGGGCCGGCAGCCTGCGGGCCAACCAGTACCTGCTCGGCCTCGGCCACCGGCGGATCGGGTTCATCGCCGGGCCGCCGCAGCTGATGTGCAGCCGGGCCCGGCTCGACGGCTACCGCGCCGCCCTCGAGGCCGCCGGCATCGCCTTCGACGACACGCTCGTCCGTCCCGGCAACTTCTACCACGAGGCCGGGTACGCCGCCGGCACCCAGCTGTTGGCGTTGTCGGACCCGCCGACGGCCATCTTCGCCTCCAGCGACCAGATGGCGCTCGGCGTCTACGAGGCGGTGCGCAAGCGCGGCCTGCGGGTGCCCGACGACGTCAGCGTGGTCGGCTTCGACGACCTGCCCGAGGTCCGCTGGTGCTCCCCGCCGCTGACCACGATCCGTCAGCCGCTGGCCGAGATGGGCATGCTCGCGGCGCGGACCGTGTTGCGGCTGGCCCGGGGCGAGAAGATCGAGAGCCCTCGGGTGGAGCTCGCCACCGAACTCGTCGTCCGCGACAGCGCCGCCCCGCCGGCCGACCGGTAGGGTCCGCCTCACCGGTCCCGGACCGCTCCGGTCGACGGCGACGCCGTACGGCCGACGTCCGCCCCCGTGCCGGGCGTCGACGCGGACCCGACGGTGACCGGCTGATTTTCGCCATCGTGTAGGAAACCTTCCCCTTGACCGTTGACTCCGTCGAATCCTGACATAAAAATCTCCTTCAATATAGAAAGCGATCGATGTCGATCGCGGACGTGGAGGGAGGCAACCGTGGTAGCTCTGAGAGGCGAGGTGTCCTGGTTCTGTTGCGGCAACGCCTGGGGGCCGTGCGGCTCGACCGGGTTCGGGGCCTGCGGCACGTGCAGCTCCGGCAACTACCAGCACGCGTGGCCGAACGCCTCGGACGCGTGCCTGGCCATCACCCGGCCGCACGCCTGCGGGATCACCGGGATGAGCCGCCGCACCTGCGGCTACCGGCACTACACCACCAACCTCTGCAACAACGCGCGGATCGGCACCACCATCGCCGACTGCGGCCCGCAGACCGACCTGTGGTGCGGCGAGCGCACCTGCTGCGGCTCCGCCTGCGGCAGTAACCGGATCATCGACCTGACGCCCGCGGCGTACAGCGTGATCGCCAGTCTCTCCACCGGGCTGCGGCCCTGTTCGGTCGACTCGGTCTAGAGGGAGGCCCAGGATGAACCAGACAGTCGACCGCCGGCGGCTGCTCGCCACCGCCGCGCTCGGTGGCGTCGTCGGCGCCACCGGACTCGGCTCGCTCGCCCCCGAGGCCGCCTTCGCCACCGAAGCCGTCGGCGTCGAGCCGGGCGCGCCCGACCCGAACTTCGCCGAGGGTCTGATCAGCTCGATCTCCGGCCACATGCTCCTGGTGACCGGCTCGGACACGGTGCTGCACTCGATCCGGATCACCGACGGCACGAGCATCTGGAAGCTGCACCCGACCACCTTCGACCGGATCGCCGTCGGCGACGGCCTCTACGCCCGGGGCGTCCGACTGCCCGACGGCACCCTCGCCGCGGACTCCGTCTGGGTCAACATCGTCAACCTGCACGGGCACATCGCCGCGGTCGGCCGCAACGTGGTGCACCTGGACCACAAGGGCCGACGGATCGTCGCGCACGTCGTGCCCGGCCGCTCCGCCGCGGTCTACAACGGCACCCCGGCGGTCAGCGACCTGTCGCTGCTGCGGGTCGGCCGCCACGTCCAGATCCTCGGGGCCTGGCACCCGAAGACCAACGAGATCGACATCGCCACCGTCTACGCCGCCGCCTGACGCGCCGCGCCCCGGGCGACCGCACCGCCCGGGGCGTCACCCGCCGGATCACCTGAGGGAGAACCCATGATCGACATGATCGCGGCGCTGCAACCGCTGCTCGTCGGTGCGGTACTGCTCTGGTCCGCCCGCCTCAAGCTGTTCAGCCGGCACGCCACCGCGACCGCCCACCGGTCCGGGCTCGTCGTGCTGCTCGGCGAGCGCCGGGCCCTGCCCGCGTACCGGGTGCTCGGTGCCGTCGAGCTGACCCTCGGCGCGGCGCTGCTGCTGCCGCCCACGCTACGGATGGAGGCGGTGGCCGTGACCACGCTGGCCGCCGGTTTCCTCGCCTACCTCGGCTACACCCGGCGCGTCGCGCCGACCGCCTCGTGCGGCTGTCTCAGCGCCCAGCCGACCCCCGTCTCCGGGCGCAGCCTCCTCCGGGCCGGACTGCTGGTGGCCGCCGGCGCGCTGGCCGCCACGACCACCACCGGCTGGTTCGCCGCCCTCGCCGACCGGCCGGTGGCCGGTGGCCTCGTGCTGCTCGCCGAGGCGGCGGCGGTGGTCGGGCTCTCGCCCGAACTGGACGCGACCTGGTTGCTGCCGCTGCGCCGGCTTCGCGCCCGGCTGACCCACCCGCTGCGCGGCGGCTCCGGTGTGCCGCTGCTCGCCACCGTGCAGCAACTCCAGCTCAGCGACGCCTACCGGCGGGTGGCCGCCCTGCTGCGCTCCGACGTCCGCGAGCACTGGGACGCCGACGGCTGGCGCTTCGCCGCGTACGCCGCGCGCTACCAGGGCCGGACGGCGACCGCCGTGTTCGCCGTACCGCTGGCCGACCCGGAACCGGAGGCGGTGCGCGTCGCGGTGGTCGACGACACCACCGGGCAGACCCTGCTCAGCCTGGCCGGCACCACCCCACCCACCGACGGCCGGCTTACCGTCGTCCCCGCCTGAGCCGGACCGTGCGCCCAGGTCACCGACTCCCGGGCGAGCACGTGGCGGCTCCGGGGACGGCGCGGCCGGTCACCGGTCGCGTTCGGCCGCGACGAGTTCCCGGGTGGCCGGGGCGACCTCGGCGGCGAACCGCTCGATCGTGGCCGGGTCGTCGGCCGCCAGGACGAAGGCGCTCACCCCGTACTCGACGGTCAGGCCGGCCAGGTCCTCGGCCCACTGCTCGGCCGGGCCGTCGAGGAACGCCGTGCCGGTCGCCGCGAAGCGGCCGGTGACGTTGAGCAGCCGCCGGATCTCCGTGGGCGCACGCCCGGCCGCGTGGGCGCCTTCGTCGATGTGCGTGTTCAGCCCGGCCAGGTCCTCGGCGCCGCCGGGCAGGTAGCCGAGGGACGGCAGCGCGCCGTCGGCGAGCCGGCCGACCAGCCGCAGCATCCTCGGCTTGTAGGCGCCCACCCAGATGTCGACGTCGTGGGCGGGAGCCGGGCCGCGCTTGGCGCCGACCACCCGGTAGTGGTCGCCCTCGACCCGCACCGGGCCGCCGCGCTCCGTCGCCCAGACCTCCCGGATGATCCGGATGCCCTCCGCCAGCGCCGCCACCGACTCGCCCGGGGACAGCCGTCGGCCGCTCATCGCCTCGATGGCGTCCCAGAACCCGCCGGCGCCGATACCCAGCTCGATCCGACCACCGCTGAGCCGGTCCAGGCTGGCCACGCTGCGCGCCAGCACCGCCGGTGCGCGCAGGGGGAGGTTGAGGACGTTGCCGGCGAGGCGGACGCGTTCGGTGCGCGCGGCCACGTACGACAGCAACGTCCACGTGTCGTGGAAGGTCGGCAGGTAGGGGTGGTCCTGGAAGGTCACCAGGTCCAGTCCCGCCCGGTCGGCCACCACGGCCAGCTCGACCGCCCGGTGCACCGGCTCGGCGGCGGGCGTGACGAACACCCCGAAGAGCAGGTCGTGCCCGTAGTCGGTCAACGCGGTCCTCCCTCCGGGCGCCGACCACCGGCACCCGCTGGCCCCATGATGGCCCGACCCCGTCCCCGGGTGGGCCGAAACCGTGCCACCGGCCACCGGCCCCGTCCCGGGGCACCGGTAACGGCTTGCGGGTTACCCCGCCGTACTGCGGCACCACCGCGGACGGTCAGCCGGCGTGTCGGGTGGACGGCAGCGGCAGCCAGGCCAGGACGTCCCGGATCCACTCGTCCCAGTAGCCCCAGTCATGGTCGCCCGGTCCGAACCGGACGGTAACCGGCACGTCCCGCTTCCGGGCCGCCTCGACGAACCGCACGCTGTCGTCGTACAGGAAGTCCTCGGTGCCGCAGGCGACGTAGAGCCGGGGCAGCCGGGCCCGCCGGTCCGCCGCCGCATCGAGCAGGTGCAGCACGTCGTCGGGGGAGCCGGCCACCGGCCGGTCGCCGAAGACGGTGTGCCAGAGCCGCGCGTCGATCGGATGGTCGTCGGTGCCTGGGGAGCGCTCGGCGATGTCGAGCGCCCCGGACAGGCTGGCCGCCGCCGCGAACCGGTCCGGGTGCCGCAGCGCCCACTTGAACGCGCCGTACCCGCCCATGGACAGCCCGGCGACGAAGGTGTCGGCGGGCCGGTCGGACAACCGGAAGAACGACCGGCAGACCTCGGGCAGCTCCTCGCTGAGGAAGGTCCAGTACCGGTGGCCGTTCTCCTCGTCGGTGTAGAAGCTGCGGTCGACCCGGGGCATGACCACCGCCAGGCCCAGCGGGGCGACGTACCGTTCGATCGAGGTGCGCCGCAGCCAGATGGTGTGGTCGTCGCTGAGCCCGTGCAGCAGGTACAGCACCGGAGGGTCACCGGCCGGGGCGGCGCCGGCCAGGCCGATCTGGGACGTCGTCGGTTGGGGCAGGATCACCGTCATCGAGGTGCCCATGCCGAGCGTCTCGGAGTGGAAGTCGCAGCTGACGAGGGCCATGACCGGAAACGATAGTGCCCGCTGGCCGCACCGCCGACGCCGGACGTCGCGCCGCCGCAGCCGGCGGCGCCTGCCCCGCCGGCCCCCGGGCGGGGTCAGCCGGCGAACGGATGAGCGGCGAAACCGGGCACCGGGGGACGGGCCCGGAACAGCGCCCCCGCCGGGGAGCGGTCGCCCGGTGGCGAGCCCTGACGGGACGTGGTGACGTAGAGGTCGGCGTGGTCCGGGCCGCCGAAGGCGCAGGCGGTCGGTCGGCGGACCGGCAGGTCCACCACGACCGACAGCTCGCCGTCCGGGGTGTAGCGGTGCACCGCCCCGCCGTCCCAGAGCGCCACCCAGATCCCGCCGGCCACGTCGACGCAGATCCCGTCGGGGACGCCCTGCTCCGGTGGCACCGCCACGACCGGCCGCCGGCCGGTCAGCTCCCCGGAGGCGCGGTCGACGTCGAACGCGTCCACCCGCCCCAGCGCCGAGTCGACGTAGTAGGCGGTGCCGCCGTCGGGGGTCCAGGCGAGTCCGTTGGAGACGGTGACCCCGGTCAGCACGGTGGTCACCGTGCCGTCCGGGTCGAGCCGGTACAGCGCGGCCCGACCGGGCGCGGCGTCGTACGCCATCGACCCGCAGTGGAACCGGCCCCACGGGTCGCAGGCCCCGTCGTTCATCCGGACCGTCGGATCCGACCAGACCTCCGGCAGCAGCGTCACCGTGTCGTCGGTGAGCAGCGCGAAGCCCCGTTCGACGGCGGCGACCAGACCGCCGCCGGTCCGGGGCCGGATGGCGGCGACCACCCCGGCGACGTGCCGGCGGGTGACCGCGCCGGTCACCGGGTCGAGGGCCAGAACGTCGCCGGCCAGCAGGTCCACCCAGCGCAGCCGGCCGTCGTCCGGACACCACACCGGCCCCTCGCCGTGGTCGGCGACCACCGGGGTGACCTGCGCGGCGGCCAGCCGCCCGGGCGCCCTCACAGGTAGTCCCCCGGCCAGTGGAACGCCCCCGGCGCGCCGGTGGTCGCGGCGAGCCGGGCGGCGTCGGCGTGCACCGGCCGGACCATGCCGGTCTCGTCGACCTCGGGCACCGGGTCGCTCAGCAGCCACGGCAGCGCCGCCCCGACCACCGGGTCGGCGGGCAGCCGGGCCACACACCGCTCCGCCCGGTCGGCGTGCGCGGTCGCCGCGACCGCGCCGAACAGCGCCCGCAGCGCCTCCGCCCCGCCGGCCACCTCCACCACCCGGACCAGCCCGGCGGACCGTTCCCGCACCAGGTACCCGACCGGCTCGCCGTGTTTCCAGGCGACCAGCAGCTCGGCGGGTGGGGCGTACCAGGCCGGCACCCGGTGCCGCCAGTCGTGGTCGCTCCGGACGGTGCTCAGCGGGCGGTGCGCGTTGAACGCCCGGTGCGGCGGCGCGAGGTCCGGCCAGTCCGTCCAGGAGCCCGGCCGCACCGTCCAGCCCTCGGGTGGCGCCGTCGGCGGGGCCGGACGGCCGCTGGTGTAGCCGAGGCGAAAGGTCCGGAAGCCGCTACCGCGGTAGACGGCCGGCGTGCCGGTGAACAGCAGCGCCCAGGCGCAGCCGTCGACGGTCATCGCCGTGACGGCCAGGTCCAGCAGCCGTCGCACGTGCCCCTGCCCCCGTTCCGCCGGGCGGGTGGCCACGTTGGCCACCCCGCCCACCAGGTCGACGGTCCCGTCGGCGGCGCGCAGCCGTCGGGGCAGGTAGTGCACGGCGGCCACCACCCGGGCGTCACGTACCGCGACGAAGGTCCGTCCGAACCGTCCCGGATCGGTGGCCCACACCGCGCCGACGTCCGTGGCGGGGAACGCCTCCGCCCAGGTCGACCGCAGCGACGGCAGGTCCTCCGGGGTGGCCGTGCGGTACCCGACCCCGCTCACGCCGGAACGAGGCGGTTGCGCTGCCGGCCGAGCCCCTCGACCTCCACCTCCATCACGTCCCCCGCGCCCAGGTACGGGTACCGGCCGGACAGCGCCACCCCCTGCGGGGTGCCGGTGTTCAGCACGTCTCCCGGTTCGAGGACGGTGAACTGGGACAGGTGCCAGATCAGGA
Source organism: Micromonospora echinospora (assembly GCF_900091495.1). NCBI lineage: Bacteria > Bacillati > Actinomycetota > Actinomycetes > Micromonosporales > Micromonosporaceae > Micromonospora > Micromonospora echinospora. The sequence goes on along the minus strand of NZ_LT607413.1, from coordinate 6,503,846 downwards.
ACGCCACGTCGAAGATCATGTCGGCGGTGCGGGAGTCCTGCCGGGGCTCGCCGTTGACCCAGGACCGCAGCCGCAGCGCCTGCGGGTCGCCCACCTCGTCCGGGGTGACCAGCCACGGGCCGAGCGGGTTGAACGTCTCGCACGACTTGCCCTTGGCCCACTGCCCACCCGGGTCGGCGAACTGGTACTCCCGTTCCGACACGTCGTTGCTGACCGCGTACCCGGCGACGTGGGTCAGCGCCTCGGCCGGCGAGTCCAGGTAGCGCACCCGGGAACCGATCACCACCGCCAGCTCGACCTCCCAGTCCGTCCGCGTCGACCCGCGCGGGATCCGCACCTCGTCGTACGGCCCGACCACGGTGTTCGGCGACTTGTGGAACAGGATCGGCGCGGCCGGTGGCGCGACGCCGCTCTCCGCGGCGTGCGCGGCGTAGTTCTGCCCGATGCAGAGCACCGTCCCGGGGCGGGCGATCGGCGCGCCGATTCGCTGACCCGTCACCTCGACGCGGGGCAGCGGCCCGGCCGCCCGCACCCGGGCGACCGGGTCGGCGGCGAGGAACGCCGCGTCGATGTCGGCGGTGATCCCGCTCAGGTCGAAGTGGCCGGTGTCGTCGACGAGCACCGGACGTTCGGCGCCGACCGGCCCGATCCGCATGAACCGCATGATGGTGTTCCTCCTCGTGTTTCAGCCCATCCGGGCGAGCAGGTCGGGCGTCACCGCGTGGGCCAGGGGCCGGCCGGTGGCGTACCGGACGATCTCGTCCACCACGATCTCGCCCTGCCGGCGGCGTCCCTGCACCGTGCCGGCCGCCTGGTGCGGGGTGAGCAGCACGTTCGGCAGCGAGCGCAGCGGGTGCCCGACCGGCAGCGGCTCGTCGTCGAAGACGTCCAACGCCGCGTCGATCCGGCCGGCGGCCAGCTCGTCGACCAGCGCCGCCTCGTCCACCAGCCACGAGCGGGCGGTGTTGACCAGCCCCGCGCCGTCGGGCAGCAGGGCCAGCTCCCGGGCCCCGATCAGGTGCCGGGTCTCCGGCAGGGTCGGCGCGTGCAGCGCCACGATCCGGCTGCCGGCCAGCAGCTCGTCCAGCCCGACCAGCCGGGCGCCGAGCGCGGCGGCGTCCGCCGGGGTCAGGGTCGGGTCGGCCACCGTGACCTCCGCGCCCAGCAGGCGCACCAGCTGCACGTACGCCCGCCCGGTCCGGGACGCCCCGATGACCCCGACCGGGCAGCCGAGCAGCTCGTGCCGGGGCGGGGCCGCCTCGGCGACGTGCCACTCGACGCCGTCGTGCAGTGCGTGGTCGAAGCGGGGCAGCCGGTGCAGCAGCGCCAGGGTGAACGCCAGCGCCACCTCGGCCACCGGGCGGGCCATGCCCTGCCCGGCCTGGGTGACCGCGACGCCCCGGGCGAAGACCTCGTCGGTGACGAACGGTTTGACCGACGCGCCGGTGTGCGCGACCAGCCGCAGCGCCGGGGCGCGGTCCAGCAGGGCCGCGTCGAGCCGGGGCACGCCCCAGGCGGTCACCAGCACCTCGGCACGGGCCAGCACCGGGGCCAGCCCGGGACGGGTGAGCGCGGCGTGCCCGTCGAGCAGCGTGCACTCGGCGGCGGCGGCCAGCCGCTCGCCGACCCGGTCCGGGAAGAACTGGGCGCGCAGCGCCGGTGGCACGCTCACCACGGCGACCGGACGGCGGGTGGGGCCGCCCGGCCGGTCAGCGGAGCCAGTCATCGCGGTGCGCGGCGACGAACTCGTCGTCGGTTAGCCACGGGTGGGCGGCGGCGACCCGGGTCAGCTCCTCGGCCTGGCCGGGGGAGAGGCCCTCGGCCGGGTCGAGGCACCACACCCCGTCGAGCAGGCCCTGCCGGCGCAGCACCTCGTGCACCCCGGCGATGCAGCCGTGGAAGTCGTGCGCGGCGTCGAAGACGGCCGCGTTGGCGTCGGTGACGGCCGCCGCCCGGTCGGTGAGCAGCGCCAGCGCCGCCAGGTCCCCGGCGCGGGCCGCCCGGACCTGCCCGAACAGCTCCACCGCCGCCCGGGTCCAGACCGCCCACTGGCCGAGCAGCCCGCCGACGAACCGCCGGCCGGCGAATTCGCCGAGCAGGTCACCGACGATGTGGTCGTCGTTGCCGGTGTAGAGGGCCACCTCGGCGCCCCGGTCGGCGGCGGCGATGCCGCGCACCGCCTCCAGGGTCCGGTACCGGTCGAACGGGGCGAGCTTGACCGCCACCACCGACGGCAGGTCGGCGAAGGCCCGCCAGAACGCGCTCGACAGCCGGGGTCCGCCGATCGCCGGCTGGAGGTAGAAGCCGACCACCGGCAGCACCTCGCCGACCGCCTTCGCCCGGGCCAGCAGGGCGGCCTCGTCCGCGCCGGGCACCACCGGGGAGAGCAGGACGGCGTGGTAGCCCAGCCCGGCGGCGAGTTCCGCCTCGGCGACCGCCTGCGCGGTGTCCCCGCATGCCCCGGCGACCTTGACCACCGGGCGTCCGGCCTCGCCGTCGACCATCTCAGCGGCGAGGGCGAGCACCGGCTCCAGCAGTCCGGCCTGGCGGATGGCGAACTGGGTGGTGTGCACCCCGACGGCCACCCCACCCGCCCCGGCAGCGAGGTAGTAGCGGGTCAGCGCCCGCTGTCGGCGTTCGTCGAGCCGCCGGTCGGCGGTCAGGGCCAGCGGGTGGGCGGGGATCACCGTGCCGTCCCGCAGCAGCTCCAGGGACATGTCAGAACCTCCCGTCGCGGACGGCGAACTTCGTCGGTTTGCCGGAGGTGGGCAGTCCGGCGGCGAGCCAGTCGGCCTGCCAGTCGACCAGGGTGCCCAGCGGCACGTCCGGGTAGCCGAACAGCGCGTGGCAGCGGGTGGCGTCGTTGAGCAGCGCGGTGGGCGCCTCGGTGCCGGTGAGCGTGACCGGCCGGCCGAGCCGTTCGCCCATCCGGGCGGCGATCCGCCGTACCGGCGCGGTCTCCGGCCCGGTCAGGTTGAGGGTGAACACCTCCGGCGTGGCGTGCCGCAGCGACCGCAGCGCCACCTCGTTGGCGTAGCCCTGCCAGACCACGTTGACGTGCCCGGTGGTCACGTCGACCGGCTCGCCGGCCAGCACCGCGTGCCCGATGTCGGCGAGCACGCCGTAGCGGAGGTCGACGGCGTAGTTGAGCCGGAGCACCGCGACCGGGGTGCCCCGGGTGGCGGCGGCGTGCGCGAAGACCTGCTCCCGGCCGAGGCAGCTCATCGCGTAGTCGCCGACCGGGCCGGTCGGGTCGGTCTCCGCGCAGCCACCGGAGCCCACCGGCACCATCGGGTAGACGTTGCCGGTGGAGAAGGCGGCGATCCGCGCGGCCGGGTAGCGGCGGGCCACGGCGGCCGGCAGCACCGCGTTGACCACCCAGGCCAGGTAGGGCGCGGCCGAGGTGCCGAACTTCGCGCCGACCATGAAGACCACGTCGGTGGCGTCCGGCAGCCCGCCCAGGTCGGCGTCGCCGAGCAGGTCGAACGGCACCGGCTCGACGCGGTCGGCGGCCAACGCCCCGGCGGCGGCCCGGTCCGTCCACCGGGACACCGCGTACACCCGGTCGCCGGTGCGGCCGGCGGCGTCCAGTCCCCGGCGCGCCAGCCGGCACAGCGACGGCCCCATCTTGCCCCCGGCGCCGAGCACCACCAGGTCACCGCGGCCCTCGGCCAGGTCGGCGACCAGCGCCGCCGACGGGCGGGCCAGCCGCTGCTCCAACTCGCTCTCGTTCGTGAACACTCGTCTCAACCCTTGATTCCGGACATCGTGACGCCCTCGGTGAAGTAGCGCTGGCCGACCAGGTACGCGGCGAAGATGGGCACGAAGGCGACCACCGAGCCGGCCAGCATGACGTTGAGCGGCACCTGCTCCTGCTGGAGGGAGGCGATGCCGACGGTGAGCGTGCGCATGTCCCCGCTCTGCCCGATGATCAGCGGCCAGAGCAGGTCGTTCCAGTGCCACAGGAAGACGAACACGCCGAGGGTGGCCAGGATCGGCTTGCACAGCGGCAGCACGATCCGGACGAAGGTCCGCCACTCCGAGGCACCGTCGATCTTCGCGGCCTCGAACAGCTCGTCCGGCAGTCCCTGGATGAACTGCCGCATCAGGAACACCGCCTGCGCGTTGGCCAGGGTCGGCAGGATCAGTCCCCAGTAGGTGTCCACCCCGCCGGCCTTCGCGATCAGGATGAACGTGGGGATCAGCGTGACGTGGTAGGGCACCATCACCATGGCCAGGAACGACCAGAACATGGTCTCCCGGCCGGGGAAGCGCTTCTTGGCGAAGGCGTACCCGGCCATCGCGGCGAGCAGCAGCACCGCGACCACGCTGACCACCGAGTAGATGGTGGTGTTCAGCAGCCACCGCAGGATGCTCCGGGAGGCCAGCACCTCCTGGTACGCGCCGACGTCGACCGGCCAGGGCAGCAGGCTGGCCGGGAACTCGATCGCGGCGGCGGGCTTCAGGCTCAGCACCACCATCGCGTAGAACGGGAAGAGGGTGACCACGCTGGCCACGGCGAGCAACGCGTACCGCGCCACCCGGCCGGCGGGACCCGGCTCCAACGCCCGGTAGGCGCGCCGTCGCCGGGCGGGCGGGGTGGGCGTCGGGGTGGTCGGCGCGGGGGTGGTGGTCGTGGCGGTCACTTGTCCCTCCCGAGGGCGAGCCGTTGGATCAGCGCGACGACCAGGGTCATCACGAACAGGGCCACCCCGATCGCACTGGCGTAGCCGAGGTCGAAGTACTTGAAGCCCTGGTCGTACAGGGCCATGACGAGGGTGTAGCTGCCCCGGGCCGGGCCACCGCCGGTCATCGCGTAGACCAGGTCGAAGACCTGGAACGAGGCGGTGGTCTCGATCACCAGCAGGAAGAACAGCACCGGCCTGAGCTGCGGCAGCACGATCCAGCGGAACCGCTGCCAGGGACCGGCGCCGTCGGTCAGCGCCGCCTCCTCCTGCTCGCGCGGCAGGTCCTGAAGGCGGGCCAGCACGATCAGCATGCCGTAGCCGAAGTGCGACCAGACCCCCACCAGCGCCAGCGCGGGCAGCACCAGCGTGCTGGAGGCGAGCCACGACTCGTCGGGCAGGCCCAGCCAGCCCAGGATCCGCGACCACGGTCCCTCGGCGGAGAACACCCAGGCGAAGATCGTGGCGACCAGCACCAGACTCGTCACCACCGGCAGGAAGAACACCGACCGGAAGAACCCCACGCCCCGGAAGCCCCGGCGGACCAGCAGCGCGAGCCCGACCGAGGTGACCACGGTCAGCGGCACGTAGAGCAGGGTGTAGACGACGGTGACCCGCAGCGACTGCCAGAACACCGGGTCGTCGACCAGCCGGCGGGCGTTCTCCAGGCCGGTCCACTCGGCCTCGCCGCCGATGGCGTACTCCATGAAGCCGAGCACCAGCCCGGCGATGGCCGGGCCGAAGCGGAAGGCCAGGAAGAGCAGGAACGCGGGCAGGACGAAGAGCAGACCCCAGCGGGCCTCGCGCCGCGCGACCACCCGCCGGGACCGCCGGGCCACCACCTGTGCCGGTACGGCCATCTCGTCCTCCTTGTCTCGGGTGCGGCACCGACCGAACCGGCCGGTGTCGTGGGGCCCGTCGCCGGTGACCGCCCGGCGACGGGCCACGGTCGACGGGTCAGAGCAGCGCGTCGGCGGCCTTGGCCGCGTCGGCGAGCGCCTGCTCGGGGGTCTTCTTGCCGATCAGCGCGGCCTGGATCTCCGGGGCCAGCACGCCCATCACCTCGCGGCTGGACTCGTGCAGCGTGCCGACGGTCGTGCTGGTCAGGGTCTGCTCCATCGCGCTGCGCACCGGGTCGTCGGCGTAGAGCGGACCGGCCGACTTCTTCGCCGAGAAGTAGTTGCCCTGCTTGTCGTACGCGGTGGCCACCGAGGGACCGGTGACGAACTCGACCCACTCGCCGGCGGCCTTCTTGGCCTTGCTGGCCTTGAGGATCGACAGGCTGCCGACGGTGCCGTACCCGACGCTCTTCGTCTCGGCCAGCGGCGGGAAGATCTTGATGTTCTCCTTGCCCCAGAACTGCTCGACGTCGGCCGGGACGTGCTGCCAGGTGCAGGCGACCTTGTTCTTGGCGACGTTGGTCTGCTCGAAGGCCGGGATGCTGGTGATCAGGTCCTTCTGGACGTATCCGCCGTCGACGAGCTGCTTGAGGAAGGTCAGCGCCTTGACGCCCTCCGGACCGTCGAAGGCCACCGATTTCCCGTCGGCGCTGAACACGTCCCCGCCGGCCTGCCAGAGCAGCGGGTAGAACGACTGGTTCAGGGTGGCGCTCGGGTCGGCGTAGTAGTTGGTGACGTCGAAGCCCTTGGCCTTGAGGGTGGGTGCGAGGGCGAGCAGGTCGGCCCAGGTCTTCGGGTACGTGGTGACCCCGGCAGCGGTGAACACCTTCGCGTTGCACATCAGCGGGTTGCTGCTGGTCAGGATCGGCGCGCCGAGCATCTTGCCGTCGAGGGTGACGGCGGCGCGGACGTTGTCGAGGTAGTCGGCCTTCGCGTCGTCGGACAGGTGGCCGTCGACCGGCTCGATGACGTTGTGGAACTTGCCGAGCTGGTCGGGGATCAGGTACACCACGTCCGGCCCCTTGCCGCCGGCGATCGCCGTGGTCAGCGACTCCTCCCGCTTGGCCCAGGGGAAGATCTCCACCTTGACGTCGACGTTCGGATGGTCGGCCTTGAACGCGGTGACCTGCTGGTCCCAGAAGCCCCGGTGGGTGGCCTCGTCGGGGATCACCGGGTAGATCCACATGGTGACGGACTGCTTCTCGTCGCCTCCGGCGCCGTCCCCGCCGCCGCACGCGGCGACCAGCCCGGTCAGCAGCGCGGCGACCGCGACCGGCGCGAACCTGCGTACTCGCATCTGTCTCGTCCTCTCTGGGTGTCAGTGCGCGGGCACGGTCACGACCGTGCCGGTGTGCCGGGCCGTCTCGGCGGCGAAGACCGCGAGGTGACTGGCGAGCGACTCGTCCAGTCCGGACCGGATGTGGTGGCTGTCGCCGGTGGCCACGGCGCGGACGAAGGCGTCCATCACGCCGCTGTCGCCCCCGCCGTGGTCGTCGGCGGCGGTGGCGCCGCCGACCGTGCCGGCGTCGATCTGCTCGATCCGGTCGGTGCGGAAGTCGTGCACCCGGACCCGTTCGCCGTCGCCGGTGAGCGTGCCGTGGGTGCCGAAGAGCCGGGTCTGCCGGTGGGTCTGTTCGGTGAAGGCGGTGACGGTGAAGGTGGCGGTCAGGCCGCCGGTCAGCTCCATTGCCACCACCTGGTGGTCCACGACGTCGTTGTCGCAGGAGTAGACGCAGCGCCCGTACGGGCCGGTGCGCAGCGCGTCGAGCAGGGCCGGCTCGTCGGTGCCGTCGGTGACCACGCTGACCGGCCAGATCGGCCCGCGTTCGCGCAGCGTCGGCAGGTAGAGCTTCGGTGCCGAGTACGGGCAGGTCGGCTCCACCGGGCAGGTCAGGCAGCGGTCGGTGGCCCCGGCCGGCCGCTGGTCGGGTCGGAAGTGCCGCAGGCCGCCGAAGCTGGACACCCGCTCGATCCGCCGGCCGGTGACGTAGCTCAGCCAGTCCAGGTCGTGGCTGGACTTGGCCAGCAGCATCGGGGTGGCCCGGTCCTCCCGTCGCCACGGTCCGCGCACGTACGAGTGGGCGAAGTGCCACCAGCCGACCGGCTCCAGGTGCTGCACGCTGACGACCTCGCCGAGCACGCCGCTGTCCACCACCCGTTTCACCAGGTCGGTGTAGGGGGTGTAGCGCAGCACGTGGCAGACCGCGAAGAGCACCCCGGTGGCGCGGACCGCGTCGACGATCCGCCGGCACTCGTCGGCGGTCGGGGCGAGGGGCTTCTCCACCAGGAGGTGGTGGCCGGCGGCGGCGAACGCGACCGCCGGCTCCACGTGTGCCCGGTCCTGGGTGGCGACGATCACGGCGTCGGCGGCCACCCCGGCCGCCCGCAGGTCCCGCCAGTCGGTGAATCCGACGGCGTCCGGGTGCGCGGCGGTGACCAGCGACCGCTGGTGCGCGCGCGGGTCGGCGACCGCGACCAGCCGCGCCCGGTCCGGGTGGGCGGCCACCCAGCGGGCGTACGTCTGGCCCCGGTTGCCGGCGCCCACCAGCGCCACGGTCACCGGCCGGTCCTGCTGCGGCACGTCGCTCCTCCTCGCTCCGGGTCGGCTGGTCAGACGGTCAGGTTGCCGGCGTCGCGGATCTGCGGTCCGGCGGCGGGCAGCGTCCGGTCGACGTCTTCCTCGACGCAGCCGGTGTGGTGCAGGTAGGAACCCTCACCGAAGCCGGCGTCGGTCAGCCGCAGCCGCCCGCCGCTGAACTGCGTGCCGACCGCCGAGTACCGGTTCCGCCCGGACTCGACCACCACGTGCGCGGTGTCCGCGTCGGCGGCCACGCTGAGGTATCCGCCCAGCTCCCAGCGCACCGTACCGCCGGCCGCACCCCGGCTGAGCAGCGCCTTCGCCGCGTTGGTGCCGCGCAGCACCGCCCCGCCGCCGACGGTGAGTCGCTGGTCGGCGGCGCCGGCCAGCCTGATCCCGGTGTCGGTCAGCGTGCCGCCGGAGATCCGCGTCTCGGCGGCCTTGACCACGATCGGGGCGGCCCCGGCCGCGCCGGTCAGGGTCACGTCGGTCAGGTGCAGCGCCCCGGTGCCGTCGAAGGTGTGCCCGTCCAGCCCGGTGATCGTGGTCCGCACCAGGTGCACGGGCACGGTGACGTTCGGCTGCACCACCGCGGTGGCCCGGGCGGCGAGCCGGAACGCGCAGCCCTCGATGATGTTGGGCCGCCCGGACCGGTTGGACGCCTGCGACACGATCAGCGTGTCGTCGGCGGAACAGCCCCGCATCTGGATCCCGTCGGCGTTGACCCAGATCATCCCGGAACCGGCCAGCCCGTCCTTGCGGATCACCTGGACGTCCTCCAGGGTCAGGTCGGTGACCTTCACCCGGGCCACGAACCAGGAGCAGACGTGCTTGCGGACGGTGATCCGCTTGGCCGCCGAGCCCCAGGCCGCGCCGGAGTTGGCGAAGGTCATCAGCCCGGAGTTGCCGGTGTAGACCAGGTCGTGCTCGTACTGCCCGTGGGTGACGAACGGGCCCTGGTCGTCGCCGTCGCCGTGGCAGTTCGTGACGTAGCAGTACGCCGAGGCGGTCCAGTCGTTGAGGTGCCGGGCGTTGGAGGTGCGGCAGTCCTCGACGTGCCCGTAGAGGCAGTAGATCTGCTGGGTGAGGTAGCCGGCGCCGCCCCAGGTGACCGAGGTGGGGTTGGTCAGGGTGCAGCGGGCGGTGTGGAAGTACGTGGACCAGCGCCGCATGATCACCGGCCAGAAGGAGCCGGTGGCGTCGATGTCGGTGGCGTCGCAGTGCACCGCGTACTCGTAGGCCAGCGGGTGCGAGCCGGTGTACTGGTCGGCGCCGTTGCCGGTGAAGACCAGGTTGCGCACGTGCACCCGGCTGACCGGTTCGACCCGGGTCCAGGTCAGGGTCCGACCGGCGGCCAGCTCCCAGCCGTTCTTGTAGTTGATCCGGATGTGCGTGCCGTCGACGATCTGGGTGACCTGGACGAGTTTCTGGAGTTCCTTCTCCCAGCGGCCGGCGAGCTGGTTGACCTCGACGGCGTACCACTGCCCGACCGCGAAGGCCGACGAGTCGCCGACCTGGAAGGAGTCCCAGCCCTCCCGGACCACCTCGGTCAGCTTGTGGGTGTGCACCTGGTCGGTGACGGTGCCCCGGAAGAAGAGCACCGCGGCGAACGGGTCGTCCTGTCCGGCGTTCTCGATGCCCTTGGTGGACATGGTGTGCCCGCCGAAGTCGAGCGTCAGGTCGCTGCGGGTGAACCGGTGCCGCTTGACGAAGTGCAGGTCGGAGTGGGCCTCGATGCGGTGCACGGTCGGGTCGTTCACCATGGCGTCGAGAGCGGCGTCGGCCGGGGTCCGCGCGTCGAAGATCCCGAAGTGCCGGAACTCGACGACCCCGTCGTGCACCTGGAGCCACCGGCCGGCGCCGGGCCGGTCGCCGTACGGGCTGAGCACGGTGCCGCCGTTGCCGGCCGTGGTGCTGCTGGCGGACCAGCGGACCAGCCGGGCCCCGCCGTCCCCGGCGGCGTGGTGGCCGTCGACGTGCACGAGCTGGCCGTCGTCGATCCGCGTCGGGTCCAGGCCGAGCAGGGCGGCGACGGTGGGGACGTGGAACACCGCGTCGCGGCCCGGGCTCAGCGGGGCGGCCCCGGTGCCCGACTCGGTGGGGGCGGCGGAGGCCGCCGGGGTGGGGGAGAAGGCCAGCGTGGTGCCGGCGAGGGCGAGACCACCGAGGCCGGAGGCGCGCAGCAGGGTCCGGCGGGTGGTCGGTTCGGAGCGTTCCATGGGGGTGTCTTCTCCTACGGGCGGGGGAGCCGGGGCGGTCAGCGGACGAGGTTGTCGCCGGTGGCGACGCGCGGGGAGTCGGCGGGCAGCTCCCGGTCGACCCCCTCCTCGACACAACTGGTGTGCAGCAGCGTCGACGGCGCGCCGAAGCCCGCCGGGGTGAGGACCAGGCGTCCGCCGGTGAACCGGGAGCCGACCGCCCGGTACCGGTTGACGCCGGTGTCGAGACGGACGTGCGCGGTGTGCGCGTCCGCCGCGGTGCTGTGGTAGTCGCCCAGTTCGACGCGGACCTGCCCGGGGCCGGCGGCCCGGCCGAGCAGCGCGCCCCGGGAGTTGGTGCCGGTGACCACGGCACCGCCGTCGAGCACCAGGCGCTGGTCGCGGAGGGCGGTGAGTTCGATGCCGGTGTCGGTCAGCGTGCCGCCGGTCACCACGACCTCGGCCGCGCCGACGCTCAGCGGGGCGGCGGTCGGGCTGCCGGTCAGCGTGCAGTCGGTGAGGTGCACCGGCCCGGAGCCGCGCAGGATCGCGCCGTCGAGTCCCCGGAAGGTGGTCCGGACGAAGTGCACCGGGTTGCTCACCGGGGTCTGCACGACCACCGTGCCGGCGGGTTGGTCGAAGTCGCAGTCGGCGATGATGTTGGGCCGGCGGGAGCGGGTCGACCGTTGGGCGATGCTCAGGGTCCGGGCCGAACAGCCCCGCATCTGGACGCCGTCGGCGTTGACCTGGAGGGTGCCGGCCGGGTCGAAGGTCGACCGGGCGATCACCCGGACGTCCTCCAGGGTCAGGTCGGTGATCTTCGTGCCGGCGACGAACCAGGAGCAGACGTGCCGGCGGACGGTGATCCGCTTGGCGCTGATGCCCCACTGCCCACCGCTGTTGGCGATGTCCATCAGTCCGGAGCAGCCGGTGAAGACGAGGTCGTGCTCGTACTGGCCGTGGGTGGTGAAGGGGTTGCCGCCGGCGTCGTCGCCGTCGCCGTGGCAGTTCTCCACCACGCAGTACGCCGAGGCGGTCAGGTCGTTCAGGTGCCGGGCGTTGGAGCTGCGACAGTCCACGACGTGCCCGTAGAGGCAGTAGATCTGCTGGGTGAGGTAGCCCGCGCCGCCGTACATGACGGTCGGGGGGTTCTTCAGCGTGCAGTTCGCGGTGGTGAAGTGGGTGCACCAGCGCCGCATGATCACCGGCCACCAGGTGCCGGTGGCGTCGATGCCGGAGACGTCGCAGCGCACCGCGTACTCGTAGGCGACCGGGTGGGATCCGCTGTACTCCCGGTCGTCCGGTCCGGAGCCGGGGTACTCGCCGGTGAACGCGACGTGGCCGAGGAAGACCATGTTGCGGATGTGCGCGCGCCGGACCGGCTCGACCCGCCGCCAGGTGATCGTCCATCCCGGGGCCAGCTCCCAGCCGTTGAGGTAGTTCACCCGGACGTGCCGGCCGTCGACGATCTGGGTGACCTGCACCATCTTCTGGAGTTCGCGCTCGTCGGCGCCGGTGAGCGCGTTGCTGGTGACGGTCCACCACTGCCCGACCGCGAACCGGCCGGAGTCCGGCACCTCGAAGACGTCGGAGAGTTCCGGCACCGTCTCGGTGAGGGTGTGGGTGACGACCGTGTCGGTGACCCGGCCCCGGAAGTAGAGCACCGCGCCGAACGGGTTGTCGTGCGTGTTGCGCTCGATGCCGTCGGTGTGCACGGTGTGCCCGCCGAAGTCCAGCTCGATGTCGCTGCGGCCGAAGGTGTGCCGCTTGACGAAGCGCAGGTCGGTGTGGGCCTCGACGCGGTGGATCGCCGGGTCGGTGACCATGGCGTCCAGCGCGGCGTCGGCGGGCGTGTCCCGGCCGAGGACGCCGAACATCCGGAAGTCGCCGACGCCGTCGTGCACGGCCAGCCAGCGGCCGGCGTGCCGACGGTACGGGTCGTGCACGGTGCCGCCGTTGCCGGCGGCGGTGCTCGTCGGCGACCAGCGCAGCAGGGTGCCGCCCCCGTCGCCGGGGGTGTGGTAGCCGGCGACCCGGACCAGGGTCCGGGCGGTCAGGTCGGCGGGGGTGAGCCGGCGCAGGTCGGCGATGGTGTCGACCTGGAGCACGGGTGGGCGGGCGAGGACGGACGAACCGGGTTGACCCATGGAGAGCCTCAACCTTCGCGGTCCAGCGGACGACGGCGTCGCCGTCCGACGGTGCGGGGCGCCCGTCCGGCACGGGGGAGCGCCGGAGGGCGGAGGGGGAAGGTCGGGCAAACGCGCGAGGCGCGCAGGCGGCGGAGCTGCTGACCGTACGGCCCGGCGCCGGGGCTGCGGCGCGGCGGGCGTCAGCATGTTCGCCCGAGAGTGGTCGTGACCTGGGTCCCGACCCGTCACGACCCGCAGGTCGTGACGTTGGCGGTGACGTTAAACAGCTGGTGAACCAGGTGTCAAGAGGTGAGTTGCGGACCGGCGTAGCCCAGGCGGGCGGAGATCTCCTCGGCGGCTTGCCGGACCTGCCGCCCCAGTTCCTGGTAGCGCCAGCTGGGCAGACCGAGCTTGAGTCCGGTGACGCTGATCGCCCCGGAGCAGGCCCCGGTGTGGTCGCGCAGCGCGCTGCCGATGCAGAACACGCCCTCGGCGTCCTCCTCGTCGTCGAGCGCGTAGCCGGCCTGCCGGACGTCGTCGAGGTGGGCGAGGAGGGAGTCCAGGTCGACGATGGTGTGGTCGGTCCGCCGGGGCAGGCCGACCCGGTCGATCAGCTCGCGGACCTGCGGCGCGGACATCTCGGCCAGCAGCGCCTTCCCGAGCCCGGTGCAGTGCGGCAGTTCCCGGGTGCCCATCCGCAGCTCGATCTGGATCCGCTCGCCGTTGCTGACCTGGTCGATGACGACCGCGTGTTCCCCCTCGGGCACGGCGAGTCGGGAGCTGAGTCCGGTCTGCCGGGTCAGGGCGGCGAGCACCGGGCGGGCGATGTCGCGGAGCGAGAGCTGCTCCTGCGCGCGGACCCCGAGCCGGGCCAGCGCCATGCCGAGCCGGTAGCGCCGGTTCATCCCCTCGCCGTCGTCCGCGGCCAGCCCGTGCTGGCAGAGGGTGTGCAGGGTGGCGAAGGCGGCGCTCTTGGACAGTCCGCAGGCCCGGGCCACGTCGGTGACGCTCAACCCGTGCCCGGGCGTGGCGGCGGCGAGCGCCTCCAGCACCTCGGCCGCCCGGCTGACACTGCGCACCAGGTAGCGGGAGCCGTCCGTTTCTTCGGTGACGGTCATGGTCCTCTCTTCGGTCAGCGGATCGGAGGGTGTTCGGCCAGTACGGCAGCCAGTGTTCGTCAAGGCCGAACAGCGTAACAAATCTGTTCGGGAATCTTGGCCCGCGCAGTTGACCATGCGGAATTGCCGTGCCTAGTATGCCGAACAGCGTTTGGTAATGCCGAACGGTGTTCTGAAAACTCGACAAGTTCCTCTCGCGGCGGACAACACCGCGGTGTCGTGGCCGGGCTGGGCCACGACGCCGCACCGATGAGGAGACAGGTGTGAATCCACGATCGGCCCCGTCCGGCACCTCGCTCGCCGAGCGGGCCCGCCGGGTCATTCCCGGGGGCGTCAACAGCGGTCAGCGCAGCATCCCCGGCCTCACCGACCTGGTGATCACCCGGGCCGCCGGCGCGCGTTTCTGGGACGCGGACGGGCGTGCCTACACCGACTACCACGCGGCCTTCGGCCCACCCCTGCTCGGACACAACGACCCCGACGTCAACGCGGCGGTGGCGGAGGCCGGACAGCGGCTCGACCTGTGCGGCGTGGCCGTCACCGAGGGCGAGGTGCGACTCGCCGAGGCCCTGGCCGAACTGGTCCCCAGCATCGAACGGGTCCTGCTGACCAGCACCGGCAGCGAGGCCACCTTCCACGCGCTGCGGGTGGCCCGGGCCGCCACCGGCCGTCGCCTGGTGGTCAAGTTCCAGGGCTGCTACCACGGCTGGCACGACTCGGTCAGCCTCAACGTCATCTCGGCGCCGGACCGGGTGGGCCGGCCCGACCCGATCTCCACGGGCATCCTGCCCGAGGTGCTCGACGCCACCCTGGTGCTGCGGTTCAACGACGTGGCCGAGGTCCGGGCAGCCTTCGCCGCGCACGGCGCGGACATCGCCGCCGTGATCGTCGAACCGGTGCCGCACAACGTCGGCTGTCTCCTGCCCGACCAGGAGTTCCTCGTCGCGCTCCGCGAGGAGTGCACCCGCGCCGGCAGCGTGCTGGTCTTCGACGAGGTGATCACCGGCTTCCGGCACGACCTGGGCGGCTGGCAGAAGATCAGCGGCGTCACCCCGGACCTGACCACCCTCGGCAAGGCCATCGCCAACGGCTACCCGGTCGGCGCGCTCGGCGGTCGGGCCGACCTGATGGACCTGTTCAGCACCCGCCCCGGCGCCCCCGCCTTCTTCGCCGGCACCTACAACGGTCACCCCGCCGTGGTGGCCGCCGCGCTGGCCACCCTCGACAAGCTGCGCGCCGAGCCGGTCCACGCGCACGTCTTCCGGCTCGGCGAGCGGATCCGCGCCGGGCTGACCGAGGTCTTCGCCGACCTCGACGTCCCGGCGGTGGTCACCGGGCACGGCTCGGTCTTCGTCAGCTACTTCATGGCCGGCCCGGTTCCGCGTACCTACGACGACCTGCTGCGCAACGATGCGGGCATGTTCATCGGCTACCGGCGGCGGATGCCCGAGCACGGCATCTTCGAGTTGCCGCTCAACCTGAAGCGCAACCACGTCTCCTACGCCCACACCGACGCCGACGTCGACCACCTGGTCGAGGCCACCCGGGCGGCGGTCCGCGACACCGTCGCGGCGGGCGGGGTGACGGAACTGGCGGGCACGGCCACCATGGGTGGCGCACTGGCGGGCACAGGTGGCGCGGTCCCGACCCGGGGGGTGTCCTGATGCTCACCGTCGACACCACGCGGCCGGTCGGTCCGGCCGGCCGGATCAGCCGGGTGGAGACCCTCACCCTCGGCACCGCCTGGCGGGACTTCTCCTACGTGCGGGTGCACACCGACGCCGGGTTGACGGGGGTCGGCGAGATCACCCACCCGTACCGGGGCCGGGAGACGTGCCAGCTCACCGAGGCGATGGCCGGCCGGCACCTGATCGGCGCCGACCCGTTCGACGTCGAGGAGATCTGGCTGCGGATGTACCAGGGCGACTTCCTGCGCGGCGGGGACGTCGGCGGGATCGTCGTCTCCGGCGTCGACCAGGCGCTCTACGACCTGATGGGCAAGGCGCTCGGGGTGCCGGCGTACCGGCTCACCGGCGGCGCCTGCCGCAGCCGGGTCCGGGTCTACGCCAACGGCTGGTACACCGGCGACCGGGAACCGGCGGCGTTCGCCGAACGGGCCGTCGCCACCGTCGCCAAGGGGTACACCGCGCTCAAGTTCGACCCGTTCGGGGCCGGGCTGGGCGAACTGTCCCGCGCCGAGCTGCGCCGGTCGATCGACATCGTGGCCGCCGTCCGGGAGGCGGTCGGCCCCGACGTGGACCTCTTCGTCGAGGGGCACGCCCGGTTCGCCATGCCCACCGCCGCCCGGCTGGTGCGTGAGCTGGCCCCGTTCGACCTCGGGTGGTTCGAGGAGCCGCTGCCCTGGACGCACATCGAGCGCTACGCCGAGCTGCGCGCCCGCGCCACCATGCCGATCTCCGGCGGCGAGCACTTCCACAACCGCTACGAGTACGCCCGGCTCTTCGCCACGAACGCGGTCGACATCATCCAGCCGGACCTGTCGATGGCGGGCGGGTTCACCGAGGTCCGCAAGCTCGCCGCCATCGCCGACCAGCACGCCATGCTGGTCGCCCCGCACAACTCCAACTCACCGCTGTGCACCACCGCGTCGGTGCACGCCGTGCTCGGCATGCCCAACTTCATGATCCTGGAGACCTTCGACGGGTTGCTGGAGGACTACGTCTTCGAGGCCGTCCGGGGTGCCCTGCCGGTGGCCGACGGGCACGTCGACCTGCCCACCGCCCCCGGCCTCGGCATCGAACTCGTCGACGAGGTCTTCGCCGCGCACCCGCCGAGCCACGGCTTCTGGAACATGTTCGCCGAGGGCTGGGAGAAACGGGACCGGCGATGATCGTCGACGTGCACTCGCACCTGTTCGACTGCCCGGAGCACGTCGGCGACCCGTTCGCCGCCGAGGCGTCCCGGGCACACGGCGGCGAGGTCGACCTGACGGTGCGGTGGTCGGAGTACGCGGCCACCGCACCCGCCGACACCCGCACCATCGTGGTCGGTGGCAAGGCCCGCCGGTCCGGCCTCTGGGTCGACGACGCGGCGGTGGCGGCGTACGTGGCCGCCCGGCCGGACCGGCTGATCGGCTACCTCGCCCTGGACCCCACCCAGCCCGGCTGGCGCGACGAACTGGAACACGGGCACCGGGACCTCGGCCTGCGCGGCATCAAGCTGATGCCGATGTACGCCGGTTTCGACCCCGCCGACCCGGCCTACGACGACCTGTACGCCTACGCCGAACGGCACGGCCTGCCGCTGCTGGTGCACACCGGCACCACCTTCGTCTCCGCCGCGCCCCTGCGCTACGCGCTGCCGGTGCACCTGGACGAGGTGGCCATCCGCCACCCCGAGCTGCGGATGGTCCTGGCCCACCTCGGCCATCCGTACGAGGGGGAGTGCATCGCGGTGATCCGCAAGCACCGGCACGTCTACGCCGACGTCTCCGCCCTGCACTACCGGCCGTTCCAGCTCTGGCACAGTCTCCGGCTGGTGCAGGACTACGGGGTGTGGCCCAAGCTGTTGTTCGGCAGCGACTACCCGTTTACCACCGTGGACGCCTCGATTGACGGACTGCGCCGGGTGGGGCGGGTGCCCGGCATCCCGGGTCTGGACCCGCTCGACGTCGACCAGATCGAGCAGCTCATCCACCGTCCGTCGCTCGACCTGCTGGGGCTCGCATGACCGCCGTACCGCCCTCGTTCGACCTCACCGGCCGGCTCGCCGTCGTCACCGGGGCGGCCCGGGGGCTCGGCGCCGCGTTCGCCGCCGGCCTGGCCGCCGCCGGCGCCGACCTGATCCTGGTCGACCGGCCCGGGGTGGACCTCGGGCCGGTCGCCGAGCAGGTCACCGGCTTCGGCCGGGCCGCCCACCGGCACCCGTTCGACCTGGCCGACACCGAGGCGATCGGCGGCTGGGTGGACGACCTGCGCGCCACCCACGGCCCGCTGCACATCCTGGTCAACAACGCCGGGGTCGCCCGGCTGGAGCACTTCAACGAGATCACCGTGGCCGGCTGGCGGGAGCTGATGCGGGTCAACGTGGACGCCGTCTTCTTCTGCGCCCAACGGGTCGCCGAGCACATGATCGCCGACGGTGTGTCCGGCCGGATCGTCAACATCTCCTCGAAGAACGGGCTGGTCGCCGAGGCCGGGCTGGCCCACTACAACGCCTCCAAGGGCGCGGTGGAACTGCTCACCCGCTCGCTCGCCGCCGAGCTGGGCCGGTACGGGATCACCGCGAACACCATCGCCCCTGGCATGATCGCCACGCCGATCGACGGGGAGTTCCCGTTCGACCGGGCCGCGTTCGAGGCAGCCTGGGAGCAGCGCATCCCGCTCCGCGGCGGGTACGGGACCCCCGCCGACTGTGTGGGTGCGCTGCTCCTGCTCGCCTCGGACGCCGGCCGGTACGTCACCGGTACCCACCTGGTGGTGGACGGCGGAGTGCTGGCCGACCAGATGCCCCGGCTGCGCTTCATGCCGCCCTACCGCAGCACGCTGCCCCCGGCCGACGGCGACCGGACCTGACGACGACCACGCGCGGCGGACGGCCCCGGCTCACGGCTGCGCGCGCAGCCACACCCGCAACGGTCCGACCGGGCGGAACCCGACGTCGCGGGCGGGCCGGAGGTCGTCGTCGGGTTCCCAGCCGACCAGCGGCCCGGCGCCGAACCGGGCGCACACCCCGCGCCACACCGCCGCCGGGTCGCTGCCGAACACGTTCGACACGCCGACCGCCCCGCCCCCCGCGCTGACCACCGCGCCGCCGGTCACCGTGCCCGCCGGGCCGTACGCGGCCAGCACCGTCACCGCCGGGTCGGCCAGCAACGCCGGATGGCGCAGCGCCGTCCCGCCGTGCGCCTCGGCCCAGGCGGCCAGCGCCGGCGCGGTGGTCACCGGGGTCAGCGGGGGACCGTCCGGCACACCACCGGCCGGCCGGTGGATCCACTGCCCCTCGACGAGGACCCGGAACCCGTACGGCGTCAGGTCGAGGGCGGCGAAGCTGTCCTTGACCGACGCCTCCGGACCGGCGTCGACGCGGCGGAGCAGTGCGGCGGCGGACGCCTGGGGCCGGAGGGTCACCGCGTCCGGGTACCACGGCGGGGACCGGCGCGGCACCGACCAGGCGTCGGCGTCCCATGTCCCGGTCGTGCCGTGGGCACGGCAGACCACGTCGCACCACGCCGCGTTGTTCCGCGCCGCGGTGACCGCCTCGGCGTGCGCCACCGGGCACCTCCTGTCGTCCCCGGCAATCTCCGGCACGCCGGCACGACCCGCAAGGGATTTCCCGGCCGTCCGGGGGCGGGGAACGCCGGTTGGTCCGGGGCGGTGCGCCCGCGGGTTCCCCGTGGTCGGGGTCGACGTCCGGGCGCGGTCGGGGCGGACGCCGGCCGCCGGGCGGGGCTAGGGTCGACCGGTGACCCGCTTCCTTCTCGTGCCGGGGCGGGGCGTGCCGCGTCCGGGGCACTGGCAGCAACGGTGGGCCGCCGGGCGGCCCGACCACCGGTGGGCGCACCCGCCGTCCGGGCCGCCGTACCGGCTGGACGAGCGGGTGGCCGCGTTGCACGCGGCGGTCACCGCCGACGACGAGCCGGCGGTCCTGATCGCGCACAGCGCCGGCTGCCTCACCACGGTCGTGTGGGCCGCCCGGCACATCGGGCCGGTTCGGGCGGCGCTGCTGGTCGCTCCGCCGTACGTCGGTCCGGACTGGCTGTCCGAGATGGACGGCACCGTCGTGGCGGCGCTGGAAGGACGGCTTCCGTTCCGGTCGGTGCTGGTGGCCAGCCGCACCGATCCCCACGCGTCGTGGGAGCAGTCCCGCCGGTACGCCGAACGGTGGGGTGCGGAGCTGGTCGACGTGGGCGACGCCGGGCACGTGGACACCGGCGGCGGCTACGGTCCCTGGCCCGAGGGTGAACGCCTGGTCGTCCGGCTCGCCACGGCACCGGAGGCCGGCTCCGACCCCGACCCCGACCCCGGTCGCCCGGCCGACCGGGCGTGACCGTCCGTCACCCCGTCCGCCGTCGACCGGCGGCCCCCGCCGCACACCGCCGCCCTCCCCGTCGACCAGGAACCGCCCGCCGGGTCCGGGGCGCCCGTGGCGTCAACCGGCGACCAGTCGGGCGAGGAGCAGCCCCGCCCACGCCGCGCCGAGCCCGACGGTCACGTTGAGCAGCACGATGCCCAGCGCGGCGCCGCGCCGGCGGTCCCGACCCAGGCGCAGCGTCTCGTACGAGAGGGTCGACCAGGTGGTCAGCGCGCCACAGAAGCCGGTGGCCAGCACGGCGGTCACCGCCGGGTCGACCGGCATCGCGAGGACCACGCCGAGCAGCAGCGAACCGGCCACGTTCACCGCGAGCGTCCCCCACGGCAGCGCCGACCCGAACCGGGCTCGCAGCGCCCAGTCGGCCAGGTAGCGCAGCGGGGCGCCGACGGCCGCGCCGAGCGCGATCAGCAGCACGGTCACCGCGCCGACCCGCCCGCCCGCGTCCGGTCCAGCAGCCAGCCGGTGGCCGCGTCGCCGAGCCAGACCGCGCCGAGCGCGGCGAGCACCGTCGCGCCGAGGTAGGCGAGCGCGGTCCCCGGCACGCCGGCCCGGAGGGCCTGCTGCACGTCGAGCACGTACGTGGAGAAGGTGGTGAACCCGCCCAGCACCCCGACCCCGAGGAACGGACGCAGCAGCGGCCGGTCCGTCCAGACCCGGGTGAGCAGCACCATCAGCACGCCGATCAGCAGGCAGCCGACCACGTTCACGGCGAACGTCGACCAGGGGAACGCGGTGGGTCGGTAGGGGAACGCGGCGAGCGTCCCGGCCCGGGCCAGCGCGCCGACCACACCCCCCGCGGCGACCACCGCGAGCATCGTCGCCAGCGGTGTCGGCCGGGCGGCGGGGAAGCCCGGGCCGCCATCGGGTCCGGGGCGGGGACTGTCGGACACCGCTCCTCCACCGGTACGTCGATCGGGGCACCGCGTCGCCACGTCGGGCGGAGCCGGCGGGGCGACGACGCCGGACGCCAGCCTAGCGGGACGTGGCGCGTCGCCCCACCGTCCGCCGACCGCACCCGCAATGTCGGTTTCAGCCCGGTTGGTCGGGGGCAATTCCGGTCCCGACAGCGTCGTCCACCGGAGGGGGGAGACATGATGGGGGAGAGCACGGTACCGACCACGGACCGGTCGGCTCCGCCGGTCCGTACGGGTGGGAGCCGCCGGGACGGCCCGCCCTTCCGAAAGCCGCGCTGGCCCCGGGCGTACGCCTTCGCCCTGGTCACCGGCGCGCTCTTCGTCTTCTCCTGGATCGGCCAGTTCCTCTTCCAGATGACCGTGGCCGGCAACGAGGCCCGGCAGCACGGGGAGTCGTTCGCCTGGGGGGATTTCCTGCCCCAGTTCCTGGCCAGCACGTTCGAGAACTGGCAGAGCGAGTTCCTCCAGTTGATCTGGCAGGCGGCCGGGTTGGCCCTCTTCTACTACTGGGGCTCCTCCCAGTCGCGGGAGTCCGACGAGCGGATCGAGGCCAAGCTGGACGCGCTGCTGCGCGAGCGCGGCCTCGACCCGGACCGCCCTTGACCTCAACCCCGCTTCACGTCGGAGGCTGGTCGGCGTCGACGACGGAACGGGGGAGCGCCATGCGGGTGGTCGAGGTGTCCAGGTTCGGTGGGCCGGAGGTGCTCACCCTGATCGAGGTGCCCGACCCGGCGCCCGGACCGGGCGAGGTCGTGGTCGACGTGGCCGTGGCGGACGTGCTCTGGGTGGAGACCATGATCCGCAGCGGTCACGGCGGTCGCTACTTCCCCGTCCAGCCGCCGTACCGGGCGGGCGTCGGGGTAGCGGGCACCGTGGCGGCGGTCGGGCCGGGCGCCGACCCCGCCTGGGCCGGCCGGCGGGTGGTCGCCCGCACCGGCGAACGCGGCGGGTACGCCGAGCGCGTCGCGGTCCCGACCGACGGGCTCGTCCCGGTGCCGGAGCCGGTGGGCCTGCGGGAGGCGGCGGCGCTGCTGCACGACGGCACCACCGCGTTCGGGGTGCTGGACCTGATCCCACCCCGCCCCGGCGACCGGGTGCTCGTCACCGCCGCCGGTGGCGGCCTCGGCGCGCTGCTCGTGCAGTGCGCCCACGCCGCCGGGGCGCGGGTGGTCGCCGCCGCCCGGGGCGCGGCGAAGCTCGACCGGATCCGGGGGCTCGGTGCCGACCACGTCGTCGACTACTCCGCGCCGGACTGGACCGACCGGGTGCGGACGGTCACCGGTGGCCTCGACGTGGTGTTCGACGGGGCCGGCGGCGCGTACGGCCGGGCCGCCTTCGACCTGCTGGAACCGGGCGGTCGCTACTCCGCCCACGGCACCCCCGCCGGGGCGTTCGCGGTGCCCGACCCGCAGCGGGCGGCGGCCCGGGGCGTCACGGTGATCGGCATCGACGACATTCGCTTCCCGCCGGAGGTGGCCCGGGAACACCTGGTGCGGGCCCTCGACGCGGCCGCCGCCGGGCGGCTCACCCCGCTGGTCGGGCAGACCTTCCCGCTGGCGCGTGCCGCCGACGCGCACCGGGCGATCGAGGCTCGGACCACGACCGGCAAGACGCTGCTGACGATCTGAGCCGGTCGGCAACGTCGGCGCGTCGCGCCCGGCCGTCGGCCTGACCGCCGGACCACGGGGCACGATGGCCTGATGCGGGACATCGTGCTCTTCCACTCGGTGTACGGCCTCCGCCCGGCGGTCCTGGCCGCCGCCGACCGGCTCCGCGCCGCCGGGCACCGGGTCGTCACCCCCGACCTGTACGGGGTGCCCGCCGTCGCGTCCATCGAGGAGGGCTTCGCGCTGTTCGGCCGGATCGGCACCGAGACCGTCCTGGCGCGGGCCCGGGCCGCCGTGGCGGACCTGCCGGCCGACACGGTGCTGGCCGGGTTCTCCATGGGCGCCGGGGTGGCGGGCGCCCTGCTGGCCGACCGGCCCGCCAGCGCCGGGCTGCTGCTTCTGCACGGCACCGGCGGCGCGCCCGAGGCGGTCCGCGCCGGTCTGCCCGTGCACCTGCACATCGCCGACCCCGACCCGTACGACCCGCCCGCCGAGGTGGACGCCTGGCGGCGGGCGATGGACGCGGCCGGCGCCGGGGTCGAGGTGTACCGCTACCCGGGCACCGACCATTTCTTCACCGACCCCGACATGCCTGGGTACTCGCCGGTCGACGCCGACCGGCTCTGGGACCGGGTGCACGCCTTCCTGGGCTAGGTCCATCCCCGCGCCCTTTGCTCTGTACCCCTGCCCGCGCCAGGCACTCTGCGTGAGCGGTGGTTCCTCGCGCCGAAGCTCGTCGACGACCCGCGACCCCTGCTCGACGGCGGTGTCGCGTATCCGGGTGTCGAGCGAAGGGAAACTCCGGGGACGGTGCCATCCGTCGGACGGTCACCCATCGTGAGAACCCGTCCCCACCACCTCTCTGTGCCTTCCGGCGCCATCGATGGCCCACCGTGTCGTGGGTCGACGCGCGGTCCTTTCGGCCGCGAGATGGCCGCTGAGCAGGCGAATCTCGAGTCTTGCCAGGTGCGGTGATCAGGTGTACAACTATGCGAGCTAGGTACACACCTAGCTTTACATTGGTACGCAACTATGGGAGGCCTGGCGTGGACCGCCTCAGGATCGGTGTGGTCGGAATCGGTGTCCAGGGCCAGCTGCACGCCCGCGCGTTGCGCGAGATGCGGCAGGTCGAGTTGGTCGCCGTCGCCGATCCGGCACCCCGCAACCGCGACTGGGCCGTGGACACCCTCGGGGTCCGGGCCGTCCCGGACATCACGGACCTGCTCGACGAGGTCGACGCGGTGAGCATCTGCACCCCCGACCACCTGCACGAGGACGCGACGCTCGCCGCGCTCGCCGCCGGCCGGCGGGTGCTGCTGGAGAAGCCGATGGCCCTCTCCACCGCCAGTTGCGACCGGATCCTCGCCGGCCGGCCCGACCCCGACGCCCTGACGATCGGCCACATCCTGCGCTTCGACCCCCGCGTGACCCGGCTGCGCGAGATCGTGCGCTCCGGCGAACTCGGCGAGATCTGGCACGTCAAGGTCTGGCGCTGCACCTCCCAGGCGGTCGGCGCGGGCATCTGGGACCGCACCTCGGTGGCCTGGTTCCTCGGCATCCACGACGCCGACCTGCTGCGGTTCGTCACCGGACGCGAGGTCGAGGTCACCGGCGCGGTCGGCCGCAAGGTCCTCTCGCCCAGCCACGACGTCGTGCACGCCACCGTCCGCTTCGACGACGGGGCGATCGGCACCATGGAGAACACCTGGACGCTGCCGCACTCCCGCCCCTCCCGGGCCGACGCGGGGCTGCGGATCGTCGGCGAGCACGGCCTGCTGGAGATGGACCTCTCCCACAACGACCTGCTCTACGCCCAGCGTCAGGGCACGGCCAGCTACCTGGACACGTACTTCTGGCCCAGCCGCGGCCCCGGCGGCGCGTACAACCTGCGCACCCAGCTGGAGGCGTTCGCGGACGCCGCGCTGACCGGCGGACCCACCCCGGTCAGCGGCGAGGAGGGCCGGGCCGCCGTCGCGATCGTCGAGGGCATCGAGGCGGCCCTGGCCGCCGACCCGGCGTCGACACCACCAACCGCCGGCTGAGGACCGGACATGCTGCGCTACGCCATCCGCCGGCTCGCCATCTCGGTGCTGGTCCTCTTCGGCGCCGCGACCGTGGTGTTCTTCGCCATGCGGGCGGTCGACGGGGACCCGGCCACCGCCGTGCTCGGCCCCGACGCCGACCCGGCGGCCGTCGACGCGCTGCGCCGGGAGTACGGCCTGGACGCCGCGCTGCCCGTGCAGTACGTCCGGTTCCTCCAACGGGCCGCCGCGTTCGACTTCGGCGAGTCCTTCCGGCTCGGCGGCAGCGCGGTGGACCTGGTGCTCAGCCACCTGAGCGCCACGGCCGCGCTGTCGCTCACCGCCTTCGCCATCGCCCTGGTGGTCGGCTTCGCCCTGGGGGTGCTGGCCGCGACCCGCCCCGGCGGGCTCGTCGACCGGACGGTCTCCGTGCTGTCCATGCTCACCCAGTCGCTGCCCTCGTTCTGGGTCGGCATCATGCTGATCCTGGTCTTCTCCCGGTTCCTGCACCTGCTGCCCAGTTCCGGGGCGTCCTCACCGGCGGCCATGGTGATGCCCGCCGTCACCCTGGCCCTGCCGCTGCTCAGCGTGGTGCTGCGGCTGGTCCGCAGCGGACTGCTCGACGTGCTGCACGAGGACTACGTGGTCACCGCCCGGGCCAAGGGACTGTCCGAGTGGCGGGTCGTCGGCTCCCACGCGATGCGGACCATGCTGCTGCCGGTGGTCACCGTCGCCGGCCTGGAGTTCGGCAGCCTGCTCGGCGGCGCGGTGATCGTGGAGACCGTCTTCGCCTGGCCCGGCGTGGGCCGGCTGATGACCGACGCCATCGCCGCCCGGGACTACTCCATCGTCCAGGCCTGCGTGATCACGGTCGCGGCCATCTTCATCGTCATCAACCTGGTGGTCGATCTGCTGTACGTCCGGCTGGACCCCCGGGTCCGCGAGAGCGTCTGAGGAGATGGTCGACATGACCGGCGCCGTCCCCGGCACCCCGCTGACCGACGTGGCGCCCGCACCGGCGGAGACCCCGACCGGCACGCCACCCCCGGCCGGCACCCCCGCCCGACGCCGTCGTCGCCGGCTGCGGCTCTGGACACCCCTGGGAGTCATCGCGGCGTACCTCGTCGCCGGGGTGTTCGGGCCGATGGTCGCGCGGTACGACCCGATCGCCACCTCGGTCACCGACCGGCTGCTCCCGCCGGGCAGCCGGCTCGCCGACGGCAGCCTGGCCCTGCTCGGCACCGACCAGGTCGGCCGGGACCTGCTCGCCCAGATCATGCAGGGCGCGCGGGTGTCCATGCTGGTCGGCGCGGCCACCCTGCTGCTCGCCGGCACCGTCGGCTCCGCGCTCGGCGTGCTCTGCGGCTACCTGGGCGGCCTGGTCGACGCGGTGGTGATGCGGCTGGCCGACATCCAGCTCGCCTTCCCCTCCATCCTGCTCGCCGTCTTCGTCGCCGGCGTGCTCGGCTCCAGCGTCACCAACGTGGTGCTCACCCTCTCCATCACTACCTGGCCGGTCTTCGCCCGGGTCGCCCGGGCGCAGACCCTCGCCACCCGGTCCCGGGACTTCGCCAACGCCGCCCGCACCCTGGGCGCCGGGCCGTGGCACGTCGTGCGGCACTGCGTGCTGCCGGCGGTGCTCAGCCCGGTGCTCGTCGTGGCCACCGTCCAACTGGGCTTCGTCATCGTCGCCGAGGCGTCGCTGAGCTTCCTGTCGCTCGGCATCCCGCCCGGCACCCCGAGCTGGGGCACCACCATCGCCAACGGCCGCGACCACCTGGCCAGCGCCTGGTGGATCGCCACCCTGCCCGGGCTGGTCCTCGCGCTCTTCGTGGTCTGCGCGGGCGTGCTCGGTGACGAACTGCGGGACCGCTCCGACCCGAACCTCTCCACCCGGTAACTCCCCCGCCAGCGGAACGGATGACACATGAGAAACCCGAAGGCCCGCCTCGGCGCGCTGGCCATGGCCGCCGTCCTCACCCTCACCGCCTGCTCCTTCGACAGCGACACCGGCGGCGACACCGCCGGCCGGACCACCCTGCGGGTGGCCAACCCGACCCCGGTGGTCTCGCTCAACCCGTACGCCGCGAACTCCGCCGACCAGCCCACCCTCACCGTCGTGCAGGAGGTCTTCGAGACCCTGGTGTCCCGGCGGGACGGTGAGATCGTGCCGAACCTCGCCGAGAAGTGGACCAACCCCGACCCGCTGACCTGGCAGTTCACCCTGCGCAGCGGCGTCACCTTCGCCGACGGCACCCCGCTGACCAGCGCCGACGCCAAGGCGTCCGTGCAGGCCCTGATCGACGGTAAGGGACCGCTGGCCGGACTCTGGGCCGCCGTCGCCGCGGTCGAGACCCCGGACGAGCGCACCCTGACCATCCGCACCAGCGAGGCGCTCGGCACCGTGCTGAGCAACCTCACCCTGGTCTGGATCGCCCCGGCGGCCAAGCTCGGCGACCAGAGCTTCTTCACCGCCCCGTACGGCACCGGCCCGTTCAAGGTCGCCTCGTTCACCGCCGGGCAGAGCGTCGAGCTGGTGCGCAACGACGCGTACCGGGGTGAGCGTCCGAAGCTGGAGAAGATCTCCTACCGGTACATCCCGGAGATCTCCGGCCGGGTCACCGCGCTGGAGAACGACGAGATCGACGTCACCTGGGGGCTGCCGCCGGACCAGCTCACCGGGCTGCGTGACGACGACCGGCTCACCGTCACCTCGTTCCCCACGTACGCCAACTACTACATCTGGTTCAACAGCTCCCGGAAGCCGTTCACCGACCCCCGGGTCCGGCAGGCCATGTGGCACGCCCTGAACCTCGACACCATCACGAAGTCCCTCTTCGACCAGGCCGGCACCCCCGCCGCCGGGCCGCTGCCTGAGGCGGTGTTCGGCGCGGCGAAGCAGAGCCCGTACGGCTACGACCCGGCCCGCGCGAAGCAGCTGCTCACCGAGGCCGGCTTCCCGAACGGCTTCACCACCACCATGATGTGGAGCACCGGCTGCTGCACCAACGGCAACTCCTTTGCCGACGCGATGATCAGCGACTGGGCCAAGGTCGGCATCGTGGTCAAGCCCCAGGAACTGGAGCGGGCCACCTGGCTCGACCGGCTGCTCAAGCTCGACTGGGACAGCACCATGACCACCGGCAGCACGATCACCGGGGACGCCGACTTCACCCTGGCGCGGCTCTACCTCTCCACCGCCAAGCGCAACGGCTACGCCAACCCGGAGTTGGACAAGATCCTGCTCCAGGCCCGTAGCGAGATCGACCAGAACCGGCGCGCCGAGCTGTACGCCCAGGCCGGAAAGATCATCTGGGCCGACGCGGTGGGCATCTTCCCGCTCGACCTCAGCGGCAACGTCGTGCTGCGCAAGGGCGTGCAGGGCTTCACCCCGACCCCCAACGACCTGCCCGACTTCGCCGGCGTCTCGCTCGGCTGACCCGGCACCGGACCCGGAGGACCTGCGATGGTGGCATCACCGCCCACCCGGCAACCGCTGTTGAGCGTCGACGACCTCGTCGTCTCCTTCGACGGCCCGCTCGGCACCCACCCGGTGCTCAACGGCGTCTCGTTCCACGTGGACGCCGGGGAGACCCTGGCCATCCTGGGCGAGTCCGGGTCCGGCAAGTCGGTAACCGTCCGCGCGGTGATGGCGCTGCTGCCCCGGCACAGCGCCACCATCGCCCGCGGCACCATCCGCTACGACGGCGAGGAACTGACCGCCCTGCCGGTACGGCGCACCCGCCAGCTGTGCAGCACCGAGTTCGCCATGGTGTTCCAGGACTCGCTCAGCGCGCTCAACCCGGTGGTACGGGTCGGCGACCAGATCGCCGAGCTCTACCGGGTACGGCGGGGCGTGTCCCGCCGCCAGGCGTGGGCGCGGGCGGTGGCCGGCCTGGAACAGGTCGGCATCCCGCACGCCGCCCAGCGCGCCCGCGACTACCCGCACCAGTTCTCCGGCGGGATGCGCCAGCGGGTGGTGATCGCCATGGCGCTCGCCCTCGGCCCCCGCCTGCTGATCGCCGACGAGCCGACCACCGCCCTGGACGTGACCGTGCAGGCGCAGATCATGGACCTGCTGCGCGAGCTGCGTCGGGCCAACGGGATGGCGATGATCCTCATCACCCACGACCTCGGCGTGGTGGCCGACGTGGCCGACCGGGTCGCGGTCATGTACGCCGGCTCCGTCGTCGAGACGGGGCCGCTGCGCACCGTCTACGACACCCCCGCCCACCCCTACACCCGGGGACTGATGAACTCGATCCCCACCCCGGAACACGCCGGTGCCCGGCTGACCCCGATCGACGGCATGCCCCCGGCCCCGCACCGGATGCCCGCCGGGTGCGCCTTCCACCCCCGCTGCCCGCTGGCCCGGCCCCGGTGCCGCACCGATCGGCCGGCGCTGCGGGAGATCGCCCCCGGCCAGCTTTCCGCCTGCCACTACGCCGAGGAGGTGGTGACCGGTGTCCACACCCGAGACGCGGCTTGAGGTCCGGCAGCTCCGGGTCGTCTACCCCGGCGGCCGGCGCGGGCTGCTCCACCGGGCCCCGCAGATCGGTGCCGTCGAGAATCTCGACCTCACCGTGACCACCGGCCGCACCCTGGGGCTGGTCGGGGAGTCCGGCTGCGGTAAGTCCAGCCTGGCCCGTACGATCGTCGGCCTGCGCCGTCCCAGCGGCGGCGAGATCTGGTACGGCGGCGAGCGCATCGACACCGCCGACACCACCCGGCGTCGCCGCCTCACCCGCGACATCCAGATGGTCTACCAGGACCCGTACTCCTCGCTGAACCCCCGCAAGACGGTCGGTTTCATCGTCAGCGAGGGCTGGCGGGCCCACCGGGGGCTGCTGCCCCGGGAGCGGTGGGCCGCCCGCACGGCCGACCTGCTCGCCCGGGTGGGACTCGCCGCCGAGCTGGCCGACCGCTACCCGCACCAGCTCTCCGGCGGCCAGCGGCAACGGGTCGGCATCGCCCGGGCCCTGGCCCTGTCGCCCCGGATCGTGGTCTGCGACGAGCCGGTCAGCGCGCTGGACGTCTCGGTCCAGGCACAGACGCTCAACCTCCTCGCCGACCTGCGCGACGACCTTGGCCTGGGTTACCTGTTCATCGCGCACGACCTGTCGGTGGTGCGGCACGTCAGCGACGACGTCGCGGTGATGTACTTGGGCCGGATCGTGGAGACCGGACCGGCCGCCACCGTCTACGACGAACCGGCCCACCCGTACACCCGGGCGCTGATCTCGGCGGCCCCGGTGCCGCGCCCCTGGGCCGGCCCGCCGACCGAACGCATCGTGCTGCGCGGCGAGGTGCCCTCGCCCGCCGCCCCGCCCTCGGGCTGCCGGTTCCGCACCCGGTGCCCGCTCGCCCAGCCGTACTGCGCCGAGGCCGTGCCCGAGTTGCGGACCGTCGCCGGCCGGCAGGTCGCCTGCCACTTCGCCGAGGCGAGCCTGGCCGGCCGGACGGACGTCGAGCCGGAGCCGTCGCGGTGAGCGGCGCACCCGTGCGGATCGGCGTCGACCTGGGGCAGGGCGGCTGTCGCGCGGTCGCCCACCACGACGGGCGCACCGGTCATGCCCGTACCCCCGGATTCTGGTCGGGGCAGCCGGCCGCGCGGATCGCCGACGCGGTCGGCGCGGCCCTGGCCGACCTCGGGCCGGCGCCCGACGGGCCAGTCGCGGTCGGTGTCGGCATGACCGGCCTCAACGGCCGGACGCCGTCGACCGACGACCTCCGGAGCCGGCTGCGGGACCGGGGACTGCGCGGCACGCTGCACGTCGCCGACGACAGCGTCACCGCCTACCTCGGCGCGCTCGGGCCGGTGCCCGGCGCGGTGGTCGCGGCCGGCACCGGCGTGGTGGTGCTGGCCGCCGCGCCCGACGGGCGGACCGCCCGGGTCGACGGCTGGGGAGCCGCCCTGGGGGACCGGGGCTCCGGCCACTGGATCGGGCGGGCCGCGCTCCGGCGGGCCCTGCGGCAGCGGGACCGGGACCGGGCGGGACCCCTGCTCGACGCCGCCGTGGCCACCTTCGGTCCGCTGGAGACCCTGCCGGCCCGCTGGCGGGAGCAGCCACCCACGCCCGAGCAGCTCGCCGGGTTCGCCGGCGCCGTGGCGGAGCTGGCCCGCGCTGGCGACCCGGACGCCCGGTCGGTCTGGCGGCGGGCCGGCGTGCTGCTGGCCGACTCGGCGGTGGCCGCGCTGCGCCGGACCGGCCTGGCCGGCGCGGACGTGCCGGTGGCCGGGACCGGCGGCGTGTTCGCCGCCGCCGACCTGCTGCTGCCGACCTTCACCCGGGCGCTGCGCGTCGGAGCGCCGTACGCCCGTCCGGTCACCGCCACGGCCGACCCGCTCGCGGGCGCCCTGGCGCTCTGCGCCCGCCCCACCGGGGGGACGCTGTTCACCGGACTGGTCGTCCACTGTGATATCGAGGAAAGGGCAGGAAAGCGATGAACGTGGCCGAGGCCATCCGGGGACGGTTGGTCGTCTCGTGCCAGGCGCAGGACCCCCGGAGCCCGTTCCTGGACACCGCGCACATGATGGCGATGGCGACCGCGGCGGTGCTCGGCGGCGCGGCCGGGCTGCGCGGTCAGGGGGTGGCGCACGTGCGGGCCATGGTCACCCTCGGGGTGCCGGTCGTCGGGTTGGTCAAGCGGAACGTCCCGGGCAGCCCGGTCTACATCACGCCCAGCCGGGCGGACGTGGACGCGCTGACCGGCGCCGGTGCGCAGATCGTGGCCGCGGACGCCACCGACCGGCCCCGGCCCGGCGGGGAGCGGCTGGCCGACCTGATCGCCGCCACCCACGCCGGCGGGGCGCTGTTCATGGCCGACGTGGACAGTGTGGACTCCGCCCTCGCCGCGGTCGACGCGGGAGCCGACCTCGTCGGGACCACCCTCGCCGGCTACACCGGCGCGACGGTGCCGGACGGGCCGGACGTCGACCTGGTCGCCGCGATCAGCCGATGGTGCCCGGTTCCGGTCGTCGCCGAGGGGCGGTACCGTACCCCTGCCCAGGTCGCGGCCGCCTTCGACGGGGGTGCGTGGACCGTCGTCGTCGGCACCGCCATCTCCGACCCGGTGCACACCACCCGCCGGTTCGCGTCCGCATGCCCGCATGTCCCCGTGGAGTCACGATGACCACCAAACTGAGCCAGATCCGGACCGTGCTGCGCAGCCGGGTGGCGGACATGGAGGCCCACACCGCCCTGCCCCGCGAGCGGGACCTCGCCGAGGAACTGGGGGTCAGCCGGACCACGCTGCGGCAGGCGCTGCGGGAACTCACCACCGACGGCCTGATCTACACGATCCGGGGTCAGGGCACCTTCGTCTCCGACACCCGCATCGCCAAGGGCACCAGCCTGAGCGGCTTCACCGAGGACATGCGGGCCCGGGGCCTGACCCCGAGCAGCAAGATGCTCGACGCCGACGCGGTGGTCGCCCGGGACACCCTCGCCGCAGAGCTCGGCCTGCCGGAGGGCTCGCTGCTCTACCGGGTGGAGCGGCTGCGGATGGCCGACGGCGCGCCGATGTGCCTGGAGGAGGTGCACCTGCCGGCGGACCTCTTCCCCGGCCTGCTGGTGGAGAACCTCGACGGCCCGCTCTACGAGACCATGCGGGACCGCTACCAGGTGCAGGTCGTCGTCGCCCAGCAGATGATCGCCGCAGTGGTGCCCACCCCGCGTCAGTGCGAGCTGCTGGAGATCCCGCCGGTCGCCGCGCTGCTGGAGGTGCGGCGGATCGGGTTCGACGGGCGGGGCCGGGCGGTCGAGCTGGCCGTGTCGTACTACCGCGGCGACCGCTACCGCTTCGCGTTGACCGCGCGGCGCGGGGAGGACGGCTGATGACCGCCACGACCGTCCCGGCGCCCCGCCGGGCGCGCACGGCCACCGGGGAGAGCACCGACGTGCTCGTCGTCGGCGGAGGCGTGGGCGGCGTCGCCGCCGCGCTGGCCGCCTGCGAGGGCGGCGCCCGGGTTGTGGTGGTCGAGCCGTACCGGTGGATCGGCGGCCAACTCACCTCCCAGGCGGTGCCGCCGGACGAGCACCGGTGGATCGAGACCACCGGCTCGACGGCGAGCTACCGGCGGTTCCGGCGCGGCGTGCGCGGCTACTACCGCGACTGGTACGCCCTTGACCAGGCCGCCGGCGGCGACCTGCTCAACCCCGGCAACGGCTGGGTCAGCCCGCTCTGCCACGAGCCGCGCACGGCGCTGGCCGTGCTCCAGGCCATGATCGCCCCGTGGTGCGCGGCCGGCCGGCTGGTCGTGCACACCGAGGCCCGGCTGCTCGCCGCGCACACCGACGGCGACACCGTACGCGGGGTGAGCGTCCGACTGGCCGACGGCACGGTACGGGAGATCACCGCCCGGCTGGTGCTGGAGGCGAGCGAGACCGGCGAGCTGCTGCCGCTGGCCGGCATCGAGTACCGCACCGGCACCGAGTCGCGGGACCAGACCGGCGAACCGAGCGCGCCCGAGCGGGCCGACCCGCTCAACATGCAGGCCGCCACGGTCTGCTTCGCGCTCGAACACGTCGACGGGGACCACACCGTGGACCGCCCCGACGGCTACGAGCGGTGGCGGACGCTGACCCCGCCCGGCTGGCCGGACCGGCTGTTCAGCTGGACCTACCCGGACCCGCGCACCGGTCGACCGGTCACCGGCCGGTTCACGCCCAACCCGGAACGCGCGGCGGCGTCCATGGAGGAGGCGCTGCGGGCCCCGGAGCTGTGGACGTACCGGCGGATCCTCGACCGGCGGGCGTTCCGGCCGGGGCTGCTGCCCAGCGACGTGACCATCGTGAACTGGCCGATGACCGACTACCTGGACGGTCCGCTGTTCGACGTGCCGGACGCCGAGTGGCACCTGCGGCGGGCCCGGGAGTTCAGCTACGCCTTCCTGTACTGGTTGCAGACCGAGGCGCCCCGCCCGGACGGCGGCTGCGGCTACCCGGGCCTGCGGCTGCGCCCCGACGTGACCGGCACGCCGGACGGGCTGGCGCAGGCGCCGTACATCCGGGAGGCCCGCCGACTGCGGGCGGTCACCACCCCCACCGAGCAGGACCTGTCGGTGGCGGTACGGGGCGCGGCCGGCGCGGTGCGCTACCCGGACACCGTCGGCACCGGCCACTACCGGATCGACCTGCACCCGAGCACCGGCGGGGACGGCTACCTCGACGTCGCGGCGCACCCGTTCGAGATCCCGCTGGGGGCGCTGCTGCCGCAACGGGTGACCAACGTGGTGGCGGCGGGCAAGGCGCTGGGCACCACGCACATCACCAACGGCTGCTACCGGGTGCACCCGGCCGAGTGGTCGATCGGCGAGGCGGCCGGGGCGCTCGCCGCGTTCTGCCTGACCACCGGGAGCACCCCGCACGCGGTCCGGGAGCGGCCCGGACTGTTGGCGGACTTCCAGGACGCGCTCGCCGCACGGGGCGTCGACCTGCGCTGGCCGGAGGGGACCGCCCTGCCACCGGAGTGAGCGAGCCACACGCCCCGGCACCGGCCGCCCCGCCGCCTCCCGGCACGGCCGCGAACCGGTGACACGCGTCCCTCAGGCGCTGGCGGCCAGCGGTGGGGCGGCGGCCGGCGTCGCCGCCGGCCGGGTCCGGGCCCGGCCGGTCGTCCCCGGGGCCACGGCCGCCGCAACCGGTTCCGGCACCGCCGGGGGCACCGTCGCGCCCACCAGCCGGACCGGTCGGGGCGACTCGTCGTGGCGGGCGGTGGCCAGCCGGCGTCGGAACTCGGTCCGCACGGCGCGTGGCAGCCGCTCGTACGCCACCCGGGCCAGCGCCCGGTCCGCGACCTCGTACCCGTTACGGGCGGAGCGCCACACCAGCAGGCCCCGCTCCGCCGCGACCCGCAGCGCCGGCCGCATCGGCTCCGGGTCCAGGTCGAGCAGCCGGCCGAGCCGCTCGGCGGTGAACCCCGCACCGAGCACCGCGCCGGCCATCACCGCCGCCCGCCCGACGCCGTCGAGCCGGTCGAGGCGGGCGGAAACGCTGCGGCGGACCGCCTCCGGCACCGGTGGCTCGCCCGCCGCGTGGCCGTCGTCGCCCGCCTGCGCGGCGTACGCCCGGGCGCGGCCGGGAAGCCCCGCGACCAGGGGCAGCAGCCGGGTCACCGGTGCCGTCTCGCCGAGCAGGTGGCGCAGCAGCCGTCCGGTGTCGACCGTGCCCAGGGGCGGCACGGTCAGCCGGTGCCGCCGGTCGGCCGGACCGAGGGGGAGCAGGTCACCCCACTCCGGACGGTGGGTGACCACGACGACCAGCGGCACCGCCCGCGCCGTCGCCGCGGCGAAGAGCTCGTGCAGGAAACGCCCTACCTCCGGGGCCGCCCGGTCCACGTCGTCCACCGCCACCACCAGTGGCGTCCGCCCGGCGAGCGCGAGCAGCACCTCCCGCCACCGCTCCGCCGCGCCGACGTCCACGTCGGCGCCGAGCAACGTCCCGAGCGCGGTGACGGTGGCGGAGAGCCGTCCGGCCGGGACCGCCGGGACGCAGGCGGCCAGCAGCCGGTGCCGTACCGTGGCCGGGTCGTCGGCGACCCGGATCCCGGCGTGGTCGCGCAGCAGCGCGGCCAGCGGGGCGGTCGGGACGTCCGGGTACGGCGGGCACTGCGCGCCGCACCAGCGCACCGGCACCCCGTCGACCTGCCGCACCGTCCGGGCCAGTTCCGCCAGCAGCCGACTGCGGCCGACGCCGTCCGGGCCGACCACCGAGACCCAGCGGGCCGCCCCGTCCCGTACCGCCCGGACCACCTGGTCCCGCAGTGCGGCCAGTTCCCGCCGCCGGCCGATGAACGGGGTCTCGCCGCCGGTCGGCCGGGCCGGGGCGACCCCGTCGGCCCGCCAGACGGGGACCGGGGCCGGCTTGCCGGCCATCGACGCCGGTGGCAGGTCGCGGTACGCGACCAGGTCGGCGGTGGCCCGCCGGGTGGCCGCGCAGACGATCACCGTGCCCCGGGGGGCGTGCTCCTGGAGCCGGGCGGCCAGGGTGACCACCGCGCCGCTGACCGCGCCGTGCCCGGCGTCGCGCGCGGCGGCCAGGTCCACCACGGCCTCGCCGGTGGCGACGCCGACCCGCAGCCGCACCACCGTCCCGCCGGCCAGCGGGCGCCCGTCCAGGACCTGCTGGATCTCCAGACCCGCGCGCACCGCGCGGTACGCGTCGAACCCGTCGGACTCGACGCCGCCGAACAGCGCCATGACGGCGTCGCCGACGTACTTCTCCACCACACCGTTCCACCGGCGCAGGACCGCCGCGACGGCGCCGAAGTACTCCTGTTGCAGGGCCCGGACGTCCTCCGGGTCGAGCCGGTCGACCAGCGCGGTCGACCCGACGATGTCGACGAAGAGGACGCTGACCGTGCGCCGCTCCTCCGGCACCGGCCAGAGCCGCGCCCCGCCCGTCGTCGCTGCTGGCTGGGTGACTGTGCTGACGTGCATCGCGTTCACCTTTCCCCCGTGGTGCCGGACGACATGTCCGAGATTCGCACCACCGGCCCGACGGCGGATCTGCCGAACGACGTATGTCGGCCCCATGCAACTTTCCGTCGCCATCTCGACGCGAGGAGTACCACAGGGCCGATTTACCCTTATGAACGCCCTGGCCGATCCCATTAGGCTGCTTTCCATGGCCAGCGATGTGCACGCCGCCCCGCTGGTCGGCCGTGCCGACACGGTGGCGATGGTGCGCGCCGCCCTGCTCGACCGGGTCCCGCAGGACCAGACCGCAGCGGTCTTCGTCAACGGGGAGAGCGGGGTGGGCAAGAGCCGGCTGCTCGGTGAGGTGGCCGCGGGACTGCGTGACGCGGGAGCGGTCGTGCTCACCGGAAGCTGCCTCGACATCGGCGACGCCTCACCGCTGCACCCGCTGCTCCAGGCGCTGCGCCGGTTCGAGGCCGAGGCCTCCCACGCCCGCACCTGCTCGGCCGTCCGCAGCCTGCTCAACATGTTCGCCGACGAGACCCCCGGCCGGGAGGGAGCTGGCACCCTGCTGGAGCGGGTCTCCCGTGGGCTGCACCTGATCGCCCAGGGCCGCCCGCTGGTGCTCGTGCTGGACGACCTCCAGTGGGTCGACCGCAGCACCCGGCAGCTCCTGCTCTACCTGCTGGCCGGGCTCGGCGACATGCAGCTGTCGGTCCTCGCCGCGATCCGGTCCGAGGCGTTGCAGGGCGCCCACCCGCTGCGTCGGGTCCTCACCGAACTGCGGCGGCTGCGGTCGGTGCGGGTGCTCGACCTGGCCCCGCTGGACCGCGCCGCGACCCGGCAGCTCGCCACCGCGATCGTCGGCCGGCCGCTCGCGCCCGAGGCGACCGAGCAGGTGTGGCGACGCAGCGGCGGCAACCCGTTCGTGGTGGAGGAGCTGGCCCGCGACCTGCGCGACGGGCGGGACGGACTCTCCGACACGCTCCGGGAGATCTTCCTCGACCGGGTGGAGGCCCTGCCCCCGCACGCCCACGAGGTGGTCCAGGCGGTCGCCGTCGGGGTGGAACCGGTGGAACACGACCTGCTCGCCCGGGTCGTCCGGCTCCCCGAGGAACGACTGATCGAGGCGGCGCACGCGGCGATCGCGCACCGGCTGCTGGTCTGCGTCGACAACGCGTACCACCTCCGGCACCGGCTGGTCGCCGAGGTGCTGGACCACGAACTGCTCCCGGCCGAGCGGGCCGCCCTGCACCGGCGCTACGCCGACGCGCTCGGCGCCGAGCCGGCGCAACTGCACCACGCCCGGTCGGCCCACCACTGGCGGCTGGCCGGCGAGCCGGTGCGGGCGTTGCGGGCGGCGATGGCCGCGGCGGAGGAGGCCGAACGGCTGCACGGCTACGCCGAGGCGCACCGGCACTGGTCGTTGGTCCTCGACGCGGCCACCGACACCGGCCTCGGCGCGCCGGAGCGGGTGACCCTGCTGGAGAAGGCGGCGGAGGCCGCCCACCACTGCGGCGAGCACGCGCGGGCCCTGGCCCTGCTGGAGGAGCAGGCCGCTCTCGCCGGCACGGCCACCTGCGCCCTGCACATCCGGCGGGCCCGATATCTCGCCCACGCGGGACGGTCCGCGCTGGCCGAGGCGGAGTACCAGCGCGCCCTGGACGCGCCGGACTGCACGCCCGGCCAACGGGCGACCGCCGCCGCGCACCTGGCCGAGCTGCTGCTGCACCTCGGCCGGTACGCCGAGGCTGGCCGCCGGGCCCGGGAGGCACTGGCCCGCTCGGCGTCGGTCGAGGGCTCCACCTCGGAGGTGGTGCTGGCCAGCGCCGCCCTCGGCTTCAGCGAGGCGTACCTGGAGGACCCGGACGCCGGCCTGCCGGTGATGCGGGAGGCGCTGGCCACCGCCGAGCGTTCCGGCCGGCCCGAGGACGTCGCCCTCGCCTACCTGCACCTCGCGGAGCTGCTCACCGGTCCGCTCAACGTCATCGAGGAGGGCGTCGTGGTGGCCCGCCGGGGCGCCGAACGCGTCACCGAGCTGGGGCTGGGCCGGACGTTCGAGACCCGGCTGCTGGCCGTCGCCGCCAACGGGCTGTTCCGGGTGGGGCAGTGGGCCGAGGCGGAGAAGGTCATCGCCGACGCGCTGCGACACCGCCCCTCCGGCGCCGACGCCGCGGAGCTGCTGCTCGCCCGCTGCCGGCTCTCGGTCGCGTACGGCGACGTCGAGGCCGCCGACCGGGACCTGGAGGCGGTGGCCACCCTGCTCGCCGGGGGCGGGGCCCGGCACGTCCTGCCGCTGCTCACCCTGCGGGCCGGACTGGCCATGTGGCAGGGCCGGCACGACGAGGCCCGGCAGGCCGTCGCCCGTGGCCTGACCGAGACCCGCTCCGACGACCTGGTCCTGCTCGCCACCCTCGCCTGGCACGGGCTACGCGCGGAGGCCGAGGCGTACGCCAGCCGTACCGGTCGGGTCGACCTGACGGCGGTGCGCCGGCTGCGGCAGGTCACCAACCGGGTCCGGCGCACCAGCGTCCAGGCGGCCCGGCCGGTCCGCGACGTGGTCGACGCCTTCCTCGCCCTCTGCACCGCCGAGGTCGGTCGGCTCGACGGTCCCGGCGACCCGGTCCTCTGGGCGCGGGCGGCCGAGGTCTGGGACCGACGCCGGCACCCCTACCCGGCGGCCTACTCCCGGCTGCGGCAGGCCGAGGCGCTGCTGGCCCGGCGCGGCCGGGACGCCACCGCGGCCACTCTGCTCCGGGAGGCGTACGAGGTGGCGCAGGGACTGGGGGCGCGGCCGTTGAGCGAGGAGATCGCCGCGTTGGCGACCCGTGCCCGGGTGCCCGTGCCGGAACCGACGGCCGAGCGGGACGGCGACCGCGCCGGGACGGGCGGGGGAGTCCACGACGAACTGTCCGCGCTCACCCCGCGCGAGCGCGAGGTCCTGGCGCTGGTGGCCGAGGGGTTGACCAACCGGGAGATCGGCCAGCGGTTGTTCATCAGCGAACGGACCATCGGCGTGCACGTCTCGCACATCTTCGACAAGCTCCAGGTCCGCACCCGGGTGCAGGCCAGCGCGATCCACCTGCGGCACCGTCCGCGCTGAGGGTCCGTCGGCGCGTCCGGGCGGCGCCGGAATACGTCGTTCTACTGATTCCCACCCCACCCCGGGCTGCCACGCTGTGCACCGCGGCGACACGGGGCGCCGCGACCACAGGGGAGGAAGAGATGACCGAACCGGTCTGGGGACCCGTCCACCAGGACATCGCCGACCTGCTCACCGACCATCCCGCCGACGTGCCGGCGGTGGTCGACCACCTGACCAAGCTCCAGGACGTCCTCGTCCGGCTACCCCCGTTGCACCAGAGCTGCCCCCTGGCGGACTTCAACGGGCTCTACCTGACGATCACCGCGAAGGTGTTGGAGCGGCTCTACGACGGGCGCTTCGCCGACCCGGCGTTCCTGTCCCGCCTGGACGTGGAGTTCGCCGCCCGCTACTTCGACGCGTTGCGGCTGTGGACCGAGGCGAGCCCGTACACACCCCAGGCCTGGGCGTGCATCTTCGAGCGGATGCAGGGGCCGGACGTCCGACCCCTGCCGGCCGCGGCGGCGGGGGTGAACGCGCACATCAACTTCGACCTTCCGTTCGCCCTGGTGACCACCTTCGACCACCTCGAGTCCGAGCCGGCCGACGACGGTGACCAGCACCGGGACTACCTCCAGATCAACGAGATCTTCGCCGAGTCGATCCCGACGCTGCGCCGGGGCTACCTGGACCGGTGGCAGCTGATCATCGACACGCTCAACGGTGACCTGGACGACTGGTACCAGGGCGAACTGGTGCAGTACACCCGGGACGTCGCCTGGCGCAACGCCCAGCGGATCTGGCGGGTGCGGCACGACGCCCACGCCCGGGAGCGGGAGCGCGACCGGCTCGACGGCACTGCCTCCCGGCTCGGCCGGCTGCTGCTCTCGCCGCTGGGCGCGCTGCTCCAGTAACCACCCGCCAACGCCTCCAACCCATCCTCCTAGGATGCTATACGGGGTGTGTGCCTCCAAGAGATCAACACCTGCGGCCCGTGCTGGGATCCACCTCGGTGCGGGCCGCAAGGTGTTGATCGACTCCGCAGCCACGGCTTCCCTTGGCCCACTCGTCGACCGCCGATATTCGCGTGGATCGGAACGACAGGTGCGCACTGGCACTGTGCACGCTCTACGTTGTACGGTCGTACGTCCGCCGGACGTGGGGTTGGCAGCGCGGACCAAAATCCAACAGCTGTCATCTTGGAGGGGCTGGATGACGGTGGGCGCCACCGGTGGCTTCGAGTTGGTCAAGCCGCTCCGCTCGGGTGGGATGACGAGGTGTTCTTCGCCGTGTCCCCGACAGCGGATCGCGCTGCCCTCAAGGTGATCAAGGCGCACCTCGTCGAGGCGCCGAACGTGCGGGAACGCTTCGCCGCAGAGGTGGACAACCTCAAACTGTGTGGCGGGGAACGTCCAATATGGTGGCGCTTCTG
This sequence comes from Micromonospora echinospora, assembly GCF_900091495.1. Lineage (NCBI taxonomy): Bacteria > Bacillati > Actinomycetota > Actinomycetes > Micromonosporales > Micromonosporaceae > Micromonospora > Micromonospora echinospora. Next base: position 6,463,710 of record NZ_LT607413.1, on the reverse strand, counting down.
ATGTATGAGATCCAGTGGGGATAGGTGTTTAAGGTATGGGTGCATTGTGAATCTTCACGAGAGGGTTGGAAGCGATCAGCGGACGGCCGTCCTCGATCTCCTGTCACAGGCGCTTGCCGGCGGCTACCTGACTCTCGGCGAGTTCGATCAACGCACCGTCGCAGCGCATTCGGCTGTTACGGTGGGAGATCTTGTTAACCAGCTCAAGGATCTGCCCCGGCAGTTTCACTGGATGCCGCATGCGGCTCCAGCGCTTCGTCATGAACATCCAGGCAGGGATGTGCTGGCCTCCACCGCTGTCGTCCTGGGTGCGGCGTCGCTTCCCATGTCTCTTTGTCTTGGACTGGGAGGGGTCCTTGGCATTGCGGCGGTCATTCTCGGCCGTTTTTCACTACGCAAGAACGAGCATCACTCCAGAAGCGTTCTGGCGATTGTCTTTGGTCTCGTTGGGCTTGCGCTTTCGCTGGTCTATATTGCCGTACTTGTCTTTGTCCCCGCTGCTTCGCCGTCTTCCTAAACTGGCGGGCCGCTGATTGGCTCGGATTGCTGATGCTTCCTGTGGAAGAGGCCGAGTTTCGGAAGATGCTCTTTGGTTGATTGTCAAGTGATGCGGCATTGGCGCTTGGGGTGATTGGCGGCGCGATCGATAGAATTCCTTGAGAATTATCTCGTATCGGTGGTGGTCGTCGGCGGTACATGGAGGGCGAAGCTCGGCGGGACGCTGTTCGGCCAACCGGGGCCAACCCGGAGGCGAGATCAGCTCCTGGCCTGCTGGAAGGGCGGGAGCGTGTCCGGTTGAGCTTGTCGGACGCGCTCCCGCCCTGTCGTGCGGTTCAGTGTGGGGTCTTGGTCGCTCGAACGAAGGTGGACCAAACGGCGGGAGAGAAGGCCAGGGCAGGTCCGGCCGGGTCCTTGCTGTCCCTTACGCCGACGAGGCCAAACAAGTTCGTGGCGACCTCGACGCAGGCTCCGTTGTTGTCACCGCTGTAGCTGCTCTTGCGCCAACGGGCACTGACCAGACGGTCAGCCATGGTGGACCTCCTCGATGACCTTAATGATTAACCGCCTTGATTGTCCCTCATCCAAGGCGAGGGATTCCAGACTTGACCAGGCGGTTTCGTAGGCGGCGAGCTCTTCTGGCCGGTCGAGGTATAGGGCCCCGGTGAGGGACTCGCTGTACACGACGGACGGGTCCGTCGTGCGGCGGTTGCCGGGCGGAAAGTCGAGCATCATGAAGGTGCCGGTCAGCGCGCCGTACTGGGCACCCATCGCCAAGGGCAGGACACGAACCGATACGTTGGGCAGCTCGGTCACGGTGAGGAGATGACGTAGCTGCTCGATCAACACCGCTGGTCCGCCGATACAACGGAGCAGGACTGACTCCAACAGGATCGAATCGTACCGGGGGGCCTTGGGCCTCACGCGGTGTAGAAGAGACTGTCGACGGCGGCGTACTTCGAGTACGTCTTCCAGTTCGTCGACGGGCATGTTGGGCCGGTTGACGTACACGCCTCGGGTGTAGTCAGGGGTTTGGAACAGCCCGTTGACCAAGGACTCGTCGTAGCCGCGTAGGTGAGAGGCGGTCTGTTCGAGGCCGACGTACAGCTCGAACCAGTCGGGGACGGCGTTGCCGTAGGAGTGCCACCAGCCCTTGGCCTTGGTCTCGGCGGCGAGGTTGGTGAGGGCGTCGGAGAGATCGCGGGTGGCCCCGTAGAGCTCGCACATGAAGCGGACGTCGAGGGGGCGGACTGGGCCGAGGCCGGACTCGATACGCCACATCTTCTGCCGACTACAGTGCAGCGCTTCGGCTGCGCCGTCGAGGGTCATCTGGGCTTGGGCGCGTAGCTCCTTGAGGGCTCGTCCGAGCTGTCGTCTAGGGACGGTCGATCCAATGTCGTCGGCCATCCGCCACCCCTTTCCGTGTTGCTTTTTGTTACATTGCGCCGCCATCGGTGAAACGTGACCTGTCGTCTCGGGAAAGATTTGTGCGGTCGCCGTCCACGCAATAGCGGTTACGGATCGGACCCTACCGGAAGCGTTCGGTAATTGCCATTAAGGTGCATTTCCCATGCGTGCGATTTGCATATATCGAATGCGGTCGCTGTTTGTTCCGCTCGCCGCGCGGATGTGCCGCCGGGCGGGTGGCGGTGAGCCTGGTGGCGAGTCGGCAGTGGGGCAACAGCCTGCCGGCGAGAGGGCGATCGCGCCCTCGGGGCGCATGTGTCCGGGGTGTGACCAGGGCGGGAGTGCGGTCGGTGGTCGCCCCGGCGTGGGTGGGGCGCTCGATCGAGTGACTACCGAGATGAACAAGATTCCAACTAAGTTCATCAATTGACTGGCAGTTAAGGACGTCGATATCCTGGCGCGGCAGATCATGATCTGCGTTCTCCACGGTCTCCCACACCCAGCGTCAGCACGGAAGGGATCACCATGAAGGATGTCGGCGTAGCCCGGCGACGGCGTTTGGTCGGTTCGGTCGCGACAGCCGGTATGGCCGCCCTGTTCCTCTCGGCGACCGCGTCCCCGGTGGCGGCGGCCGAGGGTCGGATTCTCGGCACCGGTAACCCGAAGGCCATCCCGAACAGCTACATCGTGGTGCTCAAGGAGAGCAAGGCGACTGACACGCAGGCCATGGCACGTCAGTTGGCTGCGGAGTTCGACGTGCGGGTGGAGTACACCTACTCGCATGCCGTGCGCGGGTTCGCCGGCACGATGAGCCCGGCCGATGCCCGCCGGCTCGCGGCCCAGCCGGAGGTGGCGTACGTCGAGCAGAACGCCGAGGTGCGGACCACCGCGACCCAGCCAAACCCGCCGTCGTGGGGGCTCGACCGGATCGACCAGCCGAACCTGCCGCTGAACAGCAGCTACACGTACCCGAACACGGCGGGCAACGTGCGAGCGTACGTGATCGACACCGGTATCCGGACCACGCACACGGACTTCGGTGGCCGGGCATCCTGGGGCACCAACACCACCGGCGACGGCAACAACTCCGACTGCAACGGCCACGGTACGCACGTGGCGGGCACCATCGGCGGTACGGCGTACGGTGTGGCCAAGGAAGTGTCGCTGATCGCGGTCAAGGTCCTCGGCTGCACGGGTTCGGGCAGCTGGGCGGGGGTGACCGCCGGGGTCGACTGGGTGACCGCCCACCACACCACCGGGGTGCCGGCGGTGGCGAACATGAGTCTCGGCGGCGTCGGTAGCAACGCCACGCTGGAGAACGCGGTCCGGAACTCGATCGCCGACGGTGTCGTCTACGCGCTCGCCTCGGGCAACAACAACAGCGACGCCTGCAACTTCACCCCGGCCCGGGTGCCCGAGGCGATCACGGTCAACGCCAGCACCTCCACCGACGCGCGCGCGTCGTTCTCCAACTGGGGCACCTGCACCGACATCTTCGCCCCGGGCGAGGGCATCACCTCGGCCTGGCACACCGGCGACACCGCCACCAACACCATCAGCGGCACCTCGATGGCCGCCCCGCACGTGGCCGGCGCTGCCGCCCTGGTGCTCGGTGCCAACCCGGGCCTGACCCCGGCCCAGGTCGCCGACACCCTCTACGCCAACGCCACCCCGAACAAGATCACCAACCCAGGTACCGGCTCGCCGAACCGGCTGCTCCACGTCCCCTCCGGCACCGTCACCCCCGGCACGGCCACCCTCTACCGGCACGTGAACGGCCCCGACCACGTCAGCAGCACCAGCCTCTCGGTCGGCGGCTACACGCGCGAGGGTCCCCTCGGGAAGGTGCACAACACAGCCGTCGCGGGCACGAAGCCGATCTACCAGTGCGTCGTCCGTGGCTGGGACTACATGACCTCCGGTGACGCGAACTGCGAGGGCCAGGGCTACGCCGGTCTCATCGGTCACGTGTACGACTCGCCGCCGGCCCAGCCGCACCAGGCGTTCTACCGGTGCCTGGTGAGGAGCAACGCCGACCACTTCGACTCGACCGACGCCAACTGTGAGGGCCAGATCGTCGAGGGTCTGACGGGTTACCTGCTTCTCTGACCCTGATCGGTCCGATCCGTCCGACGGGGCTGCGGTGCTCGCGCACCGCGGCCCCGTCCCGTGCGACGGCGGCAAGTCGCAGGCGATGGCGTCCGACCCTTCTCGCCCTCGGTGCCGAGGCTCAGTCGCCGAGTTGCCGGCGGAAGCGTTCCTCGTCGGCCTTCTCGTGCCTCTTGACCACCTCCGCCGCGTTGATCTGCGGGTCGCTCCTGTCGAAGACCGCCTTCTTGCCGTCAGGGCTGACGAGCCGCGGTACGGTGGCGCTGACCGCGACCCCGAGGGTGCGGGAGTCCTCCAGGACTTCGAGCTTGGTGTGCTGTCCCTTCGGCCCCGGAAACTGGACGATGTAGGCCCACCTCACGTCCGAGTTCCGGACGCTGTGGACCCGTGAGTCGAGCAGCTTGCCGGTGGTCTTGACCCAGTTGCGGTGCGAGAAGCGGAAGAACATGGGCTCGTTCCCGTCGGATCCGTGGGCCTGCTGTCGGCGCCAACGTGCCAGGCATCGTCAAGGTGCCGGTCGATGCGTGCAGCTGCTCATCGAGCTGCGCCGCCTCACCGTTGCCGTGCCGCCCGGCACTGTCATCCACCTCGTCGCCACCGACCCTGCCGCGCTGCTGGACCTGCCCGCCTGGTGCCACCTCACCGGTCACCCCTACCTCGGCCCGGTCGACGGCGCCGAACGCCCGACCTACGCGATGCGGACCACGGCAGGCAGCGTGCCCACCGACCCGGTGTGGCCGTGGACCCCGTACCACGAACCGTTTTCCGGGCTGGCTGCGACCGGCACGTGATCGGTCCGATCTGGTTGTGCTGGCGATGGTGGTCGATGATGTCGCTATGCGCGCGCGACGCTGGGTGATCGTCGGGATGGGTGGGGCGGTCGCCGCCGGGCTGGTGGTGGCGGCGGTGCTGTTCGGATTGCAGGGGGTGGAGGTGGCCGGTTGGCTGGCCGGGGTCGCCAGCCTGGTGGTCGCGGTCACCGCGGTCCTGCTGGCCCCGTCGGGAGGGTCGACGCCCACACCGCCGGCGTCGGCGTCGGCTGAGGTGCGGTCACCGGCCGGGTCGAGGTCGGTCGTCGTGCGGGGTGACGCCACCGGGATCGTGTCGACCGGCGACGACACGACGAACATCCAGCACCGGTGAGCTGGTGGTCCCGACGCGGACGGTGGACGCCCGCGCGCGCCGAACCGGCGACGCCGGAGCCGGTGGACGATCCGGCCGCGTCGGGCGGGTCGCGGGCGGCCACGGCCGGCAGCATCTCCGGTATCGCGTCCACCGGTGACCACACGACCAACACCCAGCATGTCACCGTGGTGTCGGCGGAGGCGCTGGTCGCGCCGGAGGCGGTGCCGGCCCCGGCCGGGCTGGTGAACCTGCCGGCGCGACTGCGGTTCTTCGTGGGCCGTGCGGACGCGCTCGACTGGCTGGACCGGGCCGCCGAGGATCCTGCTGCGGTGGTCGTGCAGGCGGTCCACGGGCCCGCCGGGGTCGGCAAGAGCACCCTGGTGGCCCGGTGGGCGGCGGACCGCCGCGAGGACCACCGTCCGGTCTGGTGGATCACCGCCGACAGCCCCGCCGCCCTCGACGCCGGCCTGGTCGCGCTGGCCGTCGCGCTCCAGGCGGGCCTCGGCGTGGTCCTGCCGTCGCGGGCGCTGCGGGAGTGGGCGGTACGGTGGCTGGCCTGCCACGACGGGTGGCTGCTGATCCTCGACGACGTCACCGATCCCGGCCACCTCACCGACCTGCTGGCCCGGCTGCCCCGGGGTCGGATCGTGCTGACCAGCCGCCACGCCAACGGCTGGCCGGACGTCGTTAGCCCGCTCCGCCTGGACGTCCTCGAACCACACCAGGCGGTCGAACTGCTCACCGGGATCGTCACCCGGGGCGGCGGCGTCGTCGATCCGGCCGACGCCGCCGAGATCTGCGCCGAGTTGGGCTGCCTGCCGTCGGCGGTGGCCCAGGCCGGTGCCCACCTGGCCGGAAGCGGCATCACGGCCGGGGACTACCGTCGGCTCCTGGCCCAGCATCCCGCGCGTCGCGACGGCGGGGAACCGGCCGCCCCGCGTGGCCGCGACCTGTCGCCGGAGCCGGGGGAGAGGCGACCCGAGCACACCGCACCGGTGGTCAAGACCGGTGAGCCGTCCCTGCGCCGGGGTGAGGCACCGCCGCCGCCGGAGGACGTGCCGCGTACGGGGGAATCCGCCGCGCCGGCCGCCTCGGCGACGTCCACCGCGTCACCCGCCGTCCGCCAGCCGGAAGGGCTCCGGCGCGGCCTGACCCGCCGCAACGCCATCATTGGCGCCGGCGCTCTGGGTGCCGGCGCCCTGACGTGGAAACTCGCCGGTGCACCGGGCCTCGCCGGCCGCCCGAAACGGCCGACCCCGAAGCGGCGGTGGAAAGCCTCGCTGGGGCTGGAGCAGCTCGTGACCCTCTTCGTCAGGGACGGGTTGGCCTATGTCACGGGCACCTCCAAGGTGTCCGACGTGCTGTCCAGCGCCGCGATCGTCGCGTTGGACCCGGCCACCGGTGCCCAGCGGTGGACCTTCCCCACCGGGGACAACGCCGACTCGGTCATCGTGGACGGCGGGGCGGTGTACGCGAAGGTCGACGACGGCACGACCACCTACGTCCATGCGCTCGACGCGGTCAGCGGTCGGCGGCGCTGGTCCTACCAGGTCGTCGACGACACTGTCGACTTCATCGGGGTCAGCGGCGGGACCGTCCGCCTGGTGGTCAGCGGCGAGAATCAGCGCCTGCTCTCGCTGGACGTGAAGGGGGAGCTGACCCGGACGGCTCCGCTGCCACCGGACCAGAATGTCGACTTCCTGTCGGACGGCGTGCTGTACTCCAGCAGTTTCGGGGATGAGGATGACGACGTCCCTCCCTTGGCTGTCGCCACCGACGTGACGACGGGACGCCAGAGGTGGCAGATCGAGGGCGCGGGCAAGTACATCGGGGCGCTGCGGTCGGACGGCGACGTCACCTTCGGGTACTCGGCGGTCGAGAGCCGCCACACCACCCTGCTCGCCTGGGACGCGAACACCGGACGGCAGCGCTGGAGCCTTCCGCTCCTCGTCGACGTCGATCCGCTGCACCTCGGCGGTGGTCTCCTGTACCTGTTCACCGCGGACGGTCGCGGCCCGGCCGGCTACCTCTACGTCGTCGATGTCAGGACGGGAACCGTGAAGTGGCGGGCACGGGCCAGCCGGGCCGAACTCTTCTCCGCCCTCTCGGTGGTGTTCGCCGACCAGACCGTCTTCTTCGCCGGCGACGCGGTCTACGCCTTCGACGTCGCGACGGGCGCCCGGCGCTGGCGTACCGAATCCCTGGACGTCCGGTACGCCTCGACCCTGCTCCTGAAGTCCGGGAAGCTGTTCGTCACGGTCGCCCCCCACGCGAAGGGCCATCCGACGAAGCTCTACGCCCTCGACGCCGCGACGGGCGGGGTCGTCTGGGAGCATCCGATCACCGCCGAGTACAGCGCGCCGAATCCAGCCGTCGCGGGCCCGCTCGTTCTCGTCCCCAACGAGGACGGCATCTGGGCCTTCGAAGCCTGACCACCACCTCCGCGCCCAACGGGTGCGTGCCAGCTCGTCTCAGTTGGTGGGCGAGAATCGGGGGAAGTCGGCCAGGGTGTCGAGCGCCCACAGTTGCACATCGGAGCGCGGAGGGTCCGTCGCGCCTGGGGCTGCGGGATCGTGGCGCTGAGCGATGAGTGCACGTTTGCCCTCCTGATCGAGCGCGACCTCCCATCGCAGGACGCTACCGGGGGTGTCCGGAACGATCTTCCACCCGGTCATCGGCCTCAGTTCGGTCTTGTCCCAGGTGCGCAGGTCCCAGCGGGTGAGGAAGTTGTTGTAGGTGGTCCAGTGGTGGTAGCCCACGAGGGCGATGTTCCCGTCGCCGCTGAGGGCGACGGTGTTGGCCGAGTGGTAGCCGGCGTTCCGGATCAACGAATATGCCGCCGGGCTGGCCGGGTTCGACAGGTCGTAGACCAGCACACCCCCGTCGCCGTTGCCGGACTGGTGGCTCACCAGAGCGCGTTTCGCGTCGGCGCTCATGGCCACCTCGTAATAGTCGACGGAGTATGCGCCGGAACCCAGGAGCTGCTTCTTCCTCACCTGGCTCGGGTTCGTGAGGTCCCAGAGATGTACGCCGTCGCTGCCGCCGGAGATGGCGTGGTGGCCGTCGTGGTCGAGGGCCAGGGAGGTGACCCCCTCGGCGGCCAGTTCTCGGGGCATCGGCCGGGCCGGGTGAGCGAGATCCCACAGCGTCAGCTTCCCGCTCAGGTGAAAGGTCGCAGCGTACCTGCCGTCTCCACTCATGGCCACCTTGACTGCCGTGCCGCCGCGATCGGGTATGAGTTCGGAGGCCCGAGGCTGGAGCGGATCGGTCAGGTCCCAGAGTGACACCGACCCGTGGGGAGGGTCCGCGTCCTCCTGCACGGAACTCGTGACGGCGCGCTTGCCGTCACTGCTCATCGCCACACTGTGCGCCGTGCCGGCGGGCTCGGACAGGATGGTGACCCGAAAGTCCTTCGGCGGCTGGACGGTCGCCGTTCTCGGGGATTCGCCCGGGGTTTCGTCAGCGGAACAGGCGGTGCCCGTCGCGAGCAGGACTGCCGCCAGGCAGATGATTCTGGTCAGCGGGGTGAGCGTCATGTCTGGTCACTCCGGGCAGGGGGAGGACGGTGCCACCCTGGCCCAGCCACGTCCCGAGGTTTGGTGCATCTGCTGGTAGGCAGAGCAGTCGAGCAGGCCGTTCCGCGTCACCAGGGCGGTCACCTGAAACGGCCTGCCCTGATTGTCGACGTCCATCGAGCCGACGTTGCCGTCGGCGATGAACTCCACTCTGAAGGTGTATTCGCAGTACTTTTCCCTGGTCACGGCGGAAAGGCGGAAGGTGACCTGCTCGTCGCGCTTCAGGGTGTATTTGCGGCTGGCGAAGTAGTTGCCGGTCAGCTGCGGAAGCGGGTCGTCGTCGACCACCGTGGACTCCTGCGCGAAGACGGGGTCACGGTCGAGATCGTAACCGATCTGAACGGTCTCCGCGGTTCCTTGTGGCGCGTTGTCGAAGAGTGCGGCCGTCAGTGGCTCACGGCAGCGAGGGCGGATGGCGATGTCGGTGATGCGGACCTCCTTCCCGCGATTGCCCTCGAGTTCCAACTCCACCGTGGAGACTCCGGACTCGACTCCCCCGTACGAACGCATGATTTCCTGGGTGCTCTTCTCGTACGCCGCGAAATCAGCGTTGATGTCGCTGAGGGTCTGTGCGCTCACCGGGCCGGGAAACACCCAGGTGTTGTCGTTCTCCCGAGGGACGGGGGTGACCTTGTTGACTTTGATCGGATCGCCGACGGGAGCGGTCGGGCCACTGCCGGCGGTGGCCGACGATGTGGGCGTGGGCTTGTCCTCTCCACCCAGACCGAGCCACTTGACGCCGGCACTGGTTCCCACTCCGCCGACCACGGCGACGACAATCGAGATCACGCCAGCTACGAGTGCGCGCGACAGCCACTTCTCGCGCGGGGTCTGCTCTCCGTCCTGTCTCTCCGGCTGTTGTCGAGGGGCGGGATCTTCGGCGGGCAATTGCGTCACATCCTCAGGAAGCGGGACCGAACGCGGCAATTGATCCTACCCAGCGTTGTCCAATTCCGGGTCGACCAAGGGAGTGCCGGAGACCTCGGGGCGCGCTGCAATCGGTCCTGTGCGCGGTGGCGGCGATGCTGCGGACCGAGGTCGACCGGCTGACCCGTCAGTCGACCGGCTGACCCGTCACCGGCCGCCGACCCGCGCGGCCGGTAGCACCGACGGGGTACCACTCCCGTAATCGAAATGGCGATCTACCAGCGGGTACGTGACGCGGCCGACGCATCCGCGATCCACGGGCTTAACGAAGGCTTCCTAGCGTCCGGGGTGATCATCCACCCCCACACCCGGAGGCTTGACTTGAGCCAGACCCGCAGGGACTTCCTTCGCCGCGTCGGCATCGCCGGGGGCGCCGGCGTCATGCTGCACAGCATGGGCGCGCTCGGCCTGACCAGCGCCCATGCCGCGGAGACACCACCGTTCACACCGTTGAAGATGAGCGACCTCGGCCGGCACGGCCGGAAGACGGTCATCGTGATGGGCGGCGGCATCGCCGGCCTCACCGCCGCCTACGAGCTGCTCAAGGGCGGCTACGACGTCACCGTCCTGGAAGGCCGCGGCCGGCCCGGTGGCCGGAACTGGACCGTGCGGGGCGGGGACACCTACACCGACCTGAAGGGCCGGACCCAGAAGGCGACCTTCTCCAAGGGCCAGTACATGAACGCGGGCCCCGGGCGCATCCCCCAGATGCACGTGACCCTCGACTATTGCAAGGAACTCGGCGTCCCGATCGAGGTCTTCACCAACCAGAACGCCGACGCCTTCCTCTACCGGGAGAACGTGCCGGGTGCGCTCAACGGTGTCCCGGTCCGCCAGCGGGCCGCCAAGGCGGACGCCTACGGTTACACCGCCGAGCTGCTCGCCAAGGCGACCGACCAGGGATCGCTCGACCAGTACCTTACCGCTGAGGACAAGGAGCGGCTGCTCTCCTACCTGCGCAGCTTCGGGGCCATCGGGAACCGGGTCGTCGGTGACCCCGCGGCCAGCTTCAAGTACAACGGCGGCGGGCGTCGCGGCTACGACCCGCAGCCGGGCGCCGGCCTGGAGGCGGGTACCCCCATCCCGCAGTACGCGATGTCCGACCTCCTCGCCTCGACGCTGGGCAACTACTTCTCGTTCGAGATGGGCTTCGACCAGGCGATGATGATGTACCAGCCGGTCGGCGGGATGGACCGGATCGCCTACGCCCTCGCCAAGGCGGTCGGTGGCGGTCGACTGCGCTACAACGCCCAGATCGTCGAGTACCACAACACGGTCGACGGCGTCGAGGTCGTCTACACGACCCCGGGCGGCACGAAGAAGATCGTCGGCGACTTCGCGATCAACACTATGCCCCCGCACATCGCTGCGAAGATCAAGTCCAACCTGCCCGCGGCGATCGTCTCCGCGCTCGGGTCGGTGAGCGTCACCAACGCCGGCAAGATCGGCATCGAGTACGACCGCCGGTGGTGGGAGGAGGACTTCCGCATCTACGGCGGCATCACGAACGCCAACACCAACCTCGCCAACATGTGGCACCCGTCGTACGGCTACCACGGCGACCGGGGCACCATGATCGGCTACTACAACACCGGCGCGAACGCGAACTTCTACGGCAACCTCACCCCGCCGCAGCGGCTGGCCGAGGCGGTCACCCAGGGAAAGAAGATCTTCGGCGACGTGTACGGCAAGGGCATCACCGCGTCCTTCTCCCAGGACTGGGCCTCCACGCCGTTCTCCGAAGGGGCGTGGGTCGGCTGGCCCGGCGCGGTCGGCGGGCAGACCGGCACCGGGTACCGCAGCCTCCTGGAGCCGACCGGCAACGTGTACTTCGCCGGCGACCACCTCAGCCACGCCATCGCCTGGCAGCACGGCGCGATGGTCTCCGCCCGCGTCGCCGTCGAGTCCCTCCACGCCCGCGTCACGGCCGCATGAGCACGCCCGTCACCTCCGACAGCCCCACCAGGAAGGCATTCACCATGCACCGACTCGGCATCCTCGTCCCCGCCGCCGTTGTCATCCTCGCCGTCCCGGCCGTCGCCGTCGCCGGCGGGTTGTTCCCACCGCGGCCCGGCACCACGGTCAGCGTGCTTCCCGCCGGGCAGGACAACCCGATGATCGCCGACGGGGTGGCCATCGGTAAGGGCGCGGCGCTCTACAAGACCAGCGGCCTCGGCCCGGCAGCCCTCAACACGGCCGCGCCGGCCGGGTCGGAGGCGCGCTACATCGACACCGAGGTGTTCCCCGGCGGTGTGCTGCCGCCCGGCGTGACCATCACCGAGGCGCAGGGCATCAACGTGCTGCGCCGCATCGGGGAGAACCTGTCCCGGGCGGGCCTGTCCTACGAGGACGTCATCAGCATGCGGGTGTTCCTCCAGAACCCCGCCGGCCAGGAGCGGATGGACTTCAACGGCTGGAACCGGGCCTACCGCCAGTTCTTCGCCAACACCAGCCTGTCGACCGGTAAGCCGGTGCTCGTACCGCTCGGGTCGGCTGCGCCGGCCACGCCGATGGTGGTCAACCCCGCCCGGCCGTCGCGGTTCGCGCTCGAGATCGAGAACCTGCCGGTCAACGGCTGGCTGGTCGAGGTCGAGGTGGACGCCGTCTACCCGGCGAAGGGCGAGTGATTCCACCCGTCACGTAGGCGCCGCCGACCCGTCGCCGCCCAGGGGCCTTCCGCGTCCCCTGGTGACGGGTCGGCGGTGCTCCGACGGCGGGTGAGCCGGTCCTCCACGTTGTCGGTCCGATCTGGTTGTGCTGATGATGGTGGTCGATGATGTCGCTGTGCGGGTCAGGACAAGCCGGTCTCGTCCCAACTCCGTACGGGCACCCGCCCGGCCATCTGAAGTACGAGCATGGTGGAGAGGACGGTGGCGGCCATGCCGAGGGTCCAGACCGCCGCGAGGCCGATCCTGGGCGCGATGTCGACGTCGCCACGGAGGAAGACATACCCGACGGTCCAGCCCAGGGCGAAGACGCTCGTCGCGACGAAGGTGAGCAGCAGCGGCAGCGTGGAACCCAGAAGATGCGGGTTGGAGGGTTGCCGTCGACGAAGCCACTCTTCCCAGCCAAGGCCACCCGGGACGCGGCCGCTGAGCTCGGCCGTGATGTACTCGGCAACCCGTAGCGTGCCGAAGTGCTGGGCCACCAGGCGCCCGCACAGCAGGTACGACGTGAACGGCATGATCAGCAGAAGAGCTGTCATGCCAGGCCGCGAGATGGCGAAGCCAAAGATCGCCGCGGAGACGGTGAGCTGCAAGGAGAGCATCTGCTGCTGAGCCTTGACCCGCTCCTGGATCTCCAGCCGCAGCGCTGAGAACTCGGCGAGTGGACCTTCGTGTCCGTCGTCTTCTGCCGCCGTCGGCTGACCATCGGCCAGCGCGGGTTCCGATCGTCGCATGTCGATGAGAGTATGGCGCAACGGCAAACGTGATCGCCGGCAGGTCAGGGAAGGCAGAGCCCGGCAGGCAGGTCTCGGGCTCCCGATCTGACGCTGGCCGATGACGAACACGGAGACGGCCCGCGTCCACCAGGGACGGTGGGCGCGGGCCGGGACGGGGGAGTGGGGCCTACTGGGACGGCTGGGGCAGTTCGCAGTCGACCTTCGGGTTGGCGCCCACGTAGTTGAGCGGCCCGGCCACGACGGTGACCAGGATCGTGCCGGCCTCGGCGCAGTTGGTCTCCTCGCCCTCGAAGTAGCCGCGCTGTCCTGCGGCGATCGCGCCGATGACGAGCCAGATCACCACGAGAACTCCGAATATCGACGGGCCACGCCGCATGGCTGCCTCCCTCGTAATGGTGGGTCGAGTGAGGCGGGTTGTACCCAGACGCGGTGAACAGCCAAACCGCGTGCGGCGCGGACCAGTGCGGTTCCCGCGCCAGCCGCCCCGCGCCGACACCGGCCGTCGCCGGGGACGACGCGCGACGGCGATCCGACACGACGGCGGTGGCCGGTGGCGGAGCGGGGCGGCGGTGGGTCAGGCGGTGGGGGCGGGGAATGCCTTGTCGGCCTCGGCGGGAGCGTCGGCGAGGATGCGGGCCTGCTGCGGCCAGCTCGCCAGGCCCGGGGCGGCACGCAGGCCCGCGCCCCGGATCACCTCGCGCAGCCCCGCCTCGTCGCGCTCGGCCAACTGCCGGTAGGTGCGGATGCCGGCGGCCTGGAGGGCGGCGGCGATCTTCGGCCCGATGCCCTGGATCCGACGGAAGTCGTCGTCCGGACCGTCCTCCGCGTCGCGCGGCGTGACCGCCGTGTCGTGCTGCCCGGCCGTGGTGTCCGCCTCGGCCGGTACGCTGCCGGCCGTCGGCTGGACCGGCTGGATCTGGTCGTCCGCCGGGGCGGCCGGTCCCGCCGTGGGCTCGACCCGGTCGGCCGCCACCGGTTCGCCTGCCACCGGTCCGGCCGCCACTGGTTCGGCCACCTCGGCCGCCATCGGCTCGGTCTTGGCCGGCTCGGTCGTGGTCGGTTCGGTCTTGACCGGCTCGGTCGCGGTCGGCTCGGTCTTGACCGGCTCGACCTCGGCCGGTTCGGTCGTGGCGGGCTCGTCCGCCGTCGGCTCGACCTCGACCGGGTCGGCCGCATCCGGCTTGCCCGTGGCTGCCTCGGCGTGCGTGGCCTCCGCTACCGGCGCGGGAAGGGGCCGGGTCCCCGGGGCCGGCTCGGTCCGGGCGGTCACCGGCTCGGGCTCCCCGTCGACCGCTCCGGGCTGCGGGGTCACCGGGTCGGTCTGCGCGTCGACAGGTTCGAGCTGCGCCTCCACCGGCTCGACCCGCGCGCCCGCCGGCCCGCTCGACGAGGCGGTCGGCTCGGTCCGGGGCGCCATCGGCTCGGCCTGGGCGTCCACCGGCTCCAGTTGGGCGTCCACCGGCTCGCTGTACGCCACCGGGGCCGGGGTGGGACGGGCCGGGTCGGGGTCCGTGCTGAGGGGGAGGTCCGGCGTGTGGTCGGACCGGTCGGGCGTCGCGGGTGCGTCGACCGTCTCCGGCCGTGCGGCGGAGTCCACCGGCGCGGCGGTGGTGTCCGCCGTGGCGGCAGCGGCGCCGGCCGTGGACCGGTCGGCCGAGGAGCCCGGGGCTGGCGTCGAGGTGGTGGTGGCCGCCGGGCGGCCCGGTCGAATGGAGACCGGGTCCACCCCGGACGGCGGGCGGCCGGTGGTCTGTCGGCCGCGCAGCGCCCAACCGGCGGCGGCGCCGCCCACCACCGCCAGGATGAGTAACAATGAGTGTCCGAACGTCCACGCCACGGCGTACCTCCCAATGCGTACGGCGAAAGTGCGAGAAAAGTCCGCCGCAGCTTCGCATACGCGTGTTACCGGCCTCAGCCTGGCCGGGAGGATCCCGTGCCGCCGGTCGGGTCGGGCGGTTCGGGTGGGAGGTCGACGGGGGAGCGCCGGAACGGTGCGTGGCACACGATGGCGCACCGTGACGGCGGTGCCGGCACCCTGCTCGTCGGCAGGAGAGACAGGTGCCGGCACCGCCGTGGGGAGGGGACTCAGTCCTCCGCGCCCCGGTAGGCGTAGAGGTCGTCGACGAACTTGCGGCGCAGTTTCGGTACCCGGCTGGTCACTCCGAAGTAGCCGCGGGCGCCCAGCAGCGCGAGTCGGCCGACGACCGGGCGGTAGAGCGGGTCGTCGCCGTTGGTGCCGTTGTTCTTCAGCGAGTCGGCCACCCGGGCGAAGCCGTACGGCAGCATCTGCGCCTCGTAGTCGCCGACCGCCTCCAGCAGTGGCTTGTCACCGGCCGCCGCCGCGGTGAGCTGTCGGCAGAGCAGGGTGGCGTCGCGCAGCGCGGTGTTCGCCCCGACCCCGCGTCCCGGGGTCATGGTGTGGATGGCGTCGCCGAGCAGGGTGACGGTGCTGGGCTTCCACGGCGGGACCGGTTCCGACGTGGCCACCTTGATCGGCAGGCAGCTGCCCGGGTCGCTGCGGGCGAGCAGTTCGCGCAGGTTCGGGTGCCAGCCTCGGGTCAGTTGCAGGGCGAGGTGGACGAGGTCGTCGCCGCGTCGGCGCATCACGTCCGGCGGGAACCGACGGGCGGTGCTCCAGATGATGATGTTGATGTAGTCGCGGGTGTTGTCGTAGAGCAGGCCCGGCCAGCGGTCCAGCAGGTGGGCGTCGGCGCCGCCGATGCCGGACTTGAGTCCGCCGCCGCTGTCCCACTTGAACTCCATCACGTGCAGGATGCCCATTATCCCGCGGGTGCCGAAGATGAGGGAGATGCCCTCCAGGACGCGCGGTGGCAGCAGGCTGCGGGTGTGTTCGGTGAGGGGGATCTTCACCGCGATGTTGATGCTGCCGGCGTCCCGGGTGACCGCGTGCGGCAGGTACTGCCGGCGGACGGCGGAGTGGGTGCCGTCGGCGGCGACCAGGAGGTCACCCACGGCGGAGCTGCCGTCGGCGAAGTACGCGGTGACCGTGCCGTCGTCGTGCTGCTCGTACCGGGTGAAGGTCTTGTCGAAGTGGACGACGTCCTCCATGCCGGTGAGCAGGACCTGCCGCAGCGTCATCCGGGAGACCGAGCGGTCGGTGTTGACCGGGTCGGTGTCCGGCCGCAGCTCGAAGGAGGCGGTCTGGCGCAGCCGCTGGGTGATGACGTTGAAGTAGCGCGGGGAGCGGGCGCAGGTGGCGACGAAGGTGTCGAACAGGTCCGGCGGCAGGCACTCGCGCAGGGCCCGGCTGCCGGTCGGACCGATGCCGACCCGGTAGCCGAGCAGGCCGTCGGTGCGGGTGCGGTGACGTTCGTAGACGGCGACGCTGATCCCGGCCCGGCGCAGGCCGTGGGCCAGGCACATCCCGCCGGTGCCGGCGCCGATCACCAGGACGTGTGGGCGGCTGGAGGACATGGCAGCTCCTTGCGGCACGGATCAGCGGGTCAGTCGAGGGCGCCGACGGACGGTGCGGGGGCGGCGTCCCAGCGGTAGAAGCACCCGGCGATCGCGTCCCGGGGGGAGCGCCAGGTCGGCAGGTACGGGGAGGTGTGTTCGGCGAGCCGTTCGTTGACCCGCAGGTAGAGCGGGTTGGTGCGGGCTGCGCCGACCGAGCCGGGGTCCACGTCGGTCTCCATCAGGTGGATGAGGACGTCGTGCAGGCAGTACAGGGAGCGGTGCCGGACGCCGGTCAGGGCGGGCAGTCCACCGGCGTCGGACTCGGCGAAGATCTCCGCCACCTGCTCCTCCGCCCCCGGGACGATCCTGCTGACGATCAGTAGCCGACTCATCGGTTCCCCTTTCGCGACCGGCGTCCCGCGAGTCTGCGGGGAGGCCTGGTGGGCCCACCCTGCCGGCCGGGCTGTCACCGTGCCGTCACCCGGATGTCGACGGCGGTGACGGTCCGGGCGCGGGGCGGGTGGGGCGTCGGGCGCCGGGTGGCGCCGGGCGGCGGCGGATCGGGGCGAGGGTGTCGTCGAGCAGGGCGCACATGGCCGCCGAGGGTTCCAGGTCCAGTTCCCGCAGGATCAGGTCGCGGTAGACGTAGAAGGCGTGCAGCGCCTCGAAGGCGTTGCCCTCGGCGAGGTGGATCTGCACCACCAGCCGGTGTGGGGTCTCGCGCAGGGGTTCGGCGGCCATCGCCTCCAGGGCCGCCTGGAGGGCCTCGCCGTGCCGGCCGGCCGCCAGGTGGGTGCGGGCGAGGTGTTCCAGCATGTGCAGGCGGAGTTGGCGCAGGCGTTCGCGTTCCAGCAGCACCCAGTCGTCGTACCAGCCGGGAAGCAGGTCGTGGCGGCCGGCGGCGAGGGCCGCGGCGGCGGCGCGCGGGTCGCCGTCGTCGCCGACCCGGGCGGCGGTGCGGACCAGTTCGTCCACGTCGAGGTGGACGGCCGGGGCGAGCCGTACGGTGTCGCCGCTGGTCAGCATCGGACAGCAGGGGTCCTGGCGCAGCCGCCACAGGGCGGTGCGCAGCGAGGACAGGGCGCGGTCCTCGGGCGCGTCGGGCCAGAGCAGACCGGCGAGGTGGCTACGGGTGGCGCCGGGACGCAGCCCGATCAGCGCGATGATCCGTTGCAGTCCACGGGGGACGACCACCGGCTGGTCGTCGTGCAGCAGACGGAAGCCGCCGAGCAGCAGCAGACGTACCCGGGGAGCGGTCGTCGGCGTGCTGGTGTCAGAGCCCACGGCCGTACCCCCTGCAGCGGAACTCTCGTCCCGTCGTTCACGGTGCCCGCCGGCCGCCCGCGACGACGGTGTCCGGTCGCGTACGCCGGGGCGAGAGCCGCCGCCGGGCTGGTAGCGACGAAGATTATCAATAGCGGTTACGCTCGGTCAACCTCCTGGTCGTCATTCCGACCCCCTGGGCGCGTTCCCGAAAGCGTCTCTGACCTGGGATTATGTGATA
The DNA here is from genome assembly GCF_900091495.1 of Micromonospora echinospora. Classification (NCBI taxonomy): domain Bacteria; kingdom Bacillati; phylum Actinomycetota; class Actinomycetes; order Micromonosporales; family Micromonosporaceae; genus Micromonospora; species Micromonospora echinospora. The sequence goes on along the minus strand of NZ_LT607413.1, from coordinate 6,445,745 downwards.
CCCACTCCTGGTTCGCCGGCAGGTACGGGAAGCATCCTGCTCGTCCATCGTCAACCCAGCGTCACAAAGGAGGGGTGCCAGTGGACGGTCTGTGGTGACGCTCCGATGACGGTGTGCTCGGCATCGTGTCGGCAGCCGCCCGGTTGTCGTGCGGCCCGGCGTCCGCCACCGGGAGGGGTGTCCATGGACCGCTCGTTGATCGTCGCGAAGGTGCTGCCGACCGCGGAGTCGCGGGTCGCCGAGATCTTCGCCGAGTCGGACGCGACGGAACTGCCGCGCCTGGCCGGGGTCCGCCACCGGTCGCTGTACCGCCTGCACGACCTCTACGTGCACCTGCTGGAGACCGAGCAGGCGGGAGAGGGAGCGGTGGAGACCGCCCGTCGGCACCCCGAGTTCACCCGGATCAGCGACCGGTTGCGGCCGTACGTCTCACCGTACCTGCCGACCTGGCAGTCACCCCGCGACGCGATGGCGCGCTGCTTCTACCGCTGGGACGCCAACGGGAACGGGTGGCGGCCGTGACCGTGACCGGTCGAGCCGCGTCGGGGTGACCCGCGAGCGCCCCGGCCCGCGTGCCCGACGGCACGACCGCACCCGATACCGGCCCGGCGCGAACGTCGCCGTGGCTGCGGCCCACAGCTGAGAGGATCACCATGACCGTCACCCGAGGACCGGCCGGAGCGGCCCTGGCCACCGAGATCACCGACATCCTGGTCGCGCACTGCGGGCTCGATCCCGACACCGCGGCCCGCACCCCCGACGCCTCGCTGGCCGAACTCGGCATGGACTCGCTGGCCCTGCTGGAGTTGCAGGCCGTGGTCGCCGACCGGTACGGCGCGCGGATCCCCACCGAGACGGGCCACCTGAGCATCCCCGCCGTCGCCGACCTGGTCGCCGAGCAGGGCGAGCCGCCCGACTCCCCGGAGCCGGTCGACCCGCCCGGCCACACCGAGAACAGCATCGTGATCGACGCGCCCCGGCGGCTGGTCTGGGACCTCACCAACGACGTGGCGAACTGGACCGACCTGTTCACCGAGTACGCCTCGGTGGACGTGCTCCACCGGGACGGGAACACGGTGCGGTTCCGGCTGACCATGCATCCCGACCCGGACGGCACGGTGTGGAGCTGGGTCAGCGAACGCACCGCCGACCCGGACACCTGGCAGGTGCACGCGCACCGGGTGGAGACCGGACCGTTCGAGTACATGCGCCTGCACTGGCGTTACGACACCACGCCGGACGGGGGCACCCGGATGACCTGGGTCCAGGACTTCCACCTGCGGCCCGACGCGCCCGTCGACGACCGGGGCATGGAGGACCGGCTCAACGCCGGCACCCGCGAGCAGATGGCGATCATCCGCGACAAGGTCGAGCTGATCGCCCGGCAGCGGGGACTGGAGGGGGACGACGATGAGTGAGACCGCCGACCGGGTCGTCGCGGCCCACTCCGTCCCCGCCGACCGGCGGCGCGGCGCGGAGCTGCGGGTGCTGCTCGGACCGAAGACCGTCGGCTCCACCTCCGGGTTCATGGGGGTGGCGGCGTTGCTGCCGGGCGAGCGCATCGCCGAGCACTACCACCCCTACAGCGAGGAGTTCCTCTACGTCACCCGGGGCGCGATCACCGTCGACCTCGACGACCGGCCGGTGCCGCTCGCCGCCGGGGAGGCCCTGTTCGTGCCGGTCAACGTCCGGCACCGGTTGCGCAACACCGGCGACGAACCGGCCGAGGTGGTGTTCCACCTCGGACCGCTGGCGCCCCGACCCGAGTTGGGGCACGTCGACACCGAGGTCGTGGAGGCGACGCCATGACCGGGCGCCGCACGGTGGTGACCGGTGTCGGGGTGGTCGCCCCGGGCGGCGCCACCCGGGACCGGTTCTGGAAGACGATCACCGAGGGGCGCACCGCCACCCGAAGGATCACCTTCTTCGATCCGTCCCCGTTCCGGTCCCGGATCGCCGCGGAGTGCGACTTCGACCCGGACGCCGCCGGGATCACCCTCGACGAACGCCGCCGCGCCGACCGGTACGTCCAGTTCGCGCTGGCCTGTTCCGCCGAGGCGCTCGCCGACAGTGGACTGGAGCTGACCGACGCGCTCCGGGACGGCGCCGGGGTCGTGCTCGGCTCCGCCGTGGGCGGCACCACCGCCCTGGAACAGGAGTACGTGCGGGTCAGCGACCACGGCGCGCACTGGCTGGTCGACCCGGGTCGCGCCGGGCCGTACCTCTACCAGGCGCTGGTGCCGAGCAGCCTGGCCGCCGACGTGGCGTGCCGGCACGGGCTGCACGGCCCGGCCCAGGTGGTCTCCACCGGCTGCACCTCCGGCATCGACGCGATCGGCTACGCCCACCAGCTCATCGCCGACGGTGAGGCCGACGTGGTGCTCGCCGGGGCCTCCGACTCGCCGATCTCCCCGGTCACCGTGGCCTCGTTCGACGCGATCCAGGCGACCAGCCCGGACAACGACGACCCGGCGCACGCCTCCCGGCCCTTCGACAACGACCGGCGCGGGTTCGTCCTCGCCGAGGGGGCGGCCGTGCTGGTGCTGGAGGAGGCCGGGCACGCCCGGCGGCGCGGCGCGCACGTCTACTGCGAGGTGGTCGGGTACGCCAGTCGCAGCAACGGCTACCACATGACCGGCCTGCGCCCGGACGGGGTGGAGATGGCGCTGGCCATCACCGACGCCCTGCGGCAGGCCCGGCTGGACCCGGCCGACGTGTCGTACGTCAGCGCGCACGGCTCCGGCACCCGGCAGAACGACCGGCACGAGACCGCCGCGTTCAAGCGGGCGCTCGGCGAGGCCGCGTACCGGGTGCCGGTCAGCTCGATCAAGTCGATGGTGGGGCACTCGCTCGGCGCGATCGGCTCGATCGAGATGGCCGCCTGCGCCCTGGCCATCGAGTACGGTGTGGTGCCCCCGACGGCGAACTGGAGCACCCGGGACCCGGAGTGCGACCTGGACTACGTGCCGAACGTGGCCCGGGAACTGCCGGTCGACGTGGCGCTCTCGGTGGGCAGCGGCTTCGGCGGCTTCCAGTCCGCGTTGGTGTTCCGTCGGCTCTCCGGGTCGGTGCGGGAGTGAGCCCCCGGGCGGTGGTCACCGGCATCGGGGTGGTCGCCCCGAGCGGCATCGGCGTGGACGCGCACTGGCGCGCGGTGACCGCCGGCACCCGGGTGACCGGGCCGATCACCCTCTTCGACCCGGACGGCCGGTACCCGACCCGGATCGCCGGTGAGGTGTCCGGCTTCGACGCCGCCCGGTACGCCGACAACCGTCGGCTGGTGCAGACCGACCGCTGGACGCACCTCGGGTTCGCCGCCACCGCGCTCGCCCTCGCCGACGCCGGGTTGCCGGCGCGGGCCCCCGACCCGTACGGCTACGCGGTCACCCTGGCCAGTTCCTCCGGGGGCAACCTGTTCGGCCAGCGGGAACTGCAACGGCTCTGGGGCGGGCCGTCCCGCACGGTCGGGGCGTACCAGTCGATCGCCTGGTTCTACGCGGCCAGCGTCGGGCAGCTCTCCATCCACCACCAGTTCAAGGGACCGAGCGGGGTGCTGGTCACCGAGTCCGCCGGCGGGCTGGACAGCCTGGCGCACGCGGTGCGCACCGTGCGCCGGGGCACCCCGGTGGTGATCGCCGGGGCCACCGAGTGTCCGCTGAGCCCGTACGCGCTGGCCTGTCAGCTCCGCTCCGGACTGCTCAGCCCGGTCGGCGACCCGGAGCGCGCCTACCTCCCGTTCGACGTCGACGCCAGCGGGTACGTGCCGGCCGAGGGCGGCGCGGTCTTCGTGGTCGAGGAGCACGGGCACGCCCTGGCCCGGGGCGCGCGGATCTACGGCGAGGTGACCGGCTGGGGCGCCACCCACGACGCGGCGCACACCACGGCGGAGAGCGCCGGCGACCCCGTCCAGTACGCCCGGGCCGTCCGCCTGGCTCTCGGTCGGGCCGGTGTGCATCCGGACGAGGTGGACGTGGTGCTGCCGGACGCCCTCGGCACGCCCCGCCACGACCGCACCGAGGCAGCGGCGCTGCGGGCGGTGTTCGGCACCCGGCCACCCCCGGTCACCACGCAGAAGCCCCTCACCGGGCGGGCCCACCAGGGCGGGTCGGCGTTGGACGTGGCGACCGCGCTGCTCGCCCTGCATCACGACCAACTGCCCGCCTCCGCCGGGCCGGCGCGCCCGGCCGACGGCTGCGAGCTGGACTTCCTGCGCCGGCCACGGCGGCCGGAGGCCGGGGTCGCGGTGGTGTGCGCCCGCGGCTTCGACGGTTTCAACAGCGCACTGGTGCTGCGCGGGGCGCAGCCACCTGGGGAAGGGAGCGGGGGACCATGATCGAACGACGGGCACGTGTGCTGTTCCTGGTGCGGGTGGCGGTGGACCGGACCGCCGATTTCCTCCGGGCGTACGAGTTGGTGCGCCACCAGGTCAACGGGGTGCCGGGGCATCTGGTCGACCAGGTCTGCCGGTCGGCCGTCGACCCGGAGCAGTGGTTGGTGACCAGCGAGTGGGCGACCCTGGCCGACTTCGAGGCGTGGGAGCGCAGTGCCGGGCACCGTGAGTTGCTGCGGCCGATGCGGGAGTGTTTCACCGAGGCGAGGTCGCTGCGGTTCCTGGTGCACGCCCAGACCCCCGCGCCGGAGGCGGTCTGCGCGCTGCCGGCGGAGGTGGACGTCGCCCACTGGTGAGGTGGACACGCCGGGCCCGGCGGTCGGGAGGACGTCATCGTCCCGGCCGCCGGGCCCGTCCGCGTGCCCGAACCGGTCGACGGTGCCCCGGGCGAAAGCGTCGGTGGCCGGCACCCGTCCGGCGTTGACCATCGACCGACAAGACAACGAGGGATGCCCATCCGTCGTACGATCGTTGCCGCCTGCCTGATCGGACGGTCACAAGGGACGGCCGCCCCAGGGGTGCTCAGCTGGACGATCCTGCCGTGCCGGCCGGCTTCCGGCAATCGGGCCCGGCGCTCTAATTGATCTAGCCATTCGCATCTGGTCACGCCTCGGACGACTGTCGTAGGGTTCCCGGCAACAACCAATCAGACGCACTGGATGGGCGTATACGCCCTATTTTGTGCTGCGCGCTGGACGGCGGTGACGATGATGCGTTCGGCGGAAGATCCTGCGGCACCGGATGCGGGCTGGGTGGACGACGTCCTGCTCGCCGGCCCCGCCACGGACGTCTGCCTGCGACTGCCCGAACCGGTCGAGCGGGGCGCCCTGCGCCGGTTGGTCGCCGACGCGCAGGCCCGACTCGCCGAGACCGGACTGCGCCCCGGGGGCGCCGTCGCGCTGCGCCTGCCCCCCTCACTGTCCTACGTGGTCCACCTGCTGGCGGTCTGGCGCAGCGGCGGCCAGGCCGTCCTGCTCGACCACCGGCTCACCGACCACGAGGTCGACCGCGCGCTGGAACGCCTCCACCCGCAGGTGGTCGTCGCGCCGGTGCGGGCCGGCGGCGGCGCGCTGCGGGTCTTCGTCGACGTCACCGCCGGGCTGAGCGCCTACTCGGACCGCTCGGCCGGCAGCCCGCACGCGGTCGTCCAGCTCAGCTCCGGCTCCACCGGACCGTCCAAGGTCATCGGACGCACCGCCGAGGACTTGGTGGCCGAGGTGCGCCGCTACACCGAGATCGACGGCGTCGCCCGGCCCGGTGAGCGGATCATCCTGCTGCCGTCCATGGTGCACGTTCTCGGGCTCGTCGGCGGTCTGCTCTACGGGCTGCACGCCCGGGTCGAGCTGGTGCCGCCGGAGCGGCTCAGCGGCGACGCCGTGCTCGCCGCCATCGCCGCGCAGGACTCACCGGCCACCGTCCTGGGGGTGCCGTTCCACATCGGTCTGCTCGCCTCCACCCGGCCGCCGGCCCCGCTGCCGCAGTTCAAGCGGATGACCACCGGCGGCGAGCTGGTGCCGGCCGCCGTCGCGCAGGCCTTCGCCGACCGGCACGGCGTGCCGCTGGGCAACATGTACGGGATGACCGAGGTCGGGGTCATCGGCACCGACCTGTACGGCCGGCACCGCCCGTCGATCACGCCGGCCCCCGGCATCGAGGTGCGCGAGGTCGACGGTGAGCTGCTGGTCAGCTGCCCGGCCTCGCCGTACGTCGGGCTGTCCGACCCGACCCGGTGGGCCGACGGCTGGCTGCGCACCCGCGACGCCGGCACCGTCGACCCGGTCACCGGGCTGGTCACCGTGCGGGGACGGCTCGACTCGCAGGTCAGCGTCGGTGGCCTGAAGGTCGATCTCACCGAGGTCGAGGCGACCGTCGCCGCCCTGCCCGGGGTGGCCGCCGCCGTCGTCGTGTACGACAACGGCATCACCGCCTACGTCCAACCGGACGGCCCCCTCACCGAGGACGCCCTGGACAAGCAGCTCGCCGAGCGGCTCGCCGGCTACAAGCGCCCGCGCACCCTGCACCTGCTGGATCAACTGCCCCGGACCACCACCGGCAAGCTGGTCCGGGCCACCGAGGCGCTGCGGGCGGCCACCCCATGACCGGGGCCCCCGGCGTCGACCACGACGACCTCGCGGGGTGCCCCGCCGACCGCCACGGCCAGCACCAGCTCCGGCCCGGCCGGCGGGTGACCCACCCACAGGCCACCAGCGCCGGGCACCGGACGCAGCAGCGGCCCCGCCCCGTCCGGCCGGGGCATCGGGCGGGTCAGCCCGCCCTCGCGCAGGCCGACGCCGAGGGCCTTGCCCACCGCCTCCTTGGCCGTCCAGAGCAGCAGGAAACCGTCCGACCGGTCGGCGTCCGGTCGACCGCGCAGCCACGCCACCGCCGCCGGCTCGAACCACCGCCGCGCCAGCGCCATCGCCGGCACCGGGCGACGGCGCTCGACGTCCACCCCGACCGGGGCGTCCCGGCAGGCGGCCACGGCCACCACCCCGTCGACGTGACTGACGCTCACCGGCAGCTCCACGCCGCCGCCCCGGACCCGGGGACGCCCCCGCGCCCGTCGCTCCACCGAGATCTCCGACCCGTCGCGGCCGAGCAGCGCCACCCCCGCACGCACCAGCAGCCGCCGCGTCACCTCCGGCTGACCGTCGAAGGCACGGCTGATCCACACGTACACGGTGTCCCGACCGGGCACCGGTGACTGGTTCACGGAAAAGAGGTTAACCCCATGTCCGACGAGGTCCGCACCTTCGTCATCGAGCAGTTGACGGACATGAACTACGACGTCGAGGACATCGACGACGACACCACGCTGGGCCCCGCCGGCGTCGACCTGGAGTCCCTGGCCCTGGCCGACCTGGCCGTGCGGGTCGAGGACCGGTACGGCCTGAAATTCGCCGACGACGAGAACGAGAAACTGGCCCTGATGACGGTCGGCGAGTTCACCCGCATGGTGGCCGACCGGGTCTCCGCCAAGGCCACAGGCGACGCCGCCTGATGGCCGCCCGCCCCGGACCCGAACGGGCGGAACTGGTCGAGATGCTCGCCGAGCTGACCAACCGGCCGGCGTCCGAGGTGCCCGAGCGGCTCGGCTCGATGGAGCTGGCCTGGCTGGTGCACCTCGTCGAGCAGCGCTACGACACCCGCCTCGACCTCACCGACGACCAGCTCGCCGGGATCCGCACCGTCGACGACGCCCGGGAGGTCTTCCGCGCCTGGCTGACCGCCTCCGCAGATGGCTGACCGGCGTGCTGTCGTCCACATCACCGGTGTCCACGCGACCAGCGCCCTCGGCCGGGGAGCCGAGGCGCAGCTCGCCGGCGTGCTCGCCGGGGAACCCGCGTTCGGGCCGGTGTCCCGCTTCGACACCACCGCCCGGCGGGTGGACCGGGCGGCGACCCTGACCGACGTCGGCCCGCTCGCCGACGAACTGGCCGACGCGGTCGACGCCGCCTGCACCGACGCCGGTCTCACCACCACCGACCGGGCCGCCGCCGCCCTGCTGCTGGCCGTCCACGGTGGACCCGACGCCGGTCCGCTCGCCGCCGGACTGGCCCGGCGCACCGGGACCGGCGGACCGTGCCGGGTCTACACCACCGCCTGCGTGTCGGCCAGTACGGCGGTCGCCGACGCCGCCGCGCTGATCCGGCGCGGCGACGCCGACCGGGTCGTGGTCGCCGCCGGCTACCTCGTCGAACCCGACCAGTACGCGCTCTTCGACGCCGGCCGGGCGCTCGCCACCGACGGGACGGTCCGGCCGTTCAGCACCGGCCGCACCGGGCTGCTGCTCGGCGACGGGGTGGCGGCGGTGGTGCTGGAGTCCGCCACCCTCGCCCGACGACCCCTCGCCGACCTGCTCGGCTGGGGCCGGGCCGGGGATGCGTTCCACGCCTGCCGGCCCGACCCGCAGGGGCGGGGCCTGGCCCGCGCGGTGGACGCGGCGCTGCGCCGCGCCGACCTGCCCGCCGAGGCGGTCGGGTACGTCAACGCCAACGCCACCGGCACCGGCTTCAGCGACGCCTCCGAGGCGAACGCGCTGCGGCTGGCGCTGGGCCCGGCGGCCGACCGGGTGCCGGTCAGCTCCACCAAGGCGCTGCACGGGCACGCCCTGGAAGCGTCCGGCCTGCTCGAACTGGTGGTCACCGTGCTCGCCGTACGACACGGGAAACTGCCGGTCAACGCCGGCTTCCTCGGCCCGGACGAGGCGTGCCCCCTGGACGTGGTCCTGGACGCGCCCCGCCCGGCGGCGACCCCGTACGCGCTCAGCCTGAACGCGGCCTTCGGCGGCGCGAACACCGCCCTGCTGGTCGGTGCGCCATGAGCGCGGCCACCACCGGTACGAGCGCGGCCACCACCGGCATGAGCGCGACGACCACCGGTACGGCCACGGCGACCGCCGGCCCGGCCGGCGGCGGACCGGGCGGGCGGCGGACCGGGGCGGGGCCCGGCCGGCTGCGGGTGCTCGCCGAGGCGCGCTGGCCCGAGCCGGGCGACAGCGCGCCGCCGACCGTGCCCGGCTTCGTGCACTCCACGTTCCCGCCGCTGGTCGTCGCGGTCGCCGACCGCTGCCTGACCCGACGGCACGGCGACGCGCCGGCCCCGCCACCGGTCGGCGCGCGGACCGCGGTGCTGCTGGTCAGCGCCAGCGGCGACCGGGCAAGCGCCGCGCACGTGCACGACACCGTGGCCGCCGGCGGCCGGCCGGGTCCGCTGTTCTTCTTCCAGTCCGTGCCGAACAGCGTCGCCGGGCACGTGGCGGCGCGCTGGGGACTCGGCGGGCCGGTGGTCTGCCTGAGCCCCACCGCAGATCCCCGCGCCGACGGGACCGCCGAGGCGGACCTGCTGCTGCACGACGGCGACGCGGACGAGGCGTTGCTGGTCCTCATCGAACAGACGGCGGACGGCGACCACGCGGTCGCGGTGCTGCTGGGGCAAGGAGAAACCGAATGCGTTCCAGGGGACTTCGCGGACGGCTCGCCGCCGACGAGCTGATCGGTGCCGGCAACGTGCTGGCCCGGGTGCTGGCCCACGGCGCCGACCCGGACGGGCCGGGCCTCACCTTCGACACGCCGGTCGACGGCCACCCGGGCGAACACCCACTGACGCTGGGCCAGCTCGACCGGATGGTCGACGCCCGCGCGGCCTGGCTGCGCGCCCACGGCGTCGGCCCCCGCGACCCGATCGCGGTCTGGGCCGGCACCGCCGCCGACATGGTGCTCAGCTACCTCGCGCTGACCCGCATCGGCGCGATCCCGGCGCTGATGAACGGCAAACTGCGCCCGGAGATCGCCGCGGAGTACATCCGCCGACTGCGGGCCGCCGGGGTGCTCGCCGACGCCGAACACACCGCCCTGCTCGCCGGGCACGACCTGGGCACGCCGCTGCTCGGCGAGCCCGCCGAGGCCGGCGCCGGCGACCCGGACGCCGTCGGCACGCCGTACCGGCACCACCCGGACGACCCGGTCGTCATCACCCACACCTCCGGCACCACCGGCATCCCCAAGGCCGTGCTGCACTCGCACGCCAGCCTCTTCGCCGCCACCCGGCACCTGCTCACCATGCCGCAGGCGCAGGGCACCAGCCGGATCCTCAACGCGCTGCCCGCCCCGCACACCGCCACCGTGCTGATGGTCAACCAGGCCCTCGGCAACCGCGCGGAGATGTTCCTGCTCTCCGACCAGAACGGCGAACGGGTGCTCGACGCCGTCCAGCGCTGGCGGCCCGACGGCGTGTTCGGCTTCTCGGTCACCTGGGCGGAGCTGGCCCGCTTCGACCTGTCCGGGTACGACCTGGACTCGGTGCGGCTCTGGTTCAACACCGGCGACTGCTCGCACGAGCCGCACGTGCGCAAACTGGTCGCGGTGGGCTCCCGGGACACCGTCACCCGCGAGGGCGTGCGCCGGATCCCCGGCTCGGTCTTCATCGACGGGCTCGGCTCCAGCGAGATGGGACACTCGATGTTCCACATCACCCACCACAGCGACACCGACCGGTACGGCCGCTGCGTCGGCCGCCCCTACCAGTTCGCCAAGGTCGCGGTGCTGGACACCGAGGGCAACCCGCTCCCGCCCGGCCAGGTCGGCTGGCTCGGCATCGACTCGCCGTCGCTGTTCCGGGGCTACTGGAACGACTCGGTGACCACCTACCGGTCCCGGCTGCGTGGCTGGTACCTCACCGGCGACCTGGTGTACGCCGACGACGAGGGCCGCTACTACCACCTGGACCGGGCGGTCGACTCGGTCGACGCCGGCGACGGCCGGCGGTTCTTCACCGCGCTCAGCGAGGAACGGATCCTCGCCGCCTGCCCCGACGTGGTCGACTGCACCGCGGTCATCGTCCGCGAGCCGGCCGGTGTGGTCACCGACGTGCTGCTGGAACTGGCCGCCGGGGCGGACCCGGCCCTCGACCGCACCGAGGCGGTGCGCGCCGCGCTCGGCCCGGAGGTCGGGCCCACCCTGCGCCGGGTGGTGCCGGTGGGCGCCGAGGACATCCCGGTCACCGTCACCGGCAAGGTCCGCAAGGTGGTGCTGCGCGAGCGGTACCTGACGGAGACGCCGTCATGACCGTGCTGATCACCGGGATGGGGCTGTTCACCCCCGCCGGGCGGGGCGTCGCCGAGACCTTCGACGCGCTGACCACCGGGCGCTCCGGGCTGGGCCGGCCCCCGGCGGGACACCCCGCCGAGGCGTCGGTGGAGGTCGGCGGGTTCCTGCCGGAGGTCGACCCGCGTACGGTCGCCTCCGGCCCGGAGACCCGGGTGCTGGACCGGACCGTGGTGCTGGCGCTGCTCACCGCCGCCGAGGCGCTCGCCGACGCCGGCATCGAGGTCGGCCGGGACGTCGACCCGGGCCGGATCGGGGTGATCGTCGGCGGGGTCGGCGGCCTGGCCACCCTGGAGACGCAGGCCGTCGCGCGGGCCGCACGGGGCCGGGCGGCGGTGAGCCCGTACCTGCTCACCGGCATCCTGCCGAACATGCCGGCGGCCCGGATCGCCATCGCCCACGGCATCCGCGGCTACGCCTCGTCGGTCGGCACCGCCTGCGCGTCCGGCGCGCAGGCCGTCGCCGACGGGGTCCGGCTGATCCGCTCCGGCGAGGCCGACGTGGTGCTCGCCGGGGCAAGCGAGGCGCCGCTCTTCCCGACCTTCGCCGACACCTTCGGCAACGCCCGTGCCCTGGCCCGGGGCTGGGCCGACCCGACCGAGGCGAGCCGCCCCTTCGACCGGCGGCGCAACGGGTTCGTCCTCGCCGAGGGGGCCGCGCTGCTGGTGCTGGAACGCGCCGACCACGCCGCCGCCCGGGGAGTGACCGGCTACGCCACGCTCGCCGGGTACGGCGTCACCACCGACGCCCACCATCCGACCGCGCCCCGCCCCGACGGCGCCGGCGCGGCGGAGAGCATGCGCCGCGCCCTGGCCAGCGGCGGCGTCGACGCGACGGCCGTCGGCTACGTCAACGCCCACGGCACCGGCACGAAGCTCGGCGACGTCGCCGAGACCACCGCGCTGACCACGGTCTTCGGCACCGGCGCGGTGCCGGTCAGCTCCACCAAGGGGCTCACCGGGCACCTGCTCGGCGCCTCCGGGGCGCTGGAGGCGGCGGTGACCGCCCTGGCGCTCGGGCGGGGGCTGCTGCCACCGACGTACCACCTGGACGACCCGGACCCGGACTGCCCGGCGGACCACGTCCGCGCCGAGGCCCGGGTGGCCGCGCCGGAGTACGCGCTGTCCAACTCCTTCGGCTTCGGCGGGCAGAACGTCAGCCTGCTGGTCGGCCGGGCGGGGCCGGGGAGGTGATCGACGCAGCACCCGGGCGAGGAGCCCGGTCCGAACCTCACGGGGGATCTGTGGAGAGGTTGAGCAATGGAGATCCGTGGAATTGACCACATCGAGATGTTCGTGGGGGATGCCCGACAGGCGGCTTTCTACTTCGGCACGGCGGTCGGCTTCCACCTCTGCGGCCAGGGCGGTCCGGAGACCGGGCTGACCGGCCAGCGGTCGCTGCTGCTGCGCCAGGCCGACGTCCGGATGGTGCTCACCTCCGGGCTGACCGCCGAGCACCCCGCCGCCACGTACGTGCAGCGGCACGGTGACGGCATCGCCGTGGTGGCGCTGGAGGTCGACGACGCCGCCGGGTCGTACGCCGAGCTGCTGGCCCGGGGCGCGACCGGGGTGAGCGCGCCGCGCACCTTCACCGGCGCGGACGCCACGGTGGTCGTCGCCGAGGTCGGCGGCTTCGGCGACGTGCGGCACCGGCTGGTGCAGCGCGACGGCGACCGGAGCGAGTTCCTGCCCGGCGCGGTCGAGATGCTGCCCGTCCCGGCCGGCGTGGACGGCGGGCCGCTCACCGACATCGACCACCTGGCGATCTGCGTGCCGCCCGGCCAACTCGACGACACCATCCGGCGCTACCGGGACGTCTTCGGCTTCGCCGAGATCTTCGAGGAGTACATCGAGGTGGCCGGCCAGGGCATGCACTCCCGCGTGGTGCAGAGCCCGTCGGGACAGGTCACCCTGGTGATCATCGAGCCGGACGTGACCCGCCGCCCGGGGCAGATCGACACCTTCCTCACCCAGCACGCCGGGGCCGGGGTGCAGCACCTCGGGCTGCGCACCGACGACATCATCGCCGCCGTCGAGGAGCTGTCCGCCCGGGGCGTCCGCTTCGCCGGCACCCCGGGCAGCTACTACGACGCCCTGGAGGAGCGGGTGGGCCGGCTCCAGGCCCCGATCGACCGGCTGCGGGACCTGGGGGTGCTGGTCGACCGGGACCACGCCGGCCAGCTGATGCAGATCTTTACCGAGTCGATGCACGTCCGCCGGACGCTCTTCCTGGAGCTGATCGAGCGCCGGGGGGCGCTCACCTTCGGCAGCGGCAACATCAAGGCGCTCTACGAGGCAAAGGAACGGGAGCTGGCCGCCACCGCGGCGGCTCCCCAGGAGGTGGGGGCATGACCACGACCACGACCGACATCACCCCGGCGTTGACCGCCGAGGAGGAGGCACTGCTCCCCTCGGACGACGACGTCGCCTTCTACGCCGAACACGGCTGGTACCTGTCGAAGAAGCTCTTCACCGACGCCGAGGTCGACGAACTCGTCGCCGCGTCCGACCGCTACTACGCCGGCGAGCGGGACCGGCGGCTGCCGGTGCGCCCGCCGAAGCTCGCCTACTGGGAGCCGGACCGGGGCGACGTGCAGCGGCACAACGACTACGTCCACCACGAACACGACGCGCTCAGCCGGATCCTGCGCAAGCCGCTGCTCGGCGCGGTCGCCGCCCGGCTCGCCCGGGCCGACGAGATCCGGGTGTTCCAGTCCACGCTGATCTACAAGCCGCCGATCTCCGGCGAGCCGAGCAACATCGTGCCCTGGCACTTCGACAAGCACTACTGGGCGTCCTCGTCGTCGGAGAACATGCTCACCGCGTTCATCCCGTTCCACGACTGCGGTGAGGAGATGGGCACCATCACCATGGTCGACGGCTCGCACCGCTGGCGGGAGATCGGCGCCGACGACACCGTGGTGCGCCACTTCGCCGACCGCGACCGCAGTCAGCTCGAGGTGATGCTGGCCGAGAACGCGGCCCACAACGGCGCGGAGATCCGCAAGATCCCGATGGTGATCCCCAAGGGGCACGTGAGCTTCCACCACTGCCGCACCTACCACGGCAGCGGCGCGAACGTCAGCGGACGCCCGCGTCGGGCCGTCTCGCTGCACCTGCAGGACGGCGACAACGGCTGGCGGGAGTATCCGCTCTCCGACGGCACGCTCGCCGCGTACAACCACGACGTGCTGGTCCGCCGCACCGCCGACGGGCGACCGGACTACGCCGACCCCGAATTCTGTCCGGTCATCTGGCGCGCTGGCGCCCGGCAAGGAGGCTGACAATGTCACGGTACGACTGGGGCAAGACCCACCCGGGGATCGAACGGCTGGAGCAGGCGGTCACCGCCCGCCGGGACGTGGTGGTCCAGCACCCGCTCTACGCCAACCTGGACACCCATGCCGCGCTGGTGACCTTCATGGAGCACCACGTCTTCGCCGTCTGGGACTTCATGTCCCTGCTGAAGTCGCTCCAGCGGCAGCTCACCTGCGTCACGGTCCCGTGGATCCCCACCGGGCCGACCGGCAGCCGCCGCCTGATCAACGACATCGTGATGGTGGAGGAGAGCGACGAACTCGGCGACGGCTACATCAGCCACTTCGAGCTGTACGTGCAGGGCATGGCCGAGGCCGGCGCGGACACCACCGCCGTCGACAACCTGGTCGACCTGCTGCGCGCCGGACGCGGCGTGACCGAGGCGCTGGTCGAGGCGGGCGTGCCCGCCCCGTCGGCGGCCTTCGCCGGCACCACCTGGAACATCATCGAGAACACCCCGGTGCACTGCCAGGCGGCGGCCTTCGCGTTCGGCCGGGAGGACCTGATCCCGGAGATGTTCACCCAGGTCGTCGCGGTCAACGAGCGCAGCCAGAAGCTCAACAAGTTCGTCGACTACCTGGAGCGGCACATCGAGGTCGACGGGGAGCAGCACACCCCGATGGCCATGCAGATGCTCGCCGACCTGTGCGGCGACGACGACGCCAAGTGGCAGGAGTGCGCCGACACGGTCAACACCGCGCTCGCCGCCCGGGCCCGGCTCTGGGACGACATCCTCGCCGCCGTCAAGGAGGGGCGCGGATAGTGGCCGAGCCCGAGGCGGTCCGGCTCTACCGGACCGTACGGCTGATCCGACGCTTCGAGGAGCGGGCGATCGACCTCGTCCGCTCCGGCGCGATCGTCGGCGGCATCCATCCGTACCTCGGGCAGGAGGGCGTCGCGGCCGGTGTCTGCGGCGCCCTCCGGGCGGACGACATCGTCGCCGGCACCCACCGCGGGCACGGGCACGTCCTCGCCAAGGGCGCCGACCCGGCCCGGATGCTCGCCGAGCTGTGTGGCCGGGAGAACGGCCTCAACCGGGGCCGGGGCGGCTCGATGCACGCCGCCGACTTCGGCGTCGGCGTCTACGGGGCCAACGCCATCGTCGGCGCGTCCGGGGCGATCGTCACCGGCGCGGTCTGGGCGCTGCGCCGACGCGGCGGCGACCAGGTCGGGGTGAGCTTCTTCGGCGACGGCGCGGTCAACGAGGGCATGCTGCTGGAGGCGTTCAACCTGGCCGCCCTCTGGCGGGTGCCGGTGCTGTTCGTCTGCGAGAACAACGGCTACGCCACCACCATGCCGGTCGACGGCGCGGTGGCCGGCACCATCACCGGCCGCGCCGAGGCGTTCGGCATCCGGGCGTCCGTGGTGGACGGCCAGGACCCGGAGGCGGTCCGCGACGTCACCGCCGCCGCCGTGGCCCGGGCCCGCGCCGGCGGAGGCCCGGAGCTGGTCGAGGCCCGCACCTACCGGTTCGACGCCCACCACACCTTCGAACACGCGGTACGCCTCGACTACCGCGACGCGGACGAGGTGGCCCGGGGCCGCTCCCGTGACCCGGTCGCCATCCAGGGCGACCGGCTCGCCGCCGACGTGCGGGACCGGGTCGACGCCGAAGTCGAGGCGCTGCTGGCCGGGGCGGTGGAGTTCGCCCTCGCCGGCCCGGAACCCGACCCGGCCGGGGCCCTCGATCACCTGTACGCGAGCGGGCTGGTCGCCCGGGCGGGGAGCCACTGATGCCACGGCTGTCGTACCTCAAGGCGCTCAACCGGGCGCTCGGCGACGAACTGGCCCGCGACGAGGGTGTGTTCCTGCTCGGCGAGGACATCCGGGTCGGCGCGTCGAACGTCACCGCCGGACTGCTCAAACGGTTCGGCCCGGACCGGGTGCTCGACACCCCGCTGTCGGAGCAGGCGTTCACCAGCTTCGCCACCGGGGCGGCCCTGGCCGGGATGCGGCCGGTGATCGAGTTCCAGATCCCGTCCCTGCTGTTCCTCGTCTTCGAGCAGATCGTCAACCACGCGCACAAGTTTCCGCTGATGACCGGCGGGCAGTGCGCCGCCCCGGTCACCTACCTGGTGCCCGGCTCCGGGTCCCGGACCGGCTGGGCCGGGCAGCACTCCGACCACCCGTACAGCCTCTTTGCGCACGTCGGGATCACCACCGTCGTCCCGGCCACCCCGGCCGACGCGTACGGGCTGCTGGTCTCGGCGATCCGGTACGACGACCCGGTGGTGGTCTTCGCCCCGGCCGGGGCGCTCGGCGTCCGCGACGACGTGGACTTCGCCGCCCTCGCCCCGGTGCCGCTCGGCGTCGGCACGGTACGCCGTCCCGGCACCGACGTCACCGTGGTCGCCGTCGGTCACCTGCTGCACGACGCGCTCGCCGTCGCCGAGGACCTCGCCGGCCAGGTGTCGGTGGAGGTCTTCGACCCGCGCACCCTCTACCCGTTCGACTGGGACGGGTTGGCCGCGTCCGTGGCCCGGACCGGCCGGCTGGTCGTCGTGGACGACTCGAACCGCTCCTGCGGCATCGCCGGGGAGATCATCGCGACCATGGCCGAACGCGTCCCGATGGTCGCGCCCCCGGCCCGGGTCACCCGCCCGGACGGTGCGGTGCTGCCGTTCGCGCAGGCCCTGGACCGGGCCGTGCAGCCCAGCCGGGAACAGCTCACCGCCGCCATCCACCACGTCACGAAGGACAGCTGAATGATCGACGCGACGTACGACTGGCCCGCCGCCGGGCAGGCGTGGTTCGACCTGCCGGAGTCCGTCCGCGCCGGCATGGTGGCCGCCGGCGCCGAGCACTGGGCGGAGATCTTCCACGGCCGGGCCACGTACAACAAGCAGTGGCGGATGGCCCGGCCGCCGGTCCTGACCGCGGAGAGCTACCGGATGATGGTCGCGGTCGTCGACCGGCTGGCCCAGCTGCTCCTGGACGCCGCCCAGCGGCGGGCCCGGACCGCCGGTGAGCTGGCCGGGCTGCTCGGTGTCGACCCGGTCGACACCCGGATGCTCCCCACCGACGAGCCGCTCGGCGCGCACCTGCTCGCCGCCGTCCGGCCCGACGTGCTGCTCAGCGACGGGGTGCCGCGGGTCGTCGAGTTCAACATCGACAGCAGCATCGGCGGGGTCCTGGACGCCGACACGGTCCTTGACCGGTTCACCCGGGTCTACCGGGAGCGGGGCCTGCTCGACGCGGTCCCGATGGGGCCGGCCCCGTCAGCGATGGACACCCGGTTCGCGGCGATCCGCGCCACGCTCGGGTTGCCCGAGGGGGCGGTGGTGCCGCTGCTGTTGGACTTCGAGGCCGACTACCCGGGTCTGGACGATCCGGACCTGATGCGTCGCGTGCTCGCCCCGGTCACCGAGCGGGCCGCGCGGTTCGGCCTGGTGATGCCGATCGAGGCGGTCACCTCGGTCAGCGTCGCCGACGACGGCGGCCCGCTGGTCGCCGGCCGACCGGTCGACGGGGTGTTCCGGCTCTTCGTGCTCAACCGGGTCACCCGTGGCCCCGGCCTGGACGCGTTGGAGACCCTGGTGCTCTCCGGTCGGCTGCCGGCCTTCACCTCCGGCGCGGCCTGGCTGCTCGGCAACAAGCAGCTGCTCGCCTGGCTCTGGTCCGACCTGGACCGTCTGGACGCGAACGACCAGGCGATCGTCCGTCGGCACCTGCCCCGCACCGAACTGCTCACCGCCGACGGGTACGACACGGCCGTGGCCGGCCAGCACGACCTGGTCTCCAAGCCCGCCGACGGGTCGGCCGGCGTGGACGTGGTCATCGGCCGGGAGTCCGACGCGGACACCTGGCGCGAGGCGCTGCGTCGGGGCATCGACCGGGGCGGCTACATCCTCCAGGAGTACGCCCACGCCGACGTGGTCCCGATGGACTTCGTGCACATCGAGACCGGGGAGACGGTGACCGAGGAGGTGCCCTACAGCATCGCGCCGTACCTGTTCGGGCGGGAACTGGCGAACGCCTGCGTCCGGTCCGGCTTCCCGGGATGCGAGGGCGTGCTCAACCTCTCCCGGGGCGTCCTGCTCTCCGGCATCATGCTCACCAGCTGACCCGCCCGCCGCGGCGGCGGTCGCCGTACCGGTGGCGGGTGACGGCCGGCCGGGGACGTCGGTCACGTCCTCCGTGCCGGCGTCCCCTCGCGGGTGAGGTGGGCGTGCAACCGGCGGACGGTCTCGGCGGTGGCGATCGCGTCGCTGCGCCCACTGCCGTGCCGCCCGTCGCTGCTGTAGATCGACGGATCGGCGGTGAGCGGATGGTCGGTCAGCGCCACGTGCAGCGTGCCGAGCCGGTCGGCGAGCCGGGCGGTGTGCGCCGAGAGGAGGCGCATCCGCTCGCGCAGCCCCGGACGGACCTTGTCCGGCACGGCCGGGCTGTTCGACACGTCGAACATGCCGACGGTGATCACGTCCGCCCCGGCCCGCTGCAACGCGGTCACCATGACGTCCAGCTCGGCGTCGACCGCCTCCGCGTCGTACGCCGGACGGAACGCGTCGTTGCCGCCGCAGACCACCAGCGCCAGGTCGGGGCCGAAGTCCAGGGCCGGGCGCAGCTGCTCGGCGTGCACCTCGTGGGCCCGCAGTCCGCGCTGCCCGAGGTTCAGGTAGACCAGCTCGGGACGGACCGCCCGCAGCTCGGCGGCGATCCGGTCGGCCCACTGGAGGGGGCTGTAGCCGTCGACCGGCTCGCAGAGTCCCTCGGCCACGCTGTCACCGAGCACCACGAACCGTCGCCACGGGTGCCCGGCGAGGAGCGTGGCACTTTCGCCGTCGCGCAGGCAGTACGGATCGGTGGATTCGGTCAGTGTCGTCGGCATGCCCGGCACCGTAGTGGACCCCGGCCGTGTGGACCAGCGTCCGGACGGCCGACCCCGGTCCGCCGTCGCCGCTGGCGCCGGAGACCCTCCCGGCCGGGACCGTCCACCGCTGCCCGGGGGCAGCGGGTGGAACGGCCACTCTCTGGCGTCAGCACAGCCGGTGACGTTCCGGGGTGTCGGCTAGAGCACGCGGGTGACCTGTTCGGTGGCGATGCGCTCGTCGAGCCGGGCGCGGTCGAGGTTGGCGCAGACCACCACCGACGCGCCGACCGCGAGCGGGGCCAGCAGCCACGTCACCGGCTCCTCGTGCGTGGCCGCGTCGACCAGGATCCGGTCGCCCCGCCGCAGGCCGCACGCCTCGGCGACGCCCCGGGCCACGTCCCCCCACTGCCGGTAGCTGGTGCCGTCGACGCTGGCCGCGTCCGACCGGCGGACGGCCGCGTACGGCGGGAGGCTGGCCGGGTACCGGCATACCTCGGTGAGGAAGTCGCGGTACCCGGTGGGCGGCTCCGCCGGTGGTGCGCCGGCGGGCCCGAGGCCGAGGACGAAACGGTGGGTGGCCTCGGGCGGGTTGTCCAACCAGTTGCCGACCCGGTGCCGGGCGACGAAGCTGGCGTCCAGCGGTTCGTTTGCGCCCGGCCCCACCTGGGGCAACCCGGCGGTGGCCCAGCCCCGGAACGACACCGACACCCCCGCCGCCCACGCGCCCAGCAGCACGGCGGCGGTCTGCCAGTGCGGAGGGAGCAGTACGGCGGCCCGGCTCC
Source organism: Micromonospora echinospora (assembly GCF_900091495.1). Taxonomy (NCBI): domain Bacteria; kingdom Bacillati; phylum Actinomycetota; class Actinomycetes; order Micromonosporales; family Micromonosporaceae; genus Micromonospora; species Micromonospora echinospora. Next base: position 6,425,841 of record NZ_LT607413.1, on the reverse strand, counting down.
CCGGGCCCAGCCCGCACCCGTCGCGCAGCAGTCCCGCCGTTCGGGCGGCCCAGCCACCCAGTTCCACCGCCGTCAGCGCCGTCCGCTCGCCGGTCGCGTCGTCGTAGAAGGTGAGCAGCGGATCGTCCGTCCCGGTGACCGCCCCGGCGGCCAACAGATCGGGCAGGTCGGCAGCGGTGGACGTGGTCATCGGACCCTCCGGGGCAGGCGGCGCGGGACTATCACCCTACCCGCCACCGGCGGTGCCCTCCGGGCGCGCGCGGTGCGGGCGTGGCGGCGGGCCAGTCCGCGCTACCGGCGCGGGGATCACCGCACGGTGTCGGGCACGCCTCGACCGGCGGCGTACCGGTCGCGCAGGGCGCGTTTGTCCACCTTGTTGGACCGGTTCACCGGCAGCCGGTCGACGAACTCCACCCCCTGCGGCGCCCACAGGTCGGAGAGCTCCCGGGTGACCAGGTCGACCAGGTCCGTCCCGGTGACGGTCGCTCCCGGGGTCCGCACCACGTACGCGTACGGCGCCTCGGCGCCGTCGCCGGCCGGCACCCCGACCACCGCCGCCGCGGCGACCTGCGGGTGCCCGGCGAGCACGTCCTCGATCGGGCGGCTGTAGATCGGCCAGGCGCGCCGTTGGGTGAGGATCCGGTCGGACCACCGGTCGACGAGGTAGAGGTACCCGTCGGCGTCGAGGTACCCGATGTCGCGGGTGCGCACCCAGCCGTCGACCAGCGTGTCGGCGGTCAGCTCCGGCTGGCCGAAGTACCCGACGAAGCTGAGCTTCGTGCGTACCCACACCTCGCCCCTGGCCCCGGGGGGACGCACCTGTCCGTCGCTGTCGCGGATCTCCACGGCGACGTCCCCGTACGGCCGGCCGCAGGAGCGCAGCCGTTCCGGGTGCGCCGGGTCCTCGGTCAACTGCGGCAGCGCCGTGACGATCACGGCCTCGCTGAGCCCGTACACGATGCGCATCACCGGACCGAACCGGGCGATGGCCTGGCGCAGCCGCGCGGGCGCGGCCGGACCACCGCCCACGTTGAACATGAACATGGCGGAGAAGTCCGCGTCCGCCAGCGCCGGGTGGTCGAGCACCTCGTAGAGCATCGGTGGGGTGAGGAAGGTAGAGTTGATCTTCTCGGTGTGCACGGTGGCGATGAACCGGGCCGGATCCCACCCCTCGGCGGGGAAGAGCACCCCGCCGGTGAAGAGGTTGACCAGCGTGGTGACCTGTCCACTGGCGATCCACATGGGGGAGTGCGACAGGTGCCGCAGCAGCGGTGCGCCGCTGCCCCGGATCGCCTCGGCGATGGCGAGGACCTGCCGGTAGAAGCTCTCCCGGTGGTGCACCAGCTTCGGTACGCCGGTGCTGCCGCTGGTCTGGAGGAACGACTCCGGCTCCGGCACCGACGCCGGCAGCGCGGCGACGTCGGCCGGGTCACCCGGCGCGGTCAGGTCGGGTCCGGCCCCGGTGCCCAGGCAGAGCACCGGTACGCCGGGCAGCGCCGCGGCGATCTCCGCGGCCCGCGCCCCGTCGCGGGCGTCGTGGACGAAGACGTCGGGTCGGGAACGCCGGGCGAACTCCTCGATCTCCCGGCGGGAGGTGACCGGGGCGATCCACATCGACCGGCAGCCGAGCAGGTGCAGCGCGAGCTGGAGCAGCGGCGCCTCGGCCACGTTGCCGGCCATCACCAGCACGGCCGCGCCCGGCCGCACCCCGTGCCGGTGCAGGTTGCCGGCGAGGGAGCGGACCGCGTCGGCGACGTCCCGGTAGGAGAGCCGTCGTCCGTCGGCGACCAGTGCCTCCCGGTCGCCGAACCCGACGAAGAGGGCCAGGGCGTCGTGTACGTAGCTCGTCCGGTGCGTGGACCCGTCGGCCATGCGGCAGCTCCCATCCGTGCGGGGTGGTCGCCGGACGCGAGGTCCACAGGGAACCTGGTGCGGACGCGTCCGGGGAGGGGTGTCGGCCGGTGACGGGACCCCGGCGCCACCGCCGACCACCCGCACCGCCGCTCGTCGAGCCTAGGTGGACGGTGTCGGCACGGACCAGAGCCGATCGTCGGAGGGCGTCGTCCGGGCAGTAGTTGATCATGTCGTTCCGGTTGATTGACCCCTGTCAGCAGCGCCGTTAGGTTTCTGGACCATCGTCCGGGCGCCGCCGACCAGCGGCCGGCCCCCGGGCTGCCGATAATGGAGGTTCAATGTCGACCCCGAAAAGATGGCACGTCGTGGCTGCCGCCACGGCGCTGCTGGTCACGGGCACACCCGCCGTCGTGGCCAGTGCCGGCCCGTCGGCCGAGGTCAACCGCAACGACCGATCGCGCGACGTGTGGGCGGGCACCTGGGCCGCCGCGGTCACCCGGGGCAACTCGGTCGGGCTGACCAACACCGGGCTGAACAACCAGAGTGTCCGGATGGTCGTGCACACCACCGTCGGTGGTGACCGGCTGCGCATCCGGCTCAGCAACATCTTCGGTGAGCAGGCCGTCAAGCTCGGTCGGGCCACCGTCGCCAAGCCGAACACCAGCACCCCGAACGACCTGTCCGACGTCGACACCGGGACGCTGCGGGAGCTGACCTTCGGCGGCTCCGCCACCGCCACCATGAACCGCGGCGGGGAACTGCTCAGCGACCCGGTCGACCTGCCCGTCGGCGAGCAGCAGGACCTGGTGGTGACCCTGCACTTCCCGACCTCGACCGGGCCGGTCACCTTCCACGGCCAGTCGCGGCAGACCACGTACATCGGGGCCACCGACCTGACCGGCGCGGCCGGCGGGGCGGGCTTCACCATCCGCCCGGACTGCTGCTGGTTCTTCCTCTCCGGCGTGGACGTCGAGCGGCGCAAGAGCCCGGGCGCGGTGGTGGTCCTCGGCGACTCGATCGGCGACGGCAACGCGAGCACGGTCAACGCCAACAAGCGCTGGCCGGACTTCCTCGCCGACCGGCTGATCGACACCCGCTCCGAGGTCCGCACGCCGGGCGTGCTCAACGCCAGCCTCGCCGGCAACCGGCTCAACCACGAGGGCACCGAGCCCGGCGCGGGTGGCTTCCCCGGCTACCACGAGCTGGGACCGAACGCGGTGGCCCGACTCAACGAGGACGTCTTCGCCCAGACCGGCGTGCGGACCGTCGTCACCCACCTGGGCATCAACGACATCTGGATGTCGGGCGACTCCGCCGAGAGCATCATCGCCAGCCTGCGGCAGATCAACCAGCAGGTGAAGCAGCGTGGGCTGACCAGCCTGGTCGCGACGCTGACCCCGTACGAGGGGCACGGCGCCGTGGGCGTCTGGACGCCGGAGAAGGAGGCGACCCGGCAGGCGGTCAACGCGTACCTGCGCGGCAGCACCGAGTTCGACGGGGTGCTCGACTTCGACCAGGTGCTCCGTGACCCGGCACAGCCGAGCCGGCTGCTGCCCGCGTACGACTCGGGGGACCACATCCACCCGAACGACCTGGGCAACAAGGCCATGGCCGACGCCGTCAACCTGCGGCTGCTCGACCTGTAACAGCGCGTCGGAAGCGGCGGGGAGATCCCCCGCCGCTTCCTGCCGTCATTCCTGGGGAGGAAGCACCGCACGTGGACGTCCACCAGATCCTGACCGGCCTCTACAGCGAAGAGGGCCGCCAGGACCCGTACCCGTACTACGCCGCCCTGCACGAGTTGGGGCCGGTGGCCCCGGTGCCCGACCGGGGCGAGCACCGCTCGGTGACCGCCGTCGCGGTCGGCTACGACGCCGTCGCCCGGATCCTGCGCGACCCCGAGTTTTTCAAGCAGCCGCCACCGAACTGGCGGGACCACGAGGTGCTGCGGACGCTCCAGACCTCGATGATGTTCGTCAACCCGCCGGACCACACCCGGATGCGGCAGGTCTTCGCGAAGGCGTTCACCCCGCGTCGCCTCGGCGCGCTGGAACCGGTGGTGGCGCGGGTCGTCGACACGCTGCTGGACCGGATGGCCGAGGCCGGGGCGGGCGGCACGGAGGTGGACTTCGTCGCCGAGTTCGCCCACCCGGTGCCCGCCCTGGTGATGGCGGAGTTCATCGGCATCCCGGCGCGGGACCTGGCGTGGTACCGGGACCGGGTGGAGTCCATCGACGCGTTCCTCGACGTGGCCGGGAAGACCCCGGAACGGCTGGCCGCCGCGAACAGCGCCGCCGCCGAGCTGCGCGAGTTCTACCGTGACCTGATCGCCCACCGGCGGGGCACCCCGGCCGAGGACCTGATCAGCGGGCTGGTCGGGGCGGTCGACGCCGGCGACGTCGGGCTCACCGAGGACGAGCTGATCAGCAACCTGGTCGTCCTCTTCAACGCCAGCTTTGTCACCACGGTCTACATGCTCAGCAACGGGCTGCCGATCCTGCTGGACCACCCCGACACGGTCGCCGCGCTGCCCGGTGACGACACCCTGGCGGCCGGCTGCGTCGACGAGATCCTGCGGATGCAGAACCCGGTGCACTTCCTGGCCCGCGCCGCGCCGCGCGACCTCGACCTGGACGGCGTCCCGGTCGCCCGGGACGAGAACGTCCTGCTGCTGCTCGCCGGGGCGAACCGGGACCCGGCGCGTTTCCCCGACCCGGACCGCTTCGACCCGCGCCGGACCGGGCCGGCGTCGCTCGCCTTCGGCCTCGGCCTGCACTTCTGTCTCGGTGCCGCGGTGTCCCGGCTGGAGGGGCGGCTCGCGCTGCCCCGGCTGCTCGCCCGGTTCCCCCGGATGGCCGTCACCGAGGAGCCCACCTACAGCGGCAGCCTCTTCCTGCGCGGCATCGACAAGCTGCTCGTCACCACCGGCGGTTAGGAGACCGACATGCCACTGGACCCGCAGGTCCTGGCGTACCGCGCCCGCCGGGCGGCGGCCGGTACGCCCCAGCTCTACACCCAGACCCTCGCCGAGGCCCGCGCCGCCGACCTGGCCGCGATCCGGGCCGGCGGCGGCGACGCCGAGCCGGTGCACGAGGTACGCGACCGGACCGTCCCCGGCCCGGCCGGGGACCTGCCGATCCGGATCTACCGTCCGGCCGGCGACGGGCCGCTGCCCACCCTGGTCTACTTCTTCGGCGGCGGCTGGACCCTCGGCAGCATCGACACCGCCGACGGCATCTGCCGTCGACTGGCCAACGCGGTGCCCTGTCAGGTGATCACCGTCGGCTACCGGCTCGCCCCGGAGAACAGGTTCCCGGCGGCGGTGCTGGACTGCCACGCCGCCACCGCCTGGATCGCCGCGCACGCCGACGAGCTGGGCGTCGACCCGGCCCGGCTGGCCGTCGGCGGGGACAGCGCCGGTGGGAACCTCGCCGCGGCGGTCACCCTGCTGGCCCGCCGGGACGGCGTGCCGGCGCTCGCCGGGCAGCTGCTGGTCTACCCGAACACCCTGTACCGGGGCGAGACCGACTCGATGTGTGAGTCGGAGGACCCGTACCTGTTCAACCGGACCTCGGTCGACTGGTACTGGGGGCACTACCTGGCCGACCCGGCGGACGGGCGGAACCCGCTCGCCTCGCCGCTGCTCGCCGAGGACCTCGGCGGCCTGCCTCCGGCGCTGGTGATCACCGCCGAGTACGACCCGCTGCGCGACGAGGGGGAGCGGTACGCCGAACGGCTCCGCGAGGCCGGCGTGCCGACCGAGTTGGCCCGCTACGCCGGCATGATCCACGGGTTCTTCGCCATGTCCGGCGTCCTCGACGGGGGGCGGCATGCCCTCGACCGGGCGGCCGGCTGGCTGCGGGCCCGCCTGCACGCTCCGGCGGCCGGAGCGGGCTCCGGCCCGGACCGGGGGCCGGCGGGCGCGAGGCGGGCCGATGGCTGAGTCCGTCGTGACCCCCGCCGGCGCGTCGGTCGGACCCGGGACCACCACCGGGGAGCAGCCGGTCTGCCTGGCCGACTTCGCGGCGGCGGCCCGCGCCGTGCTGCCCGCCGACGTGTGGGACTTCGTCTCCGGGGGTAGCGGCGCGGAGACCACCCTCGCCGCCAACCGGGCGGCCCTGGACCGGGTCGCCGTGCTGCCCCGGGTGCTGCGCGGGTCCGGTGCCCCTCGACTGGACGCCGTCCTCGCCGGTCGGCCGGCGGCGCTGCCGGTGGCGGTCGCGCCGATGGCGTACCAGAAGCTGGTGCACCCGGACGGGGAGCTGGCCCTCGCGGCGGCGGCCCGGGGGGCCGGTGTGCCCTACGTGGCCAGCACCCTGGGCAGCTGCCCGATCGAGGAGGTCGCCGCGACCGGCGCGGACGTCTGGTTCCAGCTGTACTGGCTGCGGGACCGGGGTCTGGTCGTCGACCTGCTGGCCCGGGCCGAGGAGGCCGGCTGCACGGCGCTGATGGTGACCGTCGACGTGCCGGTGCTCGGCCGCCGCCTGCGCGACCTGCGCAACGCGTTCCGCCTGCCCGCCGAGGTGGTGGCCGCGAACCTGCCCGGCGGCCGGAACGACCTCGCCCACCAGGGCACCCCCGGGGTGTCGGCGGTGGCAGCGCACACCGACGCGGTGTTCGCTCCCGCCCTGACCTGGTCGGACCTGGAGTGGCTGCGGTCGGAGACCCGGCTGCCGTTGCTGGTGAAGGGCATCCTCGACCCCCGTGACGCCGCCCTCGCCACCTCCGTCGGCGCGGACGCGGTGGTGGTCTCCAACCACGGTGGCCGGCAGCTCGACGGGGCGCCGGCCGCCGTCACCATGCTGCCCGAGGTCCTCGCGGCCGTCGACGGTCGCGGTGAGGTGCTGCTGGACAGCGGGGTGCGCGGCGGGACCGACGTGCTGCGCGCCCTGGCGCTCGGCGCGAGCGGCGTGCTGGTCGGCCGGCCGATGCTCTGGGCGTTGGCGGCGGGCGGGCGCTCCGGCGCGGAACGTGCCCTGTCGTTGCTGGCCGAGGAGCTGCGCGACGCGCTGGTCCTGGCCGGCTGCGCCGACCCGGCCGAGGCCCGGGAGCTGCGCGCGTTGACCGGGGGGCACCGATGAGCGCGCCGGTGGAGATCGACGTCGCCGCGCTGCACCCGGCGGTCGACGATCCCGCGCTGAACTCGATGAACTTCCTCAACGAGGTGGCCCAGCGGTACCCGGACGCGGTCAGCCTGGCCGCCGGACGGCCGTACGAGGAGTTCTTCGACGCCGACGACCTGCCCCGCCACCTGGACCGGTTCCGCCGGTACCTGACCGACGAGCTCGGCCAGGACGAGGCGGGTGTCCGGCGCACCCTGTTCCAGTACGGCCGCACCAAGGGCATCCTGCACGAGCTGATCGCCCGCAACCTGGCCGTGGACGAGGGCGTCACGGTCGACCCGGAGGCGGTGGTGGTGACCGTCGGCTGCCAGGAGGCGATGTTCCTGGTGCTGCGGGCGCTGCGCGCCGATCCCCGGGACGTCCTGCTCGCGGTCGCGCCCACCTACGTCGGGCTCACCGGGGCGGCCCGGCTGCTGGACTTCCCGGTCCGGCCGGTCCGGGGCGGGCCGGACGGCATCGACCTGGCCGACCTGCGGAGCCGACTGGACCAGGCCCGGGCCGCCGGGGAGCGTCCCCGGGCCTGCTACGTGATGCCGGACTTCGCCAACCCGTCCGGGGTGAGCATCAGCCTCGCCGACCGCCGCCGGCTGCTCGACCTGGCCGAGGCGGAGGACCTGCTGCTGATCGAGGACAACCCGTACGGCCTCTTCCCGGCCGACGGCACGGCCCGGCTGCCCACCCTGAAGGCGCTCGACGAGCGGGGCCGGGTGGTCTACCTCGGCTCGTTCGCCAAGACCGTGCTGCCCGGCGCGCGGGTCGGTTACGTCGTGGCCGACCAGCGGGTCCGGGGCGCGGACGGGACCGTCGGGCTGCTCGCCGACCAGCTCGCCAAGATCAAGAGCATGGTCACCGTGAACACCTCGCCCATCGCCCAGGCCGTGGTCGGCGGCCGGCTGCTGGCGCACGGGTGCAGCCTGGCCCGGGCCAACGGGCGGGAACGGGCGGTCTACGCCGGTAACCTGCGGCACCTCGTCGCCGGCCTGGCCCGGCGCTTCCCGCCGCCGTCCCCGGTGCGGTGGACCGTCCCGGCCGGCGGCTTCTTCGCGGTGGTGACCGTCCCGTTCCCGGTCGACGACGCGTTGCTGGCCCGGTCCGCGCAGGAGTACGGCGTGCTCTGGACGCCGATGGCCCACTTCTACGACGACACCGCTCCGGTCGAGGCCCTGCGGCTGTCGGTCAGCGCGGTCACCGGTGCGCAGATCGACCTCGGTCTGGACCGGTTGGCCGCCCTGCTCGCCGACGAACTCGACCGGCGTGCGGTCACCTGACGCGTCCGCCGCGACACGCACCGCCTCGCCACGACACGCTCCGGTGTGGACGGCGATAATGGAACGATGGTCGCCTGGGAGTACGCACTACTGGTCCGCCGCTACCAAGGGCAGGGGCGCAGTTTCGAGGTCACGTTCACCTGGTACGGCCCGGACGGTTCACGCCGGGACGTCACCCCGTACGGCGACACCGCCATCGCCCACCTGAACCGGGTCGGCCGGGAGGGGTGGGAACTGGTCTCCGCGGCCGAGGACGTCAACAACGTCCAGGGCAGCACCGAGGTGCACCGCTACCACCTCAAGCGGCCGATGCCGATCTGACCCCGGTCGGGGTGGCGCCGGGCCCCGGCGCCACCCCGACCGGCCGGTCGTCAGCCCAGGTCGACGGTGGGGTAGAGCGGGAAACCGGCGACCAGGTCGCTGGCCTGCTTGGCGATCCGCTCGGAGACCGTCGGGTCGAGGACGTACTTCGCCTTCGACGGCGTGCCGTCGGCGTTCGCCCCCGGGCGGGTCTGGCTGAGCACGGTGTGGATCAGGTCGGCGGTCTCGTCCATCTGGTCGGTGCCGAGGCCCCGCGTGGTCAGCGCCGGGGTGCCGATCCGGATGCCGGAGGTGTACCACGCCCCGTTCGGGTCCTGCGGGACGGCGTTGCGGTTGGTCACGATGCCGGAGTCCAGCAGGGCCTGCTCGGCCTGCCGGCCGGTCAGCCCGTAGCCGGTCACGTCGATGAGCACCAGGTGGTTGTCGGTGCCCCCGGTGACCAGGGTGGCCCCGCGCCGCAGCAGCCCCTCGGCGAGGGCGTGGGCGTTGGCGACAATGCGCTGCGCGTAGTCGGCGAAGTCGGGGCGGCGGGCCTCGGCCAGGGCGACCGCCTTGGCGGCCATCACGTGCGGCAGCGGGCCGCCGAGCACCATCGGGCAGCCCCGGTCCACCTGGTCGGCCAGCTCCGGGCCGCAGAGCACCATGCCGCCACGCGGTCCGCGCAGCGACTTGTGGGTGGTGGTGGTGACGATGTGCGCGTGCGGCACCGGGTCGAAGTCGCCGGTGAAGACCTTGCCGGCGACCAGCCCGGCGAAGTGCGCCATGTCCACCATGAAGGTGGCGCCCACCTCGTCGGCGATCTCCCGCAGGATCCGGAAGTTGACCTTCCGGGGGTACGCGGAGTAACCGCCGACCAGGATCAGCGGCTTGAACTCCCGGGCCGCCTCGGCGACCTTGTCGTAGTCGACCAGCCCGGTGGTCGGGTCGGTGCCGTAGCTGCGCTGGTCGAACATCTTGCCGGAGATGTTCGGCCGGAAGCCGTGGGTGAGGTGACCGCCGGCGTCCAGTGACATGCCGAGCATCCGCTGGTTGCCCAGCTCACGGCGGAGCGCGAACCAGTCGGCCTCGGTCAGGTCGTTGACGTGCCGGGCCTGCGCCCGCTTCAGCGCCGGGGCCTCGACCCGGTCGGCCAGGATCGCCCAGAAGGCGACCAGGTTGGCGTCGATGCCCGAGTGCGGCTGCACGTACGCGTGCGCGGCCCCGAACAGCTCTCGGGCGTGCTCGGCGGCGAGCGCCTCGACGGTGTCGACGTTCTGGCAGCCGGCGTAGAACCGGCGGCCCACGGTGCCCTCGGCGTACTTGTCGCTGAACCAGTTGCCCATCGCCAGGAGGGTGGCCGGGGAGGCGTAGTTCTCGCTGGCGATGAGCTTCAGCGACTCCCGCTGGTCGGCCAGCTCGGCGCCGATGGCGTCGGCGACCCGGGGCTCGACGGCGCGGATCGCCTCAAGGGCGCTGCGGAAAGCGGTGGACTCGGCGTTCGGCGACGACGGCATGCGACCTCCAGTACGGTGCGGAAGGCCCAGGCGCTCGGCGTGCGTCCTCATGACGGGGCCGCTTCCCGATGGTGCTCCATCCCCACGCGCCAGTCACGGCCCACCGGCGATCCTACCGGGTCGGGCGGCCGGCCTCCGGCGAGGCTCCGCCCGGGCTGGAGCGGGGCGCGAGCGCGCCGCCGCCGGGGCCGTGCGCGGGGACGCTGGCCCGGCGGCGGTGTCCGTAAGATCGTCGTCATGGTGGGGGAGGGCGGCGGCAGCCTGGTCGCGATCAGTGATCTGCACGTCGGATACGCGGACAACCGCCGGATCGTCGACGAGCTGCGGCCGGAGTCGCCGGAGGACTGGCTTCTCGTCGCCGGGGACGTCGGCGAGACGGTGTCGCACATCGAGTGGGCGCTCGGCCAGTTGCGCGAGCGGTTCGCCAGGGTGGTCTGGGTGCCCGGCAACCACGAGCTCTGGACGCCGGCCACCGATCCGGTGACGTTGCGGGGCGAGGAGCGCTACCGGCACGTGGTCGACCTGTGCCGCCGGCTCGACGTGGTCACCCCGGAGGACCCGTACGAGATCTGGCGCGGTCCGGAGGGGCCGGTGCGGATCGTGCCGCTCTTCCTCGGGTACGACTACACCTTCCTCCCCGACGGCATGGACCGGGAGGAGGCGCTGGCCGAGGCGCACCGTACCGGGATCGTCTGCACCGACGAGTACCTGCTCCACCCCGACCCGCACCCGAGCCGGCAGGCGTGGTGCGCGGCGCGGCTGGCGCAGACCCGGGCCCGCCTCGACGCGCTCGACGAGATGCCGACCGTGCTGGTCAACCACTATCCGTTGGTGCGGGAGCCGACCCGGATCCTGCGGTTCCCGATCTTCGCCCAGTGGTGCGGCACGACCGCCACCGCCGACTGGCACCTGCGCTACCGGGCCGCCGTGGTCGTCTACGGTCACCTGCACATCCCCCGCACCAGCGTGTACGACGGGGTGCGGTTCGAGGAGGTCTCGGTGGGCTATCCGCGCGAGTGGAAGCGCCGGCCGAACCCACCACGGCTGCGGCGGATCCTGCCGACGCCGCCCGGTGAGCTACCGGAGTGGCCGGCGATTCAGCCGCTCCGGTAGCCGGGCCGTCCGGGGTCGGGCTCAGGCGGTCACCGCGTCGAGCGCCTTCTTCAGCGCCTTCGGCGCGGTCGGGGTGCGCGGCGCGTCCGGGCGCAGCGCGAGCATCCGCTCACCGATCTCCTGCAACTGCTTGCGGCCGAGCGCCTCCCGCACCTTGGGGAACCACTCCTGCTCCTCCTCGACGTGGTGCGTCACGTTCTCGATCAGCACCGTCGTCTTGGCCACGAAGCGTTCGTCGTCGGCGTCCATGCTGGCCAGCTCGACGCAGAGCACGTCGGCGACGTGGTGTTCCTCGTACGACTCGAGGATGTCGTCCTCCAGGTCGGGCAGGAGCCGGCGGATCTCCGGGTACATCACCTCGTTCTCGAGGTAGGTGTGTACGGTCAGCGCCTCCAGGATCTGGTTCACCAGCTCCTGCCGCCGCTTCGGCGGACCGTCCTGGGCGTCCTGGAACTCCCGGAACAGGCGGCGCATCTCCTTGTGGTCCTCTTTGAGCAGCACGATCGCGTCGGTGGACACCGTTGACCTCCTCGGGTGGGCTGGTGATCGCCCTGCTACCCCCGGTCGGGCCGGGCAAAACAGACCTCACCCGGACGGGTGAGGGGCCCGGCGCGCGCGCCGGGCCCCTCACCGTGGTGGGCGTGCCGTGGTTACCGGACGGCCTCGTGGGCGTCGACCATGCCCGCGCCGTAGAAGCCGTTGCGGGCCCCGCCGGAGCAGGTGGCGTCGTAGGCGTCACCCAGCAGCGGCACCGGGTTGTACACCCCGGCCGGGCAGGACACCGGGTCGGCGGTGCGCTCCAGGAACGCCGCCAGCTGACCCGGGTTCATTCCCGGGTGGGCCGAGGCGGCCAGGGCGGCCACGCCGGTCGCGTGCGGGCCCGACATCGAGGTGCCCTGCTTGTAACCCCAGCCGTTGGTCCGGGTCACCACGTTGAACGTGGTGGACAGGATCGCGTCGGAGGTGGTGGAGCGGGCGCCCTGGGTGCGGAAGCGGGTGTCGCCGCCGGGCGCGGTCACGTCGACCACACCCTGCCCGTACGAGCTGTAGTAGCTCTTCGCCCCGGTCGGGCCGACCGCCGAGACGGTCACCACGCCCGGCGCCTCGCCCGGCAGGACGAGGCAGGCGCTGTTGACCTCCCGCACCTCGGGCGTGCCGTTGTTCGGGCTGCCCGTGTCGACGTTCTTGTGCGCCAGGTCGTAGTTGGAGTTGCCGGCGGACGCCACGTGCAGCACGCCCTTGCCCTGCGAGTACCGGATGGCCCGCTGCACGGCCTGCCACACCGGACGCTGCCGGGCGTCGTTGCGGCAGTTCAGCTCCCACGGGTCGATGTAGTAGCTGTTGTTGGTCAGCTGCATGCCGTGCTCGGCGGCCCAGAGGAAGCCGCAGACCGCCGCCTCGGGGAAGATGTAGCCGTCGTCGTTGACGACCTTGACGGCCGCCACCTTGACGCCCGGGGCGACGCCGGTGACGCCCACCCCGTTGATCGCGGCGGCGATGGTCCCGGCCACGTGCGTGCCGTGGTCGGAGGTGGTCGGGTTCCAGGACGCCTCGGTGGTGTCCGGGACGCCGCCGATGCAGCTCGCGCTCTTGTCCTTGGCGATCTGGCTGGCCAGGTCCGGGTGGCTGCTGGAGATGCCGCTGTCCAGCACCCCGACCACGACGTTCGGGCTGCCGGTGGTGACCGCGTGTGCCTGCGGCAGGTTGATCATCGGCATGTCCCACTGCTGGCCGAAGAGCGGCTCGCCGGTCGGGTCGGCGCTGGTCGAGGTGAGATCGGTCAGCTCCACCGTCTCGCCCTCGTCCAGCGCGGTGCCCAGTCCGGCGGTGGAGGCAACCGAGTCGACCCCGGCGCCGGCGACCTGCCGGGCGAAGTCGGGGTTGGTCGAGCGGACCACCAGCACGCCGATCTGGTCGTACGTGGCGACCACGGTGCCCTGCGCGGCCTTCGCGCGGGCCACCGCCCGGTCCGTCGACGCGCCCTGCGGCGCGAGCACCAGGAACGTCGTCTCCGGACCGGCTGCGGACGCCGGAGCCAGCCCACCGGTGACGGCGAGGCCGACACCGAGCGCCACGGTCGAGGCCGCGGCAAGTGTCTTGCGACGGATGAACTTCACACACACTCCCAGGGGGCTGTTCCCGCCGGTCGCGGATCCGTTCGGGGCACGCGTCCGGCGGGGGCGGGCGAGGTGCCCGCCCTCGGTTGACCAGCGTAGGGAGCGGGTGTGGCGTTACACACATCCGTTCGGTCAGACGCGACCTGTCAGACGGTGGCCAACACCTGGGGTATCTCGTCGAGCAGTTCGCGGGCCAGGAAGCCGATCCGACCGTAGCGGGGAACCAGCCGCTGTCCGCTGACCGCGTGCGCGAACGCCGCCCAGCAGGCGGCCTGCTCGGGGTCGGCGCCCCGGGACAGCAGTCCGGCCAGCAGCCCCGCCCGGACGTCGCCACTGCCGGAGGTGCCCAGACCCGCGTCGCCGCTCTCCTCCCGCCACCGCCGGCCGTCCGGGCTGGCCACGTGCCCGTACAGCGACACCACCGCCCGGTAGCGTTCGGCCAGCTCGGTGGCCTCGGCGTCGAGGTCGTCGCCGGGGTCGCGGCCCAGCAGGTGACGAGCCTCGGTGAGGTTCGGGGTGAGCACCGCGGTCCGGTCCGTCCTGGTGAGCAGGTCCGGTTCGTGGCTGAGCGCGCCCAGGGCGTACGCGTCGAGCACCAGGGCCGTCCGGGGCCCCGCCGTGTCGAGCACCCGGTGCAGCACGGCCCGGGTCTCGTCGATGTCGTGCAGCCCGGGCCCGACGGTGACCACGTCGGCCTCGGCGACCAGCTCGTCCAGCCGCTCGGCGCGGCCTCCGGCGACCGCGCCGTCGCGGGTCTCCGGCAGCCCCACCACCAGTGCCTCCGGCACCTGGATGCTCAGTGCCGCCGCGGTGGACTCGGCGGCGGCCAGTTGCAGCACCCCGGCTCCGGCCCGCAGGGCCGCCACCCCGGCCAGCAGCACCGCCCCGGGGGTTACCCGGGAGCCACCGACCACCAGGACCGTGCCCCGGGTCTCCTTGCCGCCGGTCGGCACGGGCAGCGCCCAGTTCCGCAGCAGCGCCGGCGTGATCACCTTCGGCTCAGACCGGTTCGGCATCGACGCCCTCCTCCCGGGTCGGTTCGGTGCCCTGCTCCCGCAGGTGCGTGACGTCGTTGAAGACGGTCAGCCCGAGCCCGCCGTCCGGGCCGCGCCGCCACCCGGTGACCGAGCAGTTGCCCAGCCGGTGCCGCCGGGTCAGCTCGACCAGCTCCGGCTCGGAGATCGGCTCCAGCAGGTAGCGGAGCAGGAAGACCAGCGCCTCGTGGCCGAAGAGGACCACCCGCCGGTCGGCGTGGTCGCGGCGCAGGTCGCCGAGGAGGGCGCGCAGCCGCAGCGCCACGTCGGCCCAGGACTCGCCGCCGGGCGGACGGTAGTAGAACTTGCCCAGCCGGGCCCGGCGCTCCGCCTCCTCGGGGAACCGGCTGGCCACCCCGTGCGAGGTGAGCAGGTCGAGCACGCCCAGCTCCCGGTCGCGCAGGCGCTCGTCCCGGTGCACCGGCACGTCGAGTCCGGCCAGGGCCAGCTCGGCGGTCTGCGCGGCCCGCCGGTACGGCGAGACCACGACGACGTCGGGGCGCTCGCCGTCGGGCCGGGCGGCCAGCCAGCGTCCGGTGGCCTCGGCCTGCTCCCGCCCGGTGGCCGACAGCGGCACGTCCGCGTCCCGTTCGGTGATGTCGACCAGGTCGGCTCCGGACGCCTCGGCCCGGCTCGCCGCGACGTTCCCGGTGCTCTCCCCGTGCCTGATGATCCACAGCCGTTCCAGCTCCGCCATGCGCCCATCCCTACCCGGCGGTCCGGTTCCGGTAACCGGGCGGTGTCCGTGGCCGGCGCGGGGCGGCTCAGGTGGCGGTCGGCGGGACGCGTGAACGGTGGGCCGGCGGGTAAGCGCGGGCCGACCGTTAACGGCGAACCAGGGGAGGTGCACCGTGGCGACCATGGTCAGGGAACCGATGAGCCCGGTCAAGGACAAGAACTACGACCTGATCCACGCGCTCCAGCTCTCGCTCGAACACATCTGGCGGATGGAGAACTACATCGCCGACGCCGAGGAGCGGGGCGACAAGGAGCTCGCCTCCTGGTTCCGCAAGATCCAGGAGAACAACCGCAAGGCGGGCGAACAGGGCAAACAGCTGCTCATGCAGCGGATTCAGCAGGAAAAGGGGTAACACCCGGGCGGGCGGCGCGGGTCGGGCGATCCCCGGCCCGCGCCGCCGCGGCGAGCACGCCGCCGGTGAACTTCCCGGCCACGCGCGGCTTCACGCAGCTCACGCGTCGGTGGGGTGGAACCGGAGATCGACTCTGGCCTTCGCTTGATCAGTCAACTAACGTGAACGAACTTCCCGGCGGGAGGTAGCAGTTGGCAGCAGGAGTCGAGGGGGCACGTTGCCGCACGGTCATTCGTTCCACGAATCGGCCCCTGATCAGGTACGGACAACCGCAGAGACCCAGCCCCTGCCGGACTGGTCCGGTCCCCTGCCGTTGTCGACCGCCGTCGGCGCCGGGCCGGGCCAGGCCGAGGTCCCGCCGAACCTGATCCCGGCCGACTGCGCCCGGATCACCCCGAACATGCTGCCGCTGGTCGACCTGAGCCAGCGGGAGATCGACGCGGTCGTCGCCACGGTCCCCGGCGGGGCGCCGAACGTCCAGGACATCTATCCCCTGGCCCCGATGCAGCAAGGGATCCTGTTCCACCACCTGATGGCCCGCGACGGTGACCCGTACCTGGTCACCAGCCTGATCGGCTTCGCCGACCGGGACCGGCTCGACCGCTACCGGGCCGCGCTGGAGGCCGTGATCGCCCGGCACGACATCCTGCGCACCGGGATCGTCTGGCAGGGCGTCAACGAGCCGGTTCAGGTGGTGTGGCGGCGGGTGCCCCTGCTGGTGGAGGAGGTCACGCTCGACCCGGCGGGCGGCGACCCGGGCCGGCAGCTGCGCGAACACTTCGATCGGCGGTACGGCCGCCTGCCCCTGGACCATGCCCCCCTGCTGCTGCTGGTCGCCCGCGACCCGCGCGACGGCAGGTGGCTGGCCCTGGAGCTGATCCACCACATCATCGACGACACCTCGCTCAAGCAGCTCAACGCCGAGATCCAGGCCCACCTGGCCGGTCAGGCCGACCGGTTGCCGCCACCGCTGCCGTTCCGCGACTTCGTCGCCCGGATCCGGCGCGGCGTCGACCGGGCGGCGCAGGAGGCGTTCTTCCGCGGGATGCTCGCCGACGTCGACGCACCGACCGCGCCCTTCGGCCTGCTCGACATCCACGGCGACGGCCGCGCCATGCGCGATGCCCGGGTACGCGTCGACGCCGGCCTGTCGCGGCGGCTGCGCGACCGGGCGCAGGCCCTCCAGGTCAGCGTGACCAGCCTCTTCCACGCCGCCTGGGCGCAGGTGCTGGCCCGGACCAGCGGCCGCCGGGACGTGGTGTTCGGCACCGTGCTGTCCGGCCGGACGCCGGGCGGCGTCGGCAGCGACCGGATGCTCGGGCCGTTCATCAACACCCTCCCGGTGCGGGTCACCCTCGGCGAAACCGGCGCCGCGGACGCCGTGCGGCGCACCCACGAGACGCTGACCGAGCTGATCCGGCACGAGAACACGCCGCTGGCGCTGGCCCAGTCGTGCAGCGGGGTGGCGCCGCCCGCGCCGCTGTTCACCGCCCTGCTGAACTACCGGCACGCCGCGGTGCCGGCCGAGCCCGAGACCACGGCGACGGTCGGCGCGGACGACCTGACCTACCTGGCCGCCGACGCGCGCGGCAACTACCCCCTCGCCCTGGACGTCGACGACCTGGGCGACGACTTCGTCCTGACGGTCGCCGCCACGGCCGAGATTCCGGCCGACCGCGTCTGCGCGATGGTCGAGCGGGCGCTGGAGACCCTGGCCGAGGCGCTGGAGCGGGCACCGGGCGCGGCGGCGGGCCGGCTCGACGTCCTGCCGCCCGCCGAGCGGCGCCGGCTGCTGGCGGACGGCAACGATTCGACTGTGGCGTACCCGCCGGGGCGGTGCGTGCACCACCTCGTCGAGGCCCAGGCGGCGCGGGAGCCGTACGCGGTGGCGCTCGTCCTCGACAACGAAGAGCTGACGTACGGCGAGTTGAACGCGCGGGCCAACCGGCTGGCGCACCACCTGCGCGACCGTGGCGTCGGCCCCGACCGGGTGGTCGCGATCTGCGTCGAGCGCTCGCTGGACACGGTGGTGGCCCTGCTCGCGGTCCTCAAGGCCGGCGGCGCGTACCTGCCGTTGGACCCGGCCTACCCGGTCGACCGGCTCGCCCACATGCTGGCCGACAGCGCGCCCGTCGCGGCGCTGACCCACGGCCCGGCCCGCGACCGGCTACGCGCCGCGCTGGCCGGGACCGACACCCCCGTCGTCGACCTCGACCTCGACGCGGCGGCCTGGGCGGACCTGCCGGCGACCGGCCCGGTCGTCGCCGACCTGGCCCCGCACCACCTGGCGTACGTGATCTACACGTCCGGCACCTCCGGCGCCGCCAACGGGGTACTGGTGGAGCACCGGCAGTTGGTGGCGGTCGCCGCCGCCTGGGAGCGCCTGTTCGACCTGCGCCCCGGCCTGACGCACCTGCAGATGGCCAGCTTCTCCTTCGACGTGTTCACCGCCGACGTGGTGCGCGCGCTGGGCTTCGGCGGGCGGCTCGTGCTCTGCCCGCGCCCGCTGCTGCTGGACAGCCCGGGCCTGCACGCGCTGCTGCGCCAGCACGACGTGGACTTCGCCGACTTCGTGCCGGCGGTGCTCAACCCGCTGATGGCGTACCTGGACGCCGTCGGCGGAACCCTCGCCGGCCTGGAGACGGTGGTCTGCGGCTCCGACGCGTGGACGGCGGCGAACGCCGTCCAGCTGCGGACGCTGTGCGGCCCGCGGGTGCGGATCGTCAACGCGTACGGCGTGACCGAGGCCGCCATCGACAGCACCTGCCACCTGCTCCCCGCCGATGCGGCCGACGTGGTGCGCCTGCCGATCGGCCGGCCGCTGCCCAACGTGCGGGTCTACCTGCTCGATGCGGCCGGCGAGCCGGTGCCGGTCGGGGTGGTCGGCGAGATCTGGATCGGCGGCGCGGGCGTGGCGCGCGGCTACCTGAACCGGCCCGAACTGACCGCACAGCGCTTCACCGCCAGCCCGTTCGTGCCGGGTGACCGGCTCTACCGGACCGGCGACCTGGGCCGCCGGCTGCCGGACGGGCAGGTCGAGTTCCTCGGCCGGGACGACTTCCAGGTGAAGATCCGCGGCTTCCGGGTGGAACTCGGCGAGATCGAGGCCCGGCTGGCCGCCTGCCCGGGCGTCCGCGAGGCCGTCGTCGTCGCCCGGCCCGACACCAGCGGCCACCAGCGGCTCATCGCCTACCACCTGGCCGCCGCCGGGCAGCCGCCGACCGCCGCCGCGCTGCGCGACCGGCTCGCCGCCGAGCTGCCCGAGTACATGGTGCCCGCGGCGTTCGTCCACCTCGCCGCGTGGCCGCTGACGCCCAACGGCAAGCTCGACCGGGCGGCCCTGCCGGCGCCGGACGGGGAGGCGTTCGGCCAGCGCGGCTACGCCGAACCGGTGGGCCTGTTGGAGACGATGGTCGCCGGAATCTGGGCGGAGGTGCTGGGCGTCGAGCGGGTCGGCCGCCACGACGACTTCTTCGCCCTGGGCGGCCACTCGCTGCTCGCCATGCGCCTGGTGTCGAAAATCCGGCAGGCGCTGGGCTGGGAGATGTCGCCGGCGGCGGTCTTCGCGGCGCCGGTGCTGTCCACGTTCGTCGCTCGGCTGACGCCGGACGGCCGGGACGTGCTGCCGCCGATCCGCCCGGTCGACCGCGCCGGGGCGCTGGAGCTGTCGTTCGCGCAGCAGCGGTTGTGGTTCCTGGAACGCCTGGGCAGGGTCAGCTTGGCCTACCACCTGCCACTGACCCTCCAACTGGACGGCTGGCTCGACCGCGACGCCCTCACCTCCGCCCTGGACGCCCTCGTCGCCCGCCACGAAGCCCTCCGTACCCGCTTCGTCACCAACGGCGCCGACGCCCACCAACACATCGACCCACCCGATGTCGGCCTCACCCTCCACACCGACGACCTCACCGGCCACACCGACGCCGGCAGCCGTCTGGCCCAGATCCAGGACGAAGAAGCCGCCACCCCGTTCGACCTCACCACCGGCCCCCTCATCAGCGGCCGACTCGTCGCCCTCGCCCCCGACCGACACATCCTCCTGCTCACGATGCACCACATCGCCGCCGACGGCTGGTCGATGGGCGTCCTCACCCGCGACCTCAGCACCCTCTACACCGCATTCCACCAACGCCAGCCCAACCCACTGCCACCCCTGGCCGTCCACTACGCCGACTACGCCACCTGGCAACGCCAATGGCTCACCGACACCACCCTCACCCGCCAGAAAACCTACTGGCGCCACACCCTCACCGACGCCCCCATACTCCTGGAACTACCCACCGACCGGCCCCGACCCGCCGAACAGGACCACCACGGCGCCCTCCTGCCCGTCGACCTCGACACCGACCTCACCGCCGCCCTGCACACCCTCACCCACCACAGCGGCGGCACCCTGTTCATGACCCTCCTCACCGGCTGGGCCATCGTCCTGTCCCGCCTCGCCGCGCAGCACGACCTCGTCATCGGCACCCCCACCGCCAACCGACGCCGCACCGAACTCGAAGACCTCATCGGCTTCTTCGTCAACACCCTCGCCCTCCGCATCAACCTCGACGGCGACCCCACCGTCACCCAACTACTCCACCGCGTCCGCGACCTGTCACTGACCGCCCTCGAACACCAGGACCTGCCCTTCGAACAGGTCGTCGAAATCGTCAACCCCACCCGCGACCTCGCCCACGCGCCCCTGTTCCAGGTCATGTTCGCCTGGCAGAACAACGAGGAAACCGACCTCGACCTGCCGGGCATCGACGTCACCACCCTGCCCACCCCCCACCCCAGCGCCATGTTCGACCTCAACCTCTCCCTCACCGAACACGACGGCCGGATCACCGGCACCCTCGAATACGCCACCGCCCTGTTCGACCCCACCACCGCCCACCAACACACCCGCTACCTCCACCACGTCCTCACCCAGATGGCGGAGCATCCCGACCGGCCCATCAGCGAACTGTCCCTGATGGACGCGCGGCAGCGGCAGCGGCTGGTGCGCCACCGCTCCACGTCGCCGGTGACGCAGGGCGTCCGGGCGCGCTTCGAGGAGCGGGCGGCGGCCAACCCCGAGGCGATCGCGGTGACGTTCGAGGGACGGTCGCTGCGCTACGGCGACCTGAACACCCGCGCCAACCAACTCGCACACCACCTACGCGACCTCGGCGTCGGCCCCGACTCGCTGGTCGCGATCTGCCTGCGCCGGTCGCCGGACCTGATCGTCGCGCTGCTGGCCATCCTCAAGGCGGGCGGCGCGTACCTGCCCCTCGATCCGGGTTACCCCGCCCCGCGGCTCGCGTACATGCTGGACGACAGCGCCCCGGTCCTCCTGCTCACCGGCGCCGACACCGCGACCGTCACCGAGGTCGCCGGCGCGCCGCCTGCCGTCAACCTCGCCACGGACAGCGAACGCTGGGCCGGACAGCCCACCGACGACCCCAGCCCGGTCGCCGGGCCCGACCACCTCGCGTACGTCCTCTACACCTCCGGCTCCACGGGCCGGCCGAAGGGCGTGGCCCAGACCTGGCGTTGCCTCGACAACCTGATCGACTGGCAGCTCCGGTACGCCGCGCCCGGCAGCCCGGCGCCGGAGCGGGTGCTGCAGTTCGCCTCGATCAGCTTCGACATGTCCGCAACCGAGATCTGGAGCACCCTGTGCCAGGGCGGCACGCTGGTGCTGATCGACGAGGAACGCGCCAGGGACGTTGGCGGGCTGCGCCGCCTCATCGCCGAACAGGGCGTACGGCGCGCGTTCCTGCCGACGGCGGTGCTGCACCAGACGGCGGGCCTGACCACGGACGAACCCCCGCCCGCGTCCGGCTGCGAGATCGTCACCTCCGGCGAGGCGCTGCGGATCGACGACGGCGTCCGCGCCCTGCTCGTGGGCCTCGGCGGCGGATACCTCTACAACCACTACGGCCCGACCGAGACGCACGTGGTCAGCCAGTACGCACTGGCCACCGCCGACGCGGCCAGCTGGCCGGCGCTGCCGCCGATCGGCCGGCCGATCGCCAACGCGCGGTTCTACGTGCTCGACGACCGGCTCGACCCGGTGCCGGACGGGGTGCTGGGCGAGCTGTGGATCGGCGGCAGCGGTCTGGCTCGGGGCTACCTGCACCGGCCCGCGCTGACGGCGGAACGGTTCCGCCCCGACCCGTACGCGGGGCCGGGCGAGCGGATGTACCGCAGCGGCGACCTGGTCCGCCGCCGGGCCGACGGCGTGATCGACTTTGTCGGCCGCGCCGACGACCAGGTCAAGGTACGCGGCTTCCGGGTCGAGCCGGGCGAGATCGAGAGCGCCCTGCGGGACGTCCCCGGCGTACGCGAGGCGGCCGTCATGTTGCGCGAGGACTCGCCCGGCGACCCGCACCTGGTCGGCTACCTGGCCGGCGACGCCACCGCCGAGGCGGCCCGCGACCACCTGCGGCTGCGGCTGCCCCAGCACATGGTGCCGACCCGCTGGACGGTGCTGGACCGGCTGCCGCTGACCGCCAACGGCAAGCTCGACCGCCGCGCCCTGCCGGCGCCGGACCAGGCGGACGACGCCGCCTACGTCGCGCCGCGCGACGGGCGGGAGGCCGAGCTGGCCGCCATCTGGGCGGAGGTGCTGCGCCGTGACCGCGTCGGGGCATACGACAACTTCTTCGACCTCGGCGGGCACTCGCTGCTGGCCTCGCGGCTCGTTCACGCCGTCAACCAGCGCATGTCGGCGCAGCTGTCGCTGCGTACCTTGTTCCGCAAGCCGGTCCTGGCCGACCTGGCGGCCGAGCTGGCGCGGCACGACGCCCCGGCCGCCGTGGCCTTCGCGCCGCTCACCCCCGATCCCGCCGCCCGCCACGAGCCGTTCCCGCTCACCGACATCTAGGTAGGTTCGTCGGATCCTGCAGATCCATCTCAGGCTGAGGGTGAGGGGTCGGCGAGTAGCTGCTATGCGTTGCCGGCCAAGCGGATCGGTCACTCCTACGCGACCGCGAGCCATGGTCGCGGCGGTGGTCAGCCGCCGACGGTGAGGTGCACGGTGACCACCTCGCCCGGCGCGATCCCCTCCGCGTGGCGCACCGCGTCCCGCAGCGGCACGAGGTACCGGCCGTCCTTCGGGAACAGCGAGGTCGTCCACCGGGTGGCGCCGACCCGCGCGGCCACCGGGATCATCCCCCAGCCGTAGGTCACCGCCGCCGAGGCGGCCTTCAATGCGGCGCTCTCCTCTGCCGGCACGCCGACGAAGTGGTAGGGTGCCGGGCCGCGCCAGTACCGCACCTCGCCGCTGAACTCCAGCTCCATCCGGCCAGGATAGGGACCGGGTGCGACACGGCTCAGGCCCACGGGCTGTGGGTGCCGTCGAACTCCTCGAAGACCAGCCAGGTGCGGGTGGACTTCACCCCCGGGATGCTCTGCACCTGCCCCAGCACCACGTCCCGCAGCGCCGCGTTGTCCGGCGCGCGAACCAGCGCCAGCACGTCGTGGTCACCCCCGAGCAGCGCGGCGTGCGCGATGTAGCGCACCCGGGCCAGCTGCGCCGACACCTCGCGCCAGGTGTTCTGCTCGATCGTCAACGCGACGTACGCGGAGGTGCCCAGCCCGGCCTGCTCCGGGGCGACCTGCGCGGCGAATCCGGTGATCACCCCGTCCCGCAGCAACCGCTCGATCCTGGCGTAGGCGTTGGTGCGCGACACGTGTACCCGTTCGGCGAGCGTCCGGATCGACATCCGGCCGTCGCCGACCAGTTCAGCGACGATCTGCCGGTCCACCTCGTCGAGCGGGTGGGCCGTTCGTCCCGCCCCGGCGGACAACTCGACGCCCGGTTGGTCATTCTGGCTCACTGATTCGCCTCCTGACGGCCAAACGTCCCGGCTTTTGCATTGATCTTGAGTCAACCATCCGCACCGTCGAGCATAGGGCCACCACACGTCCAGGAGGTTCCGCCGTGACGACCACATCTCGGGCGGTCCGCCGGGCACCGTCGCCCTCCCGTCGCGCGGCCACCCCGCCCGACCCGGCGCGCGAGCTGCTGCCCAGCGCGGAGCCGGTCCGCATGCTCGACCCCAGCGGCACGCCGCTGCCCACCACCCTCACCGAACCCGACCTCGACCAGTTGCGGGAAATGCACCGGCGCATGGTCGTCGGCCGCCGCTTCGACGCCCAGTCCACCGCCCTGACCAAGCAGGGCAAGCTCGCCGTCTACCCCTCCTCGCGAGGGCAGGAGGCCTGCCAGGTCGGCGCGGTGCTCGCCCTGCGGGAGGACGACTGGGTCTTCCCGACCTACCGCGAGTCGACGGCGCTGGTCTCCCGGGGCATCGACCCGGTCGAGGTGCTCACCCTGCTGCGCGGCGACTGGCACTGCGGCTACGACCCGGCCGCCCGGCACACCGCGCCGCAGTGCACCCCGCTGGCCACCCAGTGCGTGCACGCCGCCGGTCTCGCCTACGGCGAGGCGCACCAGGGGCGGGACACCGTCGCGCTGGCCTTCATCGGCGACGGCGCGACCAGCGAGGGCGACTTCCACGAGGGGGTCAACTTCGCCGCCGTCTTCAAGGCCCCGGTGGTCTTCTTCGTCCAGAACAACAAGTACGCGATCAGCGTCCCGCTGTCCCGGCAGACCGCCGCGCCGTCCCTGGCCTACAAGGGCGTCGGATACGGCGTCCCCGCCGAGCAGGTCGACGGCAACGACCCGGTCGCCGTGCTCGCCGTGCTGACCCGCGCGGTCGCGCACGCCCGCGCCGGCAAGGGCCCCTACCTCGTCGAGGCGCACACCTACCGGATGGAGCCGCACACCAACGCCGACGACGCCACCCGCTACCGCGACGGCGCCGAGGTCGAGGTGTGGCGCGACCGGGACCCGATCGTGCGCCTGGAGGCGTACCTGCGCGCCCGGGGGGTCCTCGACGACGCGGCGGTCGCGGCGGTCACCGCCGAGGCCGAGGCGTACGCCGCCGACCTGCGGACGCGCATGCACGACAAGCCCGCCGTCGACCCGCTCAGCCTCTTCGACCACGTCTACGCCGAGCCCACCCCACAGTTGCGGGAGCAGCGCGAACAGGTTCGTGCCGAGCTGGCCGCCGACGCCGACCGGGAGGGGGAGAACTGATGGCCGCCACCACGATGGCGAAGGCGCTCAACGCCGCGCTCGCCGACGCGATGGCCGACGACGACCGGGTGCTCGTCTTCGGCGAGGACGTCGGCCAGCTCGGCGGCGTCTTCCGAATCACCGACGGGCTGCTGGCCCGCTTCGGCGACAAGCGCTGCTTCGACACCCCGCTGGCCGAGGCCGGCATCGTCGGCTTCGCGGTCGGCCTGGCCATGTCCGGGCTGCGACCGGTGGTGGAGATGCAGTTCGACGCGTTCGCGTACCCGGCGTTCGAGCAGATCGCCTCGCACGTGGCGAAGATCCGCAACCGCACCCGGGGCGCGCTCAGCGTCCCCATGGTCATCCGGGTGCCGTACGCGGGCGGCATCGGCGGGGTGGAGCACCACTGTGACTCCAGCGAGGCGTACTACGCGCACACCCCCGGGCTGAAGGTGGTCACCCCGGCCACCGTGGACGACGCGTACGCGCTGCTGCGCGCGGCGATCGACGACCCCGACCCCGTGGTCTTCCTGGAGCCGAAGAAGCTCTACTTCTCCAGCGCCGAGGCGGCGCTGCCGGCGACCGCCCCGCCGATCGGCCGGGCCGTCGTCCGGCGGGCGGGCCGCGACGCCACCCTGATCGCGTACGGGCCGGCGCTGCCGGTCGCCCTGGAGGCCGCCGAGGCCGCCCGCGAGGAGGGCTGGGACCTTGAAGTGGTCGACTGCCGCAGCATCGTCCCGTTCGACGACGAGACGGTCACCGCATCGGTACGCCGCACCGGCCGGTGCGTGGTGATCCAGGAGGCACAGGGCTTCGCCGGGGTCGGCGCGGAGATCGCCGCCCGGGTGCAGGAGCGCTGCTTCCACGCCCTGCACGCCCCGGTGCTGCGGGTCACCGGCCTGGACATCCCCTACCCGGCCCCGATGCTGGAGCACACCCACCTGCCGTCGGTGGACCGCATCCTCGACACCGTCGCCCGGTTGCAGTGGGACGACCAGCCCGACAGCCGCTGGCTGCCCCGCCTGGAAGGCAGCGCGGCATGACCACGGTGGACGGAACCCGGGTGTTCCTCCTGCCCGACCTGGGGGAGGGACTCACCGAGGCGGAGATCGTGCAGTGGCGGGTCGCCGTCGGCGACGAGGTGACGGTGGACCAGACCGTGGTCGAGGTGGAGACCGCCAAGGCGGTCGTGGACGTGCCCTGCCCGTACGCCGGTCGGGTGGTCGCCCTGCACGGCGCGGCGGGGGAGGTCCGACCGGTCGGCCAGCCGCTGATCACCGTGGCGCCGCTGGACGCGGGCCCGGCCGAGCCGGCCGGCCACGCCACCTACCGGGAGGAGGAACGCGCCGGGTCGGGCAACGTGCTGATCGGGTACGGCACCGGGCACGGCCCCGGCCGGCGGCGTCGCCGCCCCCGGCCGACGGTGGCCCCGGAGCCGGTTACCACCCGACCGACGGTGGCTTCGGAGGCGTCGTCCGCCCGGACGACCCCCGCCGTGGCGGTCGCGAACGGCACCGGTGGCTCCGACCGGGGCGGGCTCGGAACGGGTACCGGCTCTCCGGTCATCTCGCCGATCGTCCGGCGGCTGGCCCGGGACCACGGCATCGACGCCACCACCCTGCGCGGCACCGGCCCCGGAGGTGTGGTCCGGCGGGCCGACGTGGAGGCCGCGCTCGCCGCGGCGGCCACCCCGCCGGTAATTGCGACGGCGGGGTCCCACCCGGCCCCGGTTCCCGCCGCCGAGGACCTGGTCATCCCGCTGACCGGGGTCCGCAAGGTCATCGCCGACAAGCTCTCCCGCAGCCGGCGGGAGATCCCCGAGGTCACCATCTGGGTCGACGTCGACGCCACCGGCCTGCTGGAGACCCGGGCGGCGATCAACGCCGCCAACCCGGACCGGCCGGTCAGCATCCTGGCCCTGATGGCCCGGATCTGCCTGTCCGGGCTGCGCCGGTTCCCGCAGCTCAACGCCCGGGTGGACGGCGAGGCGCAACGGATCGTCCAGTCGGCCGGGGTGCACCTGGGGATCGCCGCGCAGACCGACCGGGGGCTCGTCGTCCCGGTGCTGCGGGACGCCCAGCGACTCACCACCGCCCAACTCGCCGCCGCGCTGACCGAGACCACCGCGGCGGCCCGCGCCGGCACCCTCCCGCCGGCCCGGCTCACCGGAGGCACCTTCACCCTGAACAACTACGGGGTGTTCGGCGTCGACGGCTCCACCCCGATCATCAACCATCCGGAGGCGGCGCTGCTCGGGATCGGCCGGATCGTGGACAAGCCCTGGGTGGTCGACGGGCAGCTCGCGGTCCGCAAGGTCACCCAGCTCAGCCTGACCTTCGACCACCGGGTCTGCGACGGGGGCGTGGCCGGTGGCTTCCTGCGGCACGTCGCCGACTGCGTCGAACGGCCCGCCGTGCTGATCGCCAACGTCTGACCGCGTCCACCCGCTCACCATCCGCCCGGTCGGTCCGGCTCACCTCCGGGGCCGGCCGGGCGTGCTCGTCCACCCGGCTGTGGCCGCCCGGGTCGGTCCGGGACGTTCCCGACCGGCCGCCGGGACCGGTGCCGCCCGAACCGCCCGTCGACGACCGCCACGGGAAGGACGGGACACCGGCACGCAGCGGGCTCCCCCCGGACCGACCGGGCCGTTCCCCCACATCCGGTCAATTCTCGCCAATGATGGCGGGTAATTGCGCGGACGATTCTGCGGAAATTGCGCCGAGCGTCGAGCGGCAGTGGTGACAATGTGCCGGAGGGAAACGGGAACGGGGGGAGAACCATGGAGTGGAGGCGGCGGATCAGACTGTCCGCGGTGACCATGACGGCGACCGCGTTGGCACTCGGCGGGTGCACGGCGGAGCGGGCGTCGGAGAAGAAGGAGGCGGCGGCCCGGGTGCCGTTGGACCTGGCCGTGACGCCCGCCGACCGGACCCGGGACGTACCGATCAGCGCCGAGGTCGGCATCGCGGTCCGTGGGGGCAAGGTCAAGGAGGTCCGGATCCGGGACGACAAGGGGACGCAGGTCCGCGCCGAGCCCCGTGAGGACGGTTCGGCCTGGGTGCCGGCCGCGCCGCTGGCGCACCGCCGGACGTACACCGCCGAGGTGACCGCGAGCAATGACGCGGGCGAGACCGCCACGCGCAGCACGACCTTCACCACCGCCGCGAAATCGAACGCCCCGGCAATTACCAGCACGCTCTACTTCGCCGGAAACCGGACGTACGGAACCGCGATGCCGGTAACCGTGGCGTTCGACCCGCCTATTCCGAAAGAGGCCAGAGACGAGGTCCAGCGCCGGTTGTTCGTCCGGACCGACCCGCCGCAGCCGGGCACCTGGTCGTGGCTGGAGGACGGCAGCCAGGTCTACTACCGGGCACCGGACTTCTGGCGGCCGGGCACCAGCATCAGCGTCCGTTCCGCTCTGGAGGGCCTGCCGATCGGTCGGGACCGCGTCGGGGACGCCGACCGGCGGGCCACCTCGCAGATCGGCCGCCAGGTGGCGCTGGAGATCGACAACGCCACCAAGCAGATGTCGGTGTTCCAGGACGGTCGGCTCCTGCGCCGGATCCCGGTGAGTCTCGGCAAGCCGAGCACGCCCAGTTCCAGCGGCCGGATGGTGATCATGGAGAAGCACGAGCGGACCACCTTCGACACCCGGGGTGAACCGAACGGCGGCTACGTGGTCGACGTGGACGACGCCCAGCGCTACACCTGGGGCGGTGAGTTCATCCACTCCGCCCCGTGGTCGGAGGGGGACCAGGGCAACACCAACGTCTCGCACGGCTGCGCCAACGTGTCCGCCAGCGCCGCCGACTGGTTGATGGGCATCACCCAGGTCGGGGACCTGATCACGGTGAAGGGCACCGAGGTGCCGTTGCAGCCGGGCAACGGCTGGACCGCCTGGAACGTCAGCTGGGAGGAGTTCGTGAAGGGCAGCGCCCTGCCGGTGCCGGGAAACCTGCGGCCCGCGCCGACCGGTAGTCCGGCGGCGCCGGCCGCCGGGGCGACGCCCGGTCCCGCCTCCACCGGCAGCGGCGGCTGACCCCGTCCGGCACCGGTCCGTCAGCCGGTGCCGTGACCTCCGGCGGGCCCGGCGTACGGTGTCGGGCCCGGCCGGGCGTCGTGGCAGGTCCGACCGGGTGGCGGACCTGCGACAACGCCCTGGTGCGGCATCATGATCTCATCGGGTGGCACCCGGGGGGAGTCAGTCATGCGTGTCCGTGCCGTCGGCGCCGTCGACCTCATCTGGGACGAGCAACCGCCCTACGACGACCGCGCGGGTGGCCGGCTGGCCCGGGTCGTCGTGACCAAGGAGTTCCAGGGGGATCTCCAAGCCTCCAGCGTCGCCCACCTGCTCAAGGCCGAGTCGGCCCGGCCGGGCTCGGGCGGCTACGTCGGCCTGGAACGGGTGGTGGGCACGCTGCACGGCCGGCCGGGCAGCTTCGTCCTCCAGCACTGCGGGGTGATGGACCGGGGCACGGGCTCGCTGACCATCCAGGTGGTCCCGGACACCGGCACGGGGGAGCTGGCCGGGCTGACCGGCACCATGGAGATCCTGCTGGTCGACGGCGAGCACGGGTTCACCTTCGACTACACCGTCGGGAGCTGACGGCGTGGCGGCGCCGGCACCGGCGGGTGGAGCAGGTCCTCCTCCGGGAGGGTGAGGGGTTTTCCCGGACCCGACCCGGGGCGTACCCGGGGATCGGCCCGCGGCAGGAGGAAAGTGTCGGTCCGACCGCCTAGATTCGAGGTCATGAGGCAGCGCAGCGACCGGCTCGAGGTCGAGGTCAGCATCGGTGACCGGGTGGTCGACGTGCGGGTGGCCGGCGAGATAGACATCGCCACGGTGGCCCAGTTCCGGTCGGTGCTCTGGGCCCAGCCGCCCCGGCCGCTGCTGCGACTCGACCTCTCCGCCGTGCCGGTCTTCTCGGCTGCCGCGATCCGCACTCTGGTCGCCGCCCACCTGGGCGTCCGGGCCCGGGGCGGGGAGCTGGTGCTGGTCGACCCGCACCCGATGATCCTGCGGGTGCTCCACGGCACCGGCCTGCACCGGGTCATCCCGGTGGAGGACGCGCCGCGACTCACCTTGCCCGCCGGACGGCCCCCGGCGGAGGCCCTGCGCACGTCCCGGCCGGACCAGCACGCCGACGTGCCGGCGTCCACCCCGCCCGGCGACGCGGTGCCCTTCGCCGCCGGTCCGGTGCGGCGGTCGTGGGCGGCCACCGACGCGTCCCGCTCCCGGGTGCCGGCCGACCGGCGCTCGTCGCCGGTGGGCCGGACGCGCCCGGTCCCGCCCTACCGGCCTCTCGCAGCGGTCTGACCGGCGTCCCGCCGCGCGGCGGGACCGCCGGCGCACCGGCGACCCCGACACGCGCGGGTCAGCGGACGCCGAGCAGGTCCACCACGAAGACCAGCGTCTCGCCCGGCTTGATGACACCCCCGGCGCCCCGGTTGCCGTAGCCCAGGTGCGGCGGGATGGTGAGCCGGCGTCGGCCGCCGACCCGCATCCCCGCCACGCCCTGGTCCCAGCCGGCGATGACCTGGCCGGCGCCGAGCCCGAACTGGAAGGTCTCGCCCCGGTTCCAGGAGGCGTCGAACTCCCGTCCGGTGGAGTGGGCCACCCCGACGTAGTGCACGGTGACCACCTGCCCCCGCTCCGCCTCGGGGCCATCGCCGACCGTGATGTCCTCGACGACCAGATCGGCGGGCGGGGCACCCTCGATCGGACCCACCTCGGGCTTGTTCATCCTGGCTCTCCTGCCTCGCGGGATCACTGTCCCGGTCGATCCTGCCGGATCGTCAACCGCCGATGTCCGGCAGGACGGCCGAGCCCCCGGCTCCCCGGGTGGGCGGGCCGGGCCGCCGGCTCCCCGGGTGGGCGGGCCGGGCCGCCGGCGCGGACACGACACGGCGGACGTCACCGGGTGGTGACGTCCGCCGTGGTGCCGGTGGTGGTCAGCGCAGCCAGGGGAACCGCTGGACGAGGGGGAGCTTCGCCCAGGCCCGGCCGAGGCCGAGGGTGTCACCGGCGGCGACCAGCGCGAGACCGGCCAGCAGGGCCGCGTTGATCAGGTGCTCGTCCACGAGGGGGTTGTTCTCGGGAGGCAGGACCACCGTCCACATCATCACGTAGAGCAGGCCACCGGCGACGGCCGCGATCCGCATGCCGATGCCGAGCAGCAGGGCCAGGCCGATGCCGAGCAGGCCCGCCATGAACAGCCAGTCGGCCCAGACCGCGCCGGCGATGTCGTGGTAGAGGCCCTGGAACGGTCCCTCGGCGCCGAAGGCCAGGAAGCCCCTGGTCGGGCTGCCCCCGTCGATCCAGGCGTTCTTCGCCTCGGTGGCGAAGCCGAGGCCGAAGGTCTTGTCGAGGAAGGCCCAGAGGAAGGTCCACCCCAGCGCGATCCGGATGCCGGCGAAGACGTACCGGGCGGCCCGGGTCCGGGCAGCCCCCGCCGCCGGGATTCCGTTCCGTCGGGTCGCCGCCGGGGTGGTGGTGCGGGTGGTGGTCCGCTCGATCGTGGCGGTCATGGTGTCCACGTCCTTCCTCGTGCCTCGCACCGCTTCCCGGTGACGAATCCATTCCATCCCTTCCCGGTCGCCGGGAGCAGGGCCGTCCGGTCCCGGGTCCGGCGGGACCTTCGCCCCCTTCCCGGGGGTCCTTCGCGGGCCGGAGGTCCCGGGGGCTTCCGGTGCGTTCGCCTCTGCCCCGCCCGACGGTGGCGGCCGTAGCGTCCGGTGTGCACGGACGACAGGGAGGTCGGCATGAGAACGTGGCAGGTGGGCGACGTGATGACCGTGGACGTCGCGACGGTCGACGGAGAGACCCCGTACCGGGAGGTCGTCGACCTGCTGGTCCGGCGGGGGATCAGCGCGGTCCCGGTGGTGGACGGCTTCCGCCGGGTGCGCGGCGTGGTCTCCGAGGCGGACCTGCTGCACAAGGTCGAGCGGGCCGGTCGTCCGGACGAGCGTCGGATCTTCGAGGGGCGGCGTCGCCGCGACGCGCGGGTCAAGGCCGACGCGATGGTGGCCGAGGAGCTGATGACCGCGCCGGCGGTCACCACGTACCCCGGGGCGTCCCTGCCGGCGGCGGCCCGGCTGATGGACCGGGAACAGGTCAAGCGACTGCCCGTGCTGGACGACCTGGGCCGGCTGGTCGGCATCGTCACCCGCGCGGACCTGTTGCGGGTGCACCTGCGTCGGGACTCGGAGATCCGCGAGGACGTGGTGCAGGAGGTGCTGCGCCGGGTGCTCGCCGTCCGGGACGGGCTGGTCACCGTCCGGGTGCGGCACGGCGAGGTAACCCTGGACGGCCGGGTCGACCGACGCAGCTCCGCCGAGCTGGCGGTCCGCCTCGCCGGGCAGGTCAGCGGGGTGACCCGGGTGATCGGCACCCTCGGCTACGACGAGGACGACATCGTCACCCCGCACTTGGCGCCCGGAGTCACCCCGGTGGCGTGACTGCCGGTCGCTCAACCTGGGTGCGCGGTCGCTCAACCGGGGTGCGTGAGCCGCCGGTCGAGTTGCGCCGCGAGCACCGTGGGCGCCTCGGCCAGCGACGGGCCGTACCAGGTCAGGTGCCGGCCGGAGAGAAGCGCGCAGGGCACGCCGGGAAAGGCGTCCGGGCCGTCCTCGGCGGTGAACCGGTACGGCTCGTCCGGCAGCACCACCAGCTCCGGCCCGTGGTCGCGCAGCTCGTCGAGGCCGGGGCGGGGGTAGCGGTCCGGATGGTCGGCGTAGAGGTTGCGCACGCCGAGGCGGTGCAGCACGTCCCCGGCGAAGGTGTCACCGCCGAGCACCACCCACGGCCGGCGCCAGACCGGCACGACCGCGCGTCGGGGCCCGGCCGGGGTCGGCGGGGTCGTCCAGGCGCGCCGGGCGGCGGCCAGCCACTCCGGTTCGCCGGACGCGCCGAGCTCACCGAGCAGGTCGCCCAGCTCGGTGAGGGCCTGCGGCACGGTGCGGGGATAGGTGACGCGCACCGGTACGCCGGCGGCGGCCAGGGCGTCGGCGTCCTCGCGGCGGTTCTCCTCGACGTTGAGCAGCACGACGTCCGGGCGGAGCGCGACGACCCGGTCGAGGTCCGGGTACTTGCTGCCGCCGACCCGGGTGACGGTCAGGTCGGCGGGGTGGGTGCACCAGTCGGTCGCGCCGACCAGCACGCCGGGAAGGGTGACCGCCACCGCCTCGGTGAGCGACGGCACCAGGGACACCACGCGCACGTCCGCACCTCCCCGTCCCGACCGGTCCGTCCATCTTGCGCGCGATCGCGATCTGGTGGAACCGGGACCTGTCGTCGACGTCGATGATGCCCGATCCGGTCGTCGGCCGTTGCCTGGCCTCTACAACGTTGTAATACTCCCGGTGTCATCCGGAGGAGGCTGCATGCGACACGACGACGGCACCATGCCCACGAGCCCGCCGTACGATGCGGAGGAAGCCGGCGAGACGCAGGTGGAGGCGCTCGGCGACCTGTACCGCGACGGGATCACCGCCTGCCGGGGCGCCTTCCCGGTCGAGTGGGTCGACCAGGTCCGCGAGGACGTCGACGCCGCGTTCGCCGAGGCCCGGTCCCGTCCCGACGGCGCCGTCGGCCGTGGCCCCCAGCGCTGGTACGTGGAGATCCATCCCGAGCAGCTGCGCGGCTTCGTCGACCTGGTCACCCATCCCTGGGTGGTGGGGGTGTGCCGGGCGGTGCTCGGACCGCGTTACGAGATCGTCGAGTTGGGCTTCGACACCCCGTTCCCCGGTGCTGCGCACCAGCCCTGGCACCGGGACTTTCCGATGCCCGACGAGACCCGGCAGCAGCGGCGTCTCACGTCGCTCGCCTTCAACCTCACCACCGTCGACACGGTGGAGGAGATGGGCCCCTTCGAGATCGCCCCGGGCACCCAGTGGGACGACCACGCCGACCTCGACCACGGCATGTTCCCGCCGCGGGCACGCTACCCCCGTTACGAGCGACGCGCGGTTCGCAAGTATCCGCAGCGCGGCGACATCTCGGCCCGGTCGGCGCTGACCATCCACCGCGGCACCCCGAACGTCTCCGCCGTCGCGCGACCGGTGCTGGTGCTCGGCGTCGACGCCCCCGGCGCCGGTAACGCCGCCCGGCACGACATGGCGGTCACCCGGGACTACTGGGAGCGCCTGCCGGCGCTGGTTCGTGAGCACCTGCCCTGCCCGGTGGTGGAGACCCTGACCCCGATCCGGCAGAAGCACACCATCGAGGGGTTGGTGATGGGGGTCTGAGCCCGTCCCCGACCCGGCGGCGGCGCGCCGGAGGCGTCCACCGTTCGGCGCGCTGCACCGTCGGGTGGGCCGCCCGGCGGGTGGCCCCCGACTCCGTCCTACACTCTGGCCCGGCACCGAGGGATGGAACGTGGGACAGATGACGAGCACCGGACCCGACGACGGCTCCCGGCTGCGTCCGCTCGCCGCCGGACGTGGCCCCCTCCTGGAGCGCGGTGGCCATGTCGTGCACACCACCCGCCGCCTCGGTGAGCTGGTGTCGGGACGTCCGCCGGGGATCACCGGCCACCAGTGGAGCACAGCCGGCCGGGCCACCCTCGACGTCGTGGTGTGTGACGGCGGCACCGGACGACCGGTGTTCGCCGTGGAGTTCACCACCCCGGCGGCGGAGGCGCAACGCGAGATCCGGATGCGCGACGCGGTCTACGCGGCGGTCGGCCTGGCGGTGCTCCGGATCCAGTCCGCCACCCTGCGGCCCGGTCCGCACGCGCGCCGGGTGGCGGAGTACCTGATAGACGCCCGTGGCTACGCCGCCGGCATGCCGGAACCGGGCGATCCGGAGGCCGAGCAGCCGGTGGGGTTCCGGGACATCGTCGGCCGACTGCCCGACGGGCGCAGCGGCCACGTCAACGACCTGGGCGCGATCGCCCGTGCCGCCGCGGTCGAGGCGTACGTCGCCCGGCAGCTCGTCGACCCCATCGTGCGTGGCCTGCACGTGCGCTGGACGAACGGCCCTGTCGAGGGCTGGGCCTGGGCCGAGGTGCGTCCCGGCCGGTGCCTGGTCGAGCGGGTCCTGCTCTGGGAACACCGCTTCTCCTGCGGGGTCGACGCCGCGCGGCTGGCCGGGGACCTGGCCGTCACCGCGATCGGTGAGCACCTGCGTCGGATCGACGCCCGGGAACCGGACCTGGTGCCTCGACGTGACCTCGGACGGGACTTCGACCGGCTGCGGTCCCGTCGTGGCGAGATGGCGCACCGGTTCGACTTCGACCATCTCACCTTCGACTGACTCCGCGCGGGGTCCCCACCGGCCGGGCCGCGCCCGAACCGGTGGACGCCGGGAAGGGCGGGCCGCGGCCCCGGTCCGTCGGGCGGGCGAACGTGAAAGGACATCGTCGGCAGTCGACGCGTTCCGGGTCCACGAATACCGCTCGCCCACGGTCCGGTGGGAAGGGGGCCCGCCGGCGGTTCCGTCGCCTCCGGCTGTCACGTGGCCGGCACGCTCGGTGCTCCGGCCGGCGGACGTCCGGTGCCCGGCGCGAACGCCCGGCCACGGTTCTGCGTGACCGTGTCGACCACGACCCCCGGAGGGCCGGACGTCGGCCGGCCGGACCGGTCGACGCGGTACCGGGACGGTGGTGACCGCGTGCCATCGGCCCTGGCCAGCGGAGGCCGTGCGGCGCGGAAAGCGGGCGACGGACCCCGGCGGACCGGTGGAAAGGGTGGCCCGGCCGACGCCGGTGATTTCCCAGCGTGACGTCCGGGCTCCGGATGGTTATGCGGGCCGGTTGATCAGCGGTTCTTGTACGCCTCGACGACCGACACGGGGATGCGGCCACGCTCGGAAATCTCGTAGCCGTTCTTCGTGGCCCATTCGCGGATCGCGCGGTTCTGCTCACGATCCATTCCGGACGTCGCCGGACGCCCCGGACGGCGGGCTCCCCGGTTGCTCTCCACGACGCCCCGGCCGATGCGACGGCCAGCGGCGATGTAGGGGTCCAGAGCCTTACGCAGGACCCCCGCGTTTTCGTCCGACACATCGATGGTGTACATGACGCCGTCGAGCCCGAACTCGACCGTCCGGTCGGCCTTTCCGCCGTCGAGGTCGTCCGTGAGAACTGTGATTACTTTCCTGGCCATCGTCCATTACTCCTTGCGCGTGGCGGGGTGTGGCTAAGAGTTTGACGTATCGCACGGCAAATCCGCAACAATGCGCGGCCTTCGGCATTCCATGGTGCGCACCAGGCGGGTGAAAACCCGCCCCGGCATGGAAATTGCCAGTCGGCGGGTCTGGCCGCCGGCCGTCCCCGAACCTCACCGGGTGGCGTCCGGGAACCCACACCGTGATGGCGAATACCGTTCAGGCGCCGAGCAGTCCCGCATGGCCCGCGAGCGCGGCTGCCTCCGTCCGGTTGGCCATCCGGAGTTTACGCAACAGCGAAGCGGTCATCCGCTTCGCAGGCCGTTCCGAGACGTGCAGCTCATCGCCGACCTCGACGGCGCTGAGCCCGACGGCGACGAGTTGCGGCAGCCGCGGCTCCGCGGCGTCCAGGTCGGCCGTCCTGGGCAGGGGGGTGTGCAGCAGGGCACCCGGAAACGCTCGTCCCGCCTGCCCCGGGCCGTGGCGTGGGTCACACGCCGGAACAAGGTGACCGTGCGTTGACTTGAGTCAGGCACGCTCAAGTCAACGCAATGGCAGGTGTTCGATGGCAACTCTTCCCGTACTGCCCCTGACCGACACCGTCCTGCTGCCCGGCATGGTCATCCCGGTGACCCTCGACCCGACGACCCAGGCCGCGGTCGACGCGGCCCGCGCCACCGGCGACCAGAAGCTGCTCGCCGTACCCCGTATCGACGGCGAGTACGGCCCGGTCGGCGCGGTCGCCACCATCGAGAAGGTCGGCCGGCTGCCCAGCGGCGAACCGGCCGCCGTCGTCCGTGGCCTGACCCGGGCCCGGATCGGCTCCGGCGTCCCCGGACCCGGCGCCGCCCTCTGGGTCGAGGCCACCGAACTGCCCGAACCCGCGCCCGCCGGCCGGGCCCGGGAACTCGCCCGCGAGTACCGGGCGCTGATGACCTCGGTGCTCCAGCAACGCGGCGCCTGGCAGGTCATCGACGCGATCGAGCGGATGACCGACCTGTCGGAACTCGCCGACTCCGCCGGCTACGTCTCCTGGCTCACCCTCGGCCAGAAGACCCAGCTGCTCGCCGCCCCGGACGTCACGGCCCGGCTCGAACTCCTGGTGAACTGGGTCCGGGACCACCTCGCCGAGCAGGAGGTCAGCGAGCGGATCAACAACGACGTCCGCGAGGGGCTGGAGAAGTCCCAGCGGGAGTTCCTGCTCCGCCAGCAGCTTGCCGCGATCCGCAAGGAACTCGGCGAGGACGAGCCGGACGGCTCCGCCGACTACCGGGCCCGGGTCGAGGCCGCCGACCTGCCGGAGAAGGTCCGCGAGGCGGCACTGCGCGAGGTCGGCCGGCTGGAACGGGCCAGTGACGCCTCGCCGGAGGCCGGCTGGATCCGTACCTGGCTGGACACCGTCCTGGAGATGCCCTGGACCACCCGTACCGAGGACGACACCGACCTGGCCGCGGCCCGCGCCGTGCTCGACGCCGACCACGCCGGCCTGGCCGACGTCAAGGACCGCATCCTGGAGTACCTCGCGGTGCGCAACCGGCGCGCCGAGCGGAACCTCGGCGTGGTCGGCGGACGCGGCTCCGGCGCGGTGCTCGCCCTCGCCGGCCCGCCCGGCGTCGGCAAGACCAGCCTCGGCGAGTCGGTGGCCCGCGCCCTCGGCCGGAAGTTCGTCCGGGTCTCCCTCGGCGGCGTCCGCGACGAGGCCGAGATCCGTGGACACCGGCGCACCTACGTCGGCGCGCTGCCCGGCCGGATCGTCCGGGCGCTGCGCGAGGCGGGCTCGATGAACCCGGTCGTGCTCCTCGACGAGGTCGACAAGCTCGCCGCCGGGTACGCCGGCGACCCCGCCGCCGCCCTGCTGGAGGTGCTCGACCCGGCACAGAACCACACCTTCCGCGACCACTACCTCGAGGTCGACCTCGACCTGTCCGACGTGCTCTTCCTCGCCACCGCGAACGTGGTGGAGAGCATCCCCGGCCCGCTGCTGGACCGGATGGAGCTGGTCACCCTCGACGGCTACACCGAGGAGGAGAAGGTGGCCATCGCCCGGGACCACCTGCTGCCCCGGCAGCGGGACCGGGCCGGGCTGACCGCCGAGGAGGTGACGATCACCGACGCCGCGCTGGCCCGGATCGCCGCCGAGCACACCCGCGAGGCGGGCGTACGGCAGCTCGACCGGGCCCTGGCGAGGATCCTGCGCAAGGTCGCCGTGACGCTGGCGACCGAGCCGGGACCGCTCCACGTCGACGTCGACGACCTGGCCCGCTACCTGGGCCGCCCGAGGTTCACGCCTGAGTCGGCGGAACGTACCGCTGTCCCGGGCGTGGCCACCGGCCTGGCCGTCACCGGCGCCGGGGGTGACGTCCTCTTCGTCGAGGCGACCGGCATGGACGGCGAGCCGGGGCTGACCCTGACCGGGCAGCTCGGCGACGTGATGAAGGAGTCCGCGCACATCGCGCTGTCGTACCTGCGCTCACACGGTCGCCAGCTCGGCCTGGACCCGAACGCCCTCGCCGGGCGGCGGATCCACCTGCACGTACCGGCCGGGGCGGTGCCCAAGGACGGTCCGAGCGCGGGCATCACCATGGTCACCGCGCTCGCCTCGCTGGCCAGCGGTCGACCGGTCCGGCCCGAGGTCGGGATGACCGGCGAGGTGACCCTCTCCGGCCGGGTGCTGCCCATCGGCGGGGTGAAGCAGAAACTGCTCGCCGCGCACCGGGCCGGCCTGACCGAGGTGGTCGTCCCGGCCCGCAACGCGCCGGACCTCGACGACCTGCCGACCGAGGTCCGCGAGGCGCTCACCATCCACACCCTCGCCGACGTGGCGGACGTGCTCGCCGTGGCGCTGCGTCCCGCCGACGCCGACACCCGCACCGGTCCCGCGCTCGCCGCGGCCTGACCGGGTTGGTTGGTAGCAGGGGTCCCTTGCAGTGCCCAGGGCACTGCAAGGGACCCCTGCTCGGCAGAAAGCGGTAACAGGGGACCCCTGCTACCACCCTGCAACCACGCGAGGCGTGGGTCAGCGCTGGTCGCGGTCGCGGCGTACGGTCGCCTTGCGGCCCTTGATGGTGCTCTCGCGCAGCCCGGCGATCACCTCGTCGGCCACCGCCTGGGGCACCTCCACCAGGGAGAACCGGTCGGCGATCTCGATCGAGCCGATGTCCCGGCCGCTGAGCCGGGTCTCCCCGGTGATCGCCCCGACCAGGTCCTGGGGACGGACCCCGGCCCGCCGGCCCAGCCCGATGAAGACCTGGGTCGTCCCGCCCGCGCGGGGCCGGGACGGACGGCGCTCGCCCCGGGCCTCGTATCCCGGCCGGGTCTCGCGGGGAGCGCGGACGGGCGCCTGCGGGATCTCCTCCTCGTCGTCGGCGCCCGGCCCGGCGGCCTCGTGCGCGAGTTTCACCGCCGCGAGCGCGACCTCGATCATGTCGAACTCGTCGGACAGCGACTCGACGATCACCCGGAACGGCTCCAGGTCGTCCTCCAGCAGGCTCTCCCGCAGCGCCGCCTGGGTCAGCTCCAGCCGTCGGGTACGCAGGTCGGCCACCGTGGGAATCTTGTCGATGACGATCCGCTGGCCGGTCACCCGTTCGATGGTCTTGAGCATCCGGTGCTCGCGGGGCTCGGCGAGGGTGATCGCCACGCCCTCGCGTCCCGCCCGGCCGACCCGGCCGATCCGGTGCACGTACGACTCGGGGGCCGACGGGACGTCGTAGTTGACCACGTGGGTGAGCTGCTCGACGTCGAGCCCCCGGGCGGCGACGTCGGTGGCCACCAGCAGGTCGGCGGTGCCGGCCCGCAGCCGCCCCATCACCCGGTCTCGCTGCTCCTGGCTCATCCCGCCGTGCAGCGCCTCGGCCCGGTAGCCCCGGCCGTTCATCGTCTCGGTGAGCCGGTCGACCTCCTCCCGGCTGCGGCAGAAGACGATGGCCGCGGTGGGGGACTCCACGTCCAGGACGCGGCCCAGCGCGGCCGGCTTGTGCGCCCGCGCCACGATGAACGCGCGCTGCCGCACCCGGGGCGTCTCCCCGGCGACGGCCGGTTCCCGGGCGATGAGGATGCGCACCGGGTCGGTCAGGTGCTGCCGGGCCATCCCGTCGATGCGCGCCGGCATGGTGGCCGAGAAGAGCACCGTCTGCCGCTGCGCGGGCGCGTGCTCCAGGATCGCCTCGATGTCCTCGGCGAACCCCATGTCGAGCATCTCGTCGGCCTCGTCGAGCACCACCGTGGCGAGGCCCCCGAGACGGAGCGTGCCCCGGGCGATGTGGTCCAGCGCCCGGCCGGGCGTGGCTACCACCACGTCCACTCCGGCGTCCAGCGCCCGCAGCTGCCGTCCGATGGGCTGCCCGCCGTAGATCGGCAGCACCCGGACCCCCAGCTCCCGCCCGTACCGGTGCAGCGCCTCGGAGACCTGCACGGCCAGCTCCCGGGTCGGGGTCAGCACCAGCGCCACCGGGTCACCCGACGCCCGATCGGCCGGCAGCCGGTGCAGCAGGGGCAGCGCGAAGGCGGCGGTCTTGCCGGTGCCGGTCGCCGCCTGCCCCAGCAGGTCACGACCGGCCAGCAGGGGAGGGATCGCCTCCCGCTGGATCGGGGTGGGCTCCTCGTAGCCGAGGGACGACAACGCGCCCAGCAACTCGGGCCGCAGCCCGAGGTCGGAGAAGGGGCTCGCCGGATCGGGGTCGCCCGGACCGGTGGAAACGGACGCTGGTTCGGGCCGTACAGGTGCGGAACTCATGCGCCAAGCCTTCCATTACCCCCGGGGGCGCGTTGCGGCGACCGGGCCACATCGGGTCCGCCGAATTCCGGCGGCACCCGACGCGGTCCCGTACGACGTCCCATCGGACGTCGTACGGGACCGTCGAGCGGGAACGCCCGGGCCGGCCGTCGGGCGGGAGCCCTCACGGCCGGCCCGGGGTGCGCCGTCGCCGGCGTGGGCTGCCGGCTACGTCGGTTCGGTGACCGGCGACGCGGACCGCGACCGGCCTGACTCAGGGGCGCGGCTGGGGGAGCGTCCGCTCCTCGAAGGTCGGGTTCGCCCCGCTGGTGCTCCGGGCGGCGGAGAGTCCGCCCAGTTCGTTCTGGAGCCGGTAGTACCGGGTCGCGCCGTTGACGTTGCGTGTGACGTAGGCCACTACCGTGCCGTTGCTCGATTGGTGGGTGAAGGCCGTCGGGTCCACCGGGTACGTCTCGGTCGGGGGCTCTTCGGCCGGCCGGGCCACGATCCAGTTCGCCCACTCCCCGGAGCCCTGGGCGGTCTCCCGGGAGTGGTGGATCAGGCCGTCCGCCGCGCGGGTGAAGACCGAGACCAGGCCGCTGTTCGGGCTGAGCACCGCGCTCGGCGAGCCCTCCGGCGTGATCGCGCCGGCGCCGATTGGGGTCCAGGTGCCGGGCCAGGTCCCGTCGATGTTCTGCGTCTTGGTCTGGATGGTGCCGCCGCTGTGCCGACCGAAGACCATCAGCCGGGTCCCGGGTAGCAGGACGACGGAGGGCGTGCCGGTGACGCCGCCACCGCCGAGGTCGGTCCAGCCGGCGGTCAGGGCGCCGTCCTGATAGGTGGTGGTCCTGACGTTGCCGGCGCTGTCGGCCACCACGATGATCGCGGCCCGGTCGGCGACCGGGGTGACGACCGGCGTGCCGGTGAGCCCACTGCCGCCGAGGTTGCGCCACGGCAGCAGGTCACCACCGACGCCGTCCTGGTGCCTGAACCACAGCGCGCCGTCGGCGTCGAGTGCGAAGACGGCCACCGTGTTGTCGGAGAGACGCACGGCGGCCGGTTCGGACTTCATCGCCCCGCCCAGGCCCAGCCAGCTGTTCCAGGCCGGGGAGCCGGTGGCGGCCTGGGTCCTGGAGCGGACGTTGCTCGTGGACTGGTGGGCGAAGATGGACACCCGCTGGTTGTCCACAGTGAGCGCCGGCTTGCCGGTGTACGCCTCGAACTCCGAGACCGAGGTCCACTGCAACGACAGGAAGTTGTCCGGATCCATCCGCCCGTGCCGGAGCTGGCCGATGTTGTCGCTGTAGACGAACTCGAGGGTGCCCATGGCGGCGCCCGCGGCGGCAGGGGCCTGCATGACCGCGATCGGCGCGTGCGACTGGATGGGGGTGGCCGGCCGGGGCGGGCTGAACGTCTCGGTCAGCTTGCAGGTGTTGGTGGTGGCGAAGACGTTCGGGTAGCCACCCCAGCCGCTGCCGATGTGATGGGCCATGACCAGCCACGTGTTGGTGTCCTCGCGGTACCGGTACTGGAAGAGGTCGCCGTCGGCCTGGATGCCGTAGAGGGTGTCCCCGCCGACGGAGAACAGGCCTTTGGTGAAGCCGTTCCAGCCGGTGCCGACCAGCTTGTCCCGACTGAGCCACCGCTGGCTGACCGGGTCGAACCGGTAGCGGTGCAGCTTGCCCTCGGGGGTGCGGGCGTAGAGGACGCCGGTGGTGCCGGCGACGACGAGGTCGTACTTGTCCCAGCCCGTGTCGAGCACCCGGCCAGAGATCACCCAGTTCTTCGCGGTTTCGTCGTAGCGGTACCAGCGCAGCTTGCCGCTCGCGTCGATCAGGTAGAAATCACCGATCTCGTCGACGGTGATCTTGTTCCGCATGGAACTGGTGGCATGCTCGGTGAAGCTCGGGCTGATCAGCCAATTGATCTTCCCGTCGACGGTTTCCCAGGCGCTGCCGGTCCAACGGAACCGGGTCAGGCCGTTGGCGTTGATGCCGTAGACCCGGCCGTCCGGTCCGCCGAGGAACCGGCCGTAGCCGTTCCAGCCGCTGGAGCCGATCGTCGTGGCGCTGCCCCAGGAGTAACTGGTGGTGCCCGGGTTGTTCAACGAGCGGCGCTGGAGGATTCCCGTGCTCTGCGAATTGAAGACGCTGGCGGCACCGGTGCAGGTGAACGTGTCGGCGGCTTGGGCGGGCGTCGGCTGAATGGGCGCGACCACGCTTCCGGCGATCATCAAGAAAGCCGCGCAGAATCGCAAAATGGCTCGTCTGGATATTGCTCTACGTGAACGTATACCAGCGTCTCCGGGCATGCTGAACTCCTTCCCCGTGTAGGCCTCTCCGGCCAGCGTCCACCCTCTGCCGAATGTGGTCGGTGGGGATCAGGTGATCGCTTGCCGGGTCCGACCGGCGGCCGATGTGGTCGGCGGGCGTCATCATGCACCATCCCGCCGGTTCCCGCTACCGCGTACCAACCGTCACTGTCTGTCAATTGTGGACACGCCGTGTGCCGAGGACGGCTGCTCGTGTGCTCC
This sequence comes from Micromonospora echinospora, assembly GCF_900091495.1. Classification (NCBI taxonomy): domain Bacteria; kingdom Bacillati; phylum Actinomycetota; class Actinomycetes; order Micromonosporales; family Micromonosporaceae; genus Micromonospora; species Micromonospora echinospora. Next base: position 6,383,015 of record NZ_LT607413.1, on the reverse strand, counting down.
CCGGGCGGACGAGTTCGGCAACTCTCCGTGGTGTCGGCGGATGTCGCGCCGGCGCGGCCGGTGCTGTGAGATGGGGCATTGACAGATTGCTACCGCGCTGTCACTGTACAGCGGCGCATTGAAGAGCAGCAGCACACGGGGGTGTGGCGCAATGGCGATCATCGAATCTGCGCATCATCGCAGCTCGACGTTCCGACGTCGGTCGCATTGGCCGTGGTCTGTCATTTTCGGCCCAGCACGGAGGGACGACGCTCGTCCTCTGCCATGACCGTCCGCCGCCACCTGCCGAACCGGCTGGCGGCTCGACGCTCGCTCGGCTGACCGGCACCGGCATCACCTGCCGCCGGTCCGCGTCCTGACCTGCCATACGCCCGCGCCCGCAGCCCCGGGTGCCGGCCGTTCCCTCCGTGCCGTCAGCACGACCTGGCCCCGCCGTGGCCGATTCGGAATCCGAGGTTTGACATGTTCTTCAGCGTTCGCCGCCCGTCAGCGCCGAACCGGTCGGCGCGGCGCGTCCGGCTGGTCCGCTCCGTCACCGTCCGGTCGGCCCTCGCGGCGTCACTCGCCGCGATCCTGGCGCTCAACCTTGGTGGAAGCGGCATGCCCGGGCTGTCGCCGACCGCCGCGTGGGCCGACGGCCGCACCGATCGCTCCACCCCCAAGCCGGGCCAGCAGTGGGGCTCCGCCGCCGGCCGGGACCACGTCGAACAGGGCCGGGTCAACCGGGAACTGCCCCGGTCGTTGCGTGGCCAGTACCCGCTGCACACGTTGACCGAACGCCCGGCCCCCGGCCGGAACACCGCGAGGACCGCCACGCCGCCGCCGCACCCGGGCCGTGGGTTCGACCGGTCGAGCAGCCGGGAACGTCCCGCCGAGCGGGGCTCCCACCAGCGGGTCTACGACAACGCCGATGGCACCCAGACCACCGAGTTCTCTGCCACCCCGGTCAACTACCAACGCCCCGACGGCAGTTGGGCCCCGATCGACCTCGCCCTGGCCCCCGCTGCTGACGGGGCCGGATGGCGTAACACCGCCGACGCGGTCGACGTCCGACTGGCCGACCGGGGTGACGCCGCCCACCTGGCCCGGCTGACCTTCGGTGAAGGCGTGGAGTTCGGCTTCGGCCTGGCCGGCGCGGCGGCGGCGAAGGGGCGGGTCGCCGGCGACACGGTCACCTACCCCGAGGTCCAGCCCGGCGTCGACCTCCGGCTCGAACCGGCCGCCGGTGGCGTCAAGGAAACCATCGTCCTGCGCTCGGCGAAGGCACCCACGTCGTACCTGTTCCCGCTGCACCTGCGCGGGCTGACCGCGCGTCTGGTGGACGGCCGGATCCTGCTCATCGACACCGGCGGTCGGGAGCGGGCCGCCATCCCCGCCGGGTACATGCTCGACGCCGGCACCGACACCATCGGCCCCGCCCTCTCCACGGGCGTCGACTACCAGCTCGTGCCCCATGCCGGCGGGACCGCGCTCAGGGTCACCCTCGACGCCGACTGGCTGAACCAGCCCGGCCGGCATTACCCGGTCGAGGTCGACCCCACCGTCGGTCCGCCGGTCACCGGGGGCAACGCCGACAGCAGCATGTACGTGCACGGCGGCAGCTCCACCTCCGGCGGGCAGGAGCTGCTGGTCGGCCGGATGAACGGCGCCAACGCGGCAGCGTACGTGAAGTTCGGCGACCTGGTCGGACGGCTGCAGAACCACACCGTCTACGGCGCGGCCCTGTCCGCCGTCAACTACGACGCGCCCTCCTGCACGCCCCGCGCCGTCACCGTGCACCCGGTCACCGAGGCGTGGACCGCCGGCACCGGCCACTCGTACCCCGGCCCGGCCGTGGGTAGTTCCCTGGCCACCCGGTCCTTCGCCCACGGGTACATCGGTCTCGGTCAGTCCCAGTCGGCCTGCCCGGCGGCGGGGGAGATGTTCGACCTCGGTGCGGCCGGCCGCAGCCTGGTCCAGCGCTGGGTCAACGGCCAGCAGGCCAACCACGGCCTGTCGCTGCGGGCGTCCACCACCGACAGCGGCGCCTGGAAGCGGTTCGCCGGAACCGCCACCGCCAACCCGCCCAAGCTCTACGTCACCCACACGCCCTACAACGCGAACTACGCCATCCCCAAGCCTTCCCCGGAACCGCCGGTGCTGCGCAACCAGGACGGCAAGGTCAAGGTCACCGTTACCAACCTCGGCGCGGAGGCCTGGTCGCCCAGCAACTACTACCTGGCCTACCGGGCGTACAACGCGCAGACCGGCGCGGCGGTGACCCAGCAGCGGGCCGCGAACCTGAGCACCACCCTCGCCCGGGGCGCGAAGGTGACCCTGGACGCCACCATCAAGCGACTCGAGCCGGGCACGTACTTCCTCGACTTCACCATGGTCCGCACCGGCGGGGTGGTCTTCACCGACCACCAGGTCCCGCCGGGCCGGATCGTGCTCCAGGTCTTCGACGTACCACCGGTGGTGCAGGAACTCCACCCGCCGAACGGCTACCAGGCGCCCACCCTGACACCGCTGCTCTGGGCGCGGGCGGTGGACTCCGACGCGCCACCCGGGGCCACGCTCTCCTTCAAGTTCGAGGTCTGCGACCGCACCGACGCGGGTACGGCCACCAACTGCACCAACTCCGGCTACCAGACGAAGCCCTCCTGGGTGGTGCCCGCCGGTCGGCTCTCCTGGACCAAGGAGTACCTGTGGCGGGCCTACGTCAAGGACGGCGCCAACGAGGTGATCTCACCCGACTCGGTGCTGACCACCGCCGTACCGCAGCCGGACGTCATCTCCCGGATCGCCGGCTCGCCCGCCGCCGAACAGGGCCGTGAGTTCGACGCCCAGACCGGCAACTTCACCACCACGGCCATCGACGCCGCGGTGGCGACCGTCGGACCGGAACTGAACCTGGTCCGGACCTACAACAGCCTCGACCCGCGCTCCACTGCGGTTTTCGGCACCGGTTGGTCCACCCGGTACGACATGTTGCTCACCCCGGACAACGACGGCTCCGGCAACGTGGTGATCCGCTACCCGGACGGGCAGGAGGTGCGGTTCGGCAGGAACCCGGACGGCACGTACGCCGCCCCGTCCGGCCGGGTAGCCAAGCTGACCGTCGACGCCGTCAACTGGAAGCTGCTCGACCGGTCGAACACCACATACACGTTCTCGCTCGCCGGCCGGCTGACGAAGATCACCGACGGGATGTTCCGCTCGCTGGTCCTCACCTACGACTTCATGACCGGAAAGCTGGCCAAGGTCCAGGTCTCCAACAGCCAGACCAACACCGCCGGCCGGTCGCTACGGTTCACCTGGACCGGCGAGCACGTCACCACGGTCAGCACCGACCCGGTCGACGGCGCGGCGCTGACCTGGACGTACACCTACGACGGCGACCTGCTGACCAAGGTCTGCGGCCCCGGCGGCACGGCCTGCACCAGCTACGACTACGCCGCCGGCAACCACTACCGCACCGCCGCCCTCGACGCGCGCCCCGACTCGTACTACCGGCTCGGCGAGGCCGAGGGGACCGGCGCGGCCAGCGACGTGGCGATCAACCTGGGCAAGGACGCCGGCACCTACCGGAACGTGACCCTGGCCCAGCCGGGCGCGCTGGCCGGGACCGGCAACACCGCGGCCGGCTTCAACGGCACCTCCTCGTACGTGGAGCTGCCGAAGGGCCTGGTCAAGAAGAGCCGGGACGCGGCCGTCGAACTGTGGTTCAAGATCGGCCTCACCCAGACCGGCGGGCCGCTGATCGGCTACCAGGACAAGGCGTACGGGACCGCGGCGACCAGCGGCGTGCCCCTGCTCTACACCGGCGCCGACGGCAGGCTGCGCGGCCAGTTCGCCACCGGCGCCGTCGCGCCGATCACCTCGGCCACCCCCGTCAACGACAACAAGTGGCACCACGTCGTGCTCTCCGCGATGGGCGCCACCCAGACCATGTACCTCGACGGCGTCAAGGTCGGCGAGCTGACCGGCCAGACCATCGAACACTCGCTGCTCACCTTCAACCAGATCGGTGTCGCCTCCGCCACCACACCGACTTCCTGGCCGTCCTGGGGTGCCAGCGTCCAGCGGCACTTCGCCGGCGTGATCGACGAGGTGTCGGTCTACTCCCACCCCATCGGCCCGGCCACCGCCACCGCCCACTTCCAGGCGGGTAAGGCCGCGCAGCAACTGACCCGGGTGACCCTGCCCAGCGGCCGGGTGGCCAGCGAGGTCGAGTACGACACCACCAGCGACCGGGTCAGGGAGTACACCGACGACGACGGCGGCACCTGGAAGGTCGGCCTGCCCGCCGTCTACGGCGGCGACACCGACCTGCGGCGCAGCGTCCAGGTGCTCGACCCGGCCAACCGGCCCCACCTGTACGAGTACGACGCGTTGGCCGGCCGACTGCTGCGCTCCGGCACGCCGCTCGGGCTGGAGATCCGGGAGGAGGACCGGCCCGGCGAGCCCACCTCGCCACCGACGTCCCCGCCGACGGAGACCTGCACCCAGCCGGACCCGAACGACCCGGCCTTCTGCACCATCATCCCGGGCGAATCGGGCGGCCCCGTCTTCATCCGGCACCCGCTGGACGGCATGGCGATCCGCACCTTCTCGTACGACGAGGACGGCTACCAGAGCAAGGTCACCAACGAGAACGGCGACTCGGTGGAGATGACCTACGACAGCAAGGGCCACCTCGCGTCGCGCAAGAGCTGCCGGACCGCCACCCAGTGCTTCACCACCTACTACACGTACTCGACCACCATCACGAACCCGTACGACCCGCGTGCCGACCTGGCGGTGGAGACCCGGGACGGCCGGTCGGCCAGCGCCACCGACACCACCTACCGCACCACCTTCGAGTACCACTCCAGCGGCCAGCTGAGCCGGCAGGTCAACCCGGACGGCAGCATCGTCAGCCACACCTACACCACCGGCGGCGAGGCGGCGATCGGCGGCGGCAATCCACCCGCCGGACTGCTCTCCACCAGCACCGACGCACGGACCAAGGTCAGCCGTAACACGTACTACAGCAACGGTGACCTGGCCAAGGTGACCGAGCCGTCCGGCCTGGTCACCGAGTACACCTACGACGCGCTGGGCCGGCGGATCACCGAGAAGGTCATCTCCGACAGCTACCCGGCCGGCGTAACCACCACCATCACCTACGACAACCACAACCGGGTCGCCACCGTGACCGGGCCGATCACCACCGACGCGGTCTCCGGCGCCCAGCACCAGTCCCGCACCGTCAACGAATACGACCTGGACGGCAACGTCACCAAGGTCACCGTCTCCGACCTGCTCGGCGGCGACCCGGACCGGGTCACCACCACCGAGTACGACGAACACAACCGGCCGGTGCGCGTGGTCGACCCGGAGGGTAACGAGACCAACTACGGCTACGACCGGTTCGGCAACAAGACGTCCATGGTGGACGCCAAGGGCAACCGCTACGACTGGGCGTACACCGCGCAGAACAAGGTCGCCGAGGTGCGCTTCCGTGACTGGCGCAGCGACCCGCCCGGCTCCCCGGGCACCGGCGACCTCGACTACCTGGTCCTGCACTCCTACTCGTACGACCACGCGGGGCGGCTGGCCAGCGACACCGACGCGATGGGCCGCCGGCTGGAGTACCAGTACTACCGGGACGACCTACTCCACAAGATCACTCTCAAGGACTTCCGTAACCCGGACGGGACCAAACGGAACTACGTCGTCGAGGAGAACACCTACGACGGCGCGGGCAACGCGACGAAGAAGATCGCCGGCAACGGCACCCAGGTCACCGAATACACCTACGACCGGGGCGGCAAGCTCACCAGCACCGTCCTGGACCCGACCGGGCTCCGCCGCACCACCACGTTCGGCTACGACCTGAACGGCAACGTCACCCGCACCACCCGCACCGGCAACCCTTCCAACCTGCCGTGGCTGGTGGCCGCCGCGACCGAGACCGTCGAGTACACCTACGACGACGCGGGCAACCAGCTCACCGAGAAGGTGATCGCCGGCACCGAGAGCCGGGTGACCAGCTACACCTACGACCAGCGCGGCCTGCGCAAGACGATGACCGACCCGCGCGGCAACGTCACCGGCGCGGACAAGGCCGCGTTCACCACCACCTACCGGTACGACGAACTCGGCCAGCTGGTCGGCGCGACCGGCCCGGCGGTCAGCGCGGAGAGCAACGGCGGCACGCCCGCCACCGTCAGCCCGGAGACCGCGCTCGGCTACAACGCCTTCGGCGAGCAGGTCGCCTCCCGCGACCCGCGCGGCCAGGTCTCCACTGCCGAGTACGACAAGCTCGGCCGGCCGGTACGCACCGTCGCCCCCACCTATCTGCCGCCCGGAGTGACCGAGCCGGTCACCCCGCAGACCAGCACGAGGTACGACGCCCTCGGTAACGTGGTCGAGACGATCGACCCGAGCGGCACCACCCGCTTCAGCTACGACCAGCTCAACCGGATGGTCAGCCGGGACGAACCGTCCAGCACCGACTACGAACGGGCCGTCACCACCTACACCTACACCCGCACCGGTGAGGTGCTGTCGGTGACCGACCCGACCGGTGCCCGCGTCGAGTTCACCTACGACGACCTGGACCGGCAGGTCACCCAGACCCGGGTGGAGCGCCACCCGGTGGTGCGGAACCTCGTCACCCGGATGGTGTACGACGACCGGGGCGACCTGACGTCGACGGTGTCGCCCAGCGGCGCGACCACGGTCAACGTCTTCAACGCCCTGGGTGAGCTGACCCGCAGCACCGCGCCGACCGGCGAGGCCACCCTGTTCGGTTACGACTTCACCGGCCGGCAGGTCCGTACCTCCGACGGGCTCGGCCGGACCACCCGGGTCGGCTACGACCTGTTCGGCAACCGGATCGCCGACTCGCACCTCAACGCCGAGGGCACCCCGCTGCGGACGCAGACCTACGGCTACGACGCCGCCGGCAACATGACCTCCTCGAAGGACCCCTACGACGTCGTCACCGCCTACCGGTACGACGCGGCGAACCGGTTGGTCGAGCAGGTCGAGCCGGTCAGCGACACCGAGTCGATCACCACCACGTTCGGGTACGACGTCGCCGGCAACCGCACCCGGTACACCGACGGGCGGGGCAACTCGACCATCTACACGTACAACAGCCTGGATCTTCCGGAGTCGGCGATCGAGCCGGCGACGGCGAGCCACCCGGCAGCGGCCGACCGGACCTGGACCGTCGGCTACGACGCCGAGGGCAAGCCGGTGCGGCTGAGCGCCCCCGGTGGCGTGCACCGCACCCGCACCTACGACGCGGCCGGGCGACTCACCACCGAGACCGGCTCCGGCGGGGAGACCGCCACCGCTGCCCGCGACCTCGACTACGACCTGGCCGGCCGGCTGGTCAACGCCAACGGTGCAACCGGCACCAACACCTACACCTGGAACGACCGGGGCGGGCTGCTGACCACCAGCGGACCGTCCGGGGCGGCCAGCTTCGGCTACGACGACGACGGCAACCTCACCAGCCGCACCGACGCGGCCGGCACCGGCACCTTCGGCTACGTCAACGGCCGGCTGGACTCGCTCAACGACGGACTGACCGGCCAACAGCAGAAGCTCACCTACGACGCCGCCGGGGACGTCAAGACCATCGACTACGGCGGCGGGCGGATCCGCACCTTCGGATACGACGACTACGGCCGGGTCAACAGCGACGTACTGCGCAACGCCGCCGGTCAGACCGTCGCCTCGGTCAGCTACGGCTTCGACCTCAACGGCCACCTGACCAGCAAGAACACCACCGGTACGGCAGGCGCGGGCAACAACAGCTACGGCTACGACAAGGCCGGACGGCTGACCTCCTGGACCGGGCCGGGCGGCACCGTCGACTACCAGTGGGACGCCAGCGGCAACCGGATCCGGGCCGGCTCCAAGTCGGCCACCTTCGACGAGCGCAACCGGCTGCTCTCCGACGGCGACTTCACCTACACCTACAGCGCCCGGGGCACCCTGCTCGGCCGCACCAGCTCCGGCCTGACCGAGCAGTACGCCTTCGACGCCTTCGACCGGCTCACCGCGGCCGAGGGGCAGACGTACGCGTACGACGGCCTGGACCGGCTGGTCACCCGCACCGGGCAGACGTTCACCTACGCCGGGCTGGGTGACGACGTGGTCGCCGACGGGGTCGAGTACTTCGCCCGGGGACCGGCCCACGAACTGCTCGCCACCGGGGCCGCCGACCAGGAGCGGCTGTCGCTGACCGACGCGCACGGCGACGTGGTGGCCGCCATCGACCCGGCTGACACCGACCTGACCACGCTGAACGACTCCACCGCGTACGACCCGTTCGGCAAGAAGGTCGGCAGTGTCGGGAACACCGGCAACCTGGGCTACCAGGGTGACTGGACCGACCCGGACACCGGCAAAATCGACATGGGTGCCCGCTGGTACGACCCCGGCACCGGCACCTTCGCCTCCCGTGACAGCGTCGACTACGTCAGCGGCGACTCGATCCTGGCCAACCGCTACACGTACGCGGCCGGCGCCCCGCTGGACTTCGACGACCCGGACGGTCACTGGCCGAAGTGGGTCAAGCGGGCGGCCCGGGCGGTCAGCAACACCGTGTCCCACGTGTCGAACACGGTCAGCAGCTGGGCGTCGACCGCCTGGAACTGGGGTGTTTCGGCGGTCAAGGCCGTCGGCAACGCCATCTCCAGCGCCGCGAAGTGGGTCTACAACAAGGCCAAGACGGTCGTCAGCACCGTCTACAACAAGGTCAAGTCCGGTGTCGCATACCTGAAGAACACGGCCGTCAACTGGGCCAAGGAACAGGCCCGCGCGGTGGCCCAACGAATACACCAGGCCAAGGTCGCGGTGACCAAGGCGGCCAAGGCGGCCGTCCAGCAGGCGGTGAGGTTCACCAAGCTGCCCGTCGTCCAGGCCCTGACCAAGCCGCTGATGGCCGGGATCAAGCTGGTCTCGGCCGGCGTCAAGGTGGCGGCGAGCGTCGTCGCGGTCACCGCCCAGGCCATCAAGGACCCGGAGAAGTTCAAGCAGAACCTCTACCTGAGCGTCTCGCAGAAGCTCGCGCCGCTGGTCGAGGGCGCCACGGCGATGTGGGACAAGGCAACCCAGTTCGTCGAGGACCACGCCGCCGAGATCGCCGGGTTTGCCGTCGGCGCGGTGGTCGGCCTCGGTTGCGGCGCGGCCATCGGCTGGACCGGCGTCGGCGCGGTCGCCTGCGGGGCGCTCGCCGGGGCGGTCGGCTCCGCGGTCACCGGATACATGAACGGCAAGCGCGGCTGGGACCTCGCCGGCGCCACCGCCATGGGTGGTCTGACCGGTGCACTTGGCGGTGCCCTGGGCTCGGTCGCCGGGCAGGCGCTCGGCGCGGGCGTCCGGGCGCTCGGTGGTGGCCTGCGCGCGGCCGGCAGCAAGGCCCTCAGCGCCGGCATGTCGGAGGCCCGCAGCATCGGCCGTGGCCTGGTCGGAAAGAGCTGCACGAACAGCTTCACCCCGGAAACTCGGGTACTGATGGCCGACGGCAGCCGTAAACCGATCAGCGAGGTCCGGGTGGGCGACAAGGTGGTCGCCACCGACCCGACCACCGGTCGGACCGAGGTGCGGGCGGTGACCGCCCTGATCATCGGCTCGGGCAGCAAGAACCTGGTCGAGATCACCGTCGACACCGACGGCGACAAGGGCGACCGCACCGGCAAGATCACGGCCACCGACGGACACCCGTTCTGGGTCGCCAACGAGGGCCGTTGGGCCGACGCCAAGGACCTGAAGCCCGGGTACGTCTTCGAGACCGCCGACCACCGCCCGGCCTCCGTGGTGGCCGTCCGGAAGTGGACCGAGCAGCGGCAGGTCCATAACCTCACCATCGACGAGATCCACACGTACTATGTGCTCGCCGGAAAAACTTCAGTACTCGTGCACAACTGCGGTGGTGTCGGCCGGGATCTCATTGACGGTGAGGCCCAATATCACATCATTGCTGGCAATCGTACGGGCGGCGGACATAAATGGCCGGGGCAGCCAGGGAAGACGGTTTTCCCGCAGTCTTGGGATACCGACAAGATTTTGGACGGTGTTGCGGACGTTGCTACGAATCCTTCCAATTCCTGGACCTGGCAGAAGGGCGCGCATGGATCGCTCTATACCAGGAGGGGAGACCCATCGCGGGTAAAGATTGAGGGTGTTCATGATGGGGTGCAGATTCGGGTGATCTTTGAGCCAGCTACGGACCGTGTCATCACGGGTTTCCCGATTGGGTGAAGAAGTGGATTTTCGCCAGGCGCAAGCGGACATTTTGGCCCTGCTTAACGAGTCGCCCATCACGTCGGGTGATGTCAGAGCAGATGTCCGTGAGTTGGTGCAGGTTGGAGAGTTAGGGCTGGCTTTCGATACCCTCTGCTCCTGGATCTTTGAGGATTCACTTGCTATATCGCGGCATTTTTATGAACGACTCAAAGTGCTTGGAGATGAACTGGAGGAGAAAGCTGCTGTTAATCGGCTCGACGAACTCATAGTTGAGTGATCGGGTTTCGTTGGAAAGCAGCAGCATTTCCCAAATCCCTGTGGCCGGCACGGGTCAGTCCGGATGTCTCCGACCCGGCGACGACCGGCCCGACCGTCGCGCCGTTCACCGGGGCCAACGGACAGTCTTGGATGATCGTGTTGCGAAACGCCATCGGTGCCACCGGTTTACGAACGGCAGGTCGTGTCGACTGCGCTGCGGACCGCCAGGCCGGCAGTGGGTTTCGTCGCTCATATGTTGCAGGCCTTGTGACAGGGCTGGCGGCCTTTATAGGGCGTACGGCCAATCGGAAGAGTTGCGAATGGAAGGGATGCGGGGTTGGAACCGGTGACTACGGCTCGGAGGCTCGATGAGTTGGGCAGCCGACGAAGAGTGATACGACGGGATGGCCGATCATGGCTGGCCGCAGCCAGCGCGCTGCTCTGCGTCTCGGCCGCACTGTCGGCTCCGTTCACCTCTCCCGGTGTGGCCCAGGCGGATGCGGCGGGTAAGGGCGGAGACTACGTTCCGGTCAGCGCAGTGCTGTTGGACACCCGCAGCGGTGTCGGTGGCGTCACCGGAACGCGGGGCGCCGGGAGCACCACGGCGGTGACCGCATTGGGCGTCGGCGGTGTACCGGCGTCCAACGTCAGTGCGCTGATGGTGGAAATCACCGCGATCGGCCCTACCGCGAGCACCGCCCTGACGGTCTTTCCGGACGGGGCCACCCGTCCGGTCGGAGCGTCTCTGAATGTCTCGGCTGGGCAGACCCTTTCCAACTCGGCCGTCGTGCAGGTCGGCACCAACGGCAAGCTCGCGGTACACAACAGCGCGGGCAGTACCCATGTCAAGCTTGACGTGCAGGGCTACTTCACGACGAGCACCGGCAGCACGGGCGCAGGCTTCGTTCCCATAAAGCACACATATATCGTCGACACCAATGTCGGTCAGGGCACCACTGCCGGGACCATTGCCAGCGGGGCGAGCCGCACCGCCACTCTGACCGGCAGTGCGATACCGCCCGGGGCTTCCGCACTGGTCGCCAACATCAGGGTCACGGGGGCCACGACGGCGGGAACCCTGACGATCGCCCCCACGAACGAAGCGGGTACGGCGAGGCAGGTCAACTACCTTGCGGGCTCGACCCACGAGATCATGACGGTGAAGCTCCCGTCTGACGGGCAGGTGACTCTGACCAACAGTGGCTCCGCCGTACACGTGGTCATCGCAACCTACGGCTACTTCGGGAGCAGCGCCAGCACCGGTGCGGGAATGCGTCCGTTGTCCGCTGTGCGCCTGGCCAATTTCTACAATGGTGGCGGGACGTCAATCCCGAGCGGGGGCCGGGCCTCTTTCAGGATCGGTGGTGCGTTCGGTCTTCCTACTCTTGGCATCGCTGCGGCGGCGGTCAACGTCACGGTTGCCGCGCCGACTGCAAGCGGGTCTCTCCAGGTGTTGCCAGGAGATGCGCTTTATCCCCCGGATATGATCAGCAGAGCCCACGCCATATATTTCACGGCAGGTCAGACGGCGCGTTCCTACTTCGTCGTTGCGGATGTCAGGAGTGGCGCTTTTACTATCCACAACGGTAGTGAGGGAACGGTCCAGATCCTGGCCGATCTGCAGGGGTGGTTTGCGGACCCGCTGCCCACTGTGGCAATCGAACAGAACACGCCCACCTCGGTACTCCAGACTCAGCCGTCCGGCACGGCAGCGGGCACCATCGAGTACGCGTACACCGACAACCTGGGGCGGGTCCGGGTCGGACATCAGACGGATCCGGACAACTACGGAAGCGTCCAGTGGACCACGATCTCCGGCAACGACGCCTTCACTGGCCGGCCGGGGCTGTATCAGCCGACCGGCAAGCCGATGGAGGTGGTGACGCAGAACATCGACAGCAACATCTGGAGGTCGGCCCAGACCGCCACCGGTTCGGCAAGCTGGAATCCGTGGACGAGCCTCGGCGGCTCGATGCCGTCACCGCCCCTGGCCGCTGTCCAGGCTGATGGCACGAGCGTACTGTTCAGCATCGAGGACGGCCGGATCTGGCATTACCGCTCAGGTGACAGCAGTCCGACCTGGAAGATCCTGACCACCACGCCGTGGTATTCGTACAGCACCTTCGACAAGTTGACTGTGGCGCGGATCGACAGTGGGCTACGGATGGCGGCTACTACGGATGACGGTGTGCTCCACACTGCGGTCTACTACCCCGATGGGACGCTCTCGGACTTCACCGACCTCGGCGGTAACGTCACCGGCTCGACCAGCATGATCGTCTATCCCGGTTACCGGACTCGAGTGGTCGGCCGCTCGACGGACGGCTCCGTCGTGACCAAGCTCCAAAATCTCGATGGCACCTGGCCGTCCGGATGGGACACGGTCGGCACCCTGACCGCTGTTGGTACGCCGGCGGCGATTCTCGATCCGGTTTTGGGTCGGACGGCGATCGTGGTGCGCGGTGTCGACAACGAGGTGTACCGGGTGTTCGAGACGGCGCAGGGCTCAGGCGCCTGGGGCGACTGGGCGCGGGTCAACCCGGACGTCTCCGACCCGGCGGTGACCGACCCGACCGTGGCGCCGTTTGCCGGGGCCAACGGACAGTCCTGGATGATCGTGTTCCGTAACGCCAACGATGCCACCCGGGTCTACGAGCGGCAGGTCGTACCGACCGGGCTGCGGACCGCCACGCCGGCAGCGGAGTTCACCGCCCACACCTTGCCGATCCCACCGGCCTGACGACCGGCAACGGCGATCGGGGCGGATGGTGCCACCACGTTCGCCCCGAGTCGGCAAGCGACAAACGCACCGCTCCCCGTCGACTGGTCTGTCGACGGGGAGCGGTGTCCCGCTGCCTGCCGGAACGTGGTCGTCGCCGAGCCACGGTCCGGACGCCCCCGATTGGCAGCAGGATGGGGAAGGTCTCAGAGGGTCAGCAGCACCGCGATTCCGACACCGGTGTCGAACACGGCGCACCACTCGGCGTACCCACGCGGCACCACCCGGTCCAGACGGTGGTGCACGACGTCCCACGCCGCGTGGGCCAACCAGCCGGCCGCCACCAGCCAGGTGGCGAGCGGCTCGGCGGCGGTCGCCGCGACCACCACCAGGCCGATCATGCCGAGCGCCCCGGCCACCTGCGCGGCGAGCACCCGCCGGTCACCCAGCCGCCGCCGGTACGCGCCGATCAGCAGGTAGCCCGCCGGCAGTGCCACCAGGAACCACGGATCTGGCACGAACGGCGCGAACACCATGTCGACCGTCATGAGCAGGGCCAGCAGGGTCGGCCAGCGGCGTCGCAGCAGCCCACCCAGCGGACCCGCCGCCGGGGCCGGGCCGGCCGCGTGGACGTGGTCGTCCGGCCGCCGCCACACCACCACGACCGTCGCCGGCACCATCAGCAGATGCGCGCCGAGGGTCAGGGCGTCCGCGTCGATCAGGCCGGCCCACCACGGTACGGCCAGCAGCGCCAGCGGCAGCAGCATCGCGGCGACCATCTCGCCCACCCCGGACCACGGGTGCCCCCGGTACCGCATCCACACCGTCATCCCGACCGCCATGTCCACGGCCATCACGCCGACGTCCACCTCGGGCCGGTCGAGCAGGCCGGGCCGGCCCAGGCCGTCGGCGGCCAGCGCCCAGACCGGGTCGAGGAGCAGCATCCCCGCCACCATGGCGGCGAGCATCTCCAGTACGGGTCGGAGCAGCCGGCGTCGACCCGCCACCGGCTCGGACACCGAGGGCGTTCCGATCGTCGTGGGGGCCGTCGCAGTCGTCGTTTCGGTCATGGGTCGAGCCTGCGGCCCAACCGGTCCCGGAACCCATCCGCGCGGTGTCACCGGTCGGCTGTGCGAAACGCCCGGCGTACCCGTGCGTTCCGGGTCGGACGGCCGGCGCGGCATTCTCCTAACATCGGGGCCGTGCCGATTACCCCCGCCGCCCCGGATCCGGACCGCTGGCTGCGCCCGGCCCGGGCGACCACACTGGTGTCCCTGGCCAGCGGCCTGTGGGGGACCCTCTTCCTTCCCCTGATCGGCCTGCTCCGGGAGCCCGACCCGATCCGCGCGGCCGCCGGCGTGCTCGGGATCGTCCTGTTCGCCGTCACCCAGGGGGCCGCGGTGCACGCGGCGGTGACTCCGTGGCTGGACGACCGGACCCGTCGTCGCCGCCGGTTCGCCTTCGTCGGCGCGGCGGTGCTGAGCGTGCCGCTGGTGGCGCCGCTGGCGGCCGGCGTCTGGCCGAGTTGGGCGTGGCTGGGCGCGACCATCGTCGGCACCGCCCCGCTGCTCGGCCCGGTACGCGCGGTGCTGCCCGTCACGGCCGGGACGGTGGCCGTCGCGGCGGCGGTGGCCGCGTCGACCGGCGGGTCCATGACGAAGCACCTGGTCATCGCCGGTGGCATCGGTCTCGGTATCGCCGCCATCAACGGTTGTCAGGTGTGGTTCTGGGACCTGCTGGTGCAGGCCAAACAGGGGCAGGAGGCGCGGGCCCGGTTGGCCGCCGCCGAGGAACGCCTGCGGTTCGCCCGGGACGTGCACGACGTGCTCGGGCACGCGTTGACCGTCATCGCCCTGAAGGCCGAACTCGCCGCCCGGCTCGCCCCGGTGGACGCCGAGCGCGCCGGACGGGAGGCCGACGAGGTACGCCGGCTGGCCGCGACCGCCCTGGACGAGCTCCGCGACGCCGTGCACGGGTACCGGCGGGTCGACCTCGCCGACCAGGCCGCCGCCGTCGGGCAGGTGCTCCGGTCCTGTGGCGTACGGTCCACCGTGCTCCTGCCCGACGGTGACCTGTCGGCGGGGGCGTCGGCCCAGTTCGCGGCGGTGCTGCGGGAGGCGAGCACCAACGTGCTGCGGCACAGCCGGGCCGGCTGGTGCCGGATCGAGGTCAGCCTGGAGGAGGAGATGGCCCGGATGACCGTCGCCAACGACGGGGCCCCGGCGGCCGGCCCGGGCGACCGCCGCCACGGCCTGGACGGCCTGGCCGAACGGCTGGCCGCGGTCGGCGGCGTGCTCGCCGTCCGGCGTGACGGCGACGTCTTCACCGTCGAGGCGACCGTGCCGGCCGGGGCGGTAGGCGACCGGGAACCAGCAGCCGCATGATCCGCGTCCTGCTCGCCGACGACGAGGAGCTGATCCGGGCGGCCCTCGGCGCCCTGCTGGACCTGGAACCGGACCTGACGGTGGTGGCGCAGGCCGCCGACGGGCCCGCCGCGGTGACCGCCGCCCTGGCCCACCGCCCCGACGTGGCCGTGGTCGACCTGGAGATGCCCAACCTGGACGGGTTCGGCGTCACCGCCGAACTGGCCCGGGTGCTGCCCGACTGCGCGGTGGTGATCCTCACCGGCCGGGGTCGGCCCGCGCACCTGGCCCGCGCGCTCGCCGCCGGGGCGCGGGGCTTCCTGCCCAAGGGCTCGCCGGCCGGCGCGCTGGCCGACGTGATCCGACGGGTGCGCGCCGGTGGCCGGTACGTCGACCCGGCGCTGGCCGCCGACGCGTTGAGCATCCCGCCGTGCCCACTGACGCCACGGGAGTTGGAGACGCTGCGGCTGGCCGAGTACGGCGCACCGGTCGCGGTGATCGCCCGCCGCGCGCACCTGTCCAGCGGCACGGTGCGCAACTACCTCGCCTCGGCCGTGCAGAAGCTCGGGGCGGCCAGCCGCGCCGAGGCGGTGCGCGCGGCCCGGGACAACGGCTGGCTCTGAGCGTCGCCGCACCAGGACCGCCACGGTGGTGATGCGTGATTGCAGGGGCACCTTGCCGGGCGAAAATGATGAGCAGGGGTCCCCGGCAACCGCCTCCCGCGCCAGTGCACCGGCCGCAGGCGGTTTAGCCTGGGCGGCGTGCGGACCGTCGAGTTGCTCTGCTCCCCACCGTTGGAGAACGCGGTCCGGGACGCGTGGCACCGGCTCGCCGAGGCCGGTCTGCCCAGCCTGGCCCGGAACACCCACCCGACCAACCGCCCGCACCTGACGCTGGCCTCGGTCGAGGAGTTCCCGCCCGGGGCGCAGGAGCGCCTCGCCGACCTGGTCGACGCCGCTCTGCCCCTGCCGGTGCGGCTGGACCGGATCGCCGTCCTGGACGGCAGCGCCCCGCTGGTCTGGCTGCTCCAGCCGTCACCCGCGCTTACCACGCTGCACGCCGCCGTCTGGGACGTCCTCGCCGGCGCCGAGGGGCGGCTGCCCTGGCACGAGCCGGGCCGCTGGGTTCCGCACCTGAGCCTGGCGCTGCGTTTCCGGGACGCCGACCGCCGGCGGGCCCGCGCGGTGGCCGCCGTCGACCGACCCGCCGGCGCGTTCGTCGCCGCCCGAAGCTACGACGGCGCCGACCGGACGGTCACCCCGCTGGGCGGTGCCCGTCGTCGGGCGAGCGCCCTGGGCCGGACGCGCGACGGGTCGACCGGCCCCGGTTCGTGACCGAGCCCCCCGCCCGGCTGGGCAGGGGGCCCGGCTGGACGGTCCGACGCCGCACCCCGTGGACCGTCCGTCTCCGCGACTACCGGTAGAAGCGCAGGTAGTCGAAGTGCGCGGTGACCGCCGGCTCGGCTCCGCCGTGCGCGACCAGGCCGATCCGGGGAGTGGTGTCGGCCGGGAAGGTCCAGACGCCACCCCAGGTCCAGGTACGCCCGTCCCGGCTGGACCCGGCCCGGAACTCGTGCTCGCCGGTGGCCGGGTCGACCCGGTGCGCCAGCCGCAGCCAGGTGGTGGTGGCCGGGGTGCCGACGATGTTCCCGCCGTACACCGGCTGGCCGGCGAAGGGCAGCTCGTAGCCGTACTCGACCTGCCGGGTGTTCCAGATCGCCACCTGGCTCAGCCGGGCAAACCGGTCGTCGTCGACGTACGCCACCAGGCCGGCCTGCTGGTAGTTGCGGACCGTCTCCTCGCCCAGGTCGAGGGTCACCTTCGTCTCGACGACGTAGTCGCCGGTCGGCGCGTCGCGCAGCAGCACCCCGGCGGTGTTGCCGGTGCCGGTGAGGTCCGCCGAGCGCACCGGCCAGCGCAGCGCGCCGTCGGTGACGGTGACCGCCGGGTCCGGCCGGACCCACTGCCAGTCTGCGTCGAGGCCGCCGTCGAACTCGTCGGAGAAGCGGGGCAGCAGCCCACCGGTGCGGGGCGCCGGCACGGTCCGCCGTACCGGCTGGTGCAGGCGGGCCACGCTGGCGTTGTCGAACTCGGCCACGCCGCCCTCGGCGGCCAGGCCAAGGCGGCCGGCCGGCGGGCGGTCCAGGCGCAGGGTCACCACGGCGAACTGGTCGCCCAGCCGGGCCGGGCTCAGCTCGGCGACCAGTCGGTCGCCGCGTACCTCGACGGCCAGGTGGTGCCGGTGACCGGGGACGAAGCCGGCCGGCAGCGGTGCGGTCGCCGTCCGTCGGCCGTCTCGGGCCACCAGGTGACCACCGGCCACGTCGACCCGGACCTCGATCCGGTCGCCCAGGGTGACACCCGCGGTGCGGGCCTCGTACGGACGCAGGTCCACCTCGACGCGAAGGTCCCCGCCGATGGTCGTCCGGCTGGTCAGCGTGCCGGTGCCACGCAGCCGCCCGTCGGTGACCCGCCAGTCGCCGTCGCGCCGCCAGCCGGCGAGGGCGCCGTCGTGGAAGCGATCGTCGACCCGCCCGGTGGTGACCGGGGCGGGCCGGTCGCCGTCGGAGGGCCCCGCGCCCGCGTTCACCACCGGCCAGCCGTCGACCCAGTCGAGCCGGTCGATCAGCATCGGTCGCTCGTTGATGCCGAACGGCTCGTCCAGGTACGGGTCGGCCCGGTCGATGCCGTGGTAGACGATCCAGTCCTGACCGGACAGGTCGGTGAGGAACCCGTTGTGGCCGACGCCGATCCAGCGGTTGCCGTTCTGGGTCAGCACGGGTGTGCCGCCGGCCCGGGAGGCGGTCAACGCCAGCCCGTCGCGGTCAACGAACGGCCCACGTGGACTCCTGGACCGACCGACGTGGACGGAGTAGCCGGTGGCCGGTCCGGCGCAGCAGTTGGCGGTGGAGGCGAAGAGGTAGTACCAGTCGTCGTGGCGCAGCACGTAGCTGCCCTCGAACTTGTTGTCGATCGCCACCAGGGTCGACTCTCCGACGGCGCGCAGCCCGTCAGGGGAGAGCTCGGTGACCGAGACGCCGCCGTAGTAGCTGCCGTAGTAGAGGTAGGGGGTCCCGTCGACGTCGGTGAACTGGCTCGGGTCGATGGTCCACAGCCAGCCGCCGCCACCACCGGGTCGGGGGGCGACGACCGGCTCGTCGACGAAGGTCCACGGGCCGGTCGGGGTGGGAGCGGTCGCCGCCCCGACGGCGAAGTCGCCCCCGTCCGGGGAGACGGTGGTGTCGGTGACGGTCACGTACATGACCCAGCGGCCGTCGACCCAGCGCACGTCGGGGGCCCAGAACCCGGCCCCCTCCGCGGCGTACGAGGGGCGCTGGCCGGGGGTGAACGCGTCCCCGACGTACGTCCATTGGACCAGGTCGGACGAGCGCGCCATGGGGATGCCGTGGAACTGCTTCTCGCCCTCCCGGAGGGGGTCGGTGGTGCCGTAGGCGTACCAGAGGCCGTCGGGTCCCCGGACGACGACCGGGTCGGCGAAGGTGTCGGCGAAGGAGGCGGAGAGTGGATTGTCGTAGCGGGGCGGGCGGTCCGGGTCGGCGAGTGCCGGCGCGGACGCGGTGGCCGCGAGAACGAGCCCGAGTACGGCGCTGCACGCGCCGCCGCGGCGGAGGTGTCCCATCAGACCTGCCTTGGGTCGTCGGTGGTGTCGACCGTCGTCGCTGCGGTGTCGTGTCTTTCTACAACGTTGGATACAACGTTGTAAAGATCTCCCTCGCCGGTCCACACCAGATCGGCGGTGCTCGTGCGCGTCCGGCTTCCGGGCGCGGTGGCGCGGCGCGCCGGCGTCGGTGGACACCGGCCCCGGCGGGAACCCGCGCCTACTTTCCCCCGAATGGGGAGCTTTGGTGCCAGATAAGAGCAATCCTCGTACTCGTGGCGGTAGAGGTGGATACCGTCGTCTCCAGGCTCATCCTGCCGTACACCGGGAGAGAGGACCGTGCCATGCGAGTGCCCAGCCGACGTCCGGGGCGGCCCGGCTCGTCCGCGACGGCCGGCGGACCGATCCGGGCGGCCCGGAGCACGGCGGCCCGCCCCGACCTGGACGCCTACCGCGCCGCCGTGACCGAACTGCTGGTGGAGATCCGGGCGTTGGCCGACGAGCACTCCGCCGCCGCCCGGCAGTCCCTGCTCACCGACCGGCTCGGCGAGCCGGCGCTGGCCGACGTCCTCCGGGCCACCCCGCAGGGGGTGATCGGTGCCCGGGAGACCCTGCTGCTGGAGATGGCCCGCTACCGGCCCAACGCCCGCAGCTCCGCCGCCGACCTCACCGCCCTGGTCCGGATCTACCTGCTCTCCCGGATCGACGTGATGTGGTGGGCGACGACGTCCACCTACCTCACCGACGACCAGATCCAGCGGGACACGAACCTGGTCGACCTGGACCGACTGCGCCGCCGGGGGCTGCTGCGGTTCCGCTACCGGAGGCAGCCCGGCACCCTCCTCGGCCGGGCCGTCCGCGTCGCGCAACGGCGGATCGTCCCGCACCAGGTGCCGCGGACCGCCGGACTGAGGATCCTCTACGCCCGCCCCGAACCGGTGTCGCTGCTCAACCAGATCGCCGCCGAATTCGCTCTCGCCGCGCCGGCCGGAACGCCCCCGCTCTGGGTCACCAGCCTGACCCGCAGCCTGGAGCACCAGTACCGGCTGCGCCAGCTCGGCTACGCGGCCATGCTGCCCAGCTCGCACTGCCTCGGCTGGGCCGTCGACGTGGAGATGCACTGGTTCCGCCGGTTCGGTGCCGCCGAGGCGCTGGCCAACGTGCTGCTCGGCCGCCAGGACGCCGGCGAGGTCAACGTCGTCGACGAGGGACAGGCATGGCACCTCTGCGTCGCCCCCGAGGCCGCGCCCCGGCTGCGCGGGGCGTACCGGGGCGAGCTGGGGGAGTGCTGAGACGTGCGGCAGGAGTGCTCGGCGTCGGCGCGGAGACCGCGTCCGGATGGTAGGAGGGGTCCCCTGTTACCGCTTTCTGCGGTGCAGGGGACCCCTCCTACCGACCCAGCCGGGGTGCGCCGTCAGCGCAGGTACGGGCCGGTGACGCCGATCCTGCCCGGCGCCGGGTTGCCCGGCAGGTCGAGCACGTAGACCCGCAGGTTGCCGGCACCGCTGACGCTGGCGGTCAGCGTGCCGCCGGTGACGGTCTTCACGTCACCGGTGACCACGTCGGTGTACCGGCCGTTCGGGATGCCAGTGAAGGTCGCGCCGGAGGAGACGGTGACCAGGGCGAAGCTGTCCACCCCGTCGGCGGTGTACCGGCGCTTGAAGGCCATGTTGCCGGTGACGCCCTCGGTGGAGTACTGCCCCTTCTGCAGGGCCGGCACCGCCCGCCGGATCTGGTTGAGCCGCTGCACGTGCTTGACCAGTGGCTTGTCCAGCGTGGTGGCCACCGGGCCGCTGGCGGCGCCGACGACCCCGAAGTCGGTGGCGGTGACGCTGCCCTCCAGGTGGCCGCCGTAGTAGGCCCGTCCGGTGGTGGCGAGCGGGCAGGTGGGGCCGCAGTCGATCCGCGCGCCCTTCTGGAACTCGATCTCCGAGCCGTAGTAGAGCGTCGGGATCCCCCGGAACGTCCACATCAGGCTCATGTTCTCCGCCCACGCGTCGGTGCCGCCGGTGTACCGGGTGTTCGACTTGTTCGGCCCGTAGTCGTGGCTGTCGACGTAGACCACGTTGTACGTGGCGTCGTTGTAACTGTCGTCGGAGTCCTTTCCGTTGTGGAACGCGTTGGACGCGTCGGAGAAGTTCATGTGCATCCGCATGTCGATGACGTTCATGCCGGAGAACTTCGAGTGGTCGGGAGCGTGGTAGCTGTTGCCGCGCAGGAACGCGTTGTCACTGGTCGGCTGGTTGCCGGTGCCGAGCAGTTGCTCGTAGTCGTACTGTTCGATCGCGGCGCGGACGTCGTCCGGGCTGTACTCCTTGCGTTCCTTCCAGGTGAAGAACTGCGCGGAGTGGTTCACCGAGCCCCGGTTCCACTTGTCGTTGACGAACGCGGCGACCTCGCCGAAGACGTAGAAGTCCTTGCCCTTGGCGCCGTGCTTCGCCACCGCGTGCGCCTGGAGGGCCGGCAGGAAGCGACGGTTCCAGGTGACCCGGGGAATGTGCACGGCGGTGTCGACCCGGAAACCGTCCACCCCCATGTCGATGTACTTGTTGTACACGTCGATCAGGTACTGCTGGACCCTCGGGTTCTCGGTGTTGAAGTCGGCGAGGTCCTCGTGCAGCCAGCAGCTACGGGAGTCCTCGCCCTCCCAGTTGCCGATCCAGCACTGGTGGTAGAGGTCGGCGGGGAAGAGCTTGTTCGTCGGCGATGGCCACTGGCAGTCGTAGAGCGTGTAGCCCTCCGGGCTGCGGCCGTTCGGCGTGCCCCAGCGCAGGCACTGGTTGCCGGCCGGCGCGGCGGTCGACCAGAGGTCGCCGTTGTACGGCTGCCCCTTGGCGAGCGCGTTCTGGGCCGGGGTCAGCTCCGGGTCGTTCCCGGCGTGCTCGACCATCGGGTCGTACGACCGGCCGGGCTCCTGCTTGCTGTACATCCACTTCCACTGCTCGTCGCGCACGCCGTAGACGGTCGGGGTGAACAGGCCCTTCGCGCCCCAGCGGGAGCTGTGGTTGTAGACCACGTCCTGGAAGATCTTGATGCCCTTGCCGTGCGCGGCGTTGATGAGGTCCTGGTAGCTCGCCCCGGGGCTCTCCAGGCGCGGGTCGACCCGGTGGAAGTCCCAGCCGTGGTAGCCGTGGAAGTCGTAGTCGGAGCGGTTGAGCACCACCGGCGTGATCCAGATGGCGGAGAAGCCCAGGCCCTTGATGTAGTCCAGCTTGTCGATCAGGCCTTGGAAGTCGCCCCGGAACATCGGGTCGTCGTTGGCCGCGTTGCCGGACTTCACGTGCTGGCTGCCGCCCCGGTTGTTGGCACTGTCACCGTCGGCGAACCGGGCGGTCATCACGAAGTAGATGGTGTCCTCGCGGGGGTCGCCGCCGAGCGGGGTGCCGCCGGGCGGGTCCGGGGGAGCGGTGCCGGTGGTGGCCGCGGCCGGGGTGCTGGCGGGCGAGGCGTTGCCGGCCGCGTCGTGCGCCCGGACGGTGTACTCGTAGCGGGTGCCGGCGGTGAGGTTGCCGTCGACCAGGCCGGTGCCGCTGGTGGTCAGGGTGACCGTGCCCTGCGGACCGCCGGTGCGGGTGATCCGGTAGCCGGTGACGCCCCGGTCGTCGGTGGAGGCGGTCCAGGCCAGCGTGATCCGCACGCCGTCGGCGGTCGCGGTCAGTCCGGTCGGCGTCGACGGGGGCGTGGTGTCCGGCGTCGGTGCCGTGCAGGGCGCGGTCGCGTTCGGCGTGACCACGCCGGCCCGGACGGTGGTGACGCCCGCCCCGACACGGTAGTCCGCGCCGTTGTTGTTGTCCCACCGGCCGGTGCCGTCGTTGAACGCCGCGCGCAGGCCGGTGGCACCGTCGAGGTCGACCACCTTCCGCGCCCAGCCGTCGCAGACGGTCTGCATCGGTACGCCGGGCACAGCGGTCCAGCTGCCGCCGGTGACCTGGTAGTGGATGTTCGCGCTGGTCCAGCCCCGGCTGCCGGTGTGGTACCAGACCTCGGCGGACCCCTGCACCGGCGTCTCACCGCCGGTGCAGGGGTCGCCGGTGCCGACCGTCCCGCCGGAGACGGTCACCGTTCCGGTGCCGATCCGGTAGTTCGCGCCGTTGTTGTTGTCCCAGGTGCCAGTGGTGTTGGTGAAGACCACCTGCGCGCCGGTGGCCGCGCCGAGGTCGATGGTCCGTTTCCGCCAGCCGGTGCAGGCGGCCTCCATCGGCACGCCGGGCACGGCGGTCCAGGTGCCGCCGGTCGGCGCGTAGTGGACGTTGACGGTGCTGCCCCAGGCGGCGGGTGGCTGGTAGTAGACGGTGACGGTCTGCGCGGCCGAGGCTCCGGTGAGCGGGCTGAGGCCCGCTGCGAGGCCGACGGTCACGGCCAGTGCCGCCCATCGCCGCCGGGTTCGGATGCTGCTCATCGACTCTCCTCGAACGGAGGGCTCCCGGCGGGGTCCGACGGGGGCAGCTGGATGTTCTTGCAATCCTTGACTCGCCGGTGAGTAAATGTTTCTGCAAGAACATGAAAGTCTTGCCGGGAAGTTACCACCATCACTCTCCTGAGACCAGATGTCGCCCAGCTGGCGAACGGGTAAGGAACAGGCCATGACGAACGTGGACGTGATGGTGGTCGGACAGATCGCCCGGGACCTGGTGCTCCAGGTCGACGAGGTGCCGGACGCCGGCGGCACCGCCCCGGTGCGGCGGCGGCGCGAACTGCTCGGCGGCAAGGGTGCCAACCAGGCGGTCGGACTCGCCCAACTGGGTGTCCGGGTGGGACTGCTCGGCGTGGTCGGAGACGACGAGGTGGGGCGGGCGCTGCTCGCGCAGGCCCGAGCCGACGGGATCGACGTCGCCTCGGTGGTCCGACGCGACGGCACGTCCACCGGACTGATCGTGGACGTGGTCGACGCCGGGGCGCGCTGGCGCTACCTGGAGGACCTGCCCGAGCCGGTGCTGCTCACCGAAGCGGACGTGTCCGCCGCCGTCGACGCGCTGACCACGGCGCGGGCGGTGGTCGTCCAACTGCAACAGCCCCCGGCGGCGGCCCTGGCCGCCGCCCGCCTGGCCCGCGACGCCGGCCGCCTGGTGGTGCTCGACGGCGCGCCCGCCCCCGAGGCCGCCGACGACCTCCTCGCCACCGCCACCGTGCTGCGCGCCGACAGCCAGGAGACCGCCCTGCTCACCGGTCGGGAACCCGCCGACGCGGCCGGCGGGCTGCGGGCCGCCCGGGACCTGCTCACCCGTGGCCCCGCGCTGGTGGCGGTGGAGGTCGACGGGGTGGGCAACGCCTTCGCCTGGCCGGACGACGAGGTGTTCGTGCCGCTGAGTGAGACCACGACCGTGGACACCACCGGGGCGGGGGACGCCTTCGTCGCGGCGCTCACCGCCGGGCTGCTTCGCGACGAACCGCGCGATCGGTTGGTCCGGCTCGCGGTGGCGGCGGCCGGGGCCACCGTCGGCAGTCCCGGTGGGCGGCCGGCGCTGACCGCTGCGGCCATCGCCGCCCAGATGGCGCGGATTCCGACGGGCTGACCGGCCCGCGTCAACCTCGCCCACGCCTACCGGGCTGCCGGCGACCTGCGGCGGGCCATCCAGCTGTACGAACAGGCCCTAACCCGCTGCCGCCGGGTCCTCGGCAACGATCACCCACAAACACGGGCTGTCTACGACAACCTGCAAGCCGCCATCAAGGACTCCGACTCCAGGTAGCGGCGACAGCGGCGGGTTGAAGTTCTGGCCGACTGCATGCCGCTAGCGGATCCTGGTAACTACCAGTGGTGAACCCGACGAGCCACCCCGGTTGGACTGGCGGGGGCCGGCTGTCCGTGGTGCTGTTCAGCGCGGCCGGGGGCATGGGCATCAACATCCATTCGAACTGCCCGTGCGAGCCCGGGAGCCCAACTCCGTCCACCCCGTCCACCTCAGACGAGCACGCCGACGGCCCGCCGGGGCCAGCGACGCTGGTGGACCCGGCGGGCCGTCGGTGGTGTCGGGGGTGGGTCGTCAGCCCGCCGGCGGGTACGGGTCGTCCCGGTAGGTGTACTCGGTCTCGATCCGGCCGTCGGCGGTGTGGACGACGAGCTGGCTGGGCTCGTTGTCGTGCGCGACCTTCCGGCCCGCCTCGACCGCGACCTGCTTGGTGTCGTACCGGCCGACCTGCTTGCCGCCCTGTTCGACCTTCCAGCCCTGACCGTCCGGCACCACGTGGTACTCGTTGCGCTTCATCGTCACCTCACCATCCCTTCGGCGTTCGTGGTACCCGCCACCGGCGACCGGAAACCGGGGCATCCACCACCGTGGACAACCCGCCGCCGCTGTCCTAGCGTCTTCCAGCTATGCGGAGACATGCGCTCGTGCTCGGCCTGGCGGTGCTGCTGACGGTCACCGGCTGCTCGGGGGCGGAGCCGGTGACCGGCGCGTCGGCCGGGCCGACCGGCGCGACGGCGACCCCGGTCGCCTCCCGGCAGAGCCCGGCCGAGGCTGAGCGGACGCTGGCCAGCCTGCGCCGCGTCGACGACCTTCCCCTGTACGAGATGACCTACGTCGGCGACTACGACGCGCGCCCCGGTCTGGACCGGCCGACCCCCAGCCCGGTCGGGTGCTCGCTGTTCGCCGCGCTCGGCGACCCGGCCCGGCCGCTGTTCGCCCGCAACTTCGACTGGGATCCCAACCCGGCGATGGTGCTGCGCACCGACCCGCCCGACGGGTACGCCTCGATCTCCGTGGTGGACATCTCCTACCTGGGGGTGGGGGCCGACCCGACCGGCGACCGTCGGCTGCTCGACGCCCCGTTGCTGCCCTTCGACGGGATGAACGAGCGGGGCCTGGCGGTAGGGCTGGCCGCCGACGACAACGCCCGCGCCGAACCGGTGCCCGGTCTGCCCAAGGTGGGCAGTGTCCGGATCCTGCGGCTGGTGCTCGACGAGGCGGCCACGGTCGCCGAGGCGGTGAAGGTGTTCGGGCGGTACAACCTCGACTTCGAGGGCGGGCCGCCGCTGCACTACCTGCTTGCCGACGCGACCGGCGCGTCGGCGGTGGTGGAGTTCGTCGACGGCCGTATGCGAGTACAGCCGGGCGGCGGGACGTGGCAGGCGCTGACCAACGTGCCCGTGATCGACGTACCGGAGCAGCGGCGACGTGCCGACCACCGCTACCGGGTGCTCGCCGAGGCGCTGACCGCCGCCGGCGGCCGGCTGGACGCCCCGGCGGCGCTGGACCTGCTCGACGACGTCCGGCAGGGGCACACCCGGTGGTCGGTGACGTACGGCCTGCGCGACGGCGCGGTGCGGGTGGTCACCGCCGCCGGTGGACGGCACGAGTACCGGCTGCCGACCGCCTGACCGACGGACACAACTCGGCCCGGCCCCCGTGGGGGCCGGGCCGAGGACGCGGATCGACTACCGGCTGCGGTAGCTGGGCTGGGTCTGCGGGTTGAACTCCTGGAACCGGGTCAGCTTCGCCGACGCGGTACGCGGGTCGTTGATCTCCAGGATGTCCAGTCCCTTGATCGTGTCACTGGAGTAGATGTACCCGTTGTAGTAGTACGCCGACCAGGTGCCTCCGAAGGTGAGTTCGCTGTCCGACAGCGGCCCCCGCTCCCAGTAGCCGATCTCCTTCGGCTTGGTCGAGTCGGTGAAGTCCCAGACCGAGATTCCGCCCTGGTACCAGGACTGGACCATGATGTCCCGCCCCTTCACCGGGAGCAGCGAGCCGTTGTGGGCCACGCAGTTCTCGGTGTCGGCGTTGGCCCGGGGGATCTTGAAGTAGCTGCGGAAGGTCAGCTTGCGGGCGTCTCCCTTCCCGGAGAGGTCGTAGACGGCGTTCGCGCCCCGGTTCGGTCCCACGGTGGCGTTGCAGGTGGCCGCGCCGCCGCCACCCAGTTCGTCGACGAACACCACCTTCGTGCCGGCGTTGTTGAACGTGGCCGAGTGCCAGAAGGCGAAGTTCTCCGTGTCCCGTACCCGGTTGATCACCCGGGGCGCCTCCCGGTCGGCGATGTCCAGCAGGATGCCGTCGCCCATGCACGCGCCGGCGGCCAGGTCCTTCTCCGGGTAGACGGTGATGTCGTGGCAGCCGCTGGTGGCGGAGCCGCCCGGGCGTCCCTCGTACCCGCCGTCGGGGAAGAGGTTCGGCACGGCCACCACGCTCGACGCCGTCGGGTTCTTCACCGGCACCTTGATGATGGAGATGGAGTCGTGCGGCCGGGAACAGCCGACGTAGGTGTCGGACGGGCCGTACGAGGAGACGTAGAGGTAGACGGTGTTCCGGGCGCGCGACGGCACCAGGGTGTGCGTGTGCGAGCCGCAGGCGGTCTGGACGGACTTGACGTAGCGCGGGGCGGTCTTGTCGCTGATGTCGAAGATCTTGATGCCCTCCCACGCGGTCTGGTCCGGGTTGACCCGGTCGCTGGCGCAGGAGTCGTCGCTGCGGGGGGAGTCGGTCGACAGGAACAGCAGGTCACCGTGGACCGAGATGTCGTTCTGCGACCCCGGGCAGAGCACCTGGGAGACCAGCTTCGGCCGCTCCGGGCGGGCGATGTCGTGGATCTGGAAGCCGTTGTAGTTGCCGACGAAGACGTACCGGCCCTGGAAGGCCAGGTCGCTGTTGACGCTCGTGTTCAGCGGCTCGCCGATCGGCGTGTTCGCGACCAGCCGCATGTTGGGGCTGCTGACGATCTCGTCGACCCCGGGTATGGTCGCCGGGCTCTGGGCGCTCACCGGCGCGGGATCCGCGACGGGGGCGGTCTGCGCGGCGCTGGGCGCGGCGGGAGCGAGACCGATCAGGAGCAGGCCGGTGGCGGCCAGGCCCAGGGTCCGCAGGTGACGTGGGGGTGGGAGCGCTCTGCTCATCGGCGGCATCCTTCGACGGAAAGGCTATGGTACGAGGGCGCCTTGCAACCTGACGATAGCAGTCGATGTGACCGGGAGGCGGGAGTTGTTCCGCCCTCCCGTGCCAGCCGAAAAGGGGAGGGGTGCCGATGACGGTCCGACATGGACGGCTGCTGGCGGTCGCCATGGTGCTGCTGGTGGTGGGGGCGGCCGCGCTGCTGCTGCGGGTCACCGCGGACCCGCCCGCGCCACCCCCGCCGCCCGCCGCCCGACCCACGGCCACACCCGCGCCGGACGGTCCACCGGTGATCGTCCCGGGGCGTCCCGGTGAGTCCGCGGTGACCCGCGCCGGCAACGAGGTGCGCCGGGACGCCTCACCCGGCCACAACGACGCGGACGTCTCGTTCGTCCGGGCGATGATCCCGCACCACAACCAGGCGCTGGAGATGGCCGCGCTCGCCCCGCAGCGGGCCGGTGACCCGGCGGTGCGGGCGGTCGCCGAGCGGATCAGGGCCAGCCAGGGACCGGAGGTCGGGATGCTGCGGGGCTGGCTGGCCACCCGGGGACTGCCCGCCGAGGAGACCGGTCACGGGCACAGCACCGGCACCATGCGGGGCATGCAGTCCCCGGAGGCGATGCGGCAACTCGCCGCCGCCCGGGGAACGGAGTTCGACCGTCTCTTCGTCAGCATGATGACCGACCACCACCGGGGCGCCATCGCGATGGCCACCGACCTGCTCCGGGTCGGCGCGGACCTGACCCTGTCGGAGTTCGCCAACGCGGTCGCGGTCGAGCAGAGCGTGGAGATCGACCGGATGCGTACGCTGCTCGACCGCTGACCGGGGCGCGTCACCGCCTCCCCGGGGTGGGCGTCAGCCGGTGCCCTCCGCGCCTCCGCCTCCGGCGGCCGGGTCGGTCGTGGTCTGCCCGACCGTGGGCACCGGATCGGTCGGCTCGGCCGGTGCGGTCGTGGTGGGCGCCACCGGCGGCGTGGTGGTCGGCGCGCCGGTCGGGTCGGTCGACGGGACCGGTTCGCCCGAGCCGCTCGCCCCGGGGCTCGGGGTCACCGTCGGGTCGACCGACGGGCGGCCGGTGGGCCCGCCGGGCCGGTTCGGACGGTTCGGTCCCGGTGTCGTCTCCTCGACCCCGCCCGACTCCTCGGCGTCGGCGCTCGGGGCCGTGGCCGGCGGGGTCGTCGGCAGATTGGTGGCCGGTGGCGAGTCGCCGCTGGTCAGGCTCATCGCCGTGACCAGACCGATGATGGCCACCAGCACCGCCGCGACCGCGCCGACCAGCGGACCGCGCCGCCGGTTGTGCGCACCGGTGGGCAGCACGGCGGGCAGGTCGGTGCGGGTGTCCGGGCCGGAGAGCCGCAGCGGACCGGGAACCGGCACGGTGGGCGTGCCACCGGCCGTGGTGGCGGTCGCCATACCCCCCGCCGTCCGGGCGGCGACGGCCATCTCGGTGCCGGAGGCGTACCGCTCGGCCGGGTCCTTGGCCAGCGCCCGGAAGACGAGGTCCCGCACCGGTGCGGGGATCTCGTCCGGCAGCGGCGGGGGTTCGTCGTCCAGGTGCCGCACGGCCACCTGGAGCGGGTTGTCGCCGGTGAACGGCGGGCCGCCGGTGAGACAGCAGTACGCGACCGCGCCGAGGGCATAGATGTCGGTGGCGGCCGAGACCGGTCGGCCGGCAGCCTGCTCCGGGGCCATGTAGAGGGCGGTGCCCGGCACGGCGTTGGTGCTGGTGATGCTGGTGACGTTCGTCGAGCGGGCCACGCCGAAGTCGACGAGGACGACCGCGCCGCTCTCCTGGACCATCAGGTTGCTCGGTTTCACGTCCCGGTGCACGATGCCGCCGGTGTGCGCGGCGTGCAGCGCCTCGGCGGCCTGGGCCACCACGGACATGGTCTCGGCGACGCCCAGCGTGCCGTCGGCCTCGATGCGCCGGGAGAGCGGTTTGCCCTGGACGAACTCCATCACCAGGTAGTCGGCCGTGCCACCCTCGGGAAGCTCGTCCTGGCCGCAGTCGTAGACCTGCACGATCCCGGGGTGGCGCAGTGCCGCCATCATCCGCGCCTCGGCGCGGAACCGGGCGATGAAGTCGGGGTCGGAGACCAGCGCGGGCAGCAGCACCTTGACCGCGACCTGCCGCCCCAGCACCACGTCGGACCCGCGCCAGACATCGCCCATGCCGCCGGTGGCGACACGTTCGTCCAGGCGGTACCGACCGCTGAGCACGACTCCCGAAGACAACACGGCAATACCGTACCCATCGGCGCGTGAGGCTACCCGGGCGCGATCCCGGGTAGGGTGAGCGGCGCGCACCGGGTGGGTCACACTGCGTGACGATGGTGTTCTCTGGCTGGCGCGTCGCCGTGCGGGGAGCCCACCGACGAACCGGAGGCGGGCGTGCGGATGTGCCCGTAAGCTGCGCGAACACCGCAGTTCGCCGCTTCGGCCCCCGGGAGCGTCCGATGGTCGACAGGCGTTACGGCGACTCGCCGTGGCTTGTCCTTGATTTATGTCACTTGTTTGGGTTGTGGTGCTGCCTTGTCGGTGCGTGACGTGCCCCCTACCGTTACCGACTCGGGTCGGCCCCGACCGGGGCGCGGGACCTGCCCGGACGGGCGGCTCCGCCCCGGTCCGTGCCGTGCCGTGCCGTCTCGGCATCGGACGCGAGTCGAGGCCAGCGGGGGGCTGATGGTGCGGCTGGAGCTCCGGTCGGGCGTCGACGGCACCGACCCCGGACGGTCCGCCCCGGGCGGGCACGTGGCAGGATCATCGCCCCGATGACCGGTGACCTGAACGCGGTGGTGACCGCTGCGCAGAGTGGTGACGAGGAGGCGTTCCGTCTCCTCTACCGCACGCTGCAACCGGGCCTGCTGCGTTACCTCACCGCCCTGGTCGGCGCGGACGCCGAGGACGTCGCCTCGGAGACCTGGCTCCAGGTCGCCCGGGACCTCACCGCCTTCACCGGCGGCGAGTTCCGGGCCTGGGCGGTCACCATCGCCCGCAACCGGGCCATGGACCATCTCCGTCGGCAGCGCCGCCGGCCGTCCGTGCCGGTGCCCGTGCAGTCCCTCAGTGAACTGCCCGGCGACAGCGACACCGCCGAAAACGCGGGGGAGACCCTCGGCACCGAGTCGGCGATCGCGCTGATCGCCACGCTCCCGCCCAGCGAGGCGGAGGCGGTCCTGCTCCGGGCAGTGATCGGGCTGGACGCCGAGTCCGCCGCCCGGGTGCTGGGCAAGCGGCCGGGCGCGGTCCGTACCGCCGCCCACCGGGGTCTGCGCCGGCTCGCGGCGCTCCTCGGCGACGGCGGGTCGACCCCGGTCACCCCACCCCGCCCCCGTCCCGGTCGGGGCCGGCAGATACCGGCCCCGCCGCACGTCGAACCGGCGGACGGTTGACGTGAGGGGAGCCTGGATGCCTTTCCGTCGATCCCGCCGACCGGACGAGCAGACGGCCGAGCGACTGCTCGACACCGTCGCCACCGCCGGCGTCGACCCACCCGACGAGCCCGTCGCCCGGCTGCTGGCCGCCGCCGCCGCGTCGGCCCGCCCCGGCGAACTGGCCGGCGAGGATGCGGCGCTGGCCGCGTTCCGGGCCGTCCGGACGCAGCGTCCCGCGCCGGTGCCGCCGCCCCGTCCACGCCGCACCGCCCGGGCCGTAGCCTGGCTGGCCGGCCTGACGGTCGTCGCGACCGCCGGGGTGGCCGTGGCCACCGTCGACCTGCACCGGTCCGACCCGCCGCCGGCGCCACCCGCGCCGACGACCCCCGCCCCGGCCCCGCCGGAGACCGCGCCGACACCGACCCGGACGCCGTCCGCCGCCACCGGCACCACGGTGCCCCCGTCCGGGGAGCAACCGCGCCGGTCCACCAGTCCCCGCCCCGCCGCCCAGCGTGGCCAATGCACCGCATACCTGGCCAAGCCCGCCGGGCAGCGCGCCAAGGCGCTGAGGACGCCCGCCTTCGGGGCGCTCGTCGAGGCGGCCGGCGGTCCCGACCAGGTCGAGCAGTACTGCCGGGAGCTGCTGGACGTCCCACCGGGCCGCCACCCCTCCCCGACCGCCCGGCCCCGACACGACACGCGGACCGGGCCGCCGACCGCCCGACCGTCGCCGCCCCGGTGAACCCGTACGACGAGCGACACCGGTCGTTCGTCTGCTAGACATGACACGGAAGGGCCGCCGACGCGCCGGTTCGCGACGGTGGGCCCGGTGTCGACGAACGGTTCGGGGAGGGACCACCCATGGTGACGTCGCCGGAGCTGGACCGCTCGGCGATCCTGCGGGAGGCCGGTGCCGCCGCCGGCCACATCGCCCGGATCTGCTTCAAGACCGGCCCTCCGCTCCTCACCGGTGTCGAGCTGGAATGGACCGTGCACGACGCCGCGGACCCGGCCCGTCCCGTCGACCGGGACCGGCTGCGCGCGGCACTGGGGCGGCACAGCCCCACCACTCTGGACAGCGAGAGCCCGGCCGAGCGGCTCCACCACGGCGGTACGGTCACCGTGGAGCCCGGCGGGCAGGTGGAACTCTCCACCGCGCCGCGCCCCTCGCTCGCGGCCCTGCTCACCGACACCGACGCGGACGTCGGTGAGCTGGCCCGGCTGTTGGCCGCCGCCGGCCTGACCCTCGGGCGCAGCGGCATCGACCCGCACCGGCCGCCCCGTCCCGTCGTGGACACCCCCCGCTACCACGCCATGCGCCGTGCCTTCGACCGGCGCGGCCCGGCCGGGCGGACCATGATGTTCAGCACCGCCGGGGTCCAGGTCTGCCTGGACGCGGGGGAGCGGACCGACCTGGCGGCCCGCTGGACGGCGGCGCACGCCGTCGGCCCGCCGCTGCTGGCGGCCTTCGCCACCGCCGACCGGCACGCCGGCCGGCTCACCGGCTGGGCGTCGGCCCGGATGGCCGCCTGGCTCACCATCGACCCGACCCGCACCCGGCCGGTCTGGCAGCCCGGCGAGGGGCACCGGGACCCGGTAACGGCCTGGACCGGGTACGCGCTCGCCGCGCCGCTGCTCTGCGTCCGTGCCGACGGGCCGGACTGGAGCGTCCCGCCGGGCATCACCTTCGCGGACTGGATCGACGGCGCCCTGCCCCGGCCACCCACCACCGACGACCTCGACTACCACCTGAGCACCCTCTTCCCGCCGGTCCGCCCCCGGGGCTACCTGGAGATCCGCTACCTGGACGCCCAGCCGGGCCGGGAGTGGACGGCGCCGGTGGCGGTGCTCGCCGCCCTGTTCGGCGATCCGGCGACGACCGCCGCGGCGGCGGCGTGCGGCGCGCCGGTGGCCGACCGCTGGTACCAGGCGGCCCGGTACGGGCTCGCCGACCCACCGGTGGCCCGGGCCGCGCGGGAGCTGCTCGACCTGGCGCTGGCGGCCCTGCCCCGGTTCGACCTGCCGGGCGGGACGTACGAGGAGATCGTTCGAGGCGTACGACGGCGTCGGGCCGTCGCGGAGAGGAACGCACGGTGACACCAACCCAGTCGGACGCGGAGACGCTCCGCGACCGGATCGCGGCCGAGCTGGCCCGCACCCGGGCCCGGACCGCCGGACTGACCGACGCGGTCGACGACGACGACCTCACCCGCCAGCATTCCCCGTTGATGTCCCCGCTGGTGTGGGACCTGGCGCACGTCGGCAACCAGGAGGAGCTCTGGTTGGTCCGCGACGTCGGCGGCCGGGAGCCGGTCCGCCGGGACATCGACGACCTCTACGACGCGTTCAAGCAGCCCCGCCGGGACCGGCCGGCCCTGCCGCTGCTGCCACCCCGGGAGGCCCGCGCCTACGTGGCGACCGTCCGGGACAAGGTGCACGACCTGCTGGACCAGGTCCGGTTCACCGACCGGCCGCTGGTCGCCGACGGGTTCGCCTTCGGCATGATCGTCCAGCACGAGCAGCAGCACGACGAGACGATGCTCGCCACCCACCAGTTGCGCTCCGGTCCGCCGGTGCTCGCCGCGCCGCCGCCACCCGAGCCGACCGTCCGGGTCGGCGGGGAGGTGCTGGTGCCGGCGGGACCGTTCACCATGGGCACCTCCACCGACCCGTGGGCACTGGACAACGAACGCCCCGCCCACACCGTCGACCTGCCCGCGTACCTCATCGACGCCGCGCCGGTCACCAACGGCCGGTACCGGGAGTTCATCGCCGACGGCGGCTACGACGACCCCCGCTGGTGGAGCCCGGCCGGCTGGGCGCACCGGCAGGCCGAGGCGCTGAGCGCGCCGATGCATTGGCGGCGCGACGGCGACGGCTGGGCGTACCGCCGGTTCGGCCGCTGGGACCCGGTCCGCGACGACGAGCCGGTGGTGCACGTCTGCTTCCACGAGGCGGAGGCGTTCGCCACCTGGGCCGGCCGGCGGCTGCCCACCGAGGCGGAGTGGGAAAAGGCCGCCCGCTGGGACCCGGCGACCGGCCGGTCCCGCCGCTACCCCTGGGGCGACGACGAGCCCACCGCCGCGCACGCCAACCTCGACCAGCGGCACCTGTGGCCGGCGCCGGTCGGCGCGTACCCGGCCGGGGCGTCCTCGCTCGGCGTGCACCAGCTGATCGGGGACGTGTGGGAGTGGACCTCGACCACCTTCCGGGGTCACCCGGGCTTCACCGCCTTCCCCTACCGGGAGTACTCCGAGGTCTTCTTCGGCGACGACTACCGGGTGCTGCGGGGCGGCTCGTTCGGCACCGACCGGGCGGCCTGCCGGGGCACCTTCCGCAACTGGGACTACCCGATCCGCCGGCAGATCTTCAGCGGCTTCCGCTGCGCCCGGGACGCCCGGCCGGAGGAGCGGTGACCCGACGCGCCGTCGGGCCGATCCCGGTCGGTGACGCCTGATGTGCCGGCATCTGGCGTACCTGGGACCGCCCGTGTCGCTGCGGGCGCTGCTGTTCGATCCGCCGCACTCGCTGGTACGGCAGTCCTGGGCGCCGGCGGACATGCGCGGCGGCGGCACGGTCAACGCCGACGGCTTCGGCGTCGGCTGGTACCCGGACGGCGGTGTCCCGGTGCGCTACCGGGGCGCGCAACCGATCTGGAGCGACCCGGCGCTGCCCGGCCTGGCCGCCGCCACGGTCACGTCGGCGGCGCTGGCCGCCGTCCGCTCCGCCACGGTCGGCATGCCGGTGCACGCCGGAGCCGCCGCCCCGTTCGGTACCGGGCCGTGGCTGTTCAGCCACAACGGCGTGGTGCGCGGCTGGCCGGGGTCGGTGGCCGGGCTCGCCGCCGACCTCCCGGTGACCGACCTGCTCACCCTGGACGCCCCGACCGACGCGGCGCTGCTCTGGGCACTGGTCCACGACCGGCTACGGGCTGGTGCGGACCCGGCCGAGGCGGTCGCCGACACCGTCCGGGCGGTCACCGTGGCCGCCCCCGGATCCCGCCTGAACCTGCTGCTCACCGACGGCCGTACCGCCGTGGCGACCGCCGCCGGGCACGCCCTGTCGGTCCGCGCGGACGGTGACGCGGTGCTGCTCGCCTCCGAACCCCACGACGACCACCCGGCCTGGCGGCCGGTGCCCGACGGCCACCTGGTGGTGGCCACCCCGGCCGGGCTGCGCACGGCCCCGCTCGACCGCGGGTAGCGCCGGCCGGACGCGACGTTCACCAACGAAAGGGAAGTCCATGACCGCCGAACCGCTGGAGATCCACCTGGAGGAGCGTGACCTCGACCGGAGCCTGCGCGACGACGTCCGGGCCGGGCTCACCGCCGACCCGAAGTGGCTGCCGCCGAAGTGGTTCTACGACGCCCGGGGCAGTGAGCTGTTCGAGGAGATCACCCGGCTGCCGGAGTACTACCCGACCCGGGCGGAACGAGCCGCGCTCGGGCGGCACGCGTCCCGGATCGCGGCGGTGACCGGGGCGAAGACCCTCATCGAGCTGGGCTCCGGCTCGTCGGAGAAGACCCGGCTGCTGCTCGACGCGCTCAGCGGCCAGGGCACCCTGGGCACCTTCGTCCCGCTGGACGTGTCGGTGAGCGCGCTGCGCCAGTCCACCGCCGCCATCGCCGCCGACTATCCCCACCTGCGGGTGCGGGGCATCGTCGGAGACTTCACCCGCCATCTGGACCGGCTGCCGGCCGGCGGGCGGCGACTGGTGGCCTTCCTCGGCGGCACCATCGGCAACCTGCTCCCGGCGGAGCGGGCCACCTTCCTGGCCGCGACGCGGGCCGCCCTGGAGGCCGGGGACTGGCTGCTGCTCGGCACCGACCTGGTGAAGGACCCGGGGATCATCGTGCCCGCCTACGACGACGCCGCCGGGGTGACCACCGAGTTCAACCGCAACGTGCTCCGGGTGATCAACCGTGAGCTGGGCGCCGACTTCGTGCCCGACGACTTCCGGCACGTGGCCGTCTGGGACGCCGAACGGGAGTGGATCGAGATGCGGCTGCGGGCGCAGCGGCCGATGCGGGTCCGGGTGCTCGACCTCACCGTCGACTTCGCCGAGGGGGAGGAGCTGCGGACCGAGGTGTCGGCGAAGTTCCGTCCCGAGGGGGTCGCCACCGAGCTGGCCGCCGCCGGCTTCACCGCCGAGGAGCTGTGGACCGACCCGGACGGTCTGTTCGGGCTGACCCTCGCCCGGGCGATCTGAGTTTGCGCTGCCCGGGCCGCCCCCACCGAGGGCGGCGGCCCGGGTTCGGGTAGGGTGGGGACTGCGAAGGGGAGTAGCCCCCAATGTCGTGGTCGACACACTGATGCGTTCCGCATCCGGCCACGCGGCCCCGCACCGGGGCGGGCGAGACCTTCGACTCAGGCTGTTGACAGCCGGGTCGAGGGCGCCCCTGTTCCTCCTCCCGGCCTGATCCGGAAGGATGCCCATGGAGGGCTTTCTCGTCGCGCTGGCGGTGAGTTTCGGCGTGATCTTCGTCGCCGAGCTGGGGGACAAGTCCCAGCTCATGGCGCTGACCTTCGCCACGAGGTTCAAGACGGTCCCGGTGCTGATCGGGATCACCGTCGCCACCGCCGTGGTCCACCTGGTCTCGGTCGCCATCGGCTACGGACTCGGCGCGACCCTGCCGACCGGGTGGATCGCGCTCGTCGCCGGTGTGGCCTTCCTCGGGTTCGGCGCGTGGACGCTGCGCGGGGACACCCTGACCGAGGAGGAGAAGCGCAAGGCCGAGCGGAGCACCAAGTCGGCGGTCTTCGCCGTGGGCGTGGCGTTCTTCCTCGCCGAGCTGGGCGACAAGACCATGCTCGCCACCATCACCCTGGCCACCCAGTACGGCTGGTTCGGCACCTGGATCGGCTCGACCGTCGGCATGGTGGCGGCCGATGCCCTCGCCATCGTGGTCGGCCGGATGCTCGGCCGTAGGCTGCCGGAGAAGACCATCAAGTACGGCGCCGCGATCCTCTTCGCGATCTGCGGCCTCTGGCTGATCCTCGACGGGGTCAACCAGCTCACCTGACCCGGCCCCTTGCTGGTCACCTGCCCACCTGCGCGTCTGCCGGCTTGCTCTCGTCCGGCGCGAAGGCCACCTCCCGCTGCCGGGAGGTGGCCTTCGCCGGTGAGGGCACCAGCGGCCTCAGGCGGTCCTCCGGCCGAGCACCCGGGCGAGGACCAGCGTGACGACGCCGGCCCCGACGACGGTGAGCAGGCCGACGCGCAGGCTGGTCAGGTCGGCGACGAAGCCGACCAGCGGCGGGGAGAGCAGGAAACCGGCGCGCAGCAGCCAGCTCACGATGGTCAGGCCGGTGCCCGGGGGCAGGCCGGGCAGCTCGTCGGCGGTGTGCATGGCGGCGGGCACGAGGGTGGCGAAGCCCAGCCCGGCGAAGGCGAACCCACCCAGCGTGGTGCCCACGGTGGGCACGGCCAGGGCGGCGCCCATGCCGACGGCGGCGAGCGCCGCGCCGGCCTGGGCGACGGCGCGCTGGCCGAAGTGGTCCACGACGCGGTCGCCCGCCAGGCGTCCGACGGTCATGGCCCCCTGGAACACCACGACCGCCAGGCCGGCGACGGCGGCCCCGGTGTGCAGGTCGTCGCTCAGGTAGATGGCACCCCAGGACGCGCCGGCGTCCTCCACCAGGGCCCCGCAGGCGGCCAGCGCGCTCAGCGCGGCGAGCATCCGTACGGCGGGGCCGGCGAACAAGCGCCGCCGGACCGGGCGATGGTGTGCGGGCGGCGCGCCGGGGTGTCCGTCGGCGGCGGCGAGGTCCTCCGCCTCGGTGGCCCGCTCGGCGTCCTCCGGTCCGGGCAGCAGGAACCGGTAGGCGACCAGGGCGACGAGGCTGAGCGTCACGGCCGAGATCCCCAGGTGGACGGTGAGCGGAACGTCGAGGCCGGCGGCGGCCGAGCCCATCAGGCCGCCGAGCACCGCGCCGATGCTCCACACTCCGTGCAGCGAGTTGAGGATCGAACGCCGGTAGCGGCGCTGAACGCGGAGGCCGTGGGCGTTCTGCGCCACGTCGACGATCGAGTCGAGGGCACCGACGACGAACAGCACGGCGCCGAGCGCGAACCAGTTCGGCGCGGCGGGGATGGCCAGCGTCGCGACGGTGGTGACGACGATTCCGAACGCCGCCAGCCGGGCGGAGCGGAAGCGGCGGATGGCAGCGCCGGCGAGCAGCCCGGCCAGCAGGGCGCCGATCGAGTAGCCGGCCAGGGCGGTGCCGAGCACGGCGTTGCTCAGCCCGAGGTCGGCCTTGATCTGCGGATAGCGCGGGACGACGTTGAAGAACACGGCGCCGTTGGTGAGGAACAGCGCGGCGACGGCGGCACGGGCCCGGCGCACCTGGCGGGTCGGCGGGGCCAGGGTGGAGGCGGACAAGGTGGTCTCCCGGTGGGTGCGGCGATGGGATGGGGCCTGCGCCGACGGGTCAGCGCAGGTACCGCTCGATGGCGTGGCGGACCTGCGCCGGCGTCATGGGGTCGGTCGACAGCGCGCTGTGCAGGGTCAGGCCTTCGATCAGGGCGTCGAGTTCCCGGGCGGTGGTCGGGTCGAAGTGACGCTCCAGGGCCTGGCGGCTGCGCTGCATCCAGGCCTGCGTGACGGTGCGCAGCGCCTGGTTGCGTGCCGCCGCCGTGTACAGCTCCACGGCCAGCACGAGGTCGTCCTGGGGCCCGCCGATCAGGTCCTCGCACACCAACGCGACCACCGCCTCGATCGCGGCGTCGCGGTCGGCGGCGGATGCCATCCGCTGGTCGAACACGGCGGCGGCTGCGGTGGCGTGCCGGGTGAACGCCGCCACGAGGATCTCGTCGAGGCTGGCGAAGTGGTAGGTCATCGACCCCAACGGCACGTCCGCGACGCGGGCGATCTCCCGATGCGTGGTGCCGACCACGCCGCGCTCGGCGATCACGGTCAGCGCCGCGTCGATCAGCCGGTCGCGGCGGTTCGGGTCGTGCCGGCGGGGTCGGCGTGGTGTCGACGCCCCACTGGTCGGGGGAGCCCCGCTCATGGAACGCCGGCCCCGATGGCGCGTACCACGCGGGCCGGATCGCCCGCCGTGACGAACTCGTCGCTGCCCACCCTCATGGGTACGACCGTACACATGATGTGTACGTGCGTACATAGCGCGTCGAGGTCCACTCGCAGGGTGGTGGAGAGCGAGGACTTGCGAGCGGCCCACAATCGGCCGTCGGCGTCGGCCTACTCTGCAGCTCGCCGAGCCCGGACCCGTGTGGAGGATGGGCGTCCGAGACAAACGCCGCTGAACCCAGAAAGCACTACTATTCGACGATCGCGCCGTTGCGGGCGAGGAGGTCGCGGACGGCCGGCTGCAGGCCTGTGGCTTCCCGGAAGATCGCACCACGGACCTTGGTGCTCAGGTTCGCCGTGGCGACTTCAGTGCAGGTAGCCAAGTCATAGGCACTGAGGCCGCCATAGGCGTCGGCGACGACGAGAACGCCCCGGTCAGTGATGGTGAAGCTCGTGACATGGCGGTCGGGGTCGATCTCCAGGATCGGACGGGCAGGCTCGTCGACGCGGAACACGCGAACGCCGCCGGCGAACGGGACGGCGGCGATGCTGCCGTCCCGGCTCAGTTTGAACGCGCGCTGGCTCCGGGCCGGGTAGTCGAGGAGCCGGTCGGAGGGCTTCACGGACGGGTCCAAGAAGTCGATCAGGCGCGCGCTGCTCGTGTCGACGTCGAGCAACATCAGGCGCAGGCCATCGTCGTCGACTGACATCACGCCCACGCCGCTCTCGCCGTACAGCTGCATGTTGTCATCGTCGACCGTGGGGACCCGCAGGGTGCGGTGCGGTTCGTAGCGGAGGTCTCCGCCTGCGCCGATGGTCAGCTCGAAGACTTCGACCTCGGATGTCGAAAGGATGTCGTCCTGCCCGACGCTCAGCACGTTGAAGCCGAACACCCGGCCGAACCCATTCACCTCAAAGCGCACATCGGCCGGTTCAAGTAGGATCTCGGCGGTCACCGTGTCGGCGTCGATGTCGCGCAGGGTAAGCAACTCGCCGTTCTCGCGCTGGTGCAGCTCCAGCAGATAGTGCTTCTCGCCGACCTGCCACCCGTCGCCGGCGACCCCGCGGACAGGGTGGGGCGAGACCTTGCCGGTCGCCGGATCGTGTAGGGCTCCGGCGAGCCGTGACGCCGTCGTGTCGTCCCGGTAAACGACGAGCATCTTGCCGTCGTCGAACATCACGGCGTCGTCCACCTTGTCCGGCACTCTAAAGATCAGCTCGGGATCCCCTGACAGCGTCCACACGTAGATCCGGTCGTCCCGGGTAAGGCAGACGACCGGCAGGTCGCCGCGGCTGCCGAGGGCATGCACGGCGCTGCGCTCGAAGCCGAGGTAGTCGGCGGCGGCAAAACGGGCGCCGGTCAGATCTGCGCCAGCTAGCTCCACGTCCTCCAGGTCGGCGTCCTCGAACCTGGCTCCGCGCAGCGAACAGCCGGCCAGGCTCATCCCCGCGTCAAACCTGTCCAGCTGTGCGGACCGCAAGTCGACGCCGTCGAGCTGTCGGCCGCGCAGCGTGTTCAGGTCGATCCGGGCAATGATTTCGATGAGGTTCGCGCCCAGCAGGCTCGCGTGGCTGTCGGACAGTTCCGCGGTGCACCGCAGGTACTCGACCAGCGACTCAAGCGGGTTCGTGGTCAGCATCGGGCTCATCAGGTCGAAGACGGCGGGTGTGTCGACACTGACAGCGGACTCGGCGAGCTGTTGGAGGCTCTCCGCGCGCCATCCGGCCGCAGCGGCGCGCTCGTCAGCCGAGATGGACGGCAGCTCTGACCATGTGAACCTCGGCTCGCCCGCAGGCCGTACCGACCCGATCAGGGCCATGAAGTCCTCGTTCATGACGCCGAGCTTGGCCGCCATCCGGTAGGCGGCGAAGAACTCAAGCAGGGAGCGATGGGCCGGGGAGTAGTCGCCCTCCGAGTTCCGGACCAGCATGGTCTGCCCGAGCATGTCGTAGTGCCAGTGGTCGAGGTCGCGCTGTTCCTGTACAGCGGGGCCAAAGCACGCGCGGATGTGGTCGGGAATCGCACGGTAGTTGATGCTGAGGATCGACTCCTTGAGCATGTACGCGGACAACTCGCACAG
Organism: Micromonospora echinospora; assembly: GCF_900091495.1. NCBI lineage: Bacteria > Bacillati > Actinomycetota > Actinomycetes > Micromonosporales > Micromonosporaceae > Micromonospora > Micromonospora echinospora. The sequence goes on along the minus strand of NZ_LT607413.1, from coordinate 6,341,510 downwards.
GAAGTAGACTTTGTCGGCCAGCGACGTGAACGTACGCTCGGCCCGAATGTCGGCATCGATCTTGTGCTGCACGGCGTACAGGTAGACGCGAGAGATGTCGACCTTCGCGCCGCGCTCGATGGCCGGCAGCGCGGAAAGCACGAGTTCAGCCATGACGGGGCGCCGTATGAGGTCGACCAGGTCCGGATTCTGTAGGATCGCCTCCTTCGCCGGACCGGTCGTCAGCTTGTCGAGCAGCTCCTCGACCTGGTCGTTGTCGAACGGCTGAAGTTCGACCACCTCGAACTGCGGCGGCTCGCCGGTCAGCGCCTGAGTCGAGGCGGCCAACCGGGCGCTGAGCACATCGCGGCCCTCGCGTGCCTCTGGAAAGTGCTCGGTGCGGCAGGTGAGCAACACCTTCGAACCGGGAACGACGGCCCGGGCCAGCTCCCAAAAGTTGTTGATCATTGCCTGGCGATCGACCCGCGCGGCCATCTCGTCGAAGCCGTCGAAGATCAGCAGCAGTCGGCCCATCCGGTTCAGCGCCTCGAAGACGCCGTAGCCGCCGGGCAGGATCTCGTGCTTGCGGAAGAAGAACTCACTGAACAGCGACTCAAGGCTGACCGCCTTCGCGTAGTCGCGCAGCGGGATCACCAGCGGCAGGCGAGGGCGTTTGCGGCCGGAGGCCTTGGCCGCCCGCCACTCCTGCGCGACAGTCCAGGCGAAGTGGAGGCTGAACCAGCTCTTGCCCATGCCGAACTCGCCGAGGATCGACAGGTGCTCCTTGGCGTCGTCGTCCAGCCAAGAACGCACATAACTGCCGAGCCCGCCCTCGCTCCACGGGTAGACGCTCTGTGCGGCGATCCGGCCGGTGCGTCGGTCGGGCTCGTCCTTCACGCAGGACGGCGTCACGAACCGCTCGTCGATCCCGCGGTCGCGAACCTCGCGCTCGAGCCATTCCAGGTACGGCTCGAAGTCGGCACTCTCGTCGATCAGCTCGTCGAGCGTATAGCAGTAGACCTGGTCGAGCTGCTCATCGACGGCACGGGCGGCCTTGCTGATCCGTTGCGGCACAACCACCCAGCCCTCGGAGGCGTGGTGGGCCGTCACCAGCTCGGCGGCGCGGGTGACATCCGGGGCGCTGAGCTCCCCACTCTTACCGAGGACAACCGCAGTGTCATACCCGCGGCGGGCCGGCACCCGCACCAGCCAGACGAACTCCGCCGAACCGGACTCGACCTCCCGCAGAATGCGGTATTCCACAGCGGCGAACCACTCGCGCAACTCGTTGGCCAGTTGCTGGATCGAGGTGATCGCCCCACCCTCCTGCCGCAGGATCTCCTCGCGGGTGTTCATCCGGTCAATTCGCTTGATCAGCCCGGCGAGGGACTCCTGGATGTCGCTGACGCCGCGCTCCATCCTGGTCTCGGCGGCGGTGCGGGTGCGGTCGACCAGCCGGTTGAAGATGATCGAGAAGCCGGTGACCTCCCGGGCCAAATTGTAGTCAAGACGGCCGAGCGCGCCGGTTTCCTCATTCCACTGGAGAATTTCGGTCACCTCGCGGTCGAGGTGGGCCGGGTCGCCAGTCACGAAGGACCGCTCGAACGCCTCGCGCACGTACTGGTTCTGGAAAAGCCGGAGCACCGGTTCCGGCTTGCCGTAGCAGTACTCGACCACCGTGTACGTGTAGACGCCCGCGAAGTCAGGCGGTGGCGCATCCGGCGCCATGCCCAGCTTGTGCAGGACCGCGACCACGCCCTCCTTGCGCTTCAGCTTGTCGGTCGCAGGCTTGGCGATGGCGCCCAAGACCCTTAACGCCGTGGATAGCTCCGCCCCAGACATGACTGCCTTCTATCACGCCGCCCCGCCGGGCGTAACCCGAGGGGCCAAGCAGGGGCCGCGGAACCTCCACCGCCCAGCCGCCAGCCTCGACCATGGTCGCGACAGTCATCGAACGCAGGCTGGCCGCGACCCTCGCCGGCGACCTGAACGCCTGCGCGGCACGAGCCGCACGACTGGCCTACGCGATCATCGACGGCACCCTCATCCCGACCGACCGGGTCACCGACCAGAAGCCGTACTACTCGGGCAAACACAAACAACACGGCGTTACGGTGCGGGTCCTGGCCGACCCCCGCCGGCCGGTCTGGGTCTCACCGGCAAGTTGCTGGCCCGCAAGCGGCCGAAGCTCATCCCCGTCTCGCACCCGCCGCCCAGCGGCAAAGCCGGCGGGCCTGTCACGCTCCTCGCACGGCGACGCGCTCTTGTCGGCTTATCCGAACACGGACGCGACCTGTACCTGCCTGGGTCACCGGACGCCGCCAGCGCCGCCGGGCGATGGCTGCGGCATGATGGCGCGGCTCTGGTGCGGCCGGCTCTCGCCGGCGCGGCCTCCTGACGGATGAGCCGGTTCCGGCCGGACACCAGGAATATTCCGAAGTTTCGCGGTCGAGCGTCCACTAACGTCCCGCCGCATGGGAAGCACGGCACTACGCACCGAACGCCTGGAACTCCGCCCGGTCCGTGATGACGACATCGACCGGATCCTCGAATACCGCAACCTTCCGGAGGTCACTTACTGGCTACTTCGCACCGAGGTGGAACCTGCGTCCCTTCGGGCGGCGTGGCGGCGCGCGGCGGCGAACCCCGACGACCACAGCGTGGCGGTGACCCTCGACGGCCTGGTGATCGGAACGGTCTCGCTCGACGTGGTCGACGGGATGGGGCAGCCGGGCATGCCACCGCAAACCGAGGCCCAGCTTGGCTACATCTTCGACCCGGCCTACCACGGCCACGGATACGCGACTGAGGCGGTCACCGCGATGGTGGCACACGCCTTCGAACGGCTGGGCGTTCGAAGGATCACCGCCGGATGCTTCGCGGACAACCTCCCCTCGGTGCGGCTCCTCGAAAAAGTCGGCATGCGTCGTGAACAACACGGCGTCGGCGACTCCTGGCACGCCGTGCGGGGCTGGGTGGACGGCTACACCTACGCCCTGCTCGCCGAACATGCGCGGGACTCCCGCCGCGACGGGCCTCACCACCGGTAGCGGGTCAGCGTAGGCGGCAACCACCGACACCACGCGGTCCGCGCCGTACACCGTGGCATCCGGCGGCCGCTCACGAGTACGCACTGTCGGCGGCAGATCGCGCACCCTGACCTCGGCCAACCGGTGCCGCACGACGTGCGGTTGGAGTCCGCGCATGCGGGGTGAGACCGTTCTGCGGCTCGACCGCGCAACCGCCGAAGATCTGTACGTCGCGTGATACGAGGCCGGAGAGCACATCGCGGCTGGCGCGGCCATCACTCCGCAGTGCTGTCGACCATTTCACGTCGACGTACCTTCTGGCGCGGACGGCATCTGCGGGTTACCCGATGACCGCGTCCTCAGGCGAACTCGCGTGCGGTGGATTCCAGCCTTTCGCGGTAGGCGGCCCACCACGTCCTGTCTCCCTCGGCCATGTTGTCGCCGGGCCGCCGCCAGCCGACCTGGCCGTCGACCAGTTCGCGCACGATGTCGGCGTGCCCGGCGTGCCGGTTCAGCTCGGCGAGCACGTGCACGAGGATGAGGTGCAGCGTCACCGGCGTGTGTTGCCACCACCGCACCGTGCCGGGCGCGTCGATCGGGAGCGTCTCGATCGTGGCGTCCGCGTGTGCCCAGACTCGGTGCCACAGGCCGATGATGTCGTCGCGGGACTCGTCGGCGGTGGCCCACATGTCCGTGTTCGGCTCGGCGTCTTCGTCCAGGCCGGCGAGGGGTTCGGGGAAGGGGCGGTCGAACACCTCGCCGAAGTACCCGGCGGTCACCGAGGCCACGTGCTTGACCAGCCCGAGCAGGTTCGTCCCGGTCGGCACGAGCGGGCGCCGTACGTCGTACTCCGACAGCCCGTCGAGCTTCCCGAGCAGCGCCTCGCGCGCCTCCCGCAGGTACCGGTGGAGATTCACCTTGGCGTCGAGGTTTGTCACGCCGCCCAGGATCTCACCGCTGCATCCGCCGCGATGCCCTGTACGTGTGCGTCCCGAACCGCGGCTCTGGCGGTCACGCTTTCTGATTGCGCCATGCCCGGAGAACGTGTACTCCCACGTCGAACGGTTCTACCGGCAGGTTGTGACCGAGCGGATCCTCACCGAGTTACGGGAGCGGGTTCGCCTGGCCCACGACCGGCAACCCGAACCGACGGCGGCGATCATCGACTGCCGGTCGTTCAGGCCGCCGACACCGTGCGCCGCGACAGCCGTGGCTACGACTGCGGGAAGAAGGTCAACGGCCGGAAACGATTTGTCGTCACCGACACCCTGGGGCTTGCTGGTCACCGTCCGGGTCCCGGACGCGTCCTGGCGGTACCGCAGCGGCTCCGCGCGGTCTAGGCTCGGTCATCATGACGACTCTCGGTGTGGTCTTCCGTCCGCAGAACCCACCCGAACGCCTCCGGTCCGTCGCGCGCGCCGCCGACGAGGCCGGTCTCGAGGAGTTGTGGCTCTGGGAGGACTGCTTCCTGGAGAGCGGCATCGCCACCGCGGCCGCCGCCCTCGCCTGGACCGACCGCCTTGCGGTGGGGATCGGCCTGCTGCCGGTGCCGTTGCGTAACGTCGCGGTGCTCGGCATGGAGGCCGCCACGCTGCAACGGCTCTTCCCCGACCGGCTGCTCCTCACCCTCGGCCACGGCGTCCAGGACTGGATGGGCCAGGTCGGCGCGCGGGTCGACTCGCCGCTGACCCTGCTGCGCGAGCACGTCGAGGCGTTGCGGGCACTGCTGGCCGGCGAGACGGTCACGACCTCGGGGCGTTACGTGAAACTCGACAAGGTCAAGCTGGACTACCCGCCGGTGGGCGCGACCCGCGTCTACGCCGGTGCGACCGGGCCCAAGACGCGCGCACTCGCATGCGAGGTCGCCGACGGCATCCTGTTGACGGCTGGCACGCCGCCGGAGGAGGTGGCCGCCGTCAGGCCGATGGCCAAGGCCGTGACGGTATACGTGCACGCGGCGACCGGCCCCGACGGCGAGGCACGCATGGCCCGCGAACTGGAGTTCTGGGGCGAGTCGAACAAGTCCGACATAGCGGCGGTCGGTGGTGCCGCCGACATCGCTGCCGTGGTGAACCGCTACAAGGACGCCGGAGCCGACGCCGTGATCCTGCAACCCACCGCCGACGAACCCGACCTCGAGGGCTTCGCGCGGTTCACCGCACGCGAGGTTCGCGCTCTCGTCTCGTGATGCCTGCCGCGCCGAAGCGGGCCGCGACCGTGGCCACGGCGGCGCGTAGTTCGGGGCCTGCTTCCACGACGAAATCGAACGGGACGGTGGCGAGCCACTCCTGCGCGTACATCGCGGGATTCCGGGTGCTGCCGACCAGGACGCACCGGTCGCCGTCCGGTTCGAGGCGGCCCATCGGCGGGCGGATCCACGGCGCCACCTTCTCCTGCGGCGCGTCGAACACCACCCGGGTGGGGTACTTCCAGCCGGCGCCCAGGTTCTCCTCTAGCGCGGCGACCGGATCCAGATCGCCGGGCGGTGTGAAGCCGTGCGGGGTATGCCGCGCGGCGCGGATCCGGTCGACCCGGTAGGTGCGGATCGCTTCCGCCCGGTGCGAATGGCACAGCAGGTACCAGCGCCCGTACCTCACCACGACCGCCCACGGGTCGACCTCGGCGTCCCACTCCTCGCCGCCTTCACTCCGACAGGTGACCACCACACGGCGCCGGTCGGCGACGGCGGCGACCAGCGCGCTCATGATGGCGGGGTCGGGGCGGGTCGACTGCCGGTCCGGGGCGGCCGAGGCGTGGGCCCGCAGCGCCGCCGCCTGCCGTCCGATGCTCTCGGGGAGAGCCCGGATGACCTTGCTGAGCGCCGAGCCGACCAGGTCGTCGGCGTCGATCGCGGCCGGTTGCCCGTCGAGCACGGCCATGACCAGGGCGAGGGCCTGCTCCTCAGTGAAGACCACCGGCGGCAGCCGGGTGCCACGGCCCAGCCGGTAGCCACCGTAGGGGCCGCGAGCCGACTCGACCGGGATGCCGGCCTCGCGGAGGATGCCGACGTACCGCCGCGCGGCCCGCTCCGTCACGCCGAGGGACGAGGCGAGCTGGTCGGCGGTCGTGCCGGGACGGGCCTGCAGGATCTCGAGCGCGCGCAGGGCCCGGGCGGTCGGGCTCGAACCAGTCGGCACAGGAAGCAGGGTACCGGAAGCCGATCGTCCGGAATTGGTTCTAGGTTGATCGCATGACCGAAGAACAGATCGTGCTCGTGGGTGGCCTGTGGCTGGACGCGTCGGCGTGGACCGGCGTCGCGTCCGAGCTGGCGGAACAGGGCCGCCGCGCGGTACCGGTGACCTTGCCGGGCCAGGGCGACGGCAACACCTCGGCGACACTCGCCGACCAGGTGGCCGCAGTGCTCGCCGTCGTGGACGCGGGGCCCGGCGGTTCGGTGGTGGTGGGGCACTCCGCCGCCTGCACCCTGGCCTGGCTGGCAGCCGACGCACGGCCCGGACGGGTGACCAAGGTGGTGCTGATCGGCGGGTTCCCGTCGGGCAACGGGCAGCCGTACGCGGACTTCTTCCCGATCGTCGACGGTGTCATGCCGTTCCCCGGCTGGGAGCCGTTCGAGGGAGCGGACGCGGCGGACCTGGACGAGCCGACGCGGCAGGCGTTCGCGGCGGCGGCGATCCCGGTCCCCGAGGGCGTGGCCAAGGGCGTCGTGCAGCTGACGGACGAGCGGCGGTTCGACGTACCCGTCGTGGTGGTCTGCCCCGAGTTCACGCCGGCCCAGGCACGCGAGTGGATCGCCGCGGGGGATGTGCCCGAACTGGCCCGGACGAAGCACGTCGACCTGGTCGACATCGACTCCGGCCACTGGCCGATGATCACGCGCCCAGCGGAGCTGGCGATGATCCTGGCGACGGTCTGACAACATCCTCGACGTCCAGGCCGGCGGCGACCCCCGCGTTCGGGTGCCGCCTTGTACGTCGCCTGCCGAGGGCGGAGGCTCAGCGCAGGGTGATGCGGGCGTCGACCCATTCGGCCGTAGGACGGAGCCGCTGCGGACAGTAGGGTCGTCGACGTGTCGAGCGCACCCGTGCACGTGGTCGTCGTCGGAGCCGGCATCGTCGGCGCGTCGGTGGCGTATCACGCCGCCCGGGCGGGCGCTGCCGTGACGTTGGTCGACGCCGGCCGGCCGGGCGCCGGGGTGACGGCGGACTCGTTTGCCTGGATCGGAGCGTCCGGGGTGATTACCGGCCCAGCGGCCGGGATCCGGGCTACCGCGACGGAGGAGTACCGCCGGGTCGAGGCCGAGTTGCCGGGACTTCCGGTGACCTGGTCCGGCTCGCTGAGCTGGCGTGCGGCGGGCAGTGCGCCGGAGGTCGGGCCCGGGCAGGAGATCGTGGACGCGGCCACCGTCATGACGTTCGAGCCCAACCTTCGGCAGCCACCGGAGTGGGCCGTGTGGGCACCCGGTGACGGCGCCGTTGACGCGGTGGGCGTGACCGAGCGGTTGGTCGCAGGCGCCCGCGACCACGGTGCCCGGGTGTGTCTGGACGCCGCGGTCGCCGCGGTCCGGCGGGATGCGGCAGGCCGGGTCGCCGGGGTCGAGACGGCCGTGGGACCCCTCGCCGGTACGACTGTGGTGTTGGCGGCCGGTGTCGCCACGGCCGCGCTGGGCGCGTCGCTCGGCGTGCGTGTCCCGGTCGAGCCGTCGCCGTGCCCGCTCCTCCGGTTCCGTGCGCCGGCCGGTCTGGTCCGTACCGTGGTCAACACCCAGGACTTCGATCTCCGGCAGGTCGCCGCAGACCGGATGATCGCGGCCGCGGACTCGCCCGAACAGGCCTTTGCCGCCGTCAGGTCCACGTTCCGGGGTGCCGGGGACGTCGAGCTGCTCGGCACCCGACTCGGAGTACGCCCGATGCCGGTCGACGGTGAGCCGATCGTCGGTCCGGTCGCCGACGTGCCCGGTCTCTACCTGGCGGTGATGCACTCGGCGGTCACCCTCGCCCCGGCCGTGGGTCGCCTCATCGCGGGGGAGTTGGTGGACGGCATCGTCGAGCCGGCATTGTCCGGTTGCCGTCTCGATCGCTTCTAGGGCCTGTGTCGAGGTCGGGGCCGGGGCTTGAGCTGCCGGCTTGCCCCGGCGGGGCGAGCGGAGTCGGATGGCGCGCGGTTGTTGTTGGCGCGGTAACCGGAGAGTTATACCTACGGCAACCGTCGGTCAGGTCTGCGGCAACTTCCGTCGCGGAATCTGGTTGCCGTGACGCATACCTTGAACGCCCTGGTGACGGTGGGTGCCGTTGTCGCGGCGCTGCTCGCCCCACCCCACGCCGGTGTCGCCACCACCCGACCCGCGGTCGTGACCACCGACAACGAAACCCCGGTCCTGTACGACGACGAGGCCGGCGGGAACGCCTCCGGTGACGACCCGGCGATCTGGGTCCACCCGGCGGACTCCCGGAAGTCGATGGTGATCGTGACGGCCAAGGAGGGCGGTCTCCGCGTCTACGACATGGGCTCCCGTGAGCTCCAGTCGTTGCCCGCCACCGAGGCGCCCCGGGTCGACGGCGCCGTGGGCCGTTACAACAACGTCGACATCGCCTACGGGGTCCGCCTGGCCGGTCGCCCGGTCGATGTCGCCGTCGTCTCGGACCGTTACAACGACCAGATTCGGTTCTTCGTCATCGACCCGGCTGGCGCGACGGCGCACACCCCGCTCACCGAGGTCACCGCCGTCGACCAGAGCTTCCTCTTCAACCCGGACCGTCAGGCCGTGGACGAGGAGCGCACCGCGTACGGCCTCGCCGTCTGGCAGCCGCGGCGTGGTGAGACGTACGCCGTCGTCACCCAGGAGGGAGCGACGACAATCGCTACCGCCCGGATCGTGGAGATCGGCGGCAGGCTCGGCTACACCGACGTCCGGCAGCTCACCATGCCGAGCAGCTTCCGGCTGCAGGACGGGACGACCTGGGTGCCCTGTGAGGAGCCGGGCGTGCTGCCGCAACTTGAGGGTGTCGCGGTGGACCAGTCGTCGGGCGTGCTCTACGCCGCGCAGGAGGACGTCGGCCTGTGGCGGCTGCAACTGCCGCTCGGATCGGGCAGCCAGCCGAAGCTCATCGACCGGGTGAGGGACTTCGGGATCCACGACGTCTACGACAGCGAAACCGAGGAATGCGAGCCGGTCGACCCGAACGCCAGGGGCTATGGCGGGAACCTTCTCACGGCCGACGCCGAAGGCGTCGACATCTACTATGGCCCTGGCTCGACCGGGTACGTGCTTGTGTCGAGCCAGGGGGACGACACGTTCGCGATCTACCGGCGCCAGGGCGCGAACAAAGCGGTGGGCAGCTTCCGGGTCACGGGCGTCGACGGTGCCGACGACATCAACGGTTCCGACGGTCTCGCGGTGACGAACCGCCCCGTCGGCGACTACCGGCAGGGTCTGCTCGTCACGCACGACGAGCCCGAGACGGGGGCCGACGTGGACGACGAGCGGGACACCACGAACTTCTCCTACGTCTCCTGGGATGACATCGCCCGCGCGATGTCCCTGTCCGTGGACACCCGGGCCGGGAACGACCCACGCTTCCGCTGACCCGATCGAACCGTGACCGGCCTGCTCAAGGACATCTTGAGCAGGCCGTTTCCGCTAGGCGTTCCCGCATCGCCTCCTCGACAAGGAGGTCGGTGGCGGAAACCTCGTCACATCCCGACCTCCGACACACGAAGATCTTCAAGCCGGCAGCTCAAGCCCCGGCACCGACTTCGACACCGGCCCTCATGTCCGCTTTCGAAGCCGTTGCGGCTGGCGGGCGGCAGGATCTCGTCGGCGGTCCTCGCAGGTGAGGTCACCGCGACTGGCGCTCACGGTCCCGTCACTGAAGCGGGCCGGTGTGGCGTGACGAACACGCGGTGCTCGGCGGCGGTGGGGGTGAGGTCGCGGGCGGCGAGCCAGGCCGCCGCCTCGGCCGGGTCGCCGGCGATGGTCGCCGGGCGTTGCAGTCGGGCCAGCAGCGCGGCGCGGATCTCCGGCGGGCCGGTGAGCAGGCCACCGGCCAGGACGAGCGGTTCTCCGCCGGGCGCGACGGCGTGCACGGTGGCGGCGAGCCGGTCGGCGGCCGTCTCGATCAGCCGGTGGGCGTCGGGGTCGCCGGCCCGGACCGCGTCGAACACGAGCGGGGCCAGTCCCGCCACCCGGTGCCGGGGCAACGTGTAGAACGCGGTGACGAATCCGTCGCCCGTCGGGTCTCCCGCCGGGGTGCCGCGTACGGCGCTGGACACGGCGTCGACCAGCGGCCCGGTCCTGTTCTGGCCGGTGGTCAGTGCCCGGGCGGTCAGCCGGGCCGCTTCGAGGCCGAGCCAGAAGCCGCCGCCCTCGTCGCCGAGCAGCCAGCCCAGTCCGTCGGCGGTGTGGGCCACCGAATGCGCGACGATCCGTGCCGCGACTGCTCCGGTCCCGGCGATCAGCACCGTGCCCGACGGTGCCGGTGTGCCGGCGGCGAACGCCGCCACCGCGTCGCCCACCGTGCGCGGCGGGTAGCGCAGTCCGGTCGCCTGCCAGGCGTCCGCGTAGCACGCCGCCACCGCCGGACGGTCCAGAGCGGACCGTCCGGCCAGCGCCACCACGGCGCTCGCCACCCGCGCGGGATCGTGCCCGGCGAGGGCCTCCCGTACCGCCGTGACCAGCGCGGCTGCGGCGTCGCCCGGTGGCCGGGCGACCGGGTTGCCGCCGCCGGCCCGTCCGTGCCCGACGGTCCGCCCGTCGGGCGTCGCGACGACCACCCGGGTCGCCGAGCCGCCGCAGTCGGCGCCGACAACGAGAGTCGTCGATGTGCAAAGTATTGACACATCCACATGTTCAATCATAATTTTGCTCATCACAAGGGTGAGTCGAAAGGAATGCTGATGGCCGGGACCGGGTTGCTGGGTCGTGTCCGTACCGAGCTGCCGACCCTGCCCGAAGCCCTCCAGCGGGTCGGCGAGCGGCTCCTCGGCGACCCCGAGGAGACCGCCCGGTCCACGATCGTCGACCTCGCCGAGCGGGCGGGCACCTCGACCGCCACGGTCACCCGCTTCTGCCGCACCTTCGGCTACCGGGGCTACGCCGAGCTGCGGGTCGCCGTCGCCACCGAGACCGGCCGGGCGGCGCAGGCCCGTTGGGACACCGACATCGACCGCGAGATCGGTCCCGACGACCCGCTCAGCCACCTGCTGGACGTCGTCGCGTCGGCCGACGGGCGGGCGATCCAGGACACGGCCGGCCAGGTCGACCTCGCCGCCGTCGACCGGGTGGCGGCCGCCGTCGCCGAGGCGCGCCGGGTCGAGCTGTTCGGTCTGGGCAGCTCCGGCAACGCGGCCCGGGAGATGGCGTTCCGCCTCGAACGGATCCGGGTGCCGTGCTGGCACCGCCCCGACCCGCACACCGCGCTCACCAACGCCGCGCTGCTCGATGCGGGCGACGTGGCGATCGGGCTGTCGCACAGCGGCCGTACCCGCGAGGTCATCGAGGTGCTCGCCGAGGCGGCCGACCACGGCGCGCTGACCGTCGCGGTCACCTCGTTCCCGCGCTCGCCGCTGGCCGAGATGGCCGACGTCGTGCTGACGACCGCGGTGCAGGAGACGACGTTCCGCCTCGCCGCCCTGTCGGCGCTGCACTCCCAGTTGCTCGTGCTCGACCTGATCTACGTCGCGGTCGCGCAGCGCACGTACCGCCGTACCACCGAGGCCTTCGAGGTGACCGCCCGTGCGGTCGCCGCCCACCGCCTGCCCGACGAGAGCCGCCGGCCCCGGCGGCGTCACCGACCGGAGGAACAATGATCGGCGCCCAGGAGTACCTCACCGCGGTCAACGCCGCGATCGCGCAGGTGGCCGCCACCCAGTCCGACGCCGTACGGCGCGCCGCCGACCTGATCACCGCCGCGCTGCGGGCCGGCGGCGTGGTGCAGGCGTTCGGCAGCGGTCACTCCGAGGCGCTGGCCATGGAGATCGCCGGACGGGCCGGCGGCCTCGTGCCCACCAACAAGATCGCGCTACGCGACATCGTCCTCTACGGCGGGGCCGAGCGGGCGGCCCTCGACGACCCGTTCCTCGAGCGCGACCCGGCCGTCGCCCACCGCCTCTACGAGCTGGCCCCGGTCAAGCCGGACGACGTGTTCGTGATCGCGTCGAGTTCGGGTGTCAACGGCGTCGTGGTGGAACTGGCGAGCGTCGTCCGCGACCACGGCCACCGGCTGGTCGCGATCACGTCCCTCGCCCACACGAACGCCGTCGGGTCGCGTCACCCGAGCGGCCGGCGGCTGAGCGACCTCGCCGACGTGGTGCTCGACAACGGCGCCCCGTACGGTGACGCCGCTCTGCCGATCGAGGGCGGGGGAGCGGTCGGGGCGATCTCGTCCATCACCGGTGCCCTGCTGGCCCAGCAGGTCGTGTGCGAGGTGGTGGCCCGGCTGGTCGCCGCCGGCGAGACGCCCCCGGTCTACCTGTCGGCGAACATCCCCGGCGGCGACCGGCACAACCAGGAGTTGGAGGCCCGGTACGCGGGGCGCATCCGACGTACCGCCTAGAGAAGGCGAGCTTGGTCATGGACCCCTCTTCCTCCCACCGACGACACCCGACCACCCGGCGCACCGTGCTGCGGGCGACCGCGGCCGTCGCCGCGGCCGTGCCCCTGGCCGGCTGCGTGACCGCCGGCGGGGGTGACGACGACGCCCCGGCCGTCGAGGGTGCGCGGAGCGCCGACAACCCGCTCGGGGTGCCCGACGCGACACCGCTCGAGGTCGTCATCTTCAAGGGCGGCTACGGCGACGATTACGCCCGGCACGCCGAGAAGCTCTACCAGGAGCGGCACCCGGGCGCGACCGTCGACCACAAGGGCATCCAGAAGGTGGGCGAGGCGCTCCAACCGCGTTTCGTCGCCGACACCCCGCCGGACGTCGTCGACAACACCGGCGCCGGCCGGCTCGACCTGGCCACCCTCGTCGCCGCCAGGAAGCTCACCGACCTGAACGAGCTGCTCGACGCCCCGGCGCTCGACGGCGGCGGCGCGAAGGTACGCGACACCCTGCTGCCGGGGGTGGTCGACGACGGCACCTTCGACGGCGTGCCGCGCGTCCTCAACTTCACCTACACCGTCTGGGGGCTGTGGTACTCCCGGTCGCTGTTCGCCCGCAACGGCTGGACGTTCCCGACGACCTGGGACGCCATGCTGACCCTCTGCGCCGAGATCAAGAAGACCGGCGCGGCGCCGTGGACGTACCAGGGCAAGTACCCGGAGTACCTGGGCGACCCGCTGTTGACCATGGCGGCCAAGGCCGGCGGCATGGACCTGGTCAAGGCCGTCGACAACCTCGAACCCCGGGCATGGAAACAGCCGGCGCTGCTCGACGCGGCCACCGCGATCGCCGAACTGGCCGGGCGCGGCTACCTCCTGCCCGGCTCGGAGGCGCTGTCGCACACCGAGTCGCAGGCGGCCTGGTGCCAGGGACGCGCCGCGATCATCCCCTGCGGATCGTGGCTGGAGGCCGAGCAGAAGGGCGTGACTCCGGACGGATTCGACATGGTGATGGCCCCCGTGCCGGCCCTCGACAGCGGCGACCGGATGCCGGCGAACAGCCTACAGGCGACCAGCAGCGAGTCGTTCATCGTGCCGGCCAGGGCGAAGAACCCACGGGGCGGCCTGGACTTCCTCCGCATCCTGTTCTCCAAGCCAGCCGCCCGGCGGTTCGCCGAGCTGAACTCCACCCTGCCCACGGTGGCCGGCGCGACCGACGGCCTCACCCTGTCCAGCGGGCTCGGCTCGGTGAAGAGCGCCGTCGACGCCGCCGCCACGAACACCCTCGCCTACCGCTTCCGCACCTGGTACGCGCCCCTGGCCAAGGCCGTCGACGACGCCACCGGCGAACTGGCCACGAGGCGCGTCACGCCGGCCCAGTGGGCCGACCGGATCCAGAAGGCGGCGGACCGCGTCGCGGCCGACAGCGCCGTCACCAGATACGAGCGGTAGCGATGACCACCGTCCGGTCCGGCCGGAGCCGGTTCCTCGCCGCCGCGATCCTGCCCGCCCTCGCCCTGTACGCGGTCTTCGTGCTGTCGCCGTACGCGCAGGCGTTCTACCTGGCCCTCACCGACTGGACCGGAGTGTCCGGCGAGGTGAGCTTCGTCGGGCTGGACAACTTCCGCCGGCTGGTCGACGACCCGCTGTTCCGGGCGGCGTTGCGCAACAACGCGCTGATGCTCCTCGTCGTGCCGGCGGTCACCATCCTCCTCGGCCTGCTGCTGGCCGCGCTGGTCTCGTTCGGCGGACGCGGCGGAGCCGCCGGACCGTCCGCCGTCCGCGGTGGCGAGCTGTACCGGGTGGCGTACTTCCTGCCGCAGGTGCTCGCGCTGCCGATCGTCGCCGTGCTCTGGCAGTTCGTCTACAACCCGAACGACGGGCTGCTCAACGGGTTCCTGCGCGGGGTCGGGCTCGACGCGCTGGCCCGGAGCTGGCTCGGCGACCCGGCCGTCGCGCTGTGGGCGGTGATGGCGGTGCTGATCTGGTCGTCGGTCGGCTTCTACATGGTCCTCTTCGGCGCCGCGATGGAGTCGATTCCGCGCGAGGTGCTGGAGGCGGCGGTCCTGGACGGCGCCGGGCGCCTCGCCGTCCTGTGGCGGGTCGTCGTGCCGCTGCTCTGGGACAACGTCCAGGTCGCGTTCGTCTACCTCGGCGTGCTCGCCCTGGACGGCTTCGCGGTGGTGCAGATCATGACCGTCGGCCCGGGCGGGCCGGACGGGGCGACCGAGGTGATGGGCCTCGGGCTGTACCGCAGCGCCTTCACCTACGGGCGGTTCGGTTACGCCGCGGCCATGGGTGTCGCGCTGTTCTTCCTCACGCTCGCCGTCGCCGTGGTGGCGCTGCGGGCCGGACGCCGGGAGCGGGTGGAGTACACATGACGACCGTCGTCGAACGACCCGTCGGGGCGCGACCCGCGCCGCCCGCCCGGCGTCGCCGCCGCAGCGGCACCTGGGGCCCGCACGTCTTCCTGGTGACCTGGGCGGCGATTGTCACGGTGCCCCTGCTCTGGGCGGTGGTCAGCTCGCTCAAGACCGACCGCGAGATCCTCACCAGTCCGTGGACGCTGCCGGAGCAGCCGCGCTTCGACAACTGGTCGCGTGCCTGGGAACAGGCCTCCATCGGCCGGTACGTCGGCAACAGCGCGATCGTCGTCGGCGCGGCGCTCCTGCTCACCATGGTGCTGGGCTCGACCGTCGCGTACGCCCTGGCCCGCTACCCGTTCCGGGGCAACCGGATCGTCTACTACACCTTCGTCTCCGGACTGCTCTTCCCGGTGTTCCTGGCCCTGGTGCCGCTCTTCTTCGTGGTCGAGCAGCTCGGCCTGCTCGGCACGTACCCCGGTCTGATCCTGGTCTACACCGCGTACGCGCTGCCGTTCACCGTATTCTTCCTGCACGCGTTCTTCCGGTCACTGCCGACCGCGCTCGCCGAGGCGGCGTTCCTCGACGGCTGCTCGCACTGGGGTGTTCTCGTCCGGGTGATGCTGCCGCTGGCCCGACCGGGCCTGATCAGCATCGCCATCTTCAACTTCCTGGGGCTGTGGAACCAGTACCTGCTCCCGCTGGTGCTCAATCCCGACCCCGACCGGTACGTGCTCGCCCAGGGGCTGGCCGCGCTGTCGGTCAGCCAGGGCTACCGCAGCGACTGGAGCGGCCTGTTCGCCGGCCTCACCATCGCGATGCTGCCGGTGCTTGCCGTGTACGTGCTCTTCCAACGGCAGATCCGCACGGGCCTCACCGCGGGGGCGATCAGGTAGGCCTTCCTGTCGGGTTCCACCGCGCGGGCGGTCGTCGTCGCCCGGCCGCGCGTGTCCCTTTCCCTCCCACCGTGAGGAGACCCCCATGTCACGGAGACCCCGCGTGGGCCTCGCCGCCGTCTCGGCGGCGGCGCTCACCGCCGTCGCCGCCCTCGCCGCAGTCGGCCCGGGTGGCAGCGCCACCGCCGCGGCCGAGACCTGCGGCGTGCTGTTCGACGACTTCGCGTACACGTCGTCGGCCGATCCCGCGCTGCCGGCCCGGAGCTGGACGGTACGCACCAACGCCGGTGGCCCCGGCGTGCCGGGCGCCTCGTGGCCGGCGTCCAACATCTCGTTCCCGACCTCCGGCGGCCAGAAGGTGCTCCAGCTCGCCGCCTCCACCAACGGGACCGCCGCCGGCACCAGCCACGCCGAGCTGTTCCAGCGCCGGGCCTTCTTCGAGGGCACCTACGCCGCCCGGGTGCGCTTCACCGACGCGCCGGTCTCCGGCAACGACGGCGACCGCCTCGTCGAGACGTTCTTCACGATCACCCCACTCGACCGTCCGATGGACCCGAACTACGGGGAGATCGACTTCGAGTACCTGCCCAACGGGGGCTGGGGCGAACAGGGCCCGATCTTCTACCAGACCACCTGGGAGACGTACCAGAACGAGCCCTGGGTGGCCGACAACATCCACACCGCGCAGCGTGCCACCTTCAACGGCTGGCACGACCTGGTCTTCACCGTGTCGGCGGGTCGGGTCAAGTACTACGTGGACGGCCAGCTGGTGGCCGACCACGGTGACAAGTACTACCCGGAAACGCCGATGTCGATCAACTTCAACCTCTGGTTCATCGACCTGGTCGCCCACACCGGCGGGCTGAGCACCTACCACCAGCAGGTCGACTGGCTGTACTACGCCGACCGACAGGTGCTCACGCCGGCCGAGGTGGCGACGCGGGTCGCCGGGCAGCGATCCGCCGGCAGGACGCACACCGACACGGTCGGCACGGGCGGCACCTGCCCGACCCCGCCGCCGACGACTACGCCGACGACACCGCCCCCGACAACCCCGCCGCCGACCACTCCGCCCCCGACCACGCCGCCGGCGAACTGTGCCGGCGTACCGGCCTGGGACCGCAACACGGTGTACCTCGGCGGGCAGCGGGTGCGGCACAACGGCCGACTCTGGGAGGCGAACTGGTGGACGCTCGGCTCCGAGCCGGGGCTCACCGCCCAGTGGCGCGACCTCGGCGCCTGCTGAACCCGGTACGGGAGGCGCCGCCGTCACCGGGCGGCGGCGCCCTACCGCCCGCGACCGTCGGGCGGCCGGCGACGCCAGCCGGCGGCTGGACGAGTTCATCGTCTGCCTCAAGGTCTCGCTCGGCCCGCAGACCAACAAGGGGTGTCCGCACATCCTTATCGGCCGCGATACGCGGGTACGGCGCGGAGGGCTGCCGTGCGGTTCACCGGCGAACGAGGCCCTGGTCGAGTTGCCCGGTTCGTTGATGATGATGGGGTGAATCTGCGCCGTCCGGTCAGCTCCCGCGTGCTCGCGGGGGTTTTCGCGGCGTTGCCGGCGGGAGGCCTCGGTCCTCTGGTGAGCCTGCAATTCACTGCCGGCGGCTCGGTGTCCGGACGGCTCTGCACCGGCCTGATCTCGCTGATCGCCCTGTTCATGGCGGCCAGCTTCCTCTCGTACGCGTTGCAGCGGTTTCAGGTTGATGTCGACCGGGACGGCTGGAGGGTGCGGATCGGCCGGTACCGACGTGACCTGCGATGGGCCGAGATCTCAGCGGTGGTGATCGAGAACCGGGAGCGTGGCCGCCGTCAGATGGCTCCCGCGCTCTACCTGGTCCCAGACCCGGGCGTCAACCTGGATGTTCCGAGTGGCCTGCGGGCCACCGTGGACGGGCGACCGGCGGTGCGGCTGTTCGACCTGGACGAGCCGAAAATCGAGGAGAGGCAGTTCGTCCGCGACCTGGTGGGTCTGGCCGGTGACCGCCTCGAGGTTCGGGTCCACCGCCTCAACGTGATGCTGCCGAGCGAGGACGCCCGGCAGCGGTTGAACGGCGGGAAAGCTCTCCCCGCCTTCCCGCCTGGCGCGGAGGGCGTGCGGACGCAGCGCTGGCTGAACCGGCGGCGCTTCCTGCTCTTCGTCGGCTGGTACCTGTTCGTCGTCGTCCCCGCGCTGCTGCTCACCGGCTTCACGGCCGAGCTGCACGAGCTGCTCGGTGCCGTGGTCGCGGTGCTGGGCCTGCTTGCGGTCGTCGCCGCGTACGCCCAGTTCGTCACGCTGTTCAGCGATGCCACCAACCTCGTCGACACCAAGGTGGCGATCGCCGGCACGGAACTCGTTCGGGTGATCGGCGACCGCACCTTCCGCGACGACATGCACGGCGGCACGATCGTGGTGCTGCCACCGGGGGCTAAACGTGGCTACGGCAGGGCGTGGCTGCTCGGGGTCCCGTACGCCGTGGCGCTACTCGGCGATCCGCGGACTGGACGGCTTCGCCACCACGACGACCTGCGCGCCCTGTCGGCAGTGCTGGGCGAGTCGCCACACGAGACCGATCGGGCCGCTGCCCGGGACATCGACAGCCTCGCCCTTCAGTCCCAGGTCGGCGACTCGACGGAGCCAGACGGCGCCGAAAACGCCCGCCTGTGGATGTCGCTGACCAAAGCCGGCCGCATCCTGGCCTGGGCCGTCGTCCTGGGCTCCGTCCTGCTGACCGGAGGCTGGCTGTTGGAGAGCACCCACCACCTGGGTGACGCGGTCCTCCTCATCGGTGTGCCTCTGGTCGCCGTGTGGGCGCTGTACGCGCTGTACCGGATCCTCGAGCTGCTCGGCGCGGCGTGGGACGCGGTCCGGAAGAACCACTGACCAGCTACAAGCGCCCCACCGCCGCTGTTCCTCGGCGGGGATGATTATCTCTTTTACACTTTTGATCACCCTTGGGCTTTGTGCCCGTAACCGCCCGCCAGCTCACCACGCCAGGGCGGCAGCCAGCGACCCGGCCACCCGGCGCTGCGCCGTGTCAGCGGCAGGTGAAGACGCGGCTGGTGCGGAGAATGATCTCGACGGGCACGGGCGCCTCAGGATGATAGGTGCCGAGCGGCGGAAGTCCAAAAGGTTTCCGGCGCGGTGTCGGATCTGCCGTGGGTCGTTCGTAGAACAGGTGAGGGCAGTCGGTTCTGGCCTTCCGGGACAAGGGCGTCGCGAGACAGCCCGATAATTGATCTGGTTCGATCGACCATCGAGAGGGAACGGCATGGGCAAGCTCATCTACGTGACGAACGTGTCGCTTGACGGCTACATCGAGGACGAACGCGGCGCGTTCGACTGGTTCCCCGTCGACGACGAGGTGTTCGCGTTCACCACCGACCTCCTGCGGTCGGTGGGCACGTTTCTCTACGGACGGCGCCTGTACGAGGCGATGGCCGTCTGGGAGACCGACGCCGCTCTGGCCGCGCAGTCCGACCTCATGGCCGACTTCGCGAGCGCCTGGCAGGCGGCGAGCAAAGTCGTGTACTCCACGACCCTCGCCGCGGTGTCAACTGCCGACACCCGACTCGAACGCCGTTTCGACCCCGCCGCAGTACACGAACTGAAGGCCACGGCCGGCAGCGATCTCACCGTAGGAGGTGCCAACCTCGCGACGCAGGCTTTCCGGGCCGGGCTGGTCGACGAGTGCCAGCTGTTCGTCCTGCCCATTGTCGTCGGCGGGGGCAAGCCAGGGCTGCCGACCGGCATGCGCGCAGACCTCGAGCTCCTCGATGAGCGCCGATTCCGAAACGGCGTCGTACACCTCCGCTACCGCCCTCGGGCAGTGCACGACACCCCTGTCCGTTCGCCGGCGGCGCTTGCCTGACAGGCGGAGCGCTGACGACTGATTCGGCCGGATGAGGTCGCCCACCACGAGCTCGGGTTGCGTCACGTCGCAGTATGCGCAGGCGTCAACCGCCGCGTCGGGACGACGGTGGCGACAGCGAACCTCAGTCCGGGGAACGCCCCGGTGGAGTGCAGGATCAACCGGCTGAAACGGGACCGGGCCGTAGCCACGAGATACGACGAACGTGCTGTTCGCTATGTATTGAGCGTGCTGGTCGTCGCTGTCAACGAGTGCCTGTAACCAGCACAGCGCAACGGACCTTACGACCTCGTGCACGGTTAGGGGGCGGGGCTCGTGGCGAGTCCGGTGCAGGCGTGTAGGACCGTGTACTCCCGGCGGATCCGGGCCGCGTCCTCCCGGCCGGCGAGTTCGGGTCGACCGGTGCGGCGGGAGATCGTCGCGGGCACCAGTTCCGTCTTCGAGATCGCCGAAGCGTCGAGGGTCACCCGCAGCACACCGGTGTCGTTGCTGTACGCGTCGTCACGCCACCACAGGAAGTTGCCGAGTCCGTACTGGACGAAGGTCTTGCCGAGCCATCCGTCGCCGAGTAGCAGGTGGGCGTGGGTGCCGACCACGATCGTGGCACCCGCCTCGGCCATCTCGCCAGCGAATGCGCGAGCCTCGGCGGGTGGACACGCGTCGCCCTCCGTACCCCAGTGGACGTAGACGACGACCACGCTGGCCTGGCTCCGAGCGGCGCGTACCGCCGCGACGGCGCGCGGCAGGTCCCGGGTCATCGCGATGCCGGCCCGGGTGTCCGTGGCTCTCCACTCCGACCACAGCTCGGAGACCTGGTTGAAGCCGAGGACAGCGATTCTGGTGCCGCGTATCTCGGTGAACCACGGCGCGTAGGCGGCCGCCGCGTCGGCGCCGGCCCCGACGGCGGGCATCCCGGCAGCCCTGGCTGCGTCCACGGTGTCGGCCAGCCCCGTCCGCCCGTAGTCGAGCGCGTGGTTGTTAGCGATCGACACGACGTCGATGCCGGCGGCCTTTACCGCGTCATACGCGCTTGCCGGCGCCCGGAAATGGAACTCCTTCGGCTCGGGCGTCCCGCGGGTGGTGACCGCCGTTTCCAGGTTGACCATCGCGAGGTCCGCGGCCGACAGGGTCGCCGAGATCGGCCCGAACGCGGTCGCTGGGTCGCCCAGCAGATCGCCCGTACGATCGGCGAAGTGCACGTCGCCCGCGAAGGCCAAAGTGATCTCGGTGGAGTGCGACGGGGAGCCCGCAGGGGCGGAGCGGGTGGGCGCACCGGCCGGCGGGGTCCGGGCTGCATCGCACGCCGTAACAGTCAGGGTCGCCGCCAGCGCGACGAAGGAACGTGCCCACTTCACTCTGCGCAGCGTACGGAAACCTGCCCAACCCTGGGCCTGTTTGTCCAGGAATGCCCTCGGCCTGATCTGTATGATGTCGGGGCCGAGATGGCGAGGTGGGAGATGACCGGGCGATGGTCCGCTGGCCGGCACCCGAAGTCTCCGGTGCCGGCCAGCGGAAGATCCAGTCATGGTGACGGCTCATCCGGCCCTGCCGGGGCAGAACCCTGGCGTACGGATGAACCGGCTCAGGCTATGCGACGAAGCGACGACGCCGTTGCGTGAGGAGCAGTACGAGGCCGACCACGATGAGACTGCCGCCCCCGCAGCGAGCTTGCCGAGCGTCGGACCGGAGATTCCCGCGCCGGTCGCCGGCAGGCCCGGGCTGGGTGTCCCGCCTGTCGCCGGGCAGGTCTGCGCCAGGTCGAATGTTCCGTCGGTGCCCGAGATCACCGCCGTGGCGTTGGTGAGGGCGAACGGATTTACCAGCTCGCCGGTCGAGGACAGGCCGGCTGGCGTCCTGATCCACGCCCTGTCGCCGACAATCGCGCGGTCATCGGCGGGTGTGGTCGTGATGGTCTCCGTGACGGGGCCACCCTCCGTGGCGAACTCGATGGTCAGCGAGGTGAAGGTGCCCTGCTGCTTCGCGGCCGGCAGGGCGAAGACCCAGACGTCCTCGGCCTGGAAGGGGCCACCCCCGAGGTTCGGGTCGCACGCATGGGTGCCGAACGCCGCCGCCGTCGTGCCGGTGTCAGCCGGATCGATGTTGATCGTCGTGCCACCCCCAGCCAACACTGGTGCGGCAGACCCAAGGCCGATCACGGCGGCCAGCGCGGCGGCCCCCGCAAGGCGGGTGAATGATGGTTTGGTCAACTAAATCCCCCCAGACGGCACATTTCTCCTAATGGCTCATGAAGCGGGGCGCGACCCAATGCCAGGCAACCACGGATGGCGCCTGTTGATTGCCAGAATCCAGCTCTTCCCTTGAGGGGCAGAGGGCCGTGATAAGCCATCTGCGAGCTGCGACTCCCGGGAAAAGCCTCCCGGCCCAACCGATGTAGCAGCTCGGCCGCAGTCACCCGTGCTCGTTGGGTGAACCCTCGCGGCCGATGGCCAGGACATCAATCAACGCGCGGGACAGGCCCGTCAACCGCCGGCTCAACATGATCGCAGCACCACGGCACGGACAGCGATCATCGATACTCAAGGAATCGCAACCATGCACGAGGTCGTCAGTCGACCCTGACCACGTACTTGCCCCGCACCCCGCCCGCCTCCAGCGCCCGGTGTGCCGCCGCTGTCTCCTGCAACGAGAAGTACCTGTCCACCACAGGGCGCAGGCCACCCTCCACCACGTGGCGGGCGAGGTCGTCGAGGAGTGCCCGCGTGGGGTTGCCGCTGAAGAAGCGCACCCGGCCGCCTCCGTGTACGGCGCTGGCGGCGATGTAGCCGAGTGAGGCGGCGGGCCGCGCCGGGTCGAAGGCGATAGTGACCATGCGTCCGCCGGGTGTCAGCAGGCGCCGGAAGGCCCGCAGGTCGGTGCCGGCGGTGTCGAGGACCACGTCGAACAGGCCCAGTTCCCTCGGCGGGACGGTCCGGTGGTCGATGGCGTGGTGGGCGCCGAGCGTGCGGACGAAGTCAAGGTTGGTGGCGCGGGCCAGGGCCGTCACCTCGGCGCCATATGCCTGTCCGAGCTGGACGGCGGCGTTGCCGACGCCGCCCGCAGCGCCGCGTACGAGCAGTCGTTCGCCGGGGCGCAGCCTGGCCTTGTCGCGCAGCGCCGTGACGGCCGTGGTTGCCACCGGCAGTGCGGCGGCTGCCGCCAGATCCAGTCCGTCCGGGACCCGGCCGAGCCGCTCGACGCGGACCGTCACGTACTCGGCGGCGCTGCCGAATCCGGTACGGCCCACGATGCCCCACACACGGTCGCCGACCGCGAAGTCCGTCACGCCGACGCCGAGTGCGGCGACCTCGCCGGTGAGGTCCAACCCGACGCGCTGCGGGAACTTCCGTCCGGTGAAGAGACGGAGGCTGCCGGAACGGGCCGCCAGTTCGCCGCCGTTGATGCTGAACGCGCGCACCCGCACGAGCACCTCGCCGGGCGCCGGTTCGGGGCGTGGTACCCGGCCCACGTACAGCACCTCGGGGCCGCCGAAGCGGTCGAAAAGTATTGCTTTCATCATGCGGTCGTCCATCGTTCTCACCTTCGCCACCAGTGGCCCTGCGGGGGACCTGGCGCCGAGCGTAGGCTATTAAGTGGACGACATCGTCCGGTTGAAGCGGAGGTGAGAAACAGTGGTGGAGGAATCCTCTCGGATCGCGGGCCCGGCCAGGCTGCGGGCCGACGCCCGGCGCAACCAGGAGCGCATCCTCGTCTCCGCCCGCGCGGTCTTCGCCGAGCACGGGATCGACGCGCCCATGGCGACCGTGGCCCGACGGGCCGGGGTCGGCGTAGCGACGCTGTACCGGCGTTTTCCGACCCGGGATGCTCTGGTGCGGGCCGCGTTCGCGCAGCAGATGGAGACCTGCGCCCGAGCGCTCACCGAGGCACTGGCCGACCCCGACCCCTGGCGGGGCTTCCAGCGCCTGGTCGAGACGGCCTGCGAGCTTCAGCGGGAGGAACAGGGGTTTTCGGCCGCGTTCGTCGCGGCCTTTCCGGACAGCACGGTGGAACACGCGCAGGCCCGAGAACGGACCGAGCGGGATCTCCTGACCCTGGTCCGCAGAGCCCAGGCAGCGGGCGTGTTGCGGGCCGACTTCCACCCTTCCGACCTCGCCGTGGCCCTGTTGTCCCACTGCGGTCTGGTCACCGCGCTGCCGCGGGACAGTGCTGCGTCCCGGCGCCTGGTGGCGTACCTGCTCCAGTCGTTCCGCGCTGAGGCGGCTCACTGGGCCCTACCTCCACCGAGCACTCTGTCGCTGCGCAGTCTCCCGCTCGCGGCCGACAGCTCCCCAGGGCGGCGGCCCTCCAGAGCCTGACGAGCTGCCCCAGCGACCGATCACCGCAGAGGCGATCGGCGAGCGGTCCGCACTGCAGCGGGTGCTGCCCGCCCTCAACGACGTCTCGTTCGACGAACGGTTCGCCTTCGGCGTCGCCCGGATGCTGGCACGCTGACTTGCCTGGCGACCGCTTGGCTCGGCCGATCTTCAGCCGATTAGAAGATCGTGAAGCGCTTGGCCGAAATCGTGCGCAGGCGCTCGGTCAGGCGGGACCGGTCGACATTTCGCTCGGGCTTGTCTTTGCGGAGTAGCAGAGAGGTGTCCCGGTCGGCGGGTCGACCCGGGGCGCCGTCTCTGGTGCCCGGGCCGACCCGCCCTGGAAAGCCGTTGTCGTCACATGACGTGTATGAAGGTCGCCCAACCGTGTCCGATTTTCGTCGGGTTGGCGAGGCC
Organism: Micromonospora echinospora; assembly: GCF_900091495.1. NCBI lineage: Bacteria > Bacillati > Actinomycetota > Actinomycetes > Micromonosporales > Micromonosporaceae > Micromonospora > Micromonospora echinospora. The sequence continues at coordinate 6,317,163 of NZ_LT607413.1, read as the reverse complement.
GGTTCCGCTGTGGGGGTAGTACCAGAGGTTTCCGTTTGCGTCGACTCCGAGGATGTCGGCGGCGCCGTCGCCGCTCCAGTCGGCGGCCATGACGTGCTTGAAGGTCGCCCAACCGTGTCCGATTTTCGTCGGGTTGGCGAGGCCGGTTCCGCTGTGGGGGTAGTACCAGAGGTTTCCGTTTGCGTCGACTCCGAGGATGTCGGCGGCGCCGTCACCGCTCCAGTCGGCGGCCATGACGTGCTTGAAGGTCGCCCAACCGTGTCCGATTTTCGTCGGGTTGGCGAGGCCGGTTCCGCTGTGGGGGTAGTACCAGAGGTTTCCGTTTGCGTCGACTCCGAGGATGTCGGCGGCGCCGTCACCGCTCCAGTCGGCGGCCATGACGTGCTTGAAGGTCCCCCAGCCATGTCCGATCTGCGTGTAACCAGACAGTTTGTAGCTGTTGTTGGGGTAGTACAGCAGCCTCCCGGAAGAATCGACTCCGAGGACGTCGGCCGCGCCGTCACCGCTCCAGTCCGCGGCCATCACGTGCTTGAAAGCCGCCCAACCGACCCCGATCTTGACCGGGGTGCTGAGGCCGGCGAGATTGTGCGGGTAGTACCAGAGGTCACCGTTGGAAGAGACGCCCAGGACATCGGCGACACCATCACCACTGAAGTCGGAAACCCGTTCGCCGTCAGCCCCGGGCAGGCTGGTGGAAAGGCGATTCTGGCTCACGGGTGCGGTGCCGGTGGGATAGTTGATGCCCGTCTCCACCGTATTGGGGATTTCGCGGCTGAGATGAGAGTCGCAGTAGACGACATTCCAGTGAAGATGCGGCCCGGTCGCGTTTCCGGTGGCGCCGGACGCGCCGATGTGCTGCCCCTGTGCCACCCGCTGCCCTCTGTTGACGATGGTGCTGCTCAGATGGGCGTACTGAGAGCAACGATTGTTGCCGTGGTCGATCAAGGCGATGATGCCTCCGCCGGTGCTCCATCCCTCGTAGTAGACGGTGCCGGCCGCCGAAGCGACAATCGGGGTGCCTTGCGGCATGGCGAAGTCAACGGCATGTCGATTGTAGCCATCGTTGTGTGAAAAGCCGCTGCCGGGCGTCTGGGTGATGGTGTACGCGTGTCCAGCCCGGTAAGGCAGCTTGAACGGTGCGCCATTGCCGGCGAGTGCGGGCTCCTGCGGAATCAGGATTCCGAGCACGGCGACAAGTGCAGCCAAGCTGACTGCGATATCACGCCGCAAATGAGCCTCCTTGTTTCTGCGATGGATGCGAACTTTGAATTGTTGACCGTGCAACTGCATGCCCATGTGCTGCGGACTTTCGGGCGCGATCTTGCCCAGAGGGTGTCCCAACAGGACTGAGGCTGTCAAGAGTGCAAATGTTTATCTGCGTGACGACCCGTTGCCCGCCGTGGGCGGCGTTGCGGGACTCCGAGAGCGGAAGGACGCAGCGCGGTGTGCGCACTCGGGGGACCGTAGGGGATCGGACGTCCCGGAACGAGATGATGCGGCTCCGGCGCAGCGCTTGGCACGTACGTCACCGCCGGGTCGGACGGCTCACGACGGACGTGTGGCGTTGCCGTGCGCCGCCAGCGCGTCGAGGATCAGATCGAGACCGAACTCGAACTGCCCGCCGAAGTGGTAGCCGGGCTGCTGGACGTGCTGCGTGGCGAGTTCGACCAGATGTGGGTACTCGCCGGCCGCGAAACCCTCCATGATCGCTCCCGCGACCGCGTCGGCGGAGTCCGCATTGTCGAACGGCAGCGACGCCTCCTGGAGCACGAAGCCGTAGACGTACGCGTCGACGACCGCGTACGCGTGGGCCGTCATCTGCAACGAGAAACCCCCGGCCCGCAGCGTGCCCAGCATGGCATCGTGATGGCGCAGGGTGGCCGGCCCGGGACTGGTCCGGCTTTCGACCAGGGTCAACGCCCAGGGGTGCCGGGCGAGGACCGTGCGGGCGGAGAGCGAGCGCCGACGCACCTCGGCACGCCAGTCGCCGCCGACCTTCGGCAGTTCGATCTCCGCGAAGACCCCGTCGACGAGGGCGTCGAGGAGTTCGTCCTTGTTCCGGATGTAGTGGTACAGCGACATCGGCTTGGCGTCCAGCTCCGCGGCCAGCGACCGCATGGTCAACCCACCCAGGCCGCGCGTGTCGGCGATGCCGACCGCAGCCCGCAGCATCCGCTCCCGACTCAACTGCCGTGCCGGTTCGCCCACTGTGTGTTCCCGTCCCCTGACCTGCCGTTGACCAGTGTTGCCGGCAGAGCCTATCGTACTTAGTACCACGTACTTAGTACGATTACCCTGGGAGGCAAAGATGTCCCTCCGCGTCGCCGGCAGACTCGTCGGCGCGTTCGTCCTGTCGGCGTTCGTCTTCTACGGCATCGGCAGCGCTCTCACCGGGCAGTTCGCCGGGACCATGCTCGTGGTGCTCAACTCCGTCCTGGTGGCGGCCATCGGCGGGCTGGTCTTCCGGGCGCTGCGCCGACCGCACCCCGGAAGCGCCTGGACATACCTCGTCGCGCGTGGCGCGGAGGCGTTCCTGCTCACCGCCGGGATCGTCCTGCAAGACCGGGTCGGGGCCGGCGCGGCCGACATCGCCTACCAGGTGGCCATGTTGTCGCTGGCGCTGGGCAGTCTGCCGCTCTGCCTGGCGCTGCGTCGGCGGCGCTGGCTGCCGGGTTGGCTGGCGATCTGGGGATTCGGCGGATACGCGCTGCTGGCGACGGGCGCGGCCGCAGAGCTGATGGGGGTCGGGGTGGGGCTCGTGCTGGCGATCCCGGGAGGCCTCTTCGAGATCGTCTTCGGTCTGCTGTTGCTCGCTCGTGGCTTCGCGCCGTCCACCGTGGCGGATCCGGGCACCGCGCTCGACGGGGCGTCGAACGCGAACGCGGACCGCGACTCCCGGGTGAGTCGGGCGGCGTGGGCCGCCGGGCTCGGCCTGCTGGTGATGGCGGTTCTCGCCGGGCTGGCCAACTTCGGCGTGGTGGAGCGGATGGTCTCCACCGACGCCGCCGGGAGCACCACCCTTGCGCTGTCGAACGGCCGTGCGCTGGCCCTCGCCGTCGTCGCCCTGTGCACGGTGGTCTGCCTCGACGTGCTGGTCGCCTGGGCGCTGCGGGCGTTCTTCGCCGACACGCACCGCACCGTCGCGCTGCTCTCGGCGTGGTGCCGCACCGTGTACGCGGTCGTCTTCGCCGTCGCGATCACACACCTGATCGCCGCCGCTGGTCTCCTGCGTGACGAGCCGGCAACCGACCGGATCAGCTCCAGCGTGTACGCGCAAATCAGCGAGTTCCAGGAGATCTGGAGCCTGGGTCTGATCCTGTTCGGCGTCCACCTGCTCCTGGTCGGGTGGCTGGCGTGGCGGTCTCCGTCCGCGCCGACCTGGGTGGCGGTGCTCGTGGCGATCGCCGGTGCCGGCTACCTCGCCGACTCGATCGGAGCACTGGTCTCGGCCGCGTACACGATCGAGGTCGCCGCCGTCACGTTCGGCGGTGAGGTCGTCCTCATGGGGTGGCTGCTCGTGTTCGGCGTGCGCTCGCGCAGCCACCGTCGGTCCAGTCTGGACGGGCCCGTCGCCCGACCGGCGCAGCTGGAGGCGGCCTGAGGGCCACCTCCGGCCAGCAAGCCGCGCACCGGCGTGGAACCGACTGGCGGGTCAGGTGCTGATCCAGTACCGGCGGGTGGCGCCGAGTTCGGTGACCTGGGTGCCTTCGAGGACGCCACCGCAGCGTTCGATCGTCCTCGCCGAGGCGATGTTGTCCGCCTCGCAGATGATCAGCACTCGGTCCAGGCCGAGCCCTCGTGCCTCGTCGAGCATCCGGCCCAGCGCCCAGGTGGCCAGGCCCCGCCGACGTGCGGACGGCCGGATGCCGTAGCCGATGTGCCCGGCGGCCCGGAGCAGGGAGTCGTCGGGTGCGTGCCGCAGCGCGATCCCACCGAGCACTCGGTCGTCCTCGACGATCCACCGGTGGGTGCACCGCGCCCGGCCGGCGTCCGGCGGCCCCGTCGGATCCGACTGGTCGACCAACCGGGCCACCCAGGCGGCGAATCCGGCCGGGGAGTCGACCTCGTCGGACGGCCGCAGCCCGAACCCGTCCTCGTGGAGGCCGGGGCCCCACTCGCGGTGCGCCTCAAGCCAGGCGGCGTGCAGCCGGACGGTGGGTGCGACCAGTTCGGGCATGCGGCGACGATAACGCTCGCGCGGTGGCCGAGGCGCGGCTCATCGCGGGCCCGCCCCGGTCGCACCCCGATCGAGGTTCGTCCGGAGCGCTTCCATGACCTGCGCGGCCACGGCCTCGTGGCGGCGGGCGCGGAGGTCCAGGACGTTGTCGGGGACGCTGACCTGGTGCGCCACGAGCAGCCGCATGATCGCCAACAGCGGGTCGAGCCGGCCGGTGAGGTCGAACTCCCGGCCGTCCGGAGCGATCACGAGAGCCGGGGTGACCCCAGCGGCGAGGTTGCTGCGGTTCCAGTCGATCTCGTAGCGCCGGCGGTCGGGGCTCACCAGTGCGACGAGGTCCTTCGTGCGGTGCAGCAGCGCGAGGTAGTTCATCGGCACCGTCAGCTTCTTCCGCGCGTCGAACGGCTCTCCGCCCTCGACGGGCCAGATCCGCAGGACGGTCTCCAGTACCGGGCCGTGGTACTGGTAGGTCGTCGTGCCCCGCAGTTCCAGGAACCGGGCGCGGGTGAGCTGGCCGCCGTGGCGCGCCCACCGGCGGTCGACGTCGCCGAACGCGCCCGCCTCGCCGGGTAGGTCGTCGACCACCCACCGGGGCCGCCCGTCCGGCGTCGGTTGAAGCGCAGGTCGCTCGGCGGGTTCGCCGACCCGCTCGACGAGGCCCTGGAGTCGTGTCGCCACCGGGGGAGCGAGGTTGCGGAGGTCGATCGTGTCGACGTCCATCCGGATTCCGCCGACCGTGCCGGCGATCCGTATCTGCTCCACCAGGAGGTCGGGGCGTCCGGTCAGGTCGACGCGTCGGCCGTCGAGACCGATCAGCCGGCAGGGCCGGGCGCCGGCCAGCAGGGCGCTGCGCGGCCAGTCGATGCGGACCTCGGCGGGACGGGTCGACTCGACGACGGCGACGAGACGTCCGGCGGTGACGGCGGAGAGACACAGGGACGGCACGCGCCGTTCGCCGGTCCACTCGAACGGCGCGCTGTCGTCGGGGTGGATCCGCAGCCGTAACCGGATGAGGGGTTTGACCTCGTCCGGGTCCAGGTCGCCGCCGTAGCTCTGGTAGGTCGCCTCCCAGTCGCCGCCGTATCGGACGAACGCCGCCTCCAGGACGTCGGCCGCGGTGAACCGGCCCTGCGGGGTGGGGACGTCGGCGCGCGGCGCCCACAGGGCGAAGCTGTCGTCCGGCCGGACCGGGGCGTCGTCCAGCCGGTCGCGGCGGGTGACGGCCCGGTAGTCGGCCCGTGCGCCGGAGAGCGCGAGGACGGGTATCGCCAGCGTGCCGGCCAGCCCGACGAGGAGGAAGACCAGTGGGATCCGGCGGTCGGACTCCCCGGGATCGGCGACACCGAACGCGCCCAGGACGAGCAGAATCGGTCCGGCCACGGTGCAGACCGCGGCGACGACGAGGTTGCGGGCGAACGTACCGGCGAAGCTCTGCACTGCTGCCCCTCCTCCGCTGGCGTCGGTTCTTGATACCACCGCGACGGCGTCGGTGTCCCGCCCGAAACCCGGGCGGCGACTACCGGAGCCGGCGACGGGTAACGGTGGCCGGTGAGCCCGGAGGAGATCCTGCGCCTGGGTGACCAGGTTCTGGTCGCCCTGGTGGAGGTCGCCGGAGCGGTGGTGATCTTCGTCGGCGCGTGTTGGGCGGCGGCGCGGTTCGTGGTGGAGGGGCTGCGGCACCGCAGCGCGGCCGTGTTCACGCCGATCCGGCTCTCCCTGGGGCGTTTCCTCACCCTGGGACTGGAGTTCCAGCTCGCGGCCGACATCCTGCGGACGGCGGTCTCCCCGACGTTCCCCCAGATCGGTCAGCTCGCCGCGATCGCGGCCATCCGGACCGCGCTGAACTACTTCCTGCGTCGGGAGATCGCCCAGGAACAGCAGCAGGTCGGTGCCGCCGGCCGGACCGACCGGTGATCCGCGTCGGGGTCACCATGCTCGGCGCGGCGGCGTCGGTCTGTGCCGTGGTGGTGCTGCTGACGTCCGGCTCGTGGCGTGCCGCACTGCGGATCCTGCTGGATCTGCTGACCGCTGCCGGGCTGCTGCGTCTGAGCGGGGCACCCGGGTGGGGCGCCCTCGCCGCGGCAGCGGCGATCGTGGCGCTGCGTCGCCTGCTCTGGGCCGCCCTGGCCGCCGCCGAGCCGACCGTCGACGGGGCGCCGGACGACCGTCGTGCCCCGACCCCGGCCCACCGGTGCTGACGGGGCCGGGCTCCTCACCGGTTGGGGTGATAGCAGGGGGCCTCGGGGTGGTAGCAGGGGTCCCCTGCACGACAAAAAGCGGTAACAAGGGCCCCCTGCTACCACCCCTGCTACCACCAGGGCGGGCCGGCGCGGACGCTGTCGACGACGATCGGAGGCCGACGGCCGGGCGTCGACGACGGTCCGGTCAGCCCGACGAGGCCGGTCGCTGCTGGTAGACGTCCGGGACCCCGTCGCGGTCCTCGTCGCGCCGGTCCTGTTCGTCGAGGCGTCGGTAGACCTTGTTGCGCCGGACCAGCAGCACCGACGCCACCACGGCCGCGATCAGCGAGCCGGCCAGCACGCCGGTCTTCACCTTGTCCTCGGCGGCGGTGCCCGCGCCGAAGGCCAGCTCGCCGATGAGCAGCGACACGGTGAAGCCGATGCCGGCCAGGCACGCGACGCCGAGCAGGTCGGACCAGCTCAGCTCGCGGTCGAGTTCGGCGCGGGTGAAGCGGGCCATCAGCCAGGTCGAGCCGAACACCCCGATCGCCTTGCCGAACACCAGCCCGACCGCGATGCCGATCACGATCGGGTCGGTGAGCAGGCCGCCCAGGTCGGTGCCGCGCAGCGAGACCCCGGCGGCGAAGAACGCGAACACCGGCACCGCGAAGCCCGCCGAGACCGGCCGCCAGCGGTGTTCCAGGTGCTCGGCCAGGCCGGGGCCCGAGCCGCCACCGAGGACCGGGACGGTGAAGCCGAGCAGCACCCCGGCGATCGTGGCGTGCACCCCGGAGGCGTGCACCAGCGTCCAGCTGGCCACCGCGAGCGGGAGGAGCGCCCACCACCAGGTCTTGCGCCGCTGGACCAGCAGGGCGAACGCGGCGATCGGCAGCAGCGCCGCGACCAGCGGCAGCGGGCTGAACCCGGAGGTGTAGAAGATCGCGATGATGACGATCGCGAGCAGGTCGTCGACCACGGCCAGGGTGAGCAGGAACGCCCGGAGCCCCTGGGGCAGGTGGGAGCCGATGACCGCCAGCACGGCCAGGGCGAACGCGATGTCGGTGGCCACCGGGATGGCCCAGCCCTGGAGCGCGTCGGTGCCGCTGACGAGCATGACCCCGACGTAGAACAGCGCCGGCACCAGCATGCCGCCGACGGCGGCCACCACCGGCAGGGCGGCGCGCCGGGGGTCACGCAGTTCCCCGGCGACGAACTCGCGTTTGAGTTCCAGCCCGACCACGAAGAAGAAGACGGCCAGCAGGCCGTCCGCCGCCCAGGTGGCCAGGTCCAGGTCGAGGTGCAGCCGCTCGCCGCCGGACCAGGGCACCCACGCGCCGAGCGCGGCGTAGGTGTCCGACCAGGGGGAGTTTGCCCAGACGAGGGCGAGGACCGCACCGAACAGCAGCAGGCCGCCGCCCACCGTCTCGGTACGCAGGACGTCGCCGAGGAAACGGGCCTCCGGCCACGAGGAACTACGGGTGAAGAGGCGGCGCTTGTCGTCCGGGCGCGGGGGAGTGGGGTGGCTCATCGGCGTGGCTCTTCTCGGGTGTCTGGGGTCGGCAGGGCACATCGCCGACCAGACTTCCCGGCACACCGGCTCCGACCTTACCGACCAGGGCCGGAACCGGCGAGCGGTGGTGCTGGGACGCAGCTCACTCGGTTCCGGCCAATGCCGTTGGGCGGGATCCGCCGGCCAATGCCGGCGGGCGGATCAGCCGGGCAACGCGCGGGGGCGTGGACTCACCCGCGGGGCGGGTGCGCCCCGTCCGAGTCGGTCCGGGGCGCAGAGGGCGTCGAGCCGCTTCACCAGTTCCTCCGGGTCCGCGTACGGGTCGAGGGCGTGCAGCTCCTCCGGTGCCAGCGCCGGCACCGGTACGTGCGAGATCAGCGGGTGCAGCGGGCGGCTGTCGGCCTCCCCGGGGCCGAAGAGGTCCTCGTGCAGCTTCTCGCCGGGGCGCAGCCCGGTGAAGACGATCTCGGTGGGGTGCGGGGCCTCGGCGGCGAGCCGGCGGGCCACGTCGGCGATCCGGACCGGCGCCCCCATGTCCAGCACGAGCGCCTCGCCGCCCCGGCCGATGCTGGCGGCCTGGAGGACCAGGTGCACCGCCTCCTGCACGGTCATGAAGTACCGGGTCACGTCCGGGTGGGTCACCGTGATCGGCTGGCCGGCCTCGATCTGGGCGCGGAACGCGTTGAGCACGGAGCCCCGGCTGCTGAGCACGTTGCCGAACCGTACGCTCAGGAAGGCCGCGCCCAGGGCCCGGGCGTGGTGCGCGGTGAGCCGCTCTGTCACCCGCTTGGAGTAGCCGAGCACGCTGATCGGGCTGGCCGCCTTGTCGGTGGAGATGTTGACGAACCGGGCCACGTCCCGGCAGGCCTCCAGCACGTTCAGGGTCCCGAGGACGTTGGTCTTGACCGCCTCGCCGGGGTGCCGTTGCAGCAGGGTCAGGTGCTTCAGGGCGGCGGCGTGGAACACCACGTCCGGCCGACGTTCGGCCACGATCCGGGCGATGCCCTCGGCGTCGCGGATGTCGGCCAGGATCAGCTCCGGCCCGTCGAGCAGGGCCCGCCCGTACAGGGACATCTGGAGCGCGTGCAGCGCGGACTCGTCCCGGTCGAGCATCATCAGCTCGCCCGGCTCGTACCGGGCGATCTGCCGGCAGAGTTCGGAGCCGATGGAACCGCCGGCCCCGGTGACCAGCACCCGCCGTCCGGCCAGCCCGCTGCCGCCGACGGTCAGGTCGGCGGCCCGGTGTGCCCGGCCGAGCAGGTCGGTCAGTTGCAGGTCCCGCACGTCGGTGACGGCGACCGGCCGTTCCAGCAGTTCGCGTACCGGGGGCAGCACCTTGAACGCGGCCCCGGTCTCCAGCGTCCGGCTGCGGACATCACGCAGCAGGTCGGCGTCGGTGCCGGCCATGGAGAAGATCACGGTGGTGGCGCGGGTGCGGCGGATGACCTGTTGGATGTCGGCCCGACCGCCGAGCACCCGCAGGCCGTGCAGGCGCAGCGGCCACCGGTCGGGGTTGTCCTCCAGCAGGCCGACCGGCAGGTACCGGCTGCGCGGGTCACTGAGCAGGGCGCGGATCAGTCGTTCGCTCGCCGCGTCGACGCCGTAGACGAGGGTCCGGCTGGCCGAGGGCACGGGCCGGTCCCGGCGGTCGCGGTGGTGCCGGTAGCCGGTCCGGGCGGCGACCATGAGCAGCAGCGCGACCGCGCCGCCGAGCAGCGGCGTGGTCGCCGGTACGGGACGCGCGGCCATGGGCAGCAGCGAGGCGAGCATGGCGGCGGTGGCCAGCGTGACGGTCGCCGCCAGGCAGCGCGCCTCGTCGGCGCTGCCGACCGGGTGCCGGCCGCCGACGGTGAGCCAGAGTTGGTTGATGCCGGTGTGGACGACGGCGCAGACCAGCGCGCTGGCCAGTACCAGCGCCGCGTACCCGGCGGTGAGGTCGAACTCGAACCGGGTCCAGGCGGCGGCCATGAAGCCGGCGACCCAGGCCAGGACGTCGAACGTGATCAGGGCGAGGGTCGCGGTGCGCCGGGTCACCCAGTCCCGGTGCGGCGCCGGATGCTCCGGTTCGGCAGGAGAAGCCTGGTCCATCTTGTGCCCTCAACGGTAGGTGAGTAATGGTCGGTGTCCCATTGAGGGGAATGGGACCTATTGCGGCGATTCATCGACTACATTCGGCGAGATGGTTCCTACGGCCGGTGAGCGGTCTTCATCCTGTCACGGCTTATATCCAGTTTGGGGGAATTTCGTGCAGTTCATCCACGTGCTGGTCGGGATGCGGGGGCGCGCCTGATGGATCTCCGTACCTACCTCCAGTTCGTTCGCCGCCAGTGGTGGATCGTGCTGGTCACGGTCCTGCTCGCTCTCGGGGCGGCCGGCTGGCTCACCGTCCGGGCCGAGCCGCGCTACGTGGCGTCGGTGACCTTCTTCGTCACCACGCCGTCCCAGGGCGTCACCGACGCCTACCAGGGCAACCTCTGGCTTCAGCAGCGGGTGAAGTCCTACGCCGACCTGTTGCGCAGCGACCGGCTCGCGCGCACCGTCGCCGCCGACCCCGTGCTGCGGCTGACCCCCCAGCAGGTGCAGGACCGGCTGGACGCCAACCTCCAGAACGGCACGGTGCTGATCGAGGCCACGATCACCGACACCGACCGGAACCGGGCGCTGCGCGTCGCCGAGGCGGTGTCGGTGAAGTTCGCCGACCTGGTGAAGACGGTGGAGACCCCGCCCGAGGGGCGCTCCTCGGTCAAGATGGAGGTGGTCAGCGGTCCCGGTGTCGGCGCGAACCCGGTCTCCCCGCGTATGGACCGCAACCTGCTGCTCGGCGGACTGCTCGGACTGCTCGCCGGGATCGGGCTGGCCGTGCTGCGGGGTCTGGTCGACACGCGCCTGCGCGACGGGGACACCCTCCAGCGCGCCACCGGCAGCCCGCTGCTCGGCGAGATTCCCTTCGACCCGGTCGCACGAACCGCGCCGCTGGTCGTCGGCGACGCGGCGACCTCGGCCCGCGCCGAGGCGGTCCGCAAGCTCCGCACCAACCTGCGCTTCGTCGACGTGCACGAACCGGCCCGGATCATCGCCGTCACCAGTGCCCTCCAGGGAGAGGGGAAGACCACGCTCTCCTGCAACCTGGCCATCACGCTCGCCGAGGCGGGGTGGCGGGTCCTGCTGGTGGACGCGGACCTGCGCCGCCCCCGGGTGGCCGAGTACCTCGGTCTGGAGCGCGGCGTCGGCCTGACCGACGTGCTGCTCGGCGACGTGGAGGTCGGTGACGTGGTGCAGCGGTGGGGAGACCGGTCGATGCTGGTGCTCCCCAGCGGCTCGAACCCGCCCAACCCCAGTGAGCTGCTCGGCTCGAAGGCGATGGCGGACCTGCTGCTCGCCCTGCGCGAGTCGGCGGACATCGTCATCATCGACACCGCGCCGCTCCTGGCGGTGACCGACGGGGTGGTGGTGGCGGTCCAGGCCGACGGCGCGCTGATGGTCAGCCAGCAGGGCCGTACGTCCCGCAACCAGGTGGCCCGGGCGGCGAAGGCGCTGCACGCGGTCTCGGTGCGCACGCTCGGCTGCGTGCTCAACATGGCCCGGGTGGCGAAGGCCGACGCGTACCAGTACGAGGCGTACCGGGTGGCCGCGGACCGCCGGAACGTGCCGGCCGACCGGGCCACCGCCCGGCACGGCGCGGGCCACCGCTCCGGCGCTGGTCAGGCCGCCCAGGACCTCACCCGGCTGCCGCGATGAGCACCCCGATCGGCGCCATCGACCGTTCGATCTCCTCGGCACACCGCTGGAAGTCGGCTGCGGTGCCGCCGATCGGGTCCACCAGGTCGTCCGCGTCCGGCATCGGTTGCAGCCGGCTCCGGGCCCGGGCGGCGGCCTCCACCGCCGCCCGCACCGGCCGATCCGCCGTCCTCGGCGGCGGGTCGGCCACCGCGGCGAGGCGGGCGAACTGGTGCAGCGTGAACGTCCGGTGCAGCGTCGCCGGGGCCAGCCCGACGCAGACCGAGCGCTGCCGCCGGGTCGCGGTCAGCACCAGCGTGGCGTCGGTGAGCTGGTCGGCCCGCAACCGCCGGCTGCGGAACCCGCTCGCGTCGATGCCCCGGGCGGCGGTGATGACCGCCGCGTACGGGTGGATCGGCCGGCCCGGGACGGCGTCGGTGCCGGTGCTCGCCACCGTCACCGGCCACCGCTCCAATGCCCGTCGGGCGAGGTACTCGGCCATCGGTGAACGGCACAGGTTGGCGTGGCAGACGAACAGCACCTGCTCGGTCATGGGGGCCCCTCGGTCACGGCACGTCCTGGAGCCGGCCGCGCCAGGTGGCGACCGGCGATCGGGTGAGGGGATGCCGGCATCGTATGCGGTGGGCCGCCCGGTGTGCCCGGGTGCCGCGCCGACGGGCGGGACGGGGGTGCTCCGGTGCGCGTCGGCGTCCTGACCTACCACTTCCCGCCCGAGCCGGCGTTCCTGCCCGGGACTCTGGCCGAGGAACTGGTTGCCCGGGGCCACGAGGTGCGGGTGCTGACCGGGTTCCCGCACCACCCGGGCGGCCGGATCCACCCGGGGTGGCGGCAGCGCTGGCGGTACGAGACCCGCAGCGAGCGACTGACGGTGCGGCGGGTGCCCCGGTACGCCGCCGACATCTCGCCCCGCGCGCGGCTGGCCGGTCAGCTCACCTTCGCCACCGCCGCCGCGCTGGCCGGACACGGGTTCCTGGCCGGCGTCGACGCCTTGGTCGTCTGTCAGACGCCGGCGGTGACCCTCGCCGCCGCGGCCCTGCGGCGGGCTCTGTCCGGGGTGCCGGTGCTGCTGCACGTCCAGGACGTCCGGCCGCGCGCGGAGCTGACCGGGGAACCGGGCGGCGAGCGTACCGCCGCGGTCCTGCGCGGACTCCTGCGCGCCGCCGACGCGGTCGCGGTGAGCGCGCCCTCCATGCGGGACATGGCGACCGTTGCCGGCGCGGATCCGTCCCGGGTGCGGCTGGTGCTGCCCTGGACCGACGAGCGGATCTTCCGGCCGGTCCGGCCGAGCCCCGCCGTCCGCCGCCTGGTCGGCGGCGCCGGGCGCTGCGTGGTGATGCACACGGGTGCGATCGGCGAACGGCAGCGGCTGGAGACCGCCGTCCGGGCGGCCGCTGCGGTGCCGGACCGGATGGACCTGGTCCTCGCCGGCTCCGGTGCGGACGAGCCCCGCCTGCGGGAGTTGGTGGCCGACTGGGGGGTCCGCAACGTCCGCTTCGTCGAGCGGCGGTCACCGGCGGAGCTGGCCGACCTGTACGCCGCCGCCGACTACCAGTTGGTGGCGCTGCGGGACCTGCCCGAACTGCGCGGCGTGGTGCCCGCAGAGCTTCCCGCCGCCTTCTCCTGCGCCACGCCGGTCATCGCCGCCGCCGCCGGTGACCCGGCGACGATGGTGGAGCGGGCCCGGGCGGGCCTGTCCTGCCCACCGGAGGACTGGGCGGCGCTGGCGGACCGGTTCTGGCTCGCCGCCACCATCGACGCCGAGGCGCGCACCGGGATGGGCCAGCGGGGCCGGGAGGCGTACCAGCGGGACATGTCCCTGCGGGCCGGCGTGGACCGGATCGAACGGATGCTCTACGACGTCGCCGCCGGACGGGCGACGGCACCGAACCCGAATTGAAGTCGTAAAACCTCCATATCGCCAAATCTTGTCAAAACGCCACGCATGGCCCACCGGACCAGGTAGAAAACGGGGAGAAAGCGCTTTTCGTCCTTTTCCCTGGAGGTCGGGTGACCACACGCGCAGCGCCGTGGTGGCGACGCGGTCGGTCCCGGTCGCGGCTGCGCCGAGCGGCGGTCGCCGGGTTGCTGGTGGTCTCGCTGGCGCTGGCCGCCGTCGGCTGGGTCGGATTCCGGGCCTGGCAGGCGCGGGATCACCTGCTCGGCGCGGCCGGGCTGGCGCGCGAGCTGAGTGTCCAGGTGCTCGACGGGGACGTTGCCGGCGGTCGGGGCACCCTGGCGGAGCTCCAGGAACGGGCCGCCGCCGCCCGACGGGCGACCGCCGATCCCGGCTGGGCGCTCGGACGGCGGGCGCCTCTCGCGGGCGACGACCTGACCGCGGTCCGCCAGGTGGCGGTCACCGTGGACGACCTGGCCCGACACGCGTTCCCCCGGCTGCTCGGCGTCGACCTCGACGCGCTCCTGCCCCGGGAGGGCCGGCTCGACCTGGCCGGGCTGCAGGCGGCGGAACAGGAGCTGTCGGCGGCCGACGAGGTCGTCCGGGCGGCCCGGACCCGGCTGGGCGGGGTGGCGACCGGCGGTCTCACCGGGCAGGTCGACGCGGCCGTCGCCGAACTGCGCGGCGAGGTCGACCGGCTGGCCGGACTGACCGGCGCGGTGAGTCGGGGGGCCGCGCTGCTGCCCCCGTTGCTGGGCGTCACCGAGGGCCGGGACTACCTGCTGGTCTCCCAGAACCTTGCCGAGTTGCGTGCCACCGGGGGCATGTTCGGCGCGTACGCGGTCGTCCGGGCCGAGCGGGGACGGATCCGACTCGTCCGGCAGGGCACGGCGGGCCAGCTCGGCCATTTCCTGCCGGCGCTGCCGGGGGTCGGCCCCGAGATGCGTGCCCTCTACACCGACCTGCCCGGCATCTGGCCGGCGGACGTGAACCTCACCCCGCACTTCCCGACCGCTGCCGCGCTCTACCGCGAGATGTACCGCCGTCGTACCGGCGAGACGGTCGACGGCGTCCTGGCCACCGACCCGGTCGCCCTGTCGTACCTGCTGGCGGTCACCGGACCGGTCGAGGTGCCCGGGTTCGGCCGCCTGACCGGCGACAACGTGGTGCGGTCGCTGCTGTCGGAGAGCTACCTGAAGCTCGACCTGCGTCGCCAGGACGAGTTCTTCGCCCGGTCGGCGGCGGCGGTGTTCGAGGCCCTTCTCGCCAGACCCGTCCCGCCTAAGCCGCTTTTGTCAGCATTCGACCGATCTGTTGCCGAAAGCCGGATATTGTTCTGGAGTGCCCACCCGGAGGAGCAACGGATGCTCGGCGAGAGCCGACTGACCGGCGTGCTTCCGGAGCGGGAGGCCGAGCCGACCGTCGGCGTGTTCCTCAACGACGGCAGCGGCGCGAAGCTCGGCTACTACCTGGAACCGGGCGCGGAGCTGACGGTCGGCACGTGCCGACCGGACGGTCGACGCGAACTGCGGCTGAGGATATCGCTGCGCTCCTCGGCGCCGAGGTCGGGGCTCACGCCTTCTGTGCTCGGAGTCGGCCGGACGGGCGACCCGTACGTCGTCCGCACCCTGGTCCACGTGTTCAGCCCGGCGGGCGGCGCGATCGTGCGGGCCCGGCTGGACGGCGTCGACACGGCGCTGGGCAGCGGGACCGAGCGTCGCCGTCACGTCGCCGTCGCGACCGTCGACACCGGGCCCGGTCAGACCCGGAACCTCGAGGTCGACCTGCTGACCGACCGGAGCGGCACCGGTGGGGCCGGGTTGCGGCTCACCCCCACCGCCACTCCGTGGACCACCCACATCCAAACCGCGTCACCCTGTGACCAGTAGGAAGGATCCATCATGCGGCTATCCCGCATCATCACGACCATCGCGGTCGGCCTGGCCGCGGCGGCCATGCCGGGCGCTGCGGGGGCGGCACTGTCCCAGCCGCAACCGCCGCCGCAGCCGTCCCAGTCGGCGCAGCCGCCGCCGTACCAGCCGCCGCAGCGGGGCCTGACCGTCTCGCCGAGCACCGTGGAGGTCGGTGAGATCGCGACGGTGACCGGCCGGGGCTACTACTACGAGGAGCAGGTGGAGATCACCATCACCAGCGGTCCGCTCGCCGCCGGCCTGCCGGGACAGGAGACCGCCCGGCGCGGCGACGGCAGCACGGTGGCGCTCGCCCCGGTGTCGTACCACCGCGCCGCCCCGCAGCCCGGCGAGCCGAACGGCCCCGAGCACGTGCCGAGCAAGGGCCCGTGGAACGGTTCCCCCGACGGGGCGCGGCAGGTCTTCTGGATCCGCGCCGACGACGACGGCGGATTCCAGTTCGCCTTCCGGCCACGTCACCCGGGGACGATCACCATCACCGCGCGGGGCCTGACCAGCGGTTACGTCGGGACCGCCACGCTGACCGTCCTGCGCCCCCACCAGGGTGACGACGACGACCCGTTGCCGGTGACCGGCAGCAGCCTGGAGACCCCGCTCAAGGTCGGCGGCGGTCTGGTCGGCGTCGGCGCGGTGCTGCTGCTGACGACGTTCGCCCTGCGGCGGCGCAACCGGGTCGGCGCGGACACCGCGAGCTGAGGCGCACCCGACACGCGGACGGTCGCCCCGCCGGACCCCTCGGTCCGGCGGGGCGACGCCGTCGTGACCGGCACGCCTCAGCGGTCGAGGTACCGCCGCAGGTGCCGGGCGGTCACCGTGTCGGCCCGCGCGACCAGGTCCGCGGGGGTGCCGGTGAACACCACCCGCCCGCCGTCGTTACCGGCGCCCGGCCCGACGTCGACCAGCCAGTCGGCGTGCGCCATGACCGCCTGGTGGTGCTCGATGACGATCACCGTGGCGCCGCCGTCGACCAGCCGGTCCAGCAGGGCCAGCAACTGGTCGACGTCGGCCAGGTGCAGGCCGGTGGTGGGCTCGTCGAGCACGTAGACACGGGACCGCTCGGCCATGTGGATGGCCAGTTTGAGTCGCTGCCGCTCGCCCCCGGAGAGGGTGGTGAGCGGCTGGCCGAGACCGAGGTAGCCGAGGCCGACGTCGGCGAGCCGGTCGAGGACGACCCGGGCCGGTCCGGACGGGAAGAAGTCCCGGGCCTCGCTGACCGACATCGCGAGGACCTCGCTGATGTTCTTCCCGCGCAACCGGTAGGTCAGCACCTCCCGGGTGAACCGCCGGCCCTCGCACTGCTCGCAGACCGACGCCACCCCGGCCATCATCGCCAGGTCGGTCCAGATCAGGCCGATGCCCCGGCAGGCCGGGCAGGCCCCCTCGGAGTTGGCGCTGAACAGCGCGGCCCGGACCCCGTTGGCCCGCGCGAACGCGGCCCGGACCGGGTCGAGCAGGCCGGTGTACGTCGCCGGGTTGCTGCGCCGGGAGCCCCGGATCGGGGACTGGTCGACCACCACCACCCCGTCCCGGCCGGACAGCGAGCCGTGGATCAGGGAGCTCTTGCCCGATCCGGCGACCCCGGTGACCACGGTCAGCACGCCGAGCGGGATGTCGACGTCGACGTCCCGCAGGTTGTGCAGGTCCGCGCCACGGATCTCCAGCCGGCCCCGGTGCGGACGGACCCGTTCGCGCAGGGTGACCCGGTGGTCGAGGTGCCGCCCGGTGAGCGTGTCCGCGCGGCGCAGCCCGGCGACGTCGCCGGTGTAGCAGATCCGTCCACCGGCCGGCCCCGCGCCGGGGCCGAGGTCGACCACGTGGTCGGCGACGGCGATGGTCTCCGGCTTGTGCTCGACCACCAGCACGGTGTTGCCCTTGTCCCGTAGCCGCAGCAGCAGGTCGTTCATCCGGTCGATGTCGTGCGGGTGCAGTCCGACGGTCGGCTCGTCGAAGACGTACGTGACGTCGCTGAGGCTGGAGCCGAGGTGGCGGACCATCTTGACCCGCTGCGCCTCGCCGCCGGAGAGGGTGCCCGACTCCCGGTCGAGGCTGAGGTAGCCGAGCCCGATCTCCACCAGCGAGTCGAGGGTCTCCTGGAGGCTCGCGACCAGCGGTGCGACGGACGGCTCGGTCAGCTCCCGGACGACCGTGGCGAGCTCGTCGATCTGCATCGACGAGCACTCCGCGATGGTGCGTCCGGCGACCCGCGCCGACCGGGCGGCGGCGTTGAGCCGGCTGCCTCCGCAGTCCGGGCAGGTCGTGAAGGCGACCGCCCGGTCCACGAACGCCCGGATGTGCGGTTGCATCGACTCCCGGTCCTTGGTCAGGTAGAGCCGGCGTACCTTGACCACGAGCCCCTCGTAGCTGAGGGTGCTGCCGTCGATCTTGAGTTTGGTGGGCTCCTTGTAGAGGAAGTCCTGCCACATCTGCGGCGGGAAGTCCTGCACCTTCAGATCCGGGTCGACGAGTCCGGACTGCACGAAGACCCGCCAGTACCACGAGTCGACGCCGAAGTTCGGCACCGTGATCGCGCCGTCGTTGAGGGAACGTTCCACGTCGACGAGTTGGCGCACGTCCACGTCGGAGATCCGGCCGAGCCCCTCGCAGGTCGGGCACATCCCGTCCGGGGTGTTGAAGCTGAACGCGCTCGACGTGCCGACGTACGGGGTGCTCAGCCGGCTGAACAGGATCCGCAGCATCGCGTACGCGTCGGTGGCGGTGCCCACGGTGGAGCGGGAGTTGGCGCCCATCCGTTCCTGGTCGATGACGATCGCGGCGCTGAGGTTGCGCAACGCGTCCACGTCGGGTCGGCCGATGCTCGGCATGAAGGACTGGAGGAAGGCGGTGTACGTCTCGTTGATCAGCCGCTGCGACTCGGCGGCGATGGTCCCGAAGACCAGTGAGCTCTTGCCGGATCCGGAGACCCCGGTGAAGACGGTGAGCCGGCGTTTGGGGATGTCGACCGAGACCGAGGCGAGGTTGTTCTCCCGGGCACCGCGTACCTCGATCATGTCGTGGCTGTCGGCGGCGCGTGTCGGCTGCTGCATGGTCACCCTTTCCGGGCAGGGTGGGTCCCGCCCGAGCTACGCGATGAGCTGGCGGGATTACATTCTCCCATTGACGAGCACGTTGAGGGTTTCGCGGACGATCCCCGGTGATCGCCGAAAGAAAGGGCGGAAAAGTCTCAACCGAGGGGGAGGCGCTAAGGTGGGCCGGTGGTGGAACCGTCGCGGCTGCGCGCCGTGGACCTCGCGGCGAGCGTCGGGATCTCGGTGCAGCAGGTCCGTAACTACGTCGACCTCGGGGTGCTCCCGCCGGTGACCCGCACCCCCGCCGGCTACCGGGTCTTCACCGCCGCGCATGCCGAGGCGCTGGTGGTCGTCCGGCGGATGGCCGAGGGGCACGGGTGGGCCCGGACCCGGGAGGTCATGGCCGCGGCGCACGGGGGAGACCTGGCCACCGCGCTGGCGGCGCTCGACCGGGGCCACGCCGAGCTGGACCGGGAACGGGCCGAGATCCGGCGGGTGCTCGGCGCGTTCGACACCGTGGTGGCCGGCCCGGCGGTCACCGTGCCGGCCCGCCGCCGGGGCGTGCGCATCGGCGAGGTCGCCGACCTGGTCGGGGTCCGGACCTCCCTGCTGCGGCTCTGGGAACGACGCGGGCTGCTGCGACCGGTCCGGGAACGGGGTACGTCCTACCGGCTCTACGACGCGGCCGAGCTGCGCGCCGCCCAGGTCGTGGCGCTGCTGCGCCGGGGCGGCTACCCGTTCGACATCGTCGCGTCGGTGCTCGGTGAACTGCGCACGACCGGCAGCCCGCAGCGGGTGCGGGCCGAGCTGGCCCGCCGGGAGCAGGAGCTGCACCGGCGCAGCCTGACCCGACTGGCCGCCTCGGCGGCCCTGTACGACTACCTCCGACGCCGGGGGCTGGTCGGGGGCGACGGTCCCGGCACCCGTCCCGCGACCGGCGACTGGACCCGACCGCTGGTCCCCGTGACGGACGCGGCGCCGTCGACGCCGTAATCCACGAACCGGGCCCGGGCCGGCTCGCCGTCGAATCCGCCGTCGCCCTCGTCTCCGGGTCGTCCGGCCGCTGCCGCGTCTGGTCCGGCGTGCCGGGTCAGCAGTCGCTGATCTCCCCGCACGCCTTCGCCCCGTGCGTCGTGGCAGCGGTGATGGCTCTGGCGGCGTCGCCGAGCGCGGAGAGCTGCTCCGGGGTGAGCACGTCGACGACGAGACGACGCGCCTCGCGGACGTGACCCGGGGCGACTTCCTGGAGCTTCGCCCAGCCGTTGTCGGTGAGCAGGGCCTTCGCGCGCCGGCAACCGTCGGCGAGGTGGCGCCGCTCCACCCATCCCGACCGTTCGAGCCGGGTGAGCGCGTGGGAGAGCCGGGAGAGTGACCCCTGGGCCGAGATGGCCAGCTCGGTGAGCCCCAGCGTGCGGTCGGGCGCTTCGGACAGGGCGGCGAGTATCTGGTACTCGAAGCCGTTCACGCCCGCGTCCCGCTTGAGTTGCGCGTCGAGCGCCGACGGCAGGATCGCCAGCAGTTCGACCAGGGCGCGCCAGTCGCGCTGCTGGTCAGGCGACAGCCACGGCACGTCGTCCGTGACCACGGTTTCGCTGGTGCTGTCGGTGCTCACAGGAGCCATCCTACCGGCAACTTGAATGTTCAAGTATCGTGATAGCCTCGACTTGAACATTCAAGCTTTCACCGGGAGATCCGCATGTCCTTGCTCCGCGTTGACGCCAGCATCCAGGGCGACCGCTCCGCCAGCGGCGCACTTGCCGACCTGGTCCTCGACACGTTCACCGCCGCCCGCCCCGAGGTGCCGGTCGTGCGCCGTCACCTCGGTCAGGACCCCCTGCCCGCGGACGCCTGGGCCGCCGCGATCTCCGGCAGCTTCACACCGGTTGGGGACCGTACCGCCGCCCAGCGCGAGGCGCTCGCCACCGCCGAGCGGATCGCCACCGAGTTGCAGCAGGCCACGAGCGCCGTGCTCGCCCTGCCGCTCTACAACTACGGCATCTCGCAGCACGCGAAGAGCTGGATCGACCTCGCCCTCGCCGGCGTACCCCAGGGCACCCGTCTGCTCGACGGGACGCCGACCGTCCTGATCACCACCCGCGGTGGCGCCTACGGCCCGGGCACCCCGCGCGAGGGCTGGGACCACAACAGCGACTACCTCCGGCGGATCCTCGTCGACGTCTGGGGCGCCGACCTCACGGTCGTCGAGCGAGAGTTCACCCTCGTCGGCGTGAACCCGGCCCTCGACGAGTTCGCCGAGATCGCTGCGATGATGCGCAAGACCGCCGAGGACGCAGCGGTCGAGGCCGGCGCGACACTCGCGAACCGTCACGCCGCCTGAGTCGCCGTTCGCCGGCGCTGACTCCAGAGAAGAAAGGCCGCGTAGCGGTTCACCGGCCCCCGGCAGCACTCTGGTCGGCTGGTCGTACGGCACCGCCGTACGACCAGCCGGTCCCGGTGCCCCGGTACCGGGACACCGGGATCACCTCGGCCCCCGGTGGCATCCGCTCCCGGTACAGACGTCCCTCCAGATGGTCGACCTCGTGCGCCACCAGCCGGGCCAGCCCGTCGCGGAACCCGGTGACCGTCGTCCGCCCGTCCACCTCCTGATGGGCCACCTCGATCCGGGACGGCCGCCGCACCAGGCCCCGGACGTCGAAGAAGCTCAGGCATCCCTCGAACTGCTCGTCGACCTCCGGGGACTCGGCGACCACCCGGGGATTGAGCAGGACCAGTTCCGCGCCGTCCGGTGCCCGGACGACCGCGGCGGCGCGGCCGACGCCGATCTGCGGCGCGGCCATCCCCATCCCCTTGGCGAACGGGTGCACCGAGGCGACCCGGGACATCGTGGCCCGCAGGCGCTCCACCACCCGCAGCGCGTCCGGTGTCTCGGCGGGCAGCGCGAAGGGCACGGCCGGACGGGTCAGGACCGCCGCGCCCTCCTGGGTGATGCCCAGCTCGATCATGTGCTGGCTCGGTGTCGGCATCCTCTGGTCGCTCCCGTCCGTCCCCGGTCCGGCGGGCTGATTCTGCGTCGCCCGGCGTACCGCCCACCACGCCCGTCGGCTGTCGGGTATCCGTCACCGAACGTGCCGGCGCCGACACCGCCTCCGGTGGGCGGTCGCGTCGACAAGCCCGAACCGAGTCCATAGACTGCGATCTTTCCGCCCACCGTCGTGCAGGAGGACCCGTGTCGCGCACACCCCGACCACCATCCGCCGCCCCCGCCCGGACCCGACTCCTCGGCGGCGTCCTGGTCGCCGGGGCGCTGCTCGGCGCCGTCGGCGTCGCCGTGCCGGCCGGCGCGGCCGAGCCCGCCCGGACCACGCCCGGCCCGTGCGGCTACACCGCCACACCGGACGACCCGCCCGCCCGGAAGGTCCCGCTGCCCCCGGACCCGCGCCGCACCCCCGACCACGGGACCGTCCGGGTCACGCTGCGCACCAACCAGGGCCCGATCCCGCTGGTCCTCGACCGTGAGCAGGCCCCCTGCACCGTGCAGAGCTTCCTGCACCTCGTCCGGCACCGCTTCTACGACGACACCTCCTGCCACCGGCTCACCGCGTACCCGACGCTGAAGGTGTTGCAGTGCGGCGACCCGTCCGGCACCGGCGCGGGTGGCCCCGGCTACCGGTACGCCGACGAACTCCCCACCGACCTGCCGCCCGTCCCGACCGACCCGACCGGTGAGCGTCGCCTCTACGCCCGGGGCACCCTGGCCATGGCCAACGCCGGCCCGGACACCAACGGCAGCCAGTTCTTCCTGGTCCAGTCCGACTCGACGCTGCGGCCGAACTACACCGTCTTCGGCTCGATCGAGCCGGCCGGACTGGCCACCCTGGACCGGATCGCCGCCGCCGGCATCGCGCCGACCGACGAGGACCCCGCCCCCGTCGACGGCGCGCCCGCCGTGCCGGTCGACATCGACCGGGCGGTCCGCCGGCACTGAGCCCGTCCCGGGGCGGGACCGGTCCGGTCCCGCCCCGGCGATATGTGTTGCGGGTCGCCGGGCGCGCCCCTACCGTGAACGACACCCGTCCACCGACGATCTTCGGGAGTCACCGTGACCCGCCTGCCCCGTACCGGCACACCACGCCCCTGCCGGCGTGGGTCGGTCGCGGTGCCCGCGCGGGCGCGTCGTGTCCGCGTCGTGGGCTATCCGCAACGTTCCCGGGGTGGCGGCGCGTGACAGCGCCCGTGTGACGGCGCTCCCGCCGCCCACCCCCAGCCGGGTCGGGCGGCTTTTTCGTGCCCGGCCGGCGGCCCTTCCCCTGCCAGCCGACCTCCAGGAGACGACCATGAGCTTCACCCCGCTGCCCGGCACCCGGGCCCCGGTCCGGGTCTGGACCGACCCGTACGCCATCGAGGCGCAGGCCCTGCGGCAGCTGCGCAACATCGGCGCGCTGCCCTGGGTGGAAGGCGTCGCGGTGATGCCCGACGTCCACTTCGGCAAGGGCGCGACGGTCGGTTCGGTGATCGCGATGCGCCAGGCGGTCTCCCCGGCGGCCGTCGGTGTGGACATCGGCTGCGGCATGTCCGCGGTACGCACCTCGCTGACCGCGTCGGACCTGCCGGACGACCTCGCCCCGCTGCGCAGCGCGATCGAGGCGGCCATCCCGGTCGGCTTCGCCAAGCACGACCGGATGGTCGACCCGCGTCGGGTACGCGGCCTGGAGCAGCGCGGCTGGGACGACTTCTGGGGCCGATTCGACGACCTCGACCGGCGGGTCCGGCAGCTCAAGGACCGGGCCCAGCACCAGATGGGCACCCTCGGCGGCGGCAACCACTTCATCGAGGTCTGCCTGGAGCAGGGCGGCGACGACGAGGGTCGGGTCTGGCTGATGCTGCACTCCGGCTCCCGCAACATCGGCAAGGAACTGGCCGAGCGGCACATGGCGGTGGCCCGGGGCCTGCCGCACAACACCGACCTGCCCGACCGGGACCTGGCGGTCTTCCTCGCCGGCACCCCGGAGATGGACGCCTACCGGCGGGACCTGTGGTGGGCCCAGGAGTACGCCCGGCGCAACCGGGCCGTCATGCTCGCGCTGCTCTGCGACGTGGTGCGGACGCACCTGCCGCAGGTCCGCTACGACGAGCCGATCTCCTGCCACCACAACTACGTCGCCGAGGAGACGTACGACGGCGTGGAGGTGCTGGTGACCCGGAAGGGCGCGATCCGGGCCGGCGCCGGCGACCTCGGCATCATCCCCGGTTCGATGGGCACCGGCTCGTACATCGTGCGCGGACGGGGGAACCCGGACGCGTACTGCTCCGCCTCGCACGGGGCGGGCCGGCGGATGTCGCGCGGCCAGGCCAAGCGGACCTTCACCACCGACGACCTGGCCGCCCAGACCGCCGGGGTGGAGTGCCGAAAGGACCCCGGGGTGGTCGACGAGATCCCCGGCGCCTACAAGGACATCGTCGAGGTGATGGCGCAGCAGGAGGACCTGGTCGACGTGGTCGCCCACCTCAAGCAGGTGGTCTGCGTCAAGGGCTGACCGCTTCGGTGTAGCACCTCAGGCTGGTATCGGACATGCCATGGCGGTACGCCCATTCGGCGCCCGAGCTTCTTGAAGCGCCTGGCCATGACCGTCGAGGCGTGGTGGCCGGAAATCCTCGCGTTCTTGCACACGGGCATCACCAACGCGGGCTCCGAAGGCGCCAATCGAGTCATCAGGACCGTCGCCCGCGATGCCTACGGTTTCCGCAACCCCGTCAACCAGCGCTTACGCACTCGCTGCGCGACCACCCGGCGAGCCCGTGGACACCTCGACGCGCGCCAGTTTTGTTGAGCCCGCACCCTGCTTGGTGTTGGCTGCTGTAGCGGCACCGAACTGTCGGACCGTTGGTGTCCGCTTGGCTGTAGCAGGGAGTTAAACATGCAGGACGTTGTCGACCCCGTTGCCCATAATCGGGCAGCCTGGGACAAGTATGTCGATGAGGGCAACGAGTGGTCGAGGCCGGTGAGTGCTGAGGATGTCGAACGCGCCCGCATGGGCGACTGGTCGATTGTCCTCATCGGGCGTGAGCCAGTAGACCGCTCCTGGCTGCCGGCGGACGTGACCGGCAAGGACGTGTTGTGCCTGGCCTCCGGCGGTGGCCAGCAGGGTCCGATCCTCGCTGCCGCAGGGGCGCGGGTCACCGTCTTCGACAACTCGCCCCGCCAGCTCGGCCAGGACCAGATGGTGGCGGCGCGCGACGGACTGGAGCTGCGCACCGTCCTAGGCGACATGCGCGACCTCAGCGCCTTTGGCGACGAAACATTCGACGTCGTATTCCACCCGGTCTCGAACCTATTCGTACCAGACTTGGCACCAGTGTGGCGTGGGTGCTTCCGCGTCCTGCGGCCGGGCGGAACTCTGCTCGTGGGCTTCCTAAACCCTGATGTGTACTTGTTCGACCACGAGGCGCTCGACGAGCGCGGAGAGCTAGTCGTCGTGCACAAGCTGCCCTACAGCGATGTCACGCAGTACTCCGCCGAGGAACGCGCCACGAAGTTCGGCGCGGATGCCCCTCTTGAATACAGTCACACCCTCACCGACCAGATCGGCGGGCAACTCGCCGCGGGGTTCGTCCTCACCGGCTTCGCAGAAGCACCGGACCAATCCAACGCATCCGCTCAATACATGTCGAACTATTTTGCGACTCTGGCGGTCAAGCCGGGCTGACCCAGCCACGGGGCTGGCCAAGATGGCCGTGTCTCCGAATGGCCAAGTGGAGCGCTGTGCCAGCCCGACCCCCACCAACTTCGCTGAGCCGGTATACGTGGAAGCCGGTCTCGTTGTTGGACTGGTCGATGACGGTGAAGGTGAAAGCCCCGTTGACGAACGCCGCGCTCTCCACGATGAGGGGGAGGGGCTTGACCTCGCCGGAACCACCGGCTACCAGGTCCTGGGACTCCAGCACGGCCACCGGCGGCTTCTCGGTGGGCTCGGGGTCTCCGGTGCAGATCGGCCTCGGGTCGTTCAGCTCACAACCGGGGTGGTCGGCGGCGGCCGGACCGGGAGCCGCCACCAGCATCCCCAGCACCACCGCGGCGGCAGCGACTCCTGACAGTCCTTTTCATGTTCCGACAGTACAAGGCGACCCACTGGCATCCGTCTCACATCGGACTGGCGGCTGCGAGATCAAGACCCTGAACACGACGAAACGACCCCGCCCTCCACCAGGCAGAGCGGTGCCGTCGATCGTCTGGTCGGTCCTCACCGGCACGTCACCGGGGAGCCCATCGGTGGTGTCCAGTCGGGTGGTCAGCGACTGCAGATGATTGCCGCCCGCACCGAGTAGAGGCCCGGCCACGGAGTCGTCACGAAGCTTCCGCCAGGGCTGCACTGCCCGTTCGGATCGAACCCGTCCGCGCGGGCAAGGGAGCGCGCGTTGTTCTGGGCGTTGAACAGTGCCGTGTAGTAGTTGTTGCTCATTCCGGACCCATAGAAGGTCTTGGTCTGGAACACATCCGGGTCAAGTACGCGATGCGTCGCCGGGCGGCTCCCACCAAGGCGGCGCTGGTAGCGCGCGCCATTCAGGACGGCTTTGTCCAGATCGACGATCCGTAAGGGTGTACGCAGTAAGGTGCAACTGCCCTGAATAGCCGTGGTCGAACACACGATGTCTGCGGGGCGGTGCCCTGCCTAGGTTACGAGCGCACAGCACCCTCGAGGGGGTAGACGGTTGAGGGCGGGCGACGGATTCAGCAGGCGGACTTGCTTGCACGCAACGGTGGCGGCCGGTGCCGTCACCGCGGCCACCGTCGGTACGCCGCGGAGTGTGGCATCAACCGCCTCAAGCGGAACCGGGCCGTAGCCACCCGCTTCGACAAAGTCGCGTCCGCTACGAAGCCGCCATCCACCTCGCCGCTATCAACGAGTGGCTGTGGGCGACTTCGACACAGGCCCTATGGTGGGCCCTGCCGCCGATCGAGGGAGAGACCGTTGTCGCCGTCGCACCGTCCACCCCGTTGGAGTCTGGCAGGGGCAGCCCTGAGCCTGCTCGTCGGGCTCGCCGCCTGCACCGGGCCCCGGGCGGAGCCGCCCGAGCGGCCGGCGCCACGGGTCGAGGTGACCCAGGAGAGCCTGCGCGGCAGTGAGACCGGAGCGGAGCGGCAGGGCCCGGAGCCAGCCTGGTCGGTGACGGCCGGCCGGCTCGACCAGCCGTTGGCGCAGGTCGGCCAGCTAATCCTGGTGCCCGACGGGCGCGAACTGCGGGCGGTGGACCGCTCCACGGGTCAGGACCGGTGGCGTCACCCGTTCCCGGGGAGCTACCAGTACGCGGTTGCCGGCAGCCTGATCGTCGTCAGCGCCAGCAACGGAGGGCCGCTGGAGGTGCTCGACGCGGCCACCGGCGTCACCCGCTGGCGGGCCGAGGACACCCAGAGCGTCGTCGTCCAGCAACAGGTCGTGTACGACCGGGAGTGCGTCGGCACCGGACGGTCGGCGAAGTGTGTCGTCATCGCCCGGGACGTGCGGGACGGTCGCCAACTGTGGAAACTGCCCGCCGACCGGTTCGCCCGGGTGACCGACGAGGCGCTCGGTGTCCGGATGCCGTATGCCGCGCCCGCCGGGCGGTACGTGGCGGTGCGGCTGAACGAGCGTACCTACACCACCGTCGCGGCCACCACCGGCAAGGCCGGCGCCGGACGGTTGCCGAGCCGGGCCTGGCACGGCTTCGTCGCCGACGGCCTGCTGGTGACCACCGACCACGATCCGCCCCGGGGCGACCGGCGGTGCACGGTCAGCATCGCCACCGTCAACGCGGCCACTGGCACCAGAGGCTGGTCCGGCGAGGTCTTCAGCGGGCGTCGCGAGGACGGGGAGTGCGCCAAGCGACTTGCGCACGACCGCAGTGGGCTGACCCTGATCGGGGCCGGCACCCGGCTCGTCGCGGTCACCGCCGCCGGCCGGCCCCAGGTGGTCGACCTGCGGACCGGCAGGACGCAGTGGGAGGGTGTCGCCTCCGGCGTGCCGATCGACGGCGACGACCGGTCCCTGCTGGTGCGGGGCACCGCCGACGCGGGCGAGCTGGCCCTGCTCGACATGGCCACCGGCGCGACGCGGTGGACCGCGCCGGACCCGGGTTTGTCCGGCACCTCGGCTAGCTGGCGGTCGAGCGTGACCGGACGCCTCGTGGTGGTCAGCGGCGCGGTAGAGGAACGACTGGTCGTGCTCGTCCACGATGTGTCGACCGGTCGCCAACTCGGCCGGTACCCTGGTTGGCTAGCCGGGGTCGGGGACGACTGGGTCGCGGTCAGCCACTCCGGGGGACCGGGCGGGATCGCCCTGGACCTGTACGCCTTCTGAGCCAGATCCGTGAGCGCGGGGGCATGCGCTTCGGGTGGCGCTTGGCCGGCCCGCCACACCGGTCGCGGTCGGCCAGGCGCGTCCACCACCAGCGCGCCCTAGTGTGCTGAGTCGTTAATTCGTTGGTAGATTGCGGGTATGGGTGATGGCCGTGGTCCGAAGCTGGCGCCGCTGGAGTTGACCGCCGAGGAGCGGGAGGCGCTACGAGGGCTGGCTCGGCGGCCGAAGACGGCGCAGGCGTTGGCGGTGCGGGCGCGGATCGTCCTCGCCTGCGCGGAAGGCCTGTCCAACAGCGAGGTGTCTCGCCGGCTTAGTGTGTCGCTGCCGGCGGTCGGCAAGTGGCGTAAGCGGTTCGTGGCCGATCGGGTGGACGGGCTGCGCGACGAGCCGCGACCGGGCGCGCCACGGAAGATCGGCGACGCCCAGGTCGAGGCCGTGAT
Source organism: Micromonospora echinospora (assembly GCF_900091495.1). Classification (NCBI taxonomy): domain Bacteria; kingdom Bacillati; phylum Actinomycetota; class Actinomycetes; order Micromonosporales; family Micromonosporaceae; genus Micromonospora; species Micromonospora echinospora. The sequence goes on along the minus strand of NZ_LT607413.1, from coordinate 6,288,974 downwards.
CACGAAGACGCTCGAAGAGCTCCCGCTCAATCAGGACAGTCATTGGTCGACGCGGTCGATGGCCACGGCGGTGGGGCTGAACCAGACCGCGGTCTCGCGGATCTGGCGGGCGTTCGGCCTCAAACCGCACCAGGTCCAGAGTTGGAAGCTGTCGACCGACCCGCTGTTCATCGACAAGGTCCGCGACATCGTCGGGCTGTACCTGGACCCGCCGGAGGCCGCCATGGTCCTCGCCGTGGACGAGAAATCGCAGATCCAGGCCCTGGATCGGACCGCGCCGATGCTGCCGATGATGCCCGGTGTCCCCGGCCGGGTGACCCACGACTACGTCCGCCACGGCACCACCAGCCTGTTCGCCGCCCTCGACGTGGCTACCGGCAAGGTCATCGGCCAGACCCAACGCAAACACCGCCACCAGGAGTTCCTGCGTTTCCTGCGCACCATCGACCGGGCAACCCCGCCCGAGCTGGAGCTGCATCTGGTGCTGGACAACTACGCCACCCACAAGACGCCCGCCATCGGGCAGTGGCTACTCAAGCACCCCCGGTTCCACCTGCACTTCACCCCGACCTACTCGTCGTGGCTGAATCTGGTCGAGCGCTGGTTCGCCGAGCTAACCAACCGCAAACTCCGCCGATCGACCCACCGCAATGTCGCCGCACTGGAAGCCGACGTCACCGCCTGGATCGAGGCGTGGAACGCCGACCCGAAACCGTTCGTGTGGACCAAGACGGCGGACGACATCCTCGAAACGATCGCCGCATACTGCCAACGAATTAACGACTCAGCACACTAGTAGTGCTTTGTCACGTTTCGGCATAGCTTGATAGCTGTTCGGGAATCGTCTCGTTGCATCCGGTGTGGATGTTCGTGAGGTGGAGCGTCTTGGCGACGTGTTGGTCGAGTTCACCGGGGACGTGTTCGGGTCGTTGACCCGGGCCGGGTGGTGCGACCGTGCGGGGCAGTATCTGCAAGGGCTGATGCTGGACGGGCGGCGTAAGTCGGTGCAGCCGATGGCGGGCCGGCTGGTGGGTGTGCACGATCAGGCGTTGAACCATTTCGTGACGAACAGTCCGTGGGCGGTGGAGCCGGTGCGCCGCCGTCTGGCCCGGCGGATGGACGCGGCGATCGGGCCGGCGGCGTGGGCTTTGGACGACACCGGGTGGCTCAAGTGCGGATCGGCGTCGCCGGGGGTGGCCCGGCAGTACACCGGCACGGCGGGGAAGGTCACCAACTGCCAGATCGGGGTGAGTCTGAACCTGGTCACCGATGTTGCGTCGTGTCCGGTGGACTGGCGGCTGTTCCTGCCCGGGTCGTGGGATCCCGCCTCACCCGAGGCCACCGACGATGTCGAGCGGCGACGCGCCCGAGCGCAGATCCCCGACGATGTCGGGCACCGGGAGAAGTGGCGCCTCGGGCTGGACATGATCGATGAGGTGACCGGGTGGGGTCTGACGGCGCCGTTGATCGTGGCCGACGCCGGGTACGGCGACAGCGGCGAGTTCCGCCTCGGTCTGACCGAGCGGGGCCTGTCCTATGTGGTGCAGGTGGCCACCACGATCAGTGTGTATCCGCAGACGGCGGTGCGGACCGCACCGCCGTACCGTGGGGTGGGACAGCGACCGAAACAGCGCTACCGGGAGCCGGCCGTCTCGGTCAGGGACCTGATCGCATCCGTCGGCCCCGACGCAGCCCGGACGATCGCCTGGCGGGACGGTTCCCGCACCCGTGCGGGCAAGCCGGTGAAGATGCGTTCCCGGTTCGTGTTCCTCCGCGTCCGTCCGGCCGGTCGGGTCCTGCGGGCCGCCCACCGCGACCGCGACCTGCCCGAGGCGTGGCTGATCGCCGAATGGCCGGCCGACCGCTCGGAACCCACCAAGTACTGGCTGTCGAACCTGCCGGCCACCACGACGAAACGCACCCTCATCCGGTGGGCGAAACTCCGGTGGCGCATCGAGCACGACTACCGCGAACTGAAGACCGGACTCGGCCTGGACCACTACGAGGGCCGCACCTGGCAAGGCTGGCACCACCACGTCACCCTCGTCTCCGCCGCTCACGCCTTCTGCACCCTGCAACGCCTCGACCCAAAAGCCCCCGCGCCGGCCTGACCCTCTACGCCGTACTCCGCGAACTACAGGCCCACCTCGTCCGCCTGGCCGGCGCCTGCCCCACCTGCAAAACCCGCTTCCCCACCAGACGAAAACCCCGAGACCAACCCCGATCATGACAAAGCACTACTAGTGCCTCGTCTTGGAACGTTGATCGTGTAATCCGTCGTTTCTGAGGATCTGTCGGGCAGGCCGTCTCTCAACGGTTCGACCTTGTGGCCGGTGGGTAGGCGGCCGGAGGTGTTCGTCCGGCAGGTGTCGATGGCCGAGGGCCAGCGGTTGCAGAAGATCACCCGGACCGCTTACTTGCGAGGCTCAGCCGATGCGCTCGGCGAGCGAGACGATGATCCCTTCCGGCCCCCGGACGTAAGCCATCCGCCAACCACCCTCGTACTCACCGATGCCACCGACCAGTCCGTAGCCCTCGCTGGCTGCCCAATCGACAGCGGCCTGCAAGTCGTTGACCTCGAAGGAGACGTTACGCAATCCCAGCTCGTTTGCCATGGCGGCCGGCGAGCCCGGCACGGACTCCGGTCGCACGAATCTCGCGAGCTCCAGGCGGGCGCCATCTCCGGGCGACTTCAGCATGACGATCTCGGTGCGGGAGTCGGGAATGCCGCAGACCGTCTCCAGGAACTCGCCCTCGACGAACGCTCTGCCCTCGACCTTTAAGCCGAGCGCCACGAAGAAGGCGGTCACGGCATCGAGATCTGCGACCGTGATGCCGACGTGGTCGAAGCGTCGTACATGCGGCATGAATCGTGCTCCCGTCGTATCGATCATGTATCTGCCACGGTAGGCGTTCCCAATACCAGGCCGGCCTGGGATGGTCGTAACCATGTGGACGCGCAGCTTGTCACGAGGGAGCACCGAAGGGTGGGCCGGCTCGCCCGCACCAAGGTACCGAGCGTAACGGCCACCAGCGATCCGCAGCGCATGGTCTGCGGCACATCCGGATGGCTCTCGGCATGCGGCGCAGACTTCGCGCTCGACCTTGCCGGTCTTCGCTGGCCGTGTAGGAAGGGCCATGGCATCAGCGAATCTTCACAGTTGAGGGTGTAGTCGCTGGTTGGATGGTGGCTGGCGCGTCGGTCCCGGGGTAGGTGTCGAGGTCTTCCGAGGATGGAGGTTCCTACACCGCCCATCTGGAAGACGTCGACGTGCCTGACACTGCCTTGGGCTGCCCTGACCTGACTCCGTTCTGCCGCCTGGATGAGCTCGGCCTGGCCGTGGTCGGCCAGCGTCTGGAGCCCGATCGCGCGAGCCTGGCGTGCTGGATCCTGGAGGCTGATGACGGCACCGACGACTGGCACCCTACCCGCCGCGGGGGCAAGCACGTCACCGTGATCATCGACCTCACGCCGGTGCGCGCCGGTACGGGTCCAGCGAGACTGCTGGACATGATCCCGGGCCGCTCCAAGGCCGTGTTCGACCCGGGCTTATCCAGCGCCCTCAGGCGTGGCGCGAGGCCGTGGAGGTCGTCGCGATGGGCGGGTTCACCGGCTTCAAGACCGCCGCCGCTGAGGAGATCCCCAACGTGGTCGCGGTGATGGACCCCGTCCACGTGGTGCGCCTTGCCGGCGATGCCCTCAACGACTGCCGCCGCCGCGTTCAGCAGACCACCCGCGGCCGCCGCGGCCGTAAGAACGACCCGCTCTACCGTGCCCGGCGAGCCCTGCACGAGTCGCTCAGCGCCGGCGTCCCCAGGCCGCTGGTCGAGATCGCCAAGCTCGGCCGCATCCTGAGCAAGCGAGCCGCTGGCGTACTGGCCTACTTCGACCGGCCGGCACCAGCAACGGTCCAACCGAAGCGGTCAACGGCCGCCTGAAGCACCTGCGCGGCTCCGCCCTCGGCTTCCGCAACCTCACCAACTACATTGCCCGATCCCTAGTCGAGGCAGGCGGAATCGGACCCGACTGCACCCTGCATTGGTGACGAGCCGCTCTTCCTGGGATCGGTCAAGATACGACGGAAACCGGCATCCCTGTCTTGAGTTGAAATTGCCGCAGGTGAGGTGCCGGGGAGGATCGGCGTCGGCTGCCCGACCAGGGACAGCGATGCGCAAACGCAGCCGGAGGCCCGATCTTGTGTCACCGTTCGCAGTACGCTTCTTCGCGTACCCGCTCAAATCGATCAACGGCGCACTCGATAGCGCAGGTGAAGCACCCGGTTGCCGTGAATCACCACGTCAGGATCCTCCAGCAGGTGCTGCGCGTGGACCGACCCGAAGTAGCGCTTGCCGGACCCGAACACCACGGGTACGACGTCCATGCGCACCTCGTCGACCAGGCCCGCGGCAAGCACCTGGCCACCGACGTCGCCAGCGGCGACCTCGACCATGCGGTCACCCGCAAGCTCCTGCGCTTTGGCCACGGCTGCCTCGACGCCGTCGACGAAGTGGAACGGTGCCTCGGGGTTCCAGCCCTCGGGCTCCGGCCGGTGCGTCACGACGACCACGTGGTCGATTCCGCCCGGCGGCTTCCCGTCCCAGCCGTCCGTCATGTCGAAGACGTGGCGACCGACGATCGTGACTCCGATCTGGTTCCAGTACGGCCGGGTGTAGTCGTAGGACGTCTGCGACACCTTCAGCTCGCCGCTCTCGTCCAACGGGACGTCACCGTTGGACAACCAGTCGAACAGCGGTCCGGGCTGGTCACTCTCGTCCGCGACGAAGCCGTCCACCGACACCGAGCTGTACATGACCACCTTGCCCACAGGGCTCTCCTCTGCTTTGGATTTCCCTAAATTAGCGTGTCGTCAGCTGTCGCTCTTGTAAGAGGCCGGTTCGTTAGGTTAGGTCCGTTTCGGGGTGAGGGTGAACACTCCGGGTTGGTTCTCGGTCAGGACGTGATGCTTGACCATGCGTTTGAGCTTCGCGCGGGCGCTCTCGACGTGTTTCGGGATGGGGTCGACGCCGAGGGCGAGGCAGATGTCCTTGGCCCGCATGCCGGTGGTCGTGGTGTCGAGGACCGTCAGGATCTGCTGGTAGGGGGCGCTGGCTATCGTCGGGTCATCGGCGGTGAACTCGGCGGCGGTGAGGATGCGCAGCGTGGTGCGGGTGACCTTCAGGTCAGCCAGCTCGCCCTCGATGCGGGCGAGGTCGGCGGTGAGGGCGGTGATCTGCTCGCGTAGCCGGTCGGCGGCCTGATCGGCGGTGGCTTCGCGTGCGGTGATCAGGTCGAGGATTACGGCGAGGTTCACCGGTGTCGCCAGGACGGTGTGCTGGTGCCGGTCAGCCGGCGCACGATGGTGACCATCGACGCCCACAACGTTCGTGACACGGCCGATTCTGGGCGGCTCTCGTACTCGCGCACGAGCCGGCGGTGCAGCATCAACGTGCCGTAGGTCTGCTCGACGATCCACCGCTTGCGTACTGGCACGAACCCGGGTCGGGTGTCGGATCGTTTGACGACCTCGACGTCGATCCCGAGGACGGCGCCGTGCAGCGCGAGGTCCTGCTTGAACCCGGCGTCGACCCACGCCCGGGTGACCGTCGGGGCGCGCTCGACGACTGTGTCGAGCAGTCGGATGCCGATGGCGTTGTCGGTGACCGAGGCGGCGGTCACCACGACCGCGATGACCAGACCGAGGGTGTCCACGGCCAGGGCGCGCTTGCGGCCGGACACCTTCTTGCCGGCGTCCTTGCCGGTCGTGGCGGCCGGGACATGGTTCGCCGCCCGGACCGACTGGCTGTCCAACACGACCGCGGTCGGATCCTCGGTCCGGCCGGCCTTCTCCCTGGCCTGGCAGCGCAGCAGATCATGGATCGCCTGGTCGGTGCCGTCGTCCCGCCACAGGGCGAAGTAGTAGTAGGTCGCGGACTTCGGCGGCAGGTCGTGCGGCAGGTACGCCCACTGACAGCCGGTCCGGTTCTGGTAGAGGATCGCGTTCACGATCTCCCGCAGGTCGTAGTCACCCTGATGCCCCGACACCGAGACCCGCTTGGCCTTCCACGCCCGCAGGAACGGCCCGATCAACGCCCACTGCGCGTCGGTGACATCGCTGGGGTACGGCTTCCGATCACCCATGAACGGCCTAACGCCACTACCGCCCGACGGTCACGACCAGGATTCACATTCCCCGACATCGAGAGACCGCTATCCGTGGCGAACCCGCTGAAGGACCCTCAACCGGACGCAAAGCATAGATCAAATCAAAAGCCCTCGAACCGGCCTCTAAGAAATCAATCGGCCGGCAGCGGCCAGCCGTCCAGCACGTGGCCGGGATGTTCGCGCAGGAACCGCCGCCGGACTTCGACATACCGGGTCGGCGTGAGCCCGGTGAACGCCCGGAACTCGTGACCGAAGTGGGCCTGGTCGAAGTAGCCTGCGTCACCGGCGAGGTCGCCCCAGTCGATCGGCCCGGCGGGGTTGATCGCGAACACGGTGGCGGCGAAGCGGTAGGTGCGGGCCAGCCGCTTCGGCGTGACTCCGATGAGCTCCTTGAACCGCTGTGCCAGAGGCCAGGACCCAGCCGACCACACTGGCCACCGCCCACCTGAACCGGCCCTGGGTGAAGCTCGGCTGACAGCGAGAGGATGTTTCACGTGTGAGTCAGTCGGGTGTGTCGAGGGTGCGGCGTCGTTGACGGGTGGCGGTTTCGCCTCGGATGAGGCGATGGAGCGTCCCGCTGATGGCGGCCCGGCCGCTTCCACAAGCGTCTGTCAGGGCCCGCGAAGAGCCGCTGTGGCAGACCAGAAGCCCGCCGGGCAGCCCGGTCCAAGCGAAATCCAACGCCAATTCAATTGCAATCCAGCCGCAGTGCCTAACGTCCGCCTCACGCTTACCCAGAGGAGGCACGGATGATGTTTGCCAGGCACCGAACAAGATTTGCGCTCGTGGCGGTGGCGATGGCGCTGCTGACGGTGTTCGTGGGGGCCCCGGCCACCGCCAGCCCCGCCGACAAAGCCAATCCCGCAGTCGCCGCAGCACTCGCGAAGATCGCCGCCAACAAGCACTCGGCGGCCGACATCGCGCTCATCAAGCGCTATCCCGAACTCGCCCGGGTGGTCGCCGACCCGAGCCGTACCACCATCACCAAGACGTTCAGTCCCAACCTGGTCGAGGACGGGAGCGGGTTGAAACCCGCCGGTCCGGTCTCGCCCAACGGACTGTGCGGCTGGGTCGCGGTGACCATCACCGTCGAAACGATCCTCGGCTTCGACCTGTTCAAGTGGAAGCACCGCGCCGAGGCCTGCATGGACGGCGCCAACGTCACCAGCTGGACGAGCCGGTACGACCAGATGGACTACGCCGACGTGACCATCTACGTCCGGAACCTGGAAAGCCACGCCAGCCCCGTCCCGGCATACCAGGCCTTCTCGCATATGCAGCGGCACCTTGAGCAGTGCGTCGTCAAGTACGGCTGCTACGCCAACTGGTACCCGTGGAGTGACATCACCTTCTACGGCGACTACTACTACTCGTGGAACTGGGGCGTCGCCTGACGGTCACGTCTACGCGCCGCTCCCGCCGGCCCGGCCGGTGGGGCAGCCCGGTCACCGTTGCAGGCGGTGATCGGGCCATCACCGTTGCGTAATCGTAGCCCTTGATGCGCTCGTGGCCGGTGTGGAATATTGGCGGACATGGCCGGTGGTGGCGCCGTGCGGATCCAAGTTCTCGGCGCCGTACGCGCATGGCGTGACGGCGCCGAAGTCGACCTCGGACCCACCGGCCGGCGGGCCGTGCTCGGGCTGCTCGCCCTCGCCGGGGCGCAACCGCTGCCGAGAGCCGAGATCGTGCAGACGCTCTGGCGGGACCGGCCACCGCCCAGCGCCATCAACATCATCCAGACCCACGTGAAGCACCTACGCCGGCTGCTGGAACCCGGACGGCCGCCACACAGCCGCTCCGACCTGCTTCCTTCCGTCGGCGACGGGTACGCGCTACGCGTCGCCGACGTCGACGTACAGCGGTTCCGCGAGCTGACCGCCGCTGCGGGCGACCTGATCCACGACGGTACGGGGCATTCCGCGTCGAGCCTGCTCCATCAGGCGCTCCAGCTGTGGCGCGGCGCCCCGCTGACCGACGTGCCGGCGCTGGCCAGCCATCCCAAGGTGATCGGGCTGCTCGGGGAGCAGCGGTCCGCGCTGCGTCGGTACGCCGATTTGATGATCTCGGCCGGCACACCGATCGACGTACTGCCCATGCTGGAGGAGGCGGCGGCGAACCATCCGCTGGACGAAGCGGTGCAGGCTCGCCTGATCCGCGCCTACCGGGCTGCGGGCCAGCAGGCGCGAGCCTTCGCCGCGTACCACGCAATCCGTCGGCGGCTGGTCGATGAACTCGGCGTCGATCCCGGGACCGAACTCGCCGCGGCGCACCGCGCCCTGCTGAACGACGAACCGCCGACGCCCGGCGCACCCACGCCCGGCGGTGTGGTCGAAAGCGAGCCACCAGCGGCCACCGTACTGGCCGCCGACCCTCCCCGGCCGGTGCCCAGCCAGCTACCGGCGGACGTACCCGGCTTCGTCGGCCGGGGCACCGAGCTGGCCGAACTCGACCGCGTCTTCGCCGAGTCGGCCGCCCGGACCCCGACCCGGATCTGCGTCATCTCCGGTATGGCGGGGGTCGGCAAGACGGCGCTCGCGGTGCACTGGTCGCACCGGGACCGTCAGCTCTTCCCCGACGGGCAGCTCTACGTCAACCTGCGTGGTTACGACCCGGATCGCCCGGTGGCCCCGGGCGACGTCCTCGCCCGGTTCCTCAACGCCCTCGGGGTCACCGGCGAGGCCGTCCCGCTCGACCTGGATGAGCGTGCCGCCCGGTACCGCACCGAGATCAGCGGCCGGCGGATGCTGCTCATCCTGGACAACGCGGCCTCGGTCGAGCAGGTCCGTCCGCTGCTACCCGGAACACCGTCGTGCGCGGTCGTGGTGACCAGCCGGGACAGCCTAGCCGGGCTGGTCGCTCTGCACGGCGCCCGCCGGCTGGTGCTGGACGCGCTGCCGCTGCCCGACGCGGTAACGCTGCTGCACGAGCTGATCGGAACCCGGGCGAACGCCCAGCCCGCAGCGGCCGTGGCGCTGGCCGGGCTGTGCGCCCAGCTCCCGCTGGCGCTGCGGGTGGCGGCGGCGCTGGCCGCCAGCCGTAACCTGATCGCGTTGGCCGACCTGGTCGACGAGTTGGGCGACCAGCGGCGGCGGCTGCGGTTGCTGGACGCCGGGGGCGACCCCCGGGCCGCCGTACGCGCCGTCTTCTCCTGGTCCTACCAGCACCTGGCCGCCGACACCGCCCGCGCCTTCCGATTGCTCGGCCGTCATCCCGGTCCGGAGATCGAGACATACGCGGTGGCCGCCCTCACCGGCGCGCCGCTCGACCGTGCCGACGAACTGCTCGACCAACTCGCCCGCGCGCACCTGGTCCAGCACTTCGGCCTGCGACCGGTACGGGATGCACGAACTGCTGCGCGTCTACGCCGCCGACCTGGCCCGGACCGAGGAGCCCGAGGCGGCTCAGACCGAGGCGCTGTCCCGGCTGCTCGACTACTATCTGGCCACCGCCGCCGCCGCGATGGACGTGCTGTATCCCGCCGAGCGGCACCACCGCCCCCGGATCGCGGCCCCTGCCGGAACGCCGCTGCCGGTGTTCGCCGAACCGGCCCTGGCCCGCGCGTGGCTGGACGCCGAGCGTCCCACCCTCGTTGCGATCAGCGGCTACGCGGCCGACCACGGCCGGCCGGCGCACACCGTGCGGCTGGCCGCGACCCTGTACCGCTATCTCGAAAGCGGACACCACTCGGACGCGCTGACCATCCATGCCCGCGCGCTGCACGCCGCCCGCGCTGCCGACGACCTGTCCGGGCGGGCCCACGCGCTGACGAACCTGGGGGCGGTGCACCGGTTGCTCGGTGGGTACGAGTGCGCCACCGGCCACCTGCGTCAGGCCCTCGCGCTGCACGAGCTGACCGACGACTCGTACGGCACCGCGCGTACGCTGTCCAACCTCGGCATCGTTGATGACCGGTTGGGGCGCCACGAGTCGGCCGCACAGCAGCAGCGGCAGGCGCTCGTGCTGTTCCGGGCCATCGGCGACCGGTACGGCGAGGCCGGCGCGCTGACCAATCTGGGCAGCGTGGAGGAGAGCCTGGGCCGGCACGAGTCGGCTGCGGAGTACCACCGGCAGGCGTACACCCTCTTCGGCGCGCTCGGCGACGCGGTGGGGGAGGCGATCGCGCTGGCCAATCTGGGCGATGTCGAGATCCGACTGGCCTGGTACGGGCGGGCGGTTGAGCATCTCGGGCAGGCGTTGGCGCTGTTCCGGGCCGCCGGGCACCGGTACGGCGAGGCCAGCGTCCTCAACGCCCTCGGTGAGGTCATGCAGGCCGTCGGCCGACCGGGCGACGCGCTCGCCCGGTACACCGCCGCGCTGCGGATCGCGGCGGAGACCGGTGACCGGGACGAGCACCTGCGAGCCCAGCACGGCATTGACCTGATCAGCACGACCGGGGCGGAGATCCCCGACGGTCGGCCGCCGGGGCCAGAGGACCGCCCTGGTCCGTCCGGCGTCCCCGTCGTCCGGCGCGTTGTCGGATAATCGATGGCGTTGTCGCCAGCGACGCCGACGCAGCATCACCGTCGTCTGCGCGATCGGCACCCGGATCCGCCGTGTGAGTGCGGTCAGTGGGTATGGGTCTCCCCGAGCGGCTGGTGGGGCTCGTCGTTGCGCACGACGATGTCGAACTGATCGGTCGGGCGGATCGTAGCGAAGTAGAACCGATGGGCGGGGAAGTAGCGCTCGCGCCAGCGCCGTTCGACGTAGGCCCGGGATGACACCCGGCGCTCCCGGACCAGGGCACGATCCACGGTCTTCTCGAGCGTAGTCGACACGAAGATGCGCAGGTCCCACCGGTCGATCAGTCCCGGACGCATGAGGAAGACGCCGTCGAAGACCAGCACGGCGTCGGCGAGGGTGGTCTTGCCGGCGGCGGGCGGTCCGTCGACGGCAACCCGCGTCGGGTGCGCGACGGTGACGGACCCGACCGCCTCAGCGGGAAGGCGCGTAGTACTTTCGCCAACGCGTGCAGGTCGTCCCTGCTGCGTAGCCGTCCGGAGCGGGGCGGTGGCCGCGCCGCTGGTCGTGACCGCGATCGGCCGGGGGAAGGTGTACGCCCCGGCGACCGTGGCGCGGCTGCTGGCCGGCCGCCGGTAGGATCACCAGCGCGGTGCTTCCGATACCGGCCAGCCTCAGCGGCCCCCACTCTCCCCTGGCGGGAGGGCGGGGCCGCTTCGTGCAGTAGTTGATGTTCGTCGATTCATCTGTCAAGCTCGGGCTTCGGATCGAAGAGACTGGAGTTCGCATGCCTGCACTTCGTCGGATCGTCGCCACGGCGTTGGCCGGGGCGGTGTCCGCGTCCGTTCTGCTCTCCGGGCCGGCGGGCGCCGCCGAAACCAAGACCTTTTACGGCAACGGAATGAATAACAACTACTTCACCGCGCTGTTCAAGGCCCAGGAAAACGCGCGTTCCCTCGCCAGCGCGGACGGGTTCGAGCCGAGCACGCAGTGCAGCCCTGGCGGAAGCTACACGACGCAGCCGTGGCCGGGCCTCTACTCTGTGACGGCGCAGATCATCTGCACCCGCTGACAACCCAGCGCCCCGCCGCCGCAGGTTCTAGCGATCCCCGCAACACCCTGGGTTTCAGGGGGTTGCGGGGATCGTGTCGTCATCGGAGTTGCGGGTGGGGTTCTTCGAGCCGCTGGACCGTCAAGGCTGCAACGTCTCGGCGGCGATGCGGTGCTGCGTGTCCGGGCCCGGACGTCGGTGGCCTGCCGACCGGTGCCGCCCCATCGCCTTCGGGTGTGGCCGGCGGCTCGGAGGGGGCCGCGCCGACCCGGTCGGCGTGCCGGGTACCGGGCGGTCCGTCCAGCGGATCCAGGCCGCCTGTGGGCAGCGGGACATCCTTTGGATAACCGCCTGATCAAGCGGGCGGCGTGCTATGGGGGCCGGTTGCCCGACCTCCGAGGTGTCAGGAGAGGGCGGCCAGGGCGTCGATCCTGGGTTGCCGCCACTCGTACCGCCTGCACCGCCGGCAGGCGTCCATCTCGCCGCCGCTGGGGGCGGGGACGGTCTGGGTGCCGTTCGCGCCGTAGCACTCGCACTGGATGGTGGTGATCGTGGCCACGAGGACCCTGCACGCCCACGATTCTCCTGGCCGGGGGAGAATCGGGGGAGTGGTGCCGCCCGGCCAGAGAGCTTGCCTGGTCCTCACCTCACCTGCGTCGGCGATCTGTCCACTGTTACGTCCGTGACCTCAGGTGCGCTGCCGAGTGGATGGCCGCGCAGGTGCGCCGGTCCGGGGGCGCTAATCCGGCCACTCCTCCCACATCCACGTGCCGGCGCCGACGGCGAACATGTCGTCGTCCGGTGCGATGACCTCCCGGACGCCCTCGTCGTGAAGCAGGAGCACTTCGCCGCTGGCGAGTAGCTGTCCGGGTATGGAGTCGAGTTGGGTGCCACCACGGTGCCACTGCGCGTTCAGGTCGGCGATTAGCCGTGCGACGACATCGCGGGTGAAGCGGGGCTTGGCCCAGCCACTCCAGGGCGGGTCCGATCTGGCAGGGGTAGGGCCCTCCATGGGCGCCGGCGAGCCGGACCACGGCGGGACGCCAGGATGAGGAGTCGGCGGCGCGCGAACCGATGCGCGGCGACGGCCAGGTCGGTGGTGGTGCCGGCCGTCGGTGTCGGCCAAAAAAACTCGGCACCTCTGAAATCGGCCGCGTGTCACGGACGTGTCTGTTGTATCGAACCGGTGCTAGGTGCCGGATCGAGCCGGGTCAACCCGTCCTGGCACTCCGACGGAAAGGAAGCATCCGATGATCCGGAAGCTGATTGCCGGTGCCACGCTGGTGGCGTCTACCGGCGCGATGATCGCGGCGTTTGGCGTGTCGCAGGCCAGCGCCACGACTACGCCGCAGGCGGGCGCGAAGCCGGCGGCGGTCCAGGCGCCGGTCAACGCCGCCGCGCCGGTAGCCGACCCGATCTTCAAGGGTAAACGTCAGGTCGCCATCGTCCGCGCTCAGGCGTCCGAGGGTGCGCTCTCGCTGATGGACGACGGCCGGCTCGGCGAAGTGGACGGTGTGGAGGGCAAGTCGCTGTTCGTGCTGGCGCCGCTCGGCGGGGACAAGTACCTCATCCGGACCGCCACGCCGGACTCCGCGACCGGCGGCGAGCCGTCGTGCTGGAAGGTCCACAACCCGAACACCAGCGCGCCGCTGACCGTGCGCAAGGCGGCGTGTGACACGCGCGTCGCCGCCCAGCGGTTCACGATCAGGGCGTACGGCGAGAAGGACGGCAAGACGACGTACGCGATCAGCAATGACTCGGCGTACCTGCAGTACTTCCCGACGTCCGGCCTGATCATGGAGGAGCTGGGCGACGCCCCGCTGGTGTCCACGTTCAGAATCGTCGACAACGGCCCCGCCCCGATCCTCGACTGACAGGGTGTGGTCGCGGCAGCGCGAACAACGTGGTTGAGAATGCCGCTGGCAGGTGACGTCGGGGCTGGTGCGCCCGGGGTCACGACCACGCTAGGCGGGTAGCTGGCGCATGCCGGCCCCCCGCAGCGCCCTTCCGGGTGACTGCGGGGGGTCGTGTGGGGCCCACTGTCAGTACCGGACCAACGGCAAGGGCCGCACCGGGCCCGCAGAGCATCCGTTCGCCGGCTGATCCCCCACCCGTCTGCCCGGCCCGAGAACGGAACTCACCTGTAGATGCGCGACGCCGAGGACTTCGACACCTTCTACGCAACGACCTCGCGTCGCGTGCTCGCGCACGTCGCCATGATGGTGAGCAGCCGGGCCGAGGCCGAGGACTCGGTGGCTGAGGCGTACCTGAGGGCCTGGAACCGATGGGACAAAATCAGCAAGTACGAGAACCCCGAGGCCTGGGTCCGACAGGTCGCCTACCGCCACGCGGTGAGCGCCTGGCGCAAGGCCGTCAACCGGCTCTCCGCCCACCGCCGCGACACTACCCCCGGACAGCACGTCGAAGCGCTGAGCCCGGACCACGTCGCGATCGTCGCGGCGCTGCGCCAGCTCTCCGCCAACCAGCGCCGCGTGATAGTCCTGCACCACATCGCCGGTCTGAGCGTCGCAGAGATCCACCACGAGACCGGCGTCCCGGCCGGCACCGTTACAACCTGGCTGGCCCGGGGACGCCGGACCATGGCCGCCTACCTCACCGACAGTGAAACCTACGAGACGGGCCGGGGGCGCCGTGATGTCTGACGACCGCATCCAGTACGGCCTCGACGCGTACGCCGACCACCTTCAGCGTTTCGCCGACCTGGCCCCCGCCGCGGAGATCCGCCGCCGCGCCGCCCAGCGCCGCCGCAACCAGGCGGCCGGCGCAGCCTTCGCCGCCGTCCTGATCGCCGTGGTCGGCCTTGGCGCGATCCTGAAACGGGCGCCGGAACCCGCGCCGAATCCCGCCGCCCCCTCGGTGTCCCCGTCCCCGTCCCCGTCCCCGTCCCCATCCTCGTCCCGCACCAGCACCAGCACCAGCACGGTGAAGTCGGATGTCACCCAGTTGCGGCAGCTTGGCATCGACCTGGAGGCCGACGTGCTGATCGATATCGCCGACGACGGCGTAGACCACTGGGTGCAGATCGGCGCGAACGACACCGTCGACTTCACCGGCACCGCCAAGGACGCCTCCACCAGGATGGTCCTACTGCCCGCGCCAGTGACCGCCCGGAACCGGGTAGTGATCACCCCATCGGCCCGGCCCGGCTTCTGCGTGGCCGCCACGCCGCAGCCGCCGCTGGCCCTGCAAACCTGCCAGGACGGCGACGAGACACAGACCTGGCAGGTCCTGCCGGCCGGCGACTCCGGCCAGTTCAACCTGGCGGGTCCGTACGGCGTCATCACCGTCGACGAGGCTCTCGTCCCACCCGGACAGAGCGGCCGCACTGGGCTACAGACCATCCGCTTCGACAAATAACCAGGGCCGAGGCTCTCCGCAGCCTGCTCGTCGTTCGGGGGGCAGGCTCCGAGTTCCGCGTTGGCTCCTGTCGGACAGCGTTTGGCAGACCTGGTGACGATCCGCACCACCCTGCCCGCGCTCACCGCCACCGAGTAACCCACCATCGTCAGTGCCCCCTAACCGCAGATCCTGGCAGTCCTCAACACCGCGACCACCGGCATGCGGGCCAACGACAACTGCCTCGCACTCGGCGGTCAACGCTTCACGCTGAGCACGGTGACATAGCCGGACGGCCCGTCGGTGGGGCCAGCCGATCGGGCAGGTCGGTAACGGCAACCCCGGGCTGGACGTCACCTCCGCCGGCCCCGCCCCCAGCCTTCCCGGGCCGATGGTCCAGCCAGCGAGCAGCCCACCGGGCACCTACCTGGCCGGTGACTCGAATGTGTGCTGACCAGCCAACCGGCCCCGAACATTGGCTGGGCTCGGATCCTGCCGATACCCATGTCGCTGGGCGTGGTCGTCGCCAACTACGGGGACTCGGGCGAGAGTTCCGGCAGCTTCCTGGGCAACGCGGCACTGTTTCCCGCAGTGCTGTCGCGGGATCACGGAGCCCGGCACCAACCGCAGCGTGAAATCCTGCACACCTGACACTGTGGATCGGCGACCGTCGGCGGCGAAAGGCCAAGATTCTATATCCGTCATCGCTCCTCAGGCTGTGCCCGTCACCGCATCGGGCGAGGACCGACTACGTCGCTGCGTCCGGTCTCCGCCGGGCGATGATCCCAATCCTCGAAGGCTCACGGCCTGCGGCTGCTGCGGCCGGCCACCGCCGGACGGGGACCGCAACTCACCTACCGGGTGTGCTTCTGCACCGACGACGAAAGCTATGCTCCGCTATCGCGTCGGGCGTCCATGTAGTTGATCCTCTACTTGGCGAACCGGCACCGTTTCGGACACCGGCGTCGGTGCATGACGTCGCTGGTCGGACGGATTCTCCCGACTGGGTCGGAGCTCGGGTCATCCCCGGTGGGGAGGCCGATATGGGTCCGCAGACCGACGTTTTCGGTTGGTGGCCCAGGGCACCATGAGCAGCAGTTACGTCACACGGGAGGCGACATGCACCTGTCACGCCGCAGTTTCCTGCTGGCCACCACCGGTACGGCACTCGCGACGCCCCTGCTGGCCGGTGCCGGCCCGGCACTCGCGGCCGGCCGTCCGCCCGCCGGGTCGCTGCCGGACGCGGCGCTCACCGCTGACCTGCGCGCGATCACCGAGGCCGGCATGCCCGGCGTGTTCGCCGAGGCGCGGGACGGACGGGACCGGTGGCGGGACGCCAGCGGAGTGGCCGACGTGACGACCGGTCGACCGGTGCTGCCCGGGTTCCAGCACCGGGTCGGCAGCATCACCAAGACCTTCGTGGCCGCCGCGCTGCTGCAACTCGTCGGTGAGCGCCGGATCGCGCTGGACGCCCCGATCGGCCGGTACCTTCCGGAGTTCGCGGTCGCCGGGGTGACCGTCCGGATGCTGCTCAACCACACGAGCGGAATCAGCGACTACGACCACGTCATCTTCGCCACCCCCGAGGACATCGAGCGGCACCGCTCCACCACGTTCACGCCGCGCCAGCTCGTCCGGGCCGGCCTCGGTCAGCCGCCGACCGGGGCACCAGGCGCAGCCTTCTCCTACTCGAACACCAACTACATCCTGGCCGGGCTGATCATCGAGCGGGTCACCCGCCGGTCCGCCACCGACGAGGTGCACCGGCGGATCCTCCGGCCGCTCGGGCTGCGGCAGACGTACTTCCCCGGCCTGCGTCCCCGGATCGCCGGCCCGCACAGCAGGGGCTACGTCCCGTGGTACGAGGGCGAGCTGCGCGATTTCAGCGTCAGCAACATGTCCTGGGCCTGGACGGCCGGGGCGCTCGTCTCGACCATGGCCGACCTGAACACCTTCTTCCGGGCGCTGCTCGGTGGTCGGCTGCTCCGCCCGGCTCAACTGGCCGCGATGAAGACCACCGTGCCGTTCGACCCGGCCCAACCGGAGGCCGCCGGCTACGGGCTCGGCCTCTACCGGATGACCTGGCCCACCGGCGACGTCTGGGGGCATGACGGCCTGGTCTTCGGGCACAGCGCCATCTCGCTGCACACCCCGGACGGTCGGCGGCAGGTGAGCCTCGCTCAGAACGTGACGCACTACGCGCTGCCCGGCACGCCGGACCCGATCGGCGAGGCGGTCGGCAGGTTGCTGAACACGGCACTGGTCGGTGAGAGCGTCGTCGCGGCGCGGACCGCCACCGCCGCCCGGGTGCCGGCGGTCGTTCCGGCGCCGGGCGCACCGACCCTGGTCAGGCCACTTCCGCAGCGCTGACGCTGTCGCCCGGCAGCCGCGCCCGGACACCGTACTCCGGTCGCGGCTGCCGCGCGGCCGGGCTGTGGCGTTCCCGCCACGCCGGATCGCGCCGCTCGGGCGCCGTGTTCGATCGACGTCGATCGCGCCGGTCGGGGACGGGCCGTCGAGCGGGGGCGGATCGACACCGTCCGCCCGCCGGATGCCCAGCCCGATCGCGCTGGTCGGATCGGGTCACGCCTCAGCGGGTCGGGGATCGCCAGTAGCCGGTCCTCGCCAGGATGCGGTCCGCCACCGCCCGGGGATCGACCAACTGGTGCAGATTCCGGCCTGGTACGTGGTCGACGGGCCGGCCGCGTCCCCCCGCGTCGGCGACGTCCAGCAGTGACGGCACGATGGCGACCGCACCCGATTCCTCGAGCGCCTGCGCGGTCGACGTCCAGGGTCAGCGGCCCGACCGACGGGCTGTGCACGAGAACGAACGTAACCCCATCAGCTCACCCTGCCCGACCGGGCCACCGGACCACACCCCGCTCGGCGCGCCGGCCGTCCTCGGGCTCGCCCGCGTGACCGGTTCAGCAGGTCATGTCGATCTCCAGGACTGCGACCTCGTGCCGGTCGACCAGCAGCACGGTGGTCTGTGGTTCCTCCTCGAAGTCCTCGTCGTCGGGTGGCCAGGTCGTCGGCAGCAGGCCGGCGTATCCGATGTGCACGTCGGCACCCATCCGGGCCAGGACGAGATCGATCAGGTGGTCGCCCAGGAACGCCGCGAGGTGGTCGGCCGGAAGCTCCGGGAACTCGTCGATGCCGTCCCAGCTCCCGTCGAACAGCTCGCTCAGGTGCATGCGTACCAGATTGCGGAGACCGGCACGCAGGTCGGCGGCCGGTACGGGCCGGAACGCCTCCTCGTCGTGTTCGTCGGCGTCCTCGCGGTTCTCGACCCACCAGCGGGCTGCGGCGGCCACCGGAGCGCCGTCCCCGGGGTCGAGCCGGCCGATCCGGAACCGGAAGGTGACCGGGCTGTTGTTGTTGACCCAGAGCAGGTCGCTCAGCAACGTCATGATGCAGGCCAGCCGGGTCCGTAGGGCGGCGTCGGCGCCATCGGAGTCGGTGACCGGCGGCTGTCGAGTCTCCGGAGCCGGATGCAACGAGACCCGCAGGGTGCTGCCGTCGAAGTCGCGTTGCAGCAGGTGCAGCGGCTCCGGCCGGCCCGGCTCGTCCGGCCGCTCGCTGTCGGTGGTCAGCCGGAGCAGATCGGCGTACGGGCCGGCGAGCTCGTCGGCGAGGAACCGCACCAGCACCTCCGCGCGCCGGTCGGGTGTCCCCACCACGGCCGAGATCAGGCTGACGAGTTCGGTCGCCACCTCCTCGTCGGTGCGCACCGGCTCGTACGACCGTCCCGGCCCGACCGACACCCGACTGGTCAACACCGTCGCGCCGGTGACCTCCGGAAGGCCGGCGGCGTCCGCGATCTCCGTCAACGGCGGCGGCTCCGGCCACTGTTGATCCCGGCGGGACCTGGTCCGCCCGGCCACCACCGTTGACGACCAGCCGGCAGCCTGCTCCGGCGACCACGTCGCCAGCAGCCACACCGCCGCCACGCGTACCCAATGCTGGTTCGTCAGCCGGCGGCCATCCTCCCGCTCGACCGGGTCGGGCTGTCGGTACCAGGAGTCGGTGTAGGCCGTGGTGCGTTCCACTGCGGCAACCCTTTCCGCGTTGGGGAGGTGCGAAGGTAACAAGCGACGGTGACATTCCTGTCCACAGTGCGACGACGTCTGCCGAGGTCCGCTTGCGGCCGACGGCGTCACGGCCGGAACTGTCGGTCGGGGCTCCTACGATCACGGCCGGGTGGGCTGCCTTCTCCGCGCTGTGGACCCAGGACGTGCCGTCCGGTGACCGGTGGGACGCTGACGGGCAGACCGTCGCTGCGGCAGCTCGCACCTGGGCAGGGCTTTCGCGCGGGCGTCAATTCCGGGTTCGATCGCCGCCAGCTGCGCGTCGAACACGGCCGCTGCCGTCTCCGCCAGATTATCGACTTCTACCTTCTGGTGACGTGAATCAAGCGCACTCTCTGTGTTGCTGCTCCAAAGCTGAGGTCTTCTGCTAGGCCGCGAGCGGGCAATTTGGATAGTGGATTCTGGAGTTGGGCGCGAAGCCGCTCGTGGTGTCCACGACGCTATGGCTTGTAGCATCCCATCCATGTATCTGCCGAGGGCTGCGAACGCTGGTCGGGTCGTCCCATATTCAGGCAAAGCCGTTGTTGACAAGGTCCTCTGTTACATCGTGCGCGAGGGGCGGTTGCTCGTCTTCCGCCACACCGATTACAGCTACGAAGAGGTGGGGATCCAGGTGCCCGGAGGCAGCGTGCGCGTCGGTGAACAGCCGGAGGACGCGGCGCTACGCGAGGCCCGTGAAGAGACCGGGCTGACGGGCTTCGCGGCCGTCCGGAAATTGGGTGAGGTTGAGTACGACATCAGCCCGCTGCGGTTCGAGATCCAGAATCGTCACATCTTCCAGTTGAAACTGACCGGGCCTACGCCTGACCGGTGGGCGAGCCAGGAGGAACACGACGGCAAGCAGGAGCCGACCCGGTTCGAGTGCTTCTGGGTACCGCTGGAGGCCGCGCACGTCCTGCAGTCCGGCCAAGGTGCTCTCCTCGGACGCCTGTTCGACTGATCAGGCGGCTCGTGAGTTTTCGTCAGCGAGCTGAAGTTGTCTTCGGCTCTCTTTCAGCCGTAAGGCAACTCCTAGCTCACCGAGCGGCTCTGAGCGTGCGGGTACGGGAGCCGTCGATCCCCGTCCAGGCTCAGCAGCCATGGAGCCCTCCCCATGACGGCCGGAGGCACAGACGAGACGGTTCTCTGTTCGGCTTATTTGTACAGTCCCGTTCCGCGCCTCACGGACCCTCCTCGAACAACTTCCCGGCCGCTGCTGGTCGAGCGCGGCCGAGGGTTCGCGATGGCGTTCGGCTCCGGCCCCTCACCGACGCGGCTCACCTCGGGCACCACCAGCAGGCGTTGAGGCTCAGCGGGGGGTGTTGAGGGTGCGGCGTTGTTGGCGGGTGGCGGCTCGGCCTCGGGTGAGGCGGGCGAGCATGCCGGCGACGGCGGCCCAGCGGATCATGGCTTCGAGGTGGCGGGGCGGGTTTCGTGGTCGCGGGCGAGGCGACGGTGGGCGGTGAGCCAGGCCAGGGTCCGTTCGACGACCCACCGTCTGGGGTGCACGACGAACCCTCGCTGGTCGGCGGGTTTGCGCACGATCTCGAGGGTGGTGCGCAGCGTGTCGAGGGCCCAGTCGACCAGGCGGCTGGCGAAGCCGGAGTCGGCGAAGACGTGCCGGAGCGGGGTGGCCGCGTCCACATCCCAAACGCGCTCTGAGGCGTGCAAGTGCAGGAATCGATTTCATGTGACCGGAACGGACTGATCGATGTCATGGCGCCCGGTCGCGCGCGCCCGGCCGGGACCGTCTGGGCGCTCGGCCCCTACCACCCGTGCCGTTGTCGCCCGTCTACCGGCCGATGTGGCCGGTGTCGTCTGTGCCTCCGCGCTGCGGCGGGAGCTGCTGCGGATCTGTAGCCGGGTCGGCAGGACGAGCCGCTGCGGCTCGATGTCGGGCGCGTGCCGCCGCTTGAACAGCAGTTCGGCGGCGGCCTGGCCGATCTCGTATGCCGGCTGGTGAACGGTGGTCAGGGCTGGCTGCACCAGATGCGCCCAGAATGTGTCACCGAAGGTGGCCACGCCGATCTCGGGCGGTCGCAGGTCGCGGTCGTAGAGCGCCTCCAGAGCGCCCGCCGCCATCAGGCTGTTGGTGGTCAGCACGGCGTCCGGCGGCTCGGCGAGATCGAGCAGTTCACCCATCGCCTGGTAGCCGCCACGGACCCGGAAGTCGGCGTACGCCACCCGGGGGCGCCGTCGCGGTGCCTCGCTCTCGCGGTGGGCGCGAAGGAAGCCGCGTAGCCGCTCCGTCGCCGCCGACGAGGCGCGGGGACCGGTGATGCAGGCGACCCGACGATATCCCTCGTCTAGCAGGTGTCGGGTGGCGACGTACGCGCCGTTCTCGTCGTCGGCGGTGACCGTGTCGATCGCCGCCGACTCGGGGGAGCGGTCGACGGCGACAACCGGGACGCCGCGGTCGAGCAAGGCCGTGACATCGGTTTCAGCGAGCGACGCCGGGAAGATGATGACGCCCGCCATGTGTTCGGCGAGTGCGACGTCGAGGTACTCCGCTTCTTTCTCTGGGTTGTCGTCGGCGTTGCACAGCACGACCGAGAGGTTGCTTGCCCGGGCTACGTCCTCCACGCCTCGGGCCAGCGCCGTGAAGAACGGGTTCTCGATGTCGGAGATGATCAGCGCAAGCACGTCGCTGCGCTGTCGGCGCAGGCCACGGGCCACCCGATTGGGCCGGAACCCCAGGTCCTCGCAGGCGGCCCGGACCCGAGCGGCACGTTCGGAGCTGACGCTGCCGCCGTTGAGTACCCGGGAGACGGTGGCGGGGGAGACGCCGGCCGCCTTCGCCACGTCGTAGATGTTGGCCATCGGGTACCTCTCCGATTCATCGAGCCCCGGAAGCTCCGGTTCACACGATCAGGATCGCCTCTTGACATGGCCCCGGCCAGGGCGTTAACTCTTGCGAAACCATCCTGAAATCGATTCCAAGATAGTACCCCACCGCAGGTTCAGGAGGTACTCCTCAGTGGTCATCATTCTCACGCAGCCGTCCGTCCCCGGCTGGCTCCCGATCGCCGCCGGCGTCCGCGCGCCTGCCGCCGCTGGTCTCGTCGTGGCCCACCGGTCGGGCATCCGGTGAGCTCCACGTCTACGGTCGTGCCGACCGGCACGGGCCGCCGGCAGCCGGCCGCTGGCCCGCACGCCGGTCGTGGCCCGGTGTGGCGGCGCCGACTCGGTCCGGTGGCGCTGTACCTGCCGGCAGTGGCGCTCGTCGCGCTCGTCTCGGTCTTCCCGATCGCCTACGCGCTTCGGCTCAGTGTCTACCGGACCCGGGCCCTGCGGGTCGTCGAGTTCATCGGCTGGGACAACTTCACCACGGTGCTGGGGCCGGCCGGCTGGGCCGACATCGCCCGGACCTTCGTGTACGTCGTCGTCTCGCTGGTGCTGGCCGTGCCGCTCGGGCTCGGGCTGGCGGTGTTGCTGAACAAGCAGGTGCGGTTCGTCCGGATGTTCCGGGTGGTCATCCTGCTGCCGTGGGTCGTCTCCCAGACCGTCGCGGCCCTGCTCTGGAAGTGGCTGCTCAACGGCCAGTACGGTCCGCTGCACAGCCTCTTCGGGGGCGACGGCCCACTGTCGTCGCCGTGGGGATCGATGGCGTCACTGATTGTGGTGAATGTCTGGCTCAGCTACCCGCTCGCCACGATCCTCTGCCTCGCCGCGCTGCAGACCGTTCCAGCGGAGCAGATCGAGGCGTCCCGGGTCGACGGATGCAACCCACGCCAGTCGTTCTTCCTCGTCGTCGTGCCGGCGATCCGGTCGACGCTGCTGATTCTCGTGATCATGTTGACCCTGCTCTATTTCAACATGGTCACGCTGGTCTACACGCTCACCGGTGGTGGCCCGTTCTCCGGCACGCAGGTGCTGAGCCTCAACGCGTTCCTCCAGTCCTTCCAGTTCTTCAAGATCGGTATTGGCGCTGCGTACAGCGTTGTGCTGTTTGTCTTCAACATCGTCTTCGGCGTGGCGTACATCCGGGTTCTCAAGGGGAAGAACGATGCCTGACACCCTGACCGATCCCGCAGCCTCCACCAGTGCCCAGGCCTCCCGGTCGAGCGGCGCCGCACCGCCGGATGCCGCTGGCCGGCCCGGCCGCCAGCTCAGCCGTACGAGCGGGCATCCGGGTCGGATCCGGCGGGCCGGCATCTATCTCGGCCTGTTGGCCGCCTCCGGGTTCGCCGTCCTGCCGCTGTTGTGGGGACTGAGCACCTCGCTCAAGCCGGAGTCGACCGTGCTCGCCACACCAGTGCGGTGGATCCCGGAACATTTCACGCTGGCGAACTACGAAGCGGTGCTGTTCCACTCCCAGATTCCACTGAACCTGCTCAACAGCGTGATCGTCAGCGTCGTCACGGTCGTGGTCACCCTGGTCATCGCGGTACCGGCCGCTTACTCGGCGGCACGTTACCGGTTCCGCGGAAAGGCTGGGCTGCTCTTCTTCATCCTGATGACCTCGATGGTCCCCGGCATCGCGGTCCTGGTGCCGCTCTACTACCTGGCTGTCAAGCTCGGCGTCTACGACACCTACCTGGTCATGATCGTGATCTACTCGGCGTGGCAGGTGCCGACCATCGTGTGGATCCTGCGCGGCTTCTTCGAGTCGATCCCGCCCGAGATCGAGGAGGCTGGGCGGGTCGATGGCATGTCCGCGGCCGGCGCCTTCCTGCGACTGGTGCTGCCATTGGCCAAGCCCGGCCTCGGTGCCGCCGCCATCATCACCTTCGTCTACGTCTGGAACGACTACCTGATCGCCAGCACCTTCGTCAGCGATCCGGACCTACGGCTGATATCCGTTGGCCTCTACACCTACCTCACTCAGTACGGCACGGTCTGGGGCCAGTTGACCGCCGCGGTCATGGTCACCCTGCTGCCGATGATCATCGCATTCGTCCTGTTCGAACGTCGCCTGGTGGCCGGTCTGTCGGCCGGTGCCAGCAAGGGCTGACCCCTCAGCCCCGAGCCCTTGGAGACCACAATGACCATTCGGCTGGACAGACGACGGCTGTTGACGCTGGGCGCCGCCACCATCGCTGCCGCAGGCACCGGTGGCCTCGTCGGGTGCGGCTCCGGCAACGGCTCCGGTGACGGAGTCGCCGAACTGCAGCTTTGGACCTTCCTCGACCCGACCGGCACCGACCCGCGCGGCAAGGCGCTCCAAGAGATCATCGATGGATTTAACGCCAGCCAAAGCGCCGCCAAGGTCACCGTGACCAGCATCAACTACGCCAAGATCGACGGCGAGGTGATCCGGGCGGCCAACACCGGCGGTGGCCCGGACATCGTCAACATCTACCTCCCGCAGCTTGCCCAGCACGTCGAGGGCGGCAGCATCCAACCGATCGACGACTTCGCCAAGGACTGGCTGGCGCAGGCCGGATCCGCTTATCTCTTCCCGATCGACAGCGCCAGAATCGACGGCCAACTGATGGCCCTGCCGTGGGAGTCGCGGGTCTGGTTGTTCTGGTACCGCAAGGACCTCCTCGACCGGTACGGTGTCACCCCGCCCACCACCCTCGACGAGGCAGTGGCCGCCGGCGCCGCAATCCGGAGAGCCTCCGGCAATAAGATCACCGGCTTCGCGATCGGCCTCTCGGAGCAGTCCCTCGGCGCCGACTTCATGGAGAAGTTCGACCCGCTGACCGCCGGCTACGGGGGAGCGGTCATCGGTGCCGACGGCAGGGCGACCTTCGCCAGTGACGCCGGAGCCCAGGCCATGTCGGTGATCAAGAAGTTCGCCGACGCCGGGGCCTTCGGCCGGGAGGCGCTCACTATGGGCGCCGACGAGGTGGTCAACGGCGTCAAGGCCGGCACCGTGGCGATGGCTATCGCGGGCAGCTTCCGGGTGGCCGCCACCCGCACCGCCGACGGAGTCGGCGACAACCTCGTCACCACCCCCGTTCCGGGAGTGACCGCCGGACGCCGGCTGCCCACCGCGGTCGCCGGACAGACCCTCGCGATGGGCGCGAACACCGAGCACCCCGAGCAGGTGTGGGCCTTCATCCGGTACTACCTGAGCGCCGAGTCGCAGGCCAAGTTCGCCGCGGCCGGAGTGTTGCCGGTGCTCCGCAACGTCTACGACCAACCGGCGGTCACCCAGGCGCAGAACGCCAAGGAACTGCTGGAGTGGCGCGACTACCTCGCCAGCGACGGCAAGGTGTCCCTGTACCCCGCTGACTACAGCGAACTCAGCACCAACCTGGTCAAGGCCGCCCAGAAGATGGTCTTCGACGGCGCTCCCATCCCTGCCGGGCTGACCGAGGTCCAGAACCAGTACAACCAGAAGAGGAAGTGAGCCGGTGGTTATCCGGATGCCCCAGCCCGACCCGCAGCGCTCGTACGACGTGATCGTCGTCGGGGGCGGGCCCTCCGGCTTCATCGCTGCCATCGCGGCGGCCCGCCAGGGAGCCCGTACGCTCGTGGTGGAGAAGTACGGCTTCCTCGGCGGAATGCCGACCAGTGCAGCGCTCGGCCCCATCTCCCCGTTCCACTTCGGCGACGAACAGGTCGTGCGGGGCATTCCGCAGGAGTTCGTCGAGCGGATGATGTCCATCGGTGGCAGCACCGGTCACCTGCGTACCACCAACCCGCACGGCAGTGGCGCCTACCTGTGCTTTTATGACCGGGAAGCGTACAAATGGGCGGCCCTCACGCTCGCCCTCAAGGCCGGCGTCGTGCCGCTGTTCCACTCGTTCGTCAGCGGGGTATGCAAGGACGGCGACAAGGTCACCGGTGTCACGGTCACCAACAAATCGGGCAACCTGGACTACCACGCGAAGGTCGTCGTCGACGCCACCGGCGACGGCGACGTGGCGGCGCTGGCCGGGGCCGAGTTCGTGCTCGGCCGGGGCGGCGACGAAAAGGCTGCCCAGCCCAGCACGATGATGTTCGACATGGCCGGCGTCGACACCCGCGCCGTCAAGGACTACATGGACGCCCACCCGGAGGAATTCGAGTGGGCCTCCGAACTGGTCGCCGTCAAGCCGTACGCGGCCAACCTTCCCCAGGAACACTTCGTCGGCCAGGGCTTCAAAACCCTGATCCGGCGGGGCCTGGACTCCGGTGAACTCTACCTCGGCCGGGACACCATCCTCTTCCTCACCACCACCCATCCCGGCGTGCTGCACTTCAACAGCACCCGGATCAGCGGCGTCGACGGTACCGACGCGGAGAGCCTCACCCGCGGCGAAATCGACGGACGCCGCCAGGTCATGTCGCTCAGCGAGTACCTGGTCAAGAACGTGCCCGGCTTCGCCGACGCCCGACTTATCGCCACCGGCGTGCAGATCGGGATCCGGGAGAGCCGGCACATCCTCGGCGAGCACGTGCTCACCGGCGAGGAGGTGATGAGTGGCACCAAGGTGCCCGACGTGGTGTCTCGCGGCTACTTCCCGATCGACATCCACAATCTCAAGGGCAAGGAGGGCTACGGCGCGGACAAGGACCAGGGCACCTGGAGCGACCTCGACGACTCGTACGACATTCCGTACCGCTGCCTGGTGCCGCGTCGGCTGGACGGCCTGGTCATCGCCGGACGCGCCATTTCGGCCACCCACGAGGCGCACGGCTCCTTCCGGACCCAGGGTGGCGTGATGGGCATCGGTCAGGCGGCCGGTACTGCCGCCGCACTCGCGGCACTCGACGGGGTGGAGCCGCGCAAGGTCGACGTGCCGCGGTTGCAGGCGGCGCTGGTCGCCCAGCGTGCCTCACTGCGCCGTGACCCCGAGCAGGTCCAGCAGCAGCGAGAGGCGGCCGTCGAGGCGGTCCGGCAGGCGCTGGCCGAGGGACGGATCTCGCCCCAGTACCTGGCCGACGCGGGCGCCTTCACCGGCACCGCTCCTCGGTTGTAGGCCCCGCCGTGCCGCCGGTCCGGGCCGCGAGCGATGCGGCCCAGGCCGGCGGTGGTGGCCGTGGTCGGTGGTCCGGTGCCACTGCTGCGGCAGCTGGCCCAGCTTCCCTACTGCGGCCCCCTGTCTTTGTCCGGCCACGAGGGCAATGCCCGTCCGGCATGCTGGTCACCCCCGCGTTGGTGATGTCGTGGCCTTCGCTGCCGGCTCGGGACTGAAAGACGAACGGCTCTGTCTCAGGATCTGCCGTACCTCGCTGACGGGAAGTGTCAAGTGACGGCTGATCTTTGGTTGTTGTGCTGGTCAGTGGTTGCCTGGGGTGAGCCGGCCCTCGAAGGCGATCTGGAAGCAAAGCTCCTGCGTCCGGTGTCGACACCACCCGGCCCAGCATCGCCCGGATCTACGACTATTACCTGGGCGGCAAGGACAAGTTGGCCCGTAGAGTTCCTGTGTCAACCCGGCGAGAACGGGATCCAGGCACCCGCCCGACAGTGACAGCCGAGCAGGCCTCCACCGGCTCGGTGACCCGGATGCGCCCGGTCACCGCCTCCCGCGCGTCGACCCGGTAGCGGGACAGCCGACGACGGTGCAGCCTTCCCGAGGGGCGAGTTCCACCACCACCGCGACGGTGCTCGCGCTGGCAGCCTTCGTGGCGAGGGCGCCGATGTCGAGGCTCCGGCCGTCGCCATCGGTGATGACGCCGGCCTTCAGCCGCAGGTCGACGACGGGCGAGCCGAAGGCGGCCGACGCAGCTTCCAACAGCCGCTGACGGGCTACGGCCGCGGCGACCCGGAGGGGAGCGTAGGTCGACATGGTCGTGTCTGGTCCGGCGGTCCCCTGGTGGGACACGTGTTCCGGCCACGCGTCGATCAGCGTGACCCGGACCCGTCCCCTCGGTACGGACAGTTCCTCGGCGATCAGCGTGGCGGTCGAGGTGGAGGCGCCCTGTCCCAGCCTGGTTCGGGGCAACGTGAACGACACGGTCCCGTCCTGGCTGACCTCGACCGAGATCAGTCCCGATGTCGGCAGTGCCGCCGCGGTCATGATGTCGTTGAGGCCGAGCAGCTCCGTCCCGTCTGACGACGGTGGCCCGGCGGTCGTGGTGGAGGCCGCCAGTTCGGCGGCGGTCACGAGGATCGGGGCGGCCAGCACGTACCCGGAGAAGTGTCGCCGGGAACTGGGTTCGACCATGGTGGCTCACTCGGGACGGTTCGTCGGGGGAACTCGATCGTGGTGTCGTGGCCTGTGGTGTGGTCGGCGGCAGCACCGTGAGCTGAGTCGCGGTGCTGCGGGCGGTGCGCGGAGAGGACCGAGGACGCGGGGCCGGTCCGCGCCCTCGGCGGTGATGTTCCGGATCAGAGGGGCTGTCGCGTGTCAGGAAGGACGGTTGCCGAGCGGGATCTCGATGTTGATCTGCTGCCCCTCGGACAGGAAGAGCAGGGCCAACTTGCGCAGGAACTCGTCGAAGAGCCAGAAGCACTCCGGCGCGAGCGGAAGCGGAAGCAGGGCCTCCCGGACGGCGATGAACGGCCCCCAGGATGTCTGCAACAGGGTGTCCCAGAGCAGGTCCCGGGGGATCTTGAGCCAGTTGGCGATCTGGTCACCGAGCAGGAATCGCGTGAACGAGCCGAGGATGGGTTTGCTCAGGATTCCGCCGTCGATCTCCTTGCCGAGGCCGAGCAGGATGTCCGCCAGCGCGATGCCCTCGGGCGTCGGCGCCAGGATGGGGTCGAGGACCTGGGTGGCCTGGGAGTTGGCCTCACTCCACGACGCGGGGATGTACTCGTCCTTGATGCCCAGCATGTGAGCGGCCACCTGCCACAGGTGGAGGAAAGCGTCCGACTCGCGGGTGGGGATCGGAACCCTCCAGGAGTTCAGCTCCCGCATGACCGTGGTCGGCAGGCTGTGCCAGGTGATCATCATGTCCCGCTGGCTGATCGGGATGTCCTCGGGGGCGGCACCCACCCACCTCGGCGACTGCGGCAGGAGGTGCCGCACGCCGGCGTGGGCCAGTCGGGTCTTGACGGCGGTCACGATCATCGAACCGTTGGGCTGGTAGGCGTTCGCCGTCCCGATGTCGTACCCGAGCTTGGCCGTCTTGGCGATGCGGTCCTTCATGTCCGCGCCGCCCTCGGAGTAGTAGACGGCACGGGCCTCCTGTGGGATGACCGTGCTCATCATGCCGCTGGCCAGTCCGTACAGCACGCCAAGGTAGAGCCCCCGCTTCTCGTTGAACTGCACCGCGGTGGTCAGCTTGCCCTGGTCGACCCATGACGGCAGTTGGCGGGCGCGCTCGATGAACTGGCGCACGTCCCCCGGCAGCCCGTCCGGCAACGGCTGACCGTTCCTGGTCCAGGTCCGTAGCAACTGGTTGACCAGGGGCGCCTCGCCCCGGTCGAGCAGCGAGGCGACCAGCGGGTCGGCCTCGTCGTCCCACACCAGCCGCGGGTCGACGCCCGCTCCGGCACCCGCCACCGAGCCCGAGGGGGACCAGGTCCACGTCGACTTGGCCTGCGCCGGCGCGGCGATGCTCAACGCGCCGAGCGCGCCTAACGCCCCACCAGCCTTCAACATGTTGCGTCTGCTGAGTGGTTCCACGGTGCACTCCTCGGAGTCGAGGGCTACTGATACGGTGAAACGCATGTTGCGCCCGTGTTTCACATGAGAGCACACTTGTGTCGACGGTCACAAGGCCGATCGTGACAGTGATCTATGTTTGTTTAGCTGGAACACCCGGACACCGAGACCACCCATCTACCGCACCAGCGCACTCCGCGTCACCCGACGAGCCCACCCGACGAGCCCACCTGAGCCGGCCGCTGCCGGCAGGCAGGGCGGCCACGGCACGGTGGATCGCCAACCGGAAACCGTTGATTGGCATTCTCGAAAATAGGAATTCCCGAACGCTGGCACCATGCTCGAGCGTCCGGTCGACGCCGTACGGCGGAGAACTGGTCAGCTGGTCGGTTCCTCACTCGACCACCGGGCGCCGCGTGACGCTACTCGAGCGAACAGGAGGCACAGGGTGAGTACGAACGCGACGCCCGGCGAAGTCCCGGAGGACCTGACGAAACGGGTGACAAGCTTCGTCGACCATCAGGTGATTCCCGTCGAACACGAGATCGAGACCGACCGCGAACTCCTCGCGCGGCTTCGCGGGGCCGCCCGAGCCGCCGGCGTGTTCGCCCCGTCGGCACCCACCGAGTACGGCGGTCTGGGATTGTCGATGCGCGAACAGGCCGACGTGCTCGAAGAGTCCGGCCGGAGTCTGCTCGGCCCGCTCGTCATGAACTGCGCAGCGCCCGACGAGGGCAACATGACGCTACTGGAACACGTCGCCACGCCTGCGCAACGCGAGCGGTACCTCCGACCACTGGCCGCTGGCGACGCTCGTTCGGCGTTCGCGATGACCGAGCCGGCACCGGGTGCCGGATCGGACCCCGGCACGCTCACCACGAGGGCGGTGCGTGACGGCGGCGACTGGTTGATCGATGGCCGGAAGTGGTTCATCACCGGCGCCGACGGTGCCGCCTTCTTCATCGTGATGGCAGGCACGGGTGCCGACGCCGCGACGATGTTCCTCGTCGACGCGGGCACTCCCGGTCTCTCGGTCGGCCGACACATCCCGACCATCGATGCCGGATTCACCGGCGGTCACTGCGAGGTGGTGTTCGACCGTTGCCGGGTGCCGTCGTCCGCCGTGCTGGGTGAGGTCGACCGTGGCTTCGCCAATGCCCAGGTCCGGCTCGGGCCCGCTCGCCTCACGCACTGCATGCGCTGGCTCGGTGTTGCCCGCCGCGCTCACGAGATCATGCTCGGCTACGTCGTCAAGCGGGAACTGTTCGGTAGCCGGCTCGCCGATCTCGGCCTGGCGCAGCACCTCATCGCCGACAACGAGATCGACATCGCGGCGTCCCGGTCGCTGATCCGTACCACCGCCGCGACACTCGACGAGCGTGGACGCGCGAACCACGAGACATCGATCGCCAAGACGTTCGTCTCCGAGGCCGTCGGGCGCATCGTCGATCGCTCGGTGCAGTTGTGCGGCGGGCAGGGTGTCTCCCACGACCTGCCGCTGGCGCGGTTCCTCGCCGAGGTGCGCCCGTTCCGCATCTACGACGGCGCGTCCGAGGTGCATCGCTGGTCGGTGGCCCGCCGCGCTGTCCGGCGGTACGAGGCCACCCGGACCGGCGGAACGACGCATGGCTGACGAGGGCCGCGGTCCGGTGGGCGACGGCCCGCTCCACACGGAGTCCGGCACCAAGATCGGGCCGGCACCCGCGAGCGTCGGCGTGGATCCGCCGGGCCTGTCACTCGACCGGCTGGCGACCTACCTCGGTGAGCGGCTGCCCGACGCCGATCCGGTCGCGCCGTGGCACGCCGAGCTTCTCGCCGGCGGCCGGAGCAACCTCACGTACCGGATCAGCCAGGGCGCCGGCTCCTGGGTGCTGCGTCGTCCGCCACTCGGCCACGTGATGCCCAAAGCGCACGACATGGCGCGCGAGTATCGCGTGCTACGCGGCCTCGAACCGACGGCGGTGCCGAGCGCCCGGCCGTACCTGCTCTGCGAGGACCGGTCCGTCATCGGCACACCCTTCCTCGTCATGGAGCACGTCGACGGCGTCGTGCTGTCCTCGGCGGCCGACTGCGCCGGTCTCTCCGTGGAACGCGCGGCGGTGATCACCGATGTCCTCGTCCGGACGCTGGCGACGCTGCACGACGCGGACCTCACCGGCACCGGTCTGGAGACGTTCGGTCAGCCGGCCGGCTACCTGAGCCGGCAGGCCGCGCTGTGGACCGCGCAGTGGGAGCGGACCAAGGTGCGTGACCTGCCGGGGTTCGACCGGCTCGGGCGCTGGTTGGCCGCACGCACGGACGCGTTCGCCGACCGGGCCTGGGCGCTCGTGCACGGCGACTACCGCCTGGACAACCTCATCCTCGCGCCGGACACCGCACGCGTACGCGCGGTGCTGGACTGGGAGATGGCCACCCGCGGCGATCCGGTGTGCGACGTCGCGCTCCTGCTCGTCTACTGGACCGAGCCCGGTGACACCCTACGGCGGCACGTTCCGGTGGCTCTCGGCGTGACGGACCGGCCGGGTTTCGGTGATCGCGCAGCCGTTCTGCGCGCCTACACCGCCATCCGCCCAGTCGACCGCGACCACCTCGACGTGTGCCTGGCTCTCACCTGCCTCAAACTCGCGGTCATCATGGAATCGATCTACTTCCGCCATCTTCAGGGCAAGCACATGGGATCGGACGCGGCGGACATGGCCGGGGCAGCGGCGGCGCTCGTGGAGATGGGCCTGCGGGTCGCCGACGGGCAGGGCGTCGCGGCGCTGGGTTCGTGACGAGACCTCCACCGAGAGGAATCCGACACATGTTCAAGGGACTACTTCAGGGCAAGGTCGCCTGGGTGACGGGCGCCGGCCAGGGCGTGGGAGCGGCGATCGCCGAAGGACTGGCGGAGGCCGGCGCGTCCGTGATCCTCCAGTCACGCCGGCGGGACGCGCTACTGGCGGTGCGGGACAGGATCGTGGCCAACGGTGGCACCGCGGACGTCGTCGCCGGTGACGTCACCGACGAGGCCACCGCCGATGCCGTCGTGACGTTGGCCCGACAGCGCTGGGGTCGGCTGGACGTCCTGGTGAACAACGCCGGGATCAGTCCGGCGCTGCACCGCAGCGAGCAGGTGAGCGTCGCGGACTGGCAACAGGTGATCGACACCAACCTGTCCGGGGTGTTCGTCTGCGCCCGCGCCGCCGGCGCGTTCATGATCGAGCAGGGCGCGGGCAGTATCGTCAACATGTCCTCGGTGCACGGTCAGGTCGGCTTGCCGCGACTGGCCGCCTACAGCGCCAGCAAGGGCGGGGTCGAGCAGCTCACCCGGACGCTGGCGTTGGAGTGGGCGGCTGCCGGTGTCCGGGTGAACGCGGTGGCGCCCGGTTACCTGGAGACGCCGATGACGGAAGGACTACGCAGCCACGACCAGTGGTCGAAACGGCTGCGCGAGCGGATCCCGATGGGCCGGTTCGGCCTGCCGCACGAGGTTGTCGGCGCGGTCGCGTTCCTCGCGTCGGACGCGGCCAGCTATGTCACCGGCAGCGTTCTGCACGTGGACGGTGGTTGGACCGCGCAGTGACAACCAGCGGTCCATCGGCCCCGGTCAGCGCAATCGCGGCCCGGCGCATCGCCTGAGGCAGCCTCGGCCGTTCGGCGCCACGGCGACCGGCGATGTGATCAGCGAGGTCGTCGGCGCCACGATCGTGATGGGCGGCCGACCGTCCGTTCTCCAGGGCACCCGGCACGGGGCGCGGCCACGGCGGCCGCGCCCCGACCATGACTGGTTAGTCAGCGTTCGCTACCCGGTCGACCCTCCGGCTCGACTGAGCACCTGATCCCAATCGCTTCTTCCCAGAAAGTTAGCCCTCGTTTACAGTGCTGTCAGAGGCTGCGGCACCCTCGACACCACCACGATGAGGGGTACACCGGCCTCACCACCACCAGGCCTGGTTACGGTCGAAGGAGTAACCCATGGACCCTGCCGACACCCTTGCCGACCGATGCGCCAAGACGGCTGCTGACCTGACCGTCCCCGCTCTCCTGCACCGCAACGCCACCGAGTTCGCCGACCTGCCGGCGCTGACCACGCTCGACCGCGACGACACCCGCACGTGGGCCGAGCTGCGCGACGAGGTTGCCGAGTTGTCCGGCGGACTGGCCGAGATCGGCCTGCAGCCGGGTGGCCACATGCTGATCATGATGTCGAGCCGGCCGGAACACTGGCTGGTGGATCTCGCCGCAACCCACCTGGGTGCGGTGCCCTCCACGGTCTACCCGACGCTGAGCACCGACCAGCTGCGGTACCTGGCGCTGCACAGCGGCGCCCAGGTGTTGGTGCTGGAAGGCGCCACCGAGCTGGCCCGCTGGCGCTCGATCCTGCCGGACCTGCCCCACCTGCGTCGGATCGTGCTGGTCGACGCGGCCGAACCCGACGATCTGACCCCGAAGACCGTGCCACTGTCACAGGTGCGTGCCATCGGCCAGGCCGCACACCAGGCCGAGCCGGACGCCTTCGAGCGGCGCTGGCGCGCGATCCGACCCGAGCAGCCGGTGACGTTGCTGTACACGTCGGGGACGACCGGTGACCCGAAGGGCGTCGTGCTCAGCCACCACAACGTGATCTATCAGGCCGTGGTCCTCGAGGCCACCGTGTCCGTCCCCGATCACGCGCCGTCGGTGGCCTACCTGCCGCTGGCCCACATCGCCGAGCGGATCCTGGGCATCTACAACCCCATCTACCGGGCCGGTCACGTAACCATCTGCCCCGACCCCACCCAGCTCATCAGGGCCCTACGCGCGATCGGTCCGCCCTCGTTCTTCGGGGTGCCACGGATCTGGGAGAAGATGGCCGCCGGCGTCGAGGCCCAGCTGGCCACCGCGGAACCGGCCGTACGGGCCGCCTTCAGCGCCGCGAGCGCCGTGGCCCTCGAGGCGTACGAGCTGCGCGCGGCGGGCCAGGCTGTGCCCGAAGAGTTGGCTGCCCGGGTGGCGCAGGCCGAAGCCACGGTACTGCGACCGCTCCAGTCCACGCTGGGCCTGCAGAACATGGTCTGGGCCGGCAGCGGCGCCGCTCCGATCCCGGTCGACGTCCTGCGGTTCCTCGCCGGGCTCGGTGTCGACGTGCTGGAGGTGTGGGGTATGACCGAGACCACCGGTACCGCCACCATCAACACCCCGGAGCGTTTCCGCACCGGGACCGTCGGTCGGCCCAACGCCGGCATGCAGGTGCGCCTCGCCGACGACGGTGAGATCCTCGTGCGCGGGCCGTTGGTCTGCTCCGGGTACCTGCGCGGCGACGGCAGCATCGAGCCGGTCGTCGACGCCGACGGCTGGCTGGCCACCGGCGACGTCGGCACGATCGACGAGGACGGCTTCCTCAGCATCACCGACCGCAAGAAGGAACTCATCATCACCTCGAGCGGCAAGAACATCTCGCCGGCGCACATCGAGGGGCTGCTTCGGGCGCATCCGCTCATCGGTCAGGCGGTCGCGATCGGCGATCGGCGGCCGTACGTCACGGCGCTGATCGTGCTGGATGACGAGGTCGCGCCCCTGTGGGCGCGGGCGCGCGGCATCAGCGACGCGCAGCTGCCCGGCCTGGCCTCGGATCCGCTGCTGCTCGCCGAGATCCAGGCCGCCGTCGACGCTGCCAACGCCAAGCTCGCCCGACCCGAGCAGGTCAAGACCTTCGAGGTACTGCCGTTGGCCTGGACGCCGGAATCGGGTGAGCTGACCCCTACCCTGAAGCTGCGGCGCCGCGTCATCGTCGACCGTTACCACGACAGCATCAACGCTCTCTACCCGTCGGCAGGAGCGGCCTGACGGGTCGGTGTCCTGAGCCTTCCAGGGCTCTCCTGGCGGTCAGTCAGGCTCCGGCCCGGCGGCCGGTGGCGGTACCGGGCGGGCCAACCATGTCGGGTCGAGGTCGGGCGGCGGTGGCGGCGACCCCAGATCGGCGGGTTGGTACCCCCGGGGGTAGCCGGGGTAGGTGCGGTTCTGCGGCGCGTGGGTCAACCGGCTCGTGGTGCGCGGCGGCATCAGCCGCACCACCGCCGCCCGGGTGCGCAATCCGCCCTCGACCACTGCGGAGAGCCAGCGCGGCGCGGCCGGGAATCCGAAGGCGGCGCGTACCTCGGCGGGAAGCAACGCGAGCACGCCGAGCCGCGCGGCGCGGCGCAGCGGCCCCGGGTACCACGAGCCGAACAGGTCCAGGGTGTAGGCGCCGATCCGCTGATTGGTCGGGGCGAAGCGGAAGGAGGCACGCTCGTACTCGCGCTTGAAGTCCCGGAACGCGTCGTAGTCGTCCGGCACGTCGCGGACGTCCATCCGCGCGCCGACGGCCCGGTAGTAGTGGAACGCGGCCAGTCGCTCGTGCTCGTGCAGCCGACGCCAGCCGAACCGATCCAGCCAGTCGACGGGCTCGTACACGAACGTGGACAACACGTAGCGCATGTCGTCGTTGGAGATCGCGTACCGACGGTGCGCCCGGTTGACGACTCTCAACGCCTGCCTGCCGCGCGGCGAGTCGTATCCGTGCTCTGCGATCTCCGCCATCAGCAACGCGGTGTCGTCGTACCGCTGCTGCGTCCGCAGTCGGAACTCGCCGGTCGCGTCGAGCAGCGCCGAGATGCTCGGCACGCAGTACGTGCGGAGCAGCGCGAGTTCCAGCGCCCGCTGGTAGTCGAAGGGAAACTCGTATCCGGCCGAGATCCGGTAGATCTCGTGATGGTCACGTACCGGATCGAGTGCCTCGATACGACGCAACCAGCGGTACCGGCCGCCACCGGCCATCGTGACCACCTCGCCACCAGACTTGGTGACGGCGCGGCCCGTGTCAAGGGCCAGGTGGGGTGCCTGAAGTCGCACGTACGGAGAGAGGAAGCCATCATGAATGCGAGCAGAGCCCGAGCCCGGTTCTCCGAGCTGCGCCGACAGGACGGCCCGGTGTCGGCCGCCGAACTCGACGAGATCTGGGCCGCGTTGGACACGGTCCGTCCCGAAGAGATCCTCGGCGAGTGGAAGGGCAGCGGGTTCGACACGGGGCACCCGGTCAACGGGCGACTCGACCAGGTGGGGTGGTACGGCAAGAGCTTCGTCACCGTCAAGGACGTCAAGCCCCTGATCTGCCAGGACGACAACGGCGAGCTGTACTCCAACATCGTGCTCGGCAAGGGCGAGGCCAGCCTGTGGACCGTCGAGTTCCGTGGCGAGTCGACCGCGACGATGGTCTACGACGGTCAGCCGGTCTTCGACCACTTCAAGCGAGTCGACGAGAGCACGCTGATGGGGATCATGAACGGCAAGAACGTTCCCGCCGACGGCCCCTTCTTCTACTTCCTTCTCGATCGCGTCGGCTGAGCTCGACTCCAGAAAGGAGTTGATCATGCGGATCCGGGCAGCCGTCACCGAAACCCCGGGCGGACCGTTCGTCATCCAGGCCGTGGATCTCGAAGCCCCACGGCCGCACGAGGTGCTGGTCAGGATCGCCGCGGCCGGCCTCTGCCACACCGACCTCAGCATGCAGGCGAGCTGGCCCCGGTGGCGCACTCCCATGGTCTTCGGGCACGAGGGGGCCGGTGTGGTCGAGGCGGTCGGCGCGGACGTGACCGGTCTCGCGCCGGGCGACCACGTCTGCCTGACCTTCCACAGCTGCGGTCGTTGTGAGCAGTGCGCGGCCGGCCACCCGGCCTACTGCCACTTCCAGCAGACCTTGAACATCTCCGGCGGTCGCGGCGACGGCACCACCCCGCTGTCCCGCGACGGTGCCCCCGTACACGGCGCGTTCTTCGGCCAGTCCAGCTTCGCCACCTTCGCGCTCGCCCATGAGCGCAACGCCATCCGGGTTCCCGCCGACCTGCCGGCCGTCGTCGCCGCGCCGTTGGGCTGCGGTGTGCAGACGGGGGCGGGTACGGTGATCCACCGTCTGCGTCCCGAGCCGGGAAGTTCCCTGGTCGTCATCGGCGCCGGCGGGGTCGGACTCAGCGCGCTGATGGCCGCGGTCGTCCTGGGCTGCGACCCTGTCATCGTCATCGAGCCGGTCGCCTCGCGACGCGCCCTGGCCACCGAGCTCGGCGCCACGGCAGCCCTTGATCCGAGCGCGGCCGACGACCTCGGCGCCACCGTGCTCGACCTCACCGGCGCCGGCGCACACCACATCGTGGACACCACCAGCCGACCGGAGATGCTCCGGCAGGCCGTCACCGCGCTACGTCCCCGGGGCGACCTCGCCCTCGTCGGCATCGGCAGCACGGTCGCATTCGACGTCATGAGCCTGCTCGGCAAGGGGATCCGGGTCCACGGCGTGATCGAGGGCGACGCGGACCCGGCGCGCTTCATTCCCGAACTGGTCGACCTGCACCAGCGCGGCCTCTTCCCGCTGGACCGGATCATCGCCACCTTCCCCTTCGAGAACATCGGTGACGCCGTGGCCGGCATGCGCGACGGCACGGCGATCAAGCCCGTCCTCACCTTCGGCTGAGGGCGGCCCCGGTTGCCCGGGCCCGCACCTCTAGCCCGGAGCCGGTCAAGGTGGCGTCGCATCGAAGTTGCCCTCTTGCAGGCCGGTTCAAGCTCCTCTATGTTAATAGAAAATCACATGCTCGGATCGCTCGAAACCTG
Source organism: Micromonospora echinospora (assembly GCF_900091495.1). NCBI lineage: Bacteria > Bacillati > Actinomycetota > Actinomycetes > Micromonosporales > Micromonosporaceae > Micromonospora > Micromonospora echinospora. The sequence goes on along the minus strand of NZ_LT607413.1, from coordinate 6,250,844 downwards.
CCTGTAGCACCTCCGCAAGCTGGTGTTCAGGGCGATATCTGGCCGACCGGGAAGTGGTGCGAATGGAGAATCTCAGCAGAAGAAGCGTCTTGACCCTCGGTGCCGCGCTGGGTTTGGTGGCCGTGACGGAGACCCCCAAGGCCTGGGCGTGGTCGTCCGCCAACTCGATCGCCGGGACCAACACGGTCACCGATCCGTGGGACGTGTGGGATGACGACACCGACCCGCTCGTCGCCGCACTGCTCGACAACGGCCAGGTTCCGGCCGTCAACGCCGCGTTCAACTCGTTCATCAGGAACGGCGACCCGGTGCCGAGCGGCCTGCCCCCCGCGCTCACCACCTACCTCAACAGGTTCAACAAGCTGCCGTCCTGGGCCGACCAGGCCAAACTGGACCGTGCCGCCCAGTTCAACAAGCGAATGAGCATGTACCTGTTCCTGCTGTACGGCCTCGGCAGCGGAATCATGAGCACGGTGATCCCGCGGGAGGCCCGCAACGTCTACTGGTCCGAGGGCGGCGCCGACATGAAGGCGCGCGCGGCCAAGACCTTCACGTACGGCTACGACATGAACCCGGTCGACGCCTTCAAGCCGACCGGCAAGTTCATCACCACCTCCACCAAGACCCGCCTGACGCATGCCGCCGTGCGGCACCTGCTGCCGCAGTCAGCAGCGTGGCGGGGAGTCACGGACCACCCGATTCCGATCAGCAACGGCGACATCCTGATCACCTTCCACAGCCTGGGCACCTACGTGCACCGCAAGCTGGTGGAGTGGCGTCGGTACGGCCTCCGGATCTCGGCTGCGGAGGAGGAGGCCTACCTGCACATGTGGCAGGTCGCGCTGCATCTGCTGGGCGTACGGGACGAGTTCATTCCCGCCACCTGGGCTGCCGCGTACGAGCAGTCGGAGTACGCGCTGACACCGCTGCTCGCGCCGACGCGGGAGGGCATCGACCTGGCCGACATCCTGTTGAACCTGACCTCGTCGGTCGACCTGGGCATCACCAAGGGGTTCCAACGCGAGTTCGCGCGCTACCTGCTCAGCGACGAGATCGGCAACTGGCTGAAGTTGCCGCGTGACTTCATCTCGCGGGGCGTGATCGAGGCCGGTTGGCCGACGTACATCATGTTCCGCGAGGGGCTGTCGCCGATCATGCCGGACACCTTCTCCATGTTCGACAGGTTCATCCGCGGCCTGGCGATGCTGTTCCTCAACAACGGCACCTCGCCGAGCCACACCCCCATCACCATCCCCACCCAGAACCGGCCCGGCTCCTGAGCAGGGAGCCCCTGCTCACAGGGTCAGGGCACCGGTGACCAGGGCGGTCACGGCGTCCCGGTGGCCGGGCGCGTCCTGCCAGCGCAGGGCGCGTCCGGCCTCGACCACCACGCCGAACCCCGCGTGGACCAGCAGGCGGGTCTGTCGTGAGTCCAGCTCCGGCCGGACCCTCCGCAACTGTTGCTCCCAGACGGCGATGTGCTCACGTTGGGCGAGGATCACCGGGCGCTGCAGCTCGGGCGGAAGACCGGCGACCTCGGCCTCGGCCACGCTGTTGAGGGCGTTGTGTTCGAAACAGTAGGCGACGTACGCCGCTGCCAGCGCGACCACGGCCTGACGCGGATCGGTCGCCTGACGGAGGCTCCGGTCCACCGCCTGGGCCAGCAGTCCCGCCGCCTGTAGGCAGGCGGCCACCAGGATGTCGACCTTGCCGGGGTAGTGGCGATAGATCGCGGACGGGGCCAGCCCGACGGCCTGAGCGATCTGCGCGTTCGTGACGTTGGCGAACCCGTCCCGCGCGAACAACGGGATGGCCGCGGTCAGGATCTCCGCGCGCCGGGTGCGCGGCACGGGCTGGGCGGGCAGTTCGACCAGGCGCGCGCTGCCCGCTGCCGCCGCCGGGTCCGAGGTGACCACGCCCAGGGCGGAGGCCAGCAACAGCTCCTCGATCCGGCGTTGCGCGATCGAGGTGCGATGCGACGTGATGGAGCCGATCGCTCCGAGCGCCGCCACCGCCCGCAGGCTCTCGTCGGGTCGCGGGTACTCGCGCCGCACCAACTCGGTGACCCGACCCACCACGTGCGCGAACTTGGTCCGGAGCAGCCGGCGGTCCTCGCGTTGGAGGTAGCGGGCCTCCCACCGGTAGAGGCCGCCGGACGCGCGGTGCGTGACCGTGACCCGGGTGAGGGCGACGAGCACGTCCGTCAGGGCCGCCTCGGGCGGCCACTCGTCGACCACGGCGACGAGCTTGTCCACGATGACGTTGGCGCACTCGGCGAACAGCGCGTACTTGTTCGGGAAGTGCCGGTACAGTGCTGCCGCGCTGGTACCGACGACGGCGGCGATCTCCTCCATGGACGCCGCGTGGTAGCCGCGCTCACTGAACACCTGGCCGGCCGCTTCGACGATGACCTGCTTGCGGTTGCGGGGTCGGGTGGCCGCGGTCGACCCGGTGGTCACCGGATCGATCGATCAGGTGTGGGCGGACACAGGAACATACGTGCTAGTCAATCACAGCGCCATCCGAGCCCTCGACGTCGTGGGGGAGTGCGCGCGGTCGGGATCGACGGTAGTCGGGACGAGGCGGTCGGCCCGTGGTGGTCAGGCGTGCAGCACCGCGAGGGCCAGGCGGGCCGTCTGGGCGTCGTAGCCCTCGGTGCGGTCGAAGCGGCCGAGCCGGCCCATGTCGGTGACGACGTTGAGTGCGGCGTGCACGAGCACCCGGGCGTCGGCGACCGGCAGGTCCGGTCGTACCGCGTTGACGAGTCGCACCCATTCCTCGACGTGCCGGCGCTGCGCCCCGCGCAACTGGTGGCGGTCCTTGTCGGGCAGGTTGTTGTTCTCCGCCAGGTAGACCGCGACGAGGTCGCTCTGGCCGAACGCGTAGGCGACGTAGGCCTGCACGACCCGGCGCAGCGCGTCGGCCGGGTCGCTCGCCTCGGCGATCGCCGCGCTGGTGGCCCCGGTGAGCAGTTCGGTGGCCCGGTAGTAGGCGGCCGCGAGCAGGTCGGCCTTGCCGGGAAAGTACCGGTAGACGCTGGATGCCTGCATGCCGGCCGCGCGCCCGATGTCCTCGACGGCGACGGCGTGGTAGCCGTGGCGGTGGAACAGGCGGATCGCCTCGATCAACAGCAGTTCACGACGCGACGCCGGGCGCACCGGCGCGGTGCCCGGCGTGGCACGCTGCGGTGGCGGCAACTGTGGCGCGTCGGCTCGCAGCAGGGTCCAGGCGACCCGGTTGAGCAGCTGTTCGGTGCCGGTGCCGGTGGCCGCCGCGCGGTAGGTGGCCACGCTGCCGAAGGCGCTGAGCGCCGCCTCGACCAGTAGTTCCGCCTGCCCGGCAGTCAGCTCGGGCCGAAGCGCGCGTAGGGGCCCGGCAAGGCGGCCGACCAGCGTGGCCAGGGTCACGGCGAACTCCCGCCGATGCTCGGGGGTGAGGTAGCGGCCCTCCCACTGGTACAGCCCGGCGACGCGCCGTTTGCTCACGGTGACTCCGGCGACGGCGTTCAGCAGCTCGTCGAGGACACCCTCGGTGGTGCTCGACTGCGGGGCGGCGGTCGCGGCGAGCAGAACGCCGACGACCTCCCGGGTGGCGTGCACGAGGATCGCGTACTTGTTCGGGAAGTGCCGGTACACCGCCGGGCCGCTGATGCCGACGACGGCGGCGATCTCGTCGACGGAGACCCGGTGGTAGCCCCGCTCGCAGAACAGCTCCGCACCCGCCAGCGCGATGCGGTCCTTGCGGTCTTTCGGCCGCTTCGTCGCTACGGGGCCCGTGTCGCTCGCTGCCGGTCTCACCCCTACACGTTAGCGCCACATCGCGAGAGGTCGGCGGTGACCACCGGTCTTCTCGCGCACCGCGAGCGGAGGCAGTCGGTCAGCATGCTTCGTGTGGAGGCTCCTTGACAAGCGACCGTGGACTGCCCGAAAGTTAGGCGAGATTCGCATCGGACGAGCAGCGAGGAGCTTGGCCATGACGACCGAGGCGTTCATCTACGACGCGCTGCGCACACCGCGCGGCCGAGGGAAGCCGAGCGGATCGCTGCACGGGGTTAAGCCGGTTTCGCTCGTCACCGGTCTGATCGAGGAGACCCTGCGGCGGATGCCCGGTCTGGATCCGGCACTGATCGACGACATCGTGCTCGGGGTGGTGTCCCCGCTGGGTGACCAGGGCGCCGTCATCGCCAAGACGGCTGCCGTCGCCGCCGGCCTGCCCGACACGGTGGCCGGCGTCCAGCTCAACCGCTTCTGCGCCTCGGGCCTGGAGGCGGTGAACACCGCCGCGCAGAAGGTGCGTTCGGGCTGGGAGGATCTCGTCCTCGCCGGCGGCGTCGAATCGATGTCCCGGATCCCGATGGGGTCCGACGGCGGAGCGTGGGCGTTGGATCCGGAGACCAACTTCATCACCGGCTTCGTGCCGCAGGGCATCAGCGCGGACCTCATCGCGACCATCGGGGGCTATGACCGCGACGCGGTCGACGGCTACGCGCTGCAGTCGCAGGCCCGGGCCGCGAAGGCGTGGGCCAACGGCTACTTCAACCGCTCGGTGGTACCCGTGCGGGACCGCAACGGACTGACCGTTCTCGACCGCGACGAGCACATCCGGCTGGACTCGACCGCCGAGGGCCTCGCCGCGCTCCGTCCCTCGTTCTCGGGCATCGGAGAGCAGGCCGGATTCGACGCGGTCGCGCTTCAGAAGTACCACTGGATCGAGCGGATCAACCACGTCCACACGGCGGGCAACTCGTCCGGCATCGTCGACGGCGCCTCGTTGGTGGCCGTCGGCAGCGAGGCGGTCGGCGCGGCCGCCGGTATCACCCCACGAGCCCGCGTCGTCGCCACCGCGATCAGCGGCGCCGATCCGACGATCATGCTCACCGGCCCGGCCCCGGCCGCGCGCAAGGCACTGGCCAAGGCCGGCCTCGGCGTCGAGGACCTCGACCTGGTGGAGATCAACGAGGCGTTCGCGGCCGTGGTCCTGCGGTTCGTGGCCGACCTGGGCCTGAGCATGGACATCGTCAACGTCAACGGCGGCGCGATCGCGATGGGACACCCGCTGGGGGCGACCGGAGCCATGATCCTCGGCACGCTCGTCGACGAGTTGGAGCGACGCGGTGGTCGCTACGGGCTCGCCACGCTCTGCGCCGGCGGCGGCATGGGCATCGCGACCGTCATCGAACGAATCTGAGGAGTCACGAATGGTCAACACCATCCGGTGGGAGTACGGCGACGATGGCGTCGTCCTGCTCACCCTCGACCACCCCGGGCGTTCGGCGAACGTGATGAACGCCGAGTTCGGTGCGAGCCTCACGGCGACCGTGGATCGGCTCGAGGCCGAGCGCGGCCAGATCGCCGGCGTGATCGTCACCTCGGCCAAGAAGACGTTCTTCGCTGGCGGCGACCTGGACGCCCTGCTGCGGCTGACGCCGGCCGACGCCGAGGCGTCCGAGGCCGACACGCGTCTGCTCAAGAACACCGTCCGCCGGCTGGAGACACTCGGTCGTCCGGTCGTGGCCGCCATCAACGGATCGGCCCTCGGTGGCGGACTGGAACTCGCGCTGGGCTGTCACCACCGCATCGTGCTCGACGACCCGGCCATCGAGATCGGCTTTCCCGAGGTCACCCTCGGCCTGCTGCCGGGTTGCGGGGGAGTGGTACGCACCGTTCGGCTGCTGGGTGTGGCCGACGCACTGGTCAACTGGCTGCTACGTGGCCAGCGGCGCCGACCGCAGGACGCCCTCGCACACGGGCTGGTCGACGAGATCGCCACCGACGAGGCCGGCATGATGGACGCCGCCCGCGCCTGGATCGCCGCCAACCCCGACGCGGCACAGCCCTCCGACCGCGAGAGCTACCGGATTCCCGGCGGCACCCCGTCCAGCCCGGCGCTCGCCGGCCAGCTACCGGCCATGCCCGCCATGCTGCGCAAGCAGCTCAAGGGTGCGCCCTACCCCGCCCCGGTCAACATCCTCGCCGCCGCCGTCGAAGGCGCGCAGGTCGACCTGGACACCGCCTTCACCATCGAGGGGCGGTACTTCACCGAGCTGGCCACCGGTCAGATCGCCAAGAACATGATCAAAGCGCTCTTCTTCGACGTGCAGACCGCCAACTCGCGGGACATCGGTGACGGCCACCCGCCACTGGAGCGGGTGGCCGTCATCGGCGCCGGCATGATGGGCGCCGCCATCGCCTACGTGTGTGCCCGCGCCGGCATGCAGGTCGTACTCAAGGACGTGACCGTCGAGGGGGCGCTGCGGGGCAAGGCGTACTCGGCGGGCCTGCTCGACAAGGCCGTCGCCCGGGGCGTGTCCACCCCTGACCAGCGCGACGCGATCCTGGCCCGGATCCAGGCGACCGGGGACCTCGCCGACCTCGCCGGCGTCGACCTCGCCATCGAGGCGGTCTTCGAGGATCCCGCGCTCAAGCACAAGGTGTACGCCGAGATCGAGCAGGTCGCGCCGGGCGCGCTCATCGCCTCCAACACGTCCACCCTGCCCATCACCATGCTCGCCGAGGGCGTCAGCACGCCGGAGGAGTTCATCGGGCTGCACTTCTTCTCGCCGGTGGACAAGATGCCGCTGGTCGAGGTGATCCGGGGCGCGCGGACCGACGAGGCCACGCTGCGACGGGCCCTGGGCGTCGTACGTCGGCTGCGCAAGACGCCCATCGTCGTCAACGACAGCCGTGGCTTCTTCACCAGCCGGGTCATCGGGACGTTCACCAACGAGGGCGTGGCGATGCTGGCCGAGGGGATCCCGGCGGCCACGATCGAGCAGGCCAGCAGCCAGGCCGGCTACCCTGCACCGGTGCTCGCGCTGATGGACGAGCTCACCCTCACCCTGCCCCGCAAGATCCGGCAGGAGACGGCCGCGGCGACGGTCGCCGCTGGCGGCACCTGGCAGCCGCACGCCGCCGACGCGGTCATCGACCGGATGATCGACGACTGTGGCCGGCCCGGACGCTCGGGTGGCGCGGGCTTCTACGACTACCGCGACGGCAAGCGGGTCGGCCTCTGGCCGGGCCTCCGGGACACCTTCGGCGGTACGAACCTCGACACGCCCTTCGAGGACCTCAAAGAGCGGATGCTCTTCATCGAGGCGATCGAGTCGGTGCGGTGCCTCGAAGAGGGCGTGCTGGTCTCGGTGGTCGACGCCAACGTCGGTTCGATCCTGGGCATCGGCTACCCGAGCTGGACCGGCGGCGTCCTGCAGTACATCAACCAGTACGAGGGCGGATTGCCGGGCTTCGTCGCCCGCGCGCGGGTGCTCGCGGAGCGCTACGGTGACCGGTTCGACCCGCCCCCGCTGCTGGTGGCCATGGCCGACCGGGGCGAGCGGTTCGAATAGGGTCGTCAGAGTCCGGCCGCGAGACGTTGGGCGTTCATGTACGCGATGGCCTCGACCGAGATCATCAAGTTGACGCCCAACGACGCCGGAAAGGAGCCCTCGCCGCGTTCCCAGATCCTGCCGCGCTGAAGGCCGGAGCGGGCCGGGGTAGCCGATGGCGTGCCACAGCGGCGAGTGACCGGTCGGTCCGGGTGCCATGTGGGAGGAGAGGGCGGCGGCGCCCTCGAGCGCCTGGAAGAGGGCCGGACCGGTGAGCACGACCCGGCATGCGAGCGACGGAGGACCCGGCGGGCGGATCCGAACCGACGGACAGTACGGCCGGCGAGTGTTCGACGCACTCACCGGCCGGGGCATCCGCGCGGCGAAGGTGTCCGCCGACAGGCGTCACCGCAACTGGTCGGACAGTCCGTAGGTCTTCGCGATGATCTCGCGCTGGATCTCGCTGGTGCCGCCGTAGACGGTGGACACGATCGAGGAGCGGACCAGGCGCTCCATGTCGAACTCGGTCGCGTACCCGTAACCGCCCATCATCTGCATCGCATCCAGGGCGACCCGGCGGGCGGTCTCGGTGGCCTTGAGTTTCGCCATCGAGCTCTCCCGGGGTAGCACGGTGTCCGGCGACCGGTCGACCTGGGCGGCGGTGTGGTAGACGAGTAGCCGGGCGCACTCGATCTCGGTGGCCAGGTCGGCCAGGCGGTGCCGGATCACCTGGAACGACCCGATCGGCCGGCGGAACTGGCGCCGGTTCCTGACGTAGTCCACGACGTCGTCGAACGCGCGCTGCGCGGTGCCGAGCATCGCGCTGGCGAGGATCAGCCGTTCCATGTTGAGCCCGGCCATCAACTGCCGCCAGCCGTGGTCGACCTGGCCGACCACGGCGTCGGCGGGCAGCACGCAGTCGGCGAAGTAGAGGTCGTTTACCTCGCGGCCGCCCATGGTCTCGATACCGGAGATGGTCAGTCCGGGTGCCGTGGCGGGGACCAGGAACATGGTCAGGCCGTCGTGGTCGCCGGCCCGGCCCGATGTACGGGCGACCAGCAGGATGTGCTCGGCGAGATGGGCGTTGGAACACCAGGTCTTCTGGCCGTTGATCACGAACCCGTCGTCCCGGCGTTCGGCGCGGCAGCTCAGGTTGGCCACGTCCGAGCCGGCCTCGGGCTCGGACATCGCGACCGCCTCGATGACCCCGCGGGCCACCCCACCCAGGATGAGCTTCTTCTGTTCCGGTGAACCGAAGCGCTGGTAGGTGGCGGCGACGATGATCGACGTGGTGAAGCCGCCGATCGGCGCCATCGCTCTGGCGGTCTCCTCCAGGAAGAGGCACAGCTCCACCATGCCCGCGCCGCCGCCGTCGAACTCCTCCGGCAGCGACAGGCCCAGCCAGCCGAGGTCGGCCATCTTGCGGTACAGCTCCGGGCTGTGGGTCTCCCGTCCGCCGTTGGTCAGTTTCTGCCGCTGCTCACGGGTTCCGGCCTCGCGGCGGCAGAAGTCCTGCACGGCCGCGACAAGTGATCGTTGCTCGTCGCTCCATTCCACGGCTGCACCTCCAGCGTTACAACGGGGATTGACAGCAAGGCTAGACTATCGAATATCAAATGTCAGGAGGCCGCCGATGACGTCCCTCGTCGAGCACCCCCGCCGGCTCCACGTCGTCGACCCGATAACCGGCGAGTCCCGCGCCGACCACGACATAGCCGACGAAGCCGCGGTCCGCACCGCCGTCCAACACGCGCGCGACGCCGCACACTGGTGGGCCAGCCTGGACGCCCGGCACCGCCGGCGTCATCTGCTCGCGTACAAGGCACTCGTCGCGAGCCGCATCGACGAGCTGGCCGACCTCGTCCGGAGCGAGACCGGCAAGACGGTCGCGGGGGCCCAGCTGGAGGTGATGCTCGCCGTCGAGCACCTGGACTGGGCCGCCCGACACGCCCGGCGGGTGCTGAGACGGCGGGCGGTCTCCTCCGGCCTGCTCGCGTTCAACCAGGCCAGCTCCGTGGAGTACGTGCCGTACGGTGTCGTCGGTGTGATCGGGCCGTGGAACTACCCCGTCTACACGCCGATGGGGGCGATATCCCATGCGTTGGCGGCCGGCAACGCGGTGGTGTTCAAGCCCAGCGAGTTCACCTCGGGCGTCGGTGCGTGGCTGGCGCAGCGCTGGAGTGAACTGCTTCCCGACCGACCGGTCCTCCAGGTCGTCACCGGTGACGGCACGACCGGGGCCGCGCTGTGCCGCGCTGCCGTCGACAAGATCGCGTTCACCGGATCGGCCGCGACGGGGCGTGCGGTCATGGCCGCCTGCGCCGAGAGCCTGATCCCCGTCGTGATCGAGGGCGGAGGCAAGGACGCGCTCATCGTCACGGCCGACGCCGACCTCGACGCGGCTGCCCAGGCGGCTGTGTTCGGCGGCCTGGGTAACGCCGGGCAGACATGCGCCGGAGTCGAGCGCGTCTACGTCGAGCAGGCCGTGTACGAGCCGTTCCTGGCCAAACTGGCCGATCTGGTGCGGCAGGTCCGGCCGGGTGCCGAGCCGGACGCGCCGTACGGGCCGATGAGCACACCGGCCCAGCCCGGCGTCGTGCTGAGCCACATCACCGACGCGATCGACCGGGGCGCCCGGGCGGTGGTCGGTGACGCGAGTTCGGTGCGGCCCCCGTTCGTCGAGCCGGTGCTGCTGGCCGAGGTTCCCGAGGACAGCACGGCGGTCACCGACGAGACGTTCGGGCCGGTGCTGGTGGTCAATCCGGTGGCCGACGCCGACGAGGCGCTGCGCCGGACGAACGCGACCACCTACGGGCTCTCCGGCTCGATCTTCACGCGGCATCGCCGTCGCGGACTGGCGCTCGCCGCACGGCTGCGGGCGGGTGCGGTGTCGGTCAACTCGGTGCTCGGGTACGCCGGCGTGCCGTCACTGCCCTTCGGCGGCGTCGGCGACTCGGGTTTCGGACGGGTCCACGGCGCGGACGGTCTGCGCGAGTTCAGCCGGCCCCGGTCGGTCACGTGGCAGCGGTTCCGGCCACCGATCGACGTGATGACGTTGCAGCCGGCCGCTTCCGCCATGCGGGCCTCGTTGGCGATGTTCAAGTGGCGTCATGGTCGCCGGTGACTCAACCGTTCCACACCCCCAGACCGTCGAGATGCTTGATCAACCGCTCGGCACCATCGGTGAAGTGGCGGGCCATGACCGGCCGGACGGCGACCGGGTCGCGGGCCTCGAGCGCGCTGAGCAGGGCCTCGTGATCGGCGACCATGCCCGCCCGCCACTCGGGGTTGGCCGCGTAGAACCGCGACGGCGTGTAGCGCGTCGCGGTCCGCAGCAGCCAGGACAGCTTGCGGGCGTCGGCCAGCCGGTTGATGCTGCGGTGGAACTCGAACTCGAGCTGTTCGACCCGGCTGATCTGCCTGGCCTGGGCGGCCCGACGCAGCCGTTCGTGCTGCTGCCGCAGGTCGTCGAGCTGGTCCGGCGTGATGGTGACGGCGACCCGGGCGGCGAGCTCACCGGCGACGTCGCCCTGCAGGCCGAACATGTCCATGATGTCCTGCCTGGACAGCGGCGCGACCACGTGACCGCGGCGGGGCTGCAGCTCGACCATGTCCTCCGCGCGCAGCATCAGCAGGGCCTCGCGCACCGGCGTGATGCTCAGCCCGGTCTCCTGGGCGACCTCCTCGAGCCGGATCCGCTCACCGGGACGCAGCTGGCCGGACATGATCCGGTCACGCAACAGACTCGCCACCGTCTCGGACAGTTGAGGATGAGAAACGTCCTGGATCTTGCTTCGCGCCGCCACCGAATGAGAGTATCAAATATCAGATGTCACAAGGGATGCGCTGATGAGCTTGTCCGTGCTTGAGGCCGAACCGGCCGGTTGTGGTTTGCGGGCCACCACCCGCGCCGGAGTCCGCACCATCTGGTTCGACCGGCCCGACCAGCGGAACACGATGACCCTGGACATGTTCCGCGACTACTACGCGGCACTGCGGGCCGCCGACGCGGATCCGCAGGTGCGGGCGATCGTGGTGACCGGCGCGGGCGACTGGTTCTGCGCGGGCGCCGACCCGGAGGCGCTGCAGGCGCTGCTCGACGAGCGCCACCGCGACCGGCTCATGGACGAGTTCGGCTTCGCACCACATCTGCCGATGACGCTGGGAACGCCGATCGTCGCGGCGGTCAACGGCGGTGCCGCGGGCCTCGGCCTGGTCCACGCACTGTATGCCGACGTGCGGTTCCTGTCGGCGCAGGCCCGCCTGTCCACCGCGTTCAGCCGGCTCGGCCTCATCGCCGAGTACGGCAGCGCCTGGCTACTGCCCCGGCTGGTCGGCGTGGGCAACGCGCTGGATCTGCTGGTGTCCGGCCGCAAGATCGACGCGGCGGAGGCGTTCCGGATCGGACTGGCGCAACGGGTGCTCCCACGCGACGAGGTGCTGGCCGAGGCACAAGCCTATGCCGCCGCTCTCGCCGCGCACTGCTCGCCGGCCTCCATGGCGGTGATCCGGCGGCAGGTGTGGTCGGGCCTGGAGACCGGAGCCGCCGAGGCGGCCGCCGACGCCGGCCGGCTCATGGCCGCATCCCTCGCCGGGGCCGACTTCGGTGAGGCACTCGCCAGCCAGCTCGAGGGGCGTGCTCCCCGCTTCGCCGCCCGGGCCGGCGCATGAGCGGCCCGCTGGCCGGGGTCCGGGTCCTGGAGCTCGCCGGGATCGGCCCAGGACCGTTCGCGGCGATGCTGCTGGCTGACCTGGGGGCCGACGTCGTCCGGGTCGACCGCCCGGAGCCGGGCGCGCTGTCGGCCGGCGACCCGAGGCGGGACCTGCTCAACCGGGGCAAGCGGTCGGTCGTCGTGGACCTGAAGCATCCCGACGGGGCCGAGGTGGTCCTCGGACTGGCCGACCGGGCCGCGATCGTGATCGAGGGCTGGCGTCCCGGGGTGGCCGAACGGCTGGGCATCGGGCCGCAGGCCGCGCTGGAGCGCAACCCGGGCCTCGTCTACGGACGGATGACCGGATGGGGACAGCAGGGGCCGCTGGCCCGCGCCGCCGGTCACGACATCGGCTACATCGCCGTCGCCGGGGCACTCCACCCGATCGGCCGCCCGGGCGGGCCGCCTCAGATCCCGCTCAACCTCGTCGGTGACTTCGGTGGTGGCGCGCTCTACCTCGTCGTCGGCTGCCTGGCAGCGCTGCACGTGGCCGGGACCACCGGCCGCGGACAGGTCGTCGACGCCGCCATCGTCGACGGCACGGCCCACCTCACCACGATGTTCGCCGGTCTGCTCGCCGACGGCGCCTGGCAACCCGAGCGTGGCCGCAACCTGCTCGACGGCGGGGCACCGTTCTACGACGTCTACGCGACCGCCGACGGCGGGCACATGGCCGTCGGCGCGCTGGAACCCCAGTTCTACGCCGAGCTGCTGCGGCTGCTCGGGCTGGCCGACGCGGACCTGCCGGCCCAGCACGACGTCGCCGGGTGGCCGGTGCTCCGCGCGCGTTTCGCGGAGGTCTTCGCCGGTCGCACCCGCGACGAGTGGACCACCGTGTTCGAGGGCACCGACGCCTGCGTGGCGCCGGTGCTGTCGCTCGCCGAGGCACAGCGCCATCCGCACCTGGTGGCGCGCGCGACGTTCGAGGAGCACTTCGGCCTTCGGCAGCCCGCGGTGGCGCCCCGCCTGTCGCGGACACCGGGGGTGATCGGCGGCAGCCCGCCCGTGCCGGGCGCGGACACCGAGACCGTGCTCACCGAATGGGGCCTTGCCGCACACCTGCGGCAGTGGCTGGACAACGGCGCCGTCAGCCAGACACAGGGAGCCCGCTGATGCGTATCGCGACACCGCTGGCCTATGCCACGGACCCCAGGAGCGGCGCGGACGCCGTGGCCGCCTGGGAACAGGACGGCCTCGACGTGGTCTGGGTGTCGGAGGCCTACGGCTTCGACGCGCCGACCATCATGGGCTACCTCGCCGCGAAGACCACCCGGATGCAGATCGGCTCCGCCATCCTGCCCATCTACTCCCGGACCCCGGCGCTGCTGGCACAGACCGCGGCCGGCCTGGACGCGATCTCGGGCGGCCGCGCGATCCTCGGCCTGGGCGCGTCCGGACCACAGGTGATCGAGGGATGGCACGGCGTCGCCTACGACCGGCCGCTCACCCGGACGCGCGAGGTGATCCGGATCTGCCGGCAGGTGTGGCGACGCGAGACGCTGGTCCATGACGGCATCTACCAGCTGCCGCTGCCCGCCGGGGAAGGCACCGGCCTCGGCAAGCCGCTGAAGATCCTCACCCACCCGGTCCGCGACCGCATCCCGATCCACGTGGCGAGCCTGGGCGACAAGAACGTACGGATGACCGCCGAGCTCGCCGACGGGTGGCTGCCGTTCCTCTTCGACCCCGAGCGTGCGGCCGATGTCTGGGGTGCCGCGTTGGCGGCCGGCCGGGCCAAGCGGCCCGGCGATCTCGGGCCGCTCGAGATCGTGGCCGGCGGTCCGCTGGCCATCGGCCCGGACGTGACCGGCCTGCGCGACCTCGCCCGGCCGCTGATCGCCCTGTACGTCGGCGGTATGGGCGCCAAGGGCCGCAACTTCTACCACGACCTGCTGTGCCGCTACGGCTACGCCGCCGAGGCGGACCATATCCAGGACCTCTACCTGGCTGGCCGTAAGACGGAGGCAGCTGCGGCGGTGCCGGCGGAGCTATTGGAACGTACCAGCCTCATCGGGCCGGAGAGCTACGTGCGGGACCGCGTCCAGGCCTATCGCGACGCCGGCGTCACGATCCTCAACGTCACGCCGCTGGGTCCCGAACCGCAGCGCCTCATCGCCACCGTCAAGGACATGGCCCGGTAGGGACCAGTTCAGCAAGGAGCTGACGCACATGGTGGACCGCACCATCTTCTCCGCCGACCACCTCGCGTTCACCGAACTCGTACGCGCCTTCATCGACCGGGAGATCGCACCGCACCATGACCGCTGGGAAGCCGACGGCATCGTCGACCGCAGCGTGTGGCGGGCCGCCGGCGCTGCCGGTCTGCTGGGCTTGTTCGTCGACGAACGGTACGGCGGCGGCGGGGTGACCGACCGGCGCTTCGGCGCCATCCTCACCGAGGAACTGGCCCGGGCGGGCGCGAGCGGCCCGGCGTTCGGCCTGCACAACGACATCATCGGGCCGTACCTCACCGACCTGACCAACGACGAGCAGAAGCAGCGGTGGCTGCCGGGTTTCTGCTCCGGCGACATCATCACCGCGATCGCCATGTCCGAACCCGGTGCCGGCAGCGACCTACAGGGAATCACGACCACCGCGGTGCGCGACGGAGACAGCTACGTCCTCAACGGGCAGAAGACCTTCATCAGCAACGGCATCCTGGCCGACGTGGTCATCGTCGTGGCCCGCACCGACCCGGCAGCGGGGCACCGGGGGATCAGTCTGCTGGTGGTCGAGCGGGGCATGGCCGGCTTCGAGCGGGGCCGCAACCTCGACAAGATCGGGCAGAAGGCGCAGGACACGGCCGAACTGTTCTTCGCCGACGTCCGGGTGCCCGCCGCCAATCTCCTCGGCGTGGAGGGCGAGGGCTTCGCCTACCTGATGCGCAACCTTCCCTTCGAGCGGCTGTCGATCGCCGTCGCGGCGCTCGCCGGTGCCGAGGCGGTGTTCGAGCAGACCCTGGACTACTGCAAGCAGCGCCAGGCCTTCGGCCGACCCATCGGCACGTTTCAGCACAACCGGTTCGTGCTGGCCGAACTCGCCACCGAACTGCGCCTCGGCCGTGTCTTCGTCGACCAGTGCCTGGTCGAGCCCGCCCTCACGGCGGAGACGGCGGCGATGGCGAAATGGTGGTGCACCGAGCTGCAGCACCGCACCGTCGACCGTTGCCTGCAGTTGCACGGCGGCTACGGCTACATGCGCGAGTACCCGGTGGCCAAGGCGTATCTGGACGCCCGCGTCCAGACGATCTACGGCGGCACCACGGAGATCATGAAAGAGGTGATCGGCCGGTCACTGGGCCTGTGAACCGTACTCCAGCATGGGCACGAGGAACCGCCGGGCCACGGCGCGCAGCTGTTCGGTGTCGTCGAGATCGACGACGTGGCTGGGAGTGAGCAGGAAGGAGCAGGACAGCCGCGTCATCAGTTCGGCCACCACCTCGACGTCCACCGTCTCGGAGATGTTGCCGGCGTGTTGTTCGCGGCGGAGTTGGCCGGCGACGAACCGTTGCACCGTGGCCAACGTCCGTCCGCCGTCGCTGATCATCGAGGGGATGATCACGTCCGGTTCGGCGGTCATCAGGCCCCCGATCAGCGGGTTACGGCGGATGGCCTGCAGGGCGCTGACGAAGCCCAGCACCACCCGGTCACCGACGGTCGCGGCCTGCTGGATGTCGATGAGAAACTGGTCGAAGTACCGGCGGAACTCCCGGCGCACCACCTGCTCGACCAGCCGGTCCTTGGTGGCGAACCGGCGGTACGCCGTGATCCGGGAGACGCCGGCCCGCCGGGCCACGTCCTCCATGGTGGACCGCCGGACGCCCATGCGGCAGAACTGCTCGTAGGCGGCGTCGAGAACCCGCATGGTGACATCGTCGTTGTCGTCGGCGTGTTCGAGCGCCTCAGTGAAGGCACGTTCCAGCAGCGACTCCGAGCCGGACGGGGTCCCCAGCAGTTCTACGGCGCGCCCGTCGTGACCGGCCCCGGACACACCGGGGGATGATGCGTTCGCGGGGACGGTCCGGGCCATGGCTGCCCTCTCGTGAGGTACGTTGACGCGAGTCCTGCATCACGGTACCAACCATGCACCCGGAACTTCGAGTGCTGTGTGGCCTACCCGCCGTAGCGGGCGATGATGCTCGCGCGGTGACGGCCGACGATGACGCGGCGCCGTAGGGTACTCAAGGCGACTGTTTCATGAGACGTTGTCGTAGCGGCGGCGCATCGTTCGGTAACGGCCCGGCGCGGCACCGTGAGAACGGGCGAAGGCACGGCTGAACGCCGGCACGGAGTGGTAGCCGACGGCGGCAGCGATAGATTCGACGGACTGATCGGTTGTGGTCAGCCGACGCGCTGCGAGGTCCAGTCGCCATTGGGTGAGATAGGTCGCGGGCCCCTGGCCGACAGCTGCGGGAAAGCGGCGGGTAAGGGTCGACCGGGAGACGGCGACCGCGGCAGCGAGGGCTTCGGTGGTCCATCGGCGGGCAGGATCGGCATGCAGGTGCTGCAACGCGCGATGGACCACCGGGTCACCCATCATGCCCAGCCAGGTGCCACGGCGTTCGCCGGCGCGGGTGGGCAGCCAGGCGCGCAGCACCTGGATCAGGACGATGTCGACAAGGGAGGCGAGCACCGCGGTGGTGGCGAGCTGCGGGTGGGCGAGTTCGTCGTGGAGCATACGCACGGTGCCGTCGAGGCCGTCCGCGCCGGTGCCGCCGCGGACATGCATCAGCTCGGGCAAAGCGAACAGAAGCTGGGTCCGTACGGTGGGGTCGCAGTCGTAGGCGATGGTGATGATCCTGGTGTCCGGGGCCTCGGTCCCGAACCGGACCGGCTGCCCGGTCCGCCGGGACCGGGTCAGCTCGGCCGGATCACATGCCGTCACCGGCGAGCCGGGCGCGTCACCCAGCACGTAGCGGACTCCTGCCGCGAGCAGAACGACATCGCCGGCGCGGAGCCGCAGCGGCGGGTGCTCCGCAGGGGTCAGCCAAGCCTCGCCCGCCGTGATGGCGTGCAGACCCGCCGCCGAGCCCTCCTCTCCTGCGACGGCCCACCGTCCGCCAGCCTCGACACGCGCCCCGAGCGTGCCACGTACCCCGGTCACCCTCAGCACATCACTCACCACGTCCATGACGCACAAGGTTAAGTAGTTGACCCACGAGAGCATCGATTGAGTCAGAGTCAGCCCCATACGGTTTCGACATGATCGACAAGACGAAGCGGCCCCTGGTGGCCACCGACGATCGGCGAGATCGGCGTCACCGCATGAGGGCTCTGCAGTTCGACCGATTTGGAACCCCCGAGGTCATCGTGCTGCGCGACGTCCCGAGGCCCGATCCAGCCCCCGGCCAGATCCGGATCGCGGTACGGGCGTGCGGCCTGAATCCTGCCGACTGGGCGAATGTCGGTGGACTCTTCGCCGACCGCCTGCCGCCACCGCCGCGCGGCCTCGGGCTTGAGGTCTCCGGCATCGTCGACGCGCTCGGCGAGGGCGTGGCGGGCGTCGAGATCGGCGACCGGATGTTCGGGCCTGTGCCCCACGACGGCCCGACAGCCGGCGCCGCCGAACACGCGCTGATGGCCACCTGGGCACGCATTCCCCAGGGAGTCACCGACGAAGAGGCCGCCGCGTTGCCGATGGCCGCCGAGACGGCGTGGCGCGCCCTCGACGACCTCGGTATCCGGCCGGGCGAGATGCTACTCGTCCACGGCGCGGGCTCCACCGTCGGCGAAGCGGCAGTACGCCTCGCACTGCACCGCGGCATCCAGGTGATCGCCACCGCCGGACCGGCCAAGGCCGCCGCTCTGCGAGCGGCTGGGGCCACCGTGACCGGCTACGGCGACGGCATGACCGAGCGTGTGACCGCCCTGGCGGCCGACCGCATCGACCGCGCCCTGGACGCCACCCCGTCCGGAGGCCGGGCCGACCGCCCCGGCGACGTCAGCCCGGCTGGTGGCTCCCTGCCGGCCCTGATCAGGCTGACCGGCGACCCCGACCTGGTCCTGACCATCTCGGACCTCGCCGCCGCGGCCGAACTCGGCACCCGGACCACTCAGATCGACATGCGTTACGACCTGCTCGACGAGATCGCCCGACTGGCCGGGGACGGCGTCCTGTCCGTCTCGATCGCACGTACCTTCGCTCTCGAGGACATTCAGGAGGCCGCCGAACTCAGCCGATCCGGGCGACCCGGCGGCAAACTCATCCTCCTTCCACAAGCTCAGCGACTCTGTCCCGGTCGTGCGTGACTGACCTCGTTCCGGTGCTCACAGGGTGGACGCGTGCCCCCGGGGTCTGTACGACCGCCGGCCGATCGTCCCGAAGACGAGAGGATGACCAGCGTGATCAGCCGGCTGCGGCTGGCGGAGAACCTGCCGATCCGGGACGGACTCCACCGGGCGGACGGGACGGCGCGTGACGCATGGGCCGACCCCACCCGCCGGGAGGCCCGGCTCAGGGGGAGCCGTTCGACCTGGCGGAGTTCCTGGCACCGGCCCCGAGCAGGTCACCACGATCACGGTGACGTTGAACGAAAACTGTCGGATGGGTCGGGCCACCGGGAGTTCCGCCCAGTCCTGCTCTGACGGTCTGTGTGGCCCGGGGTCACGGCACGGCGTCGTGGCCCAGGCCGCGCTGCTGATCGCCAGCGTGGTTCCCACCCGCCGTCGATGGGGCCGTCCGTCTGTTTCCCCTGCCGCCCGGCCCCCACGTTCGGCGAGTCCGGGCCGGGTTCACTCTTCGCCGGATACGTCAGGGCCGTTCGACTCCGTCCAGACACGGACTGAGCAGCCCGAACACGGCGGCCGGGTCCTCGACGTGGGCGTTGTGGCCGAGCCCGGGCAGGGTGACCGGTGCCGGGACCAGCCGGGTCAACTGCTCGCGGCTGACCATCTGGTCGCGTTCTCCCCGGGCTAGCGTCACCTCGGCCCGTGATCCCGCCAGTAGCTCCACCATGTCCGGCGCGCCCACGGCGAACGCCGAGGAATCCAGCGCCAGCCGCCATCGGCCGTCGTCGGAGCGTAGACCGGCGTCGACGGTGGGGGAGGCCGGGTCGAGGAGTCCGTCCAGGCCCGCAATTCGCAGGTAGCGGGCGGCGGCCTCGGGCCGGGAGTCGAACCAGGTGACCGGACGTTGGGCCAGTGCCGCGAACCGGGTCAGTTCCTCCTCGCTCCACGCGACCTTGACGCCCAGGCCGACGACGGCTTCGATCGGCAGGGCGAACTTGTCACCGGCCAGGGTCAACCCGAGTACGCCGCCCAGCGAGTGGCCGAGGACGACCAGCCGTTGCCCCGGATCGAGGATGCGGGCGACCCCGGCGGCCAACCTGTGGAACGTGTAGTCGTCGAGCGGGTCCGAGCCGCCGTGACCGGGCAGGTCGGGCGCGAGCCACCGGCCCGGCCAGTGCCGCCGGAGCACCGGCCGCCACCCGTCCCACACCGCGCCGTTGGCGGCCAGTCCGTGCAGCAGCAGAAGGACCGGCTGCCCGGCCCCGTCGCCGATGGCCGGCCCACCACCGCGTACCCGTATCCCGTCCCGCGTCCACGACTCGTCGTCCATGGGCCCACTCTGCCGTCGGCACGCTCCGGCCGCTGTCGCCAACCCGCCGCGCGCCGGCTTGTACCGTGCCAGAACCCGTTTGTGGCCGTGCCTGGACAGTCGTGGCCGTCGTCGTACTCAGAAATCTGCTCGATCTCGACCAGTTCGGCGAAGCCGGGCTGGTCCGGCAGTTCGGTGTAGGTCAACAGGGGCCGCCATTATCCAGGTCTGCTGGCCGTGCCTGGTGGCCAGGTCAACAGGGCCGGGAGGTACGGCTCCAGCCGCGACCAGCCGATCAATGACGCCCTCGTAGCCGCACTCAGCATGTGCCCGTCGATCAGGATCGGGTCGATCGGCCTCGGTCCGGTGGTCGGGGCGGGGACGGTCACGAGACGCAGGTGGGTCACAGAATCTCCGATCGGGACTCGGCGTACGCGACGCCGGGTGTCGTGGTTCTGGGGCCTGCCGGGGCTCCGCCCTTGCGGATGTGCTCGCCAGCCGGCTGACCGACCCGTTGCAGCGGGGGCAGCGAAGGGCCTCCACGCAGCCATGCGACCACTCGGTCACGGGGTGGATTCCACCGAGGGCTGCGGTTCACCCAATCGTGCTTGCGGAGCGTCCGCATCGCGTCCCGCACGGCCTTCTGCATGAGCCGCAGGCCCGTCTGCCAACTCCCGAACCCGCTGCCCCGGCTTGCGCAGCATCTTGGCGTGGACGCGGGTGGCGGTGGTTCTCCCCCTCCCGCAGTCGACCTGCTGGGCTGAGCGGGCCGGCCGCCCCGGCCGGATGGTGGCACCCGGCCGGGGCGGCGTCGTACCGGGCGGTGCGAGGTGACCCGCCTACCGCGTCGCGTACGGGTCCTGACTGAGCAGGTGGGCCCGGTAGCCCTCGCCGACGCCAGGTTCAGGGGTGCCCTGCCAGTCCTTGATAAGGACGGCGCCGGTGCTGCACCCCCATGGGTTCCACGTCCACGCCAGGTGAGACAGGCCGTGCGCGGTGGCCCACTCCATCAGCGTGTCCATGTAGTCGTAACCACAGTTGTCCTGTCCGAACTCGCCGAGCACCACGGGCACCTCCTCGGCCAGCGGGGCGATTGTGGCGTCCCAGCAGGTCGTGCTGGCGCAGGCGTTGAAGCTGTACGCATGCCAGGACGCGGCGATGTTGTCGAGCGGGTCGCTCGGCTTGTACGTCAGCCACTGGCCCATGTCGTTGGTCCACTCCAGGCCGCCGACCATGAGCATGTTGGTCGCGCCGGTCGCGCGGACCGCGTCGACCAGGTCCTGCATGCCGGCTACCTCGTAGGGGATGCCGGCGCAGGTGCCACCGTCGCGCAGACACTGCCATCCCAGGGTCTTGTTCCAATCCGCGCCGATCTCCGGGTAGGGCTCGTTGAACAGGTCGAACACGACGGCGTCGTTGCCCTTGAAGGTGTTCGCCACGCCGGTCCAGAACTGTGGGGCGTACCGGGCGTCGGGCATCGGCTTCTGGCACGTGGCGGTGGTGTCCTTGCAGTGCCAGTCCGGCCCGGTGCTGTAGGCGCCCCAGGTCCAGTGCAGATCGAGGATGGGGTTGATGCCGTTGGCGACTAGCAGGTCGACGTAGTCCTTCACGCCCTGTTGGTAGATGGCACCACTCGGGGTGCCATTGACGCCGAGCCAGCACTCCTCGTTCAGCGGAATCCGGACAGCGTGGATGTTCCAGGTCTTCATGGCATCGACCGACGCCTGGTCTACCGGGCCGCCGTCCCACTGGCCCTTGCCCTGCACGCAGGCGTACTCGCCGCTCGACCGGCTGACACCGAGCAGGCGGTAGGGCCGTCCGCTCGCTGTGACGATCTTATTCCCCGACACCCGCAGCTTGGGTGCGGGTCCGCCGGGGTCGGGGGGGTTGCTCGCGGTGGGCGACGGGTCCGCGGTGGTGGGGCTGGCCGTCGGCGTGGTCACCGTGCCGGTGCAGGTGGTGCCGTTGAGCGCGAACGATTCGGGTACCGGGTTGGTCCCGCGCCACGTTCCGGAGAACCCGATGGAGGTGGACGAGCCCGTGTCCAGTGAGCCGTTCCACGCCATGCTGGTGGCGGTGACCTCGCTGCCGGACTGGGTCCACTTGGCGCTCCAGCCCTGACCGACTCTCTGGGCCGCGTTCGGGAAGGTGAACCCCAGCGTCCAGCCGGTAACGGCGGAGCCGAGGTTGGTGATCGTGATGTTGGCGGTGAAGCCGTCGGGCCACTGGCTCGCCACGGTGTAGGTGACCGCGCATCCGGTGGTCGCCGCCGACGCCGGCAACGTGACCGCTGCCATGCTGCCGAGCGCCAGGACTCCGGCGGCACTGGCGGCCAGCACGGCATGACGATGTCTCATCTGGTTCCTCTCCTTCGATTCTGCTGCCCGGGGCGTGTTCTGCAGCGGTCGGGACCGCTAGCCGGCCCGGCCCGCACCGGTCCCGGCAGCCGGCGTCACCGAGCGGCCACCACCCCAAGGAACTCGACATTCATCGATGGAAGCGCTCCCATGAACCTTAGTTAATCAACACAGCTAAGTCAACGGAATCGGGACGGAGCCGGGTAACCGGCCGGTAGCTGCTCGTGCGGTACGTTGGCGGCGTGTTGCCTGACGGCCTGTCGCCGAGGGCCCCTAGCGAGGGAGTACGGCATGCCGGTCGGTCGCTCCGGCGGCGGTGCTGCCACCACGCGCGGGCTGGCTCTGGACATGATCCGGGCCGCCCGCACCATCAGCCGGGTGGAACTGGCGGCTGGGCTGGGGTTGACGTCGCCAGCGATCACTCGCATCGTCCGGGATCTGCTGGTCGAGGGGCTCGTCCGGGAAACCGGACGGGGGCCGTCGACCGGCGGCAAGCCGCGTACCCTCCTCCAGATCAACCCGACGTCCCGCTACGGCGTTGGAGTCCACCTCGAACGCAACACGTGCGTCATCGTCGTGGCCGACCTGGCCGGTCAACCGGTCTGTCGTGCGGTGCTGCCCGGGGCCGCGCACATGCCACCGGAGCGCATGTTGCCCCGGCTCGCCGACGAGATTCACGCCCTCCTCGCCGGGACCGGGGTGAACAAGGCGGCCGTGGTGGGGTTGGGCCTGGTGACCTACGGCCCACAGGACTGGCGTTCCGGGGTGTTGTTGACTCCGCAGCCGAACCCGCAGTGGTTGGACTACCCTGTCGCGGAACGGATGGCCGAACTCGTGCGGCTGCCCGTGCTGCTGGACAACGACGCTAACGCCGCCGCGATCGGCGAGTACTGGTTGGGCACGGTCGACCTGACGAGCACGTACGGCTGCATCTACTTGGGCACCGGCACCGGCATCGGTGGCGGTGTGGTGGTCGCCGGTGAGGTCTACCGGGGCAGCTCCGCCAACGCTGTGGAAATCGGGCACATCTCCATCGACGTCGACGGCGCGCCGTGCACCTGCGGCAACACCGGATGTCTGGAACGTTCGGCCGGTCCCGAGGCCGTGGTGCGCCAGGCCTGGACGACCTCGAACCTGGCCCGGCGACTGGGCCTCGACCCGAAGGGACGTGACCCACAGGGCGGCGACTTTCTTGTCGACTTCTCGAAGATCACGACCGCGGCCAGTTCCGGCGACCCGATCGCACGAAGCCTGGTCGAACGGTCTGCCCGTTACCTCGGCGGAGCGGCCGTCACGCTGACCAACCTGTTCGACCTCGACTTCATCGTGCTGGCCGGGCCGGGGTTCGGCTCGGCTGCCAGCATCTACCAGAGCATCATCCAGTCCGAGGTCGACCGGCGCTGGTTCTCCCGCCGCGCCCATCCGGTACGCGTCGTGCCATCGGCCAACGGGTCCGACGCGGCCGCCATCGGCGGCGCGGTGCTGATCCTGCAACGCGAACTCGTCCGGCCCCAGGCGGCCTCGTCAGCCGACCGCACTACCCCCATGGTGTAGCACGCATTAGTAGTGCTTTGTTAGGTTGGGACGAGTTGGTGGCAGAGGGGGCAGAACCCGAGCCAGGTCGCGAGTAGGTATTGCAGTTGCCGTAGGACGGCGTAGAGGCTCAGGTTTGCCCTGCTGCTTTTGGGCGTGTCGTCCGTAGTTGGGTGAGGAACAGTTGGGCGGCTGCGGCGAGGGTGACGTGGCGGTGCCAGCCGATCCAGGAGCGGCCTTCGAAGTGGTCGAGTCCGAGGGCGGTCTTGAGTTCGCGGTAGTCGTGCTCGACGCGCCAGCGGCTCTTGGCCAGGCGGACCAGTTCAGTCAAGGATGTGTCGGCGGGCAGGTCGGACAGCCAGTAGTCGCTGGGCTCGTCCTGGCCGGGAGGCCATTGCACGAGCAGCCAGCATTCGGGCAGGACACCGTCGTCGCCGCGGTGCGGTCCGCGTCGTACGGCCCGGCCGGCGGGACGCACCCGCAGCGCGAAGAAGTGCCCGGACAGCTCACCGACGGGCCGGTCCGGGGCGCGGTCGGGTGTGGGTAGCCGGGCACGCCAGCGCACCGAACGTGTCGCGTCGGCGCCGTGGGCGAGGGCGAGGTCCTTCAGGCTGCGGGCGGGCTGGGAGTACTTCGGTGTGGGGTGCTTGCCGACTCCGGCGTAGGGGACCTCGACGGGTTGCGCGTCGCCAGGTTGAGCGGTCGTGGACGACGTGGTCGCCACGATGTAGCCGATGCCGCGTTCGGTCAGGCCCTGGCGGAACTCGGCGGCCTGGCCGTAGCCGGCGTCGGCGGTCAGCAGCGGAGGACGCAGTCCCCACTCGGCCAGCTCGTCGAGCATTTCCAGGGCCATCAGCCACTTCGGCCGGTACCGCTCGGTGTCGGGGATCTTTGACGCCGCCCGCCGCCGGAGGATCTGCTCGATCTGCTCGGCGGGCGGCACCTGCACACGGGTGTGTGGTTTCTTCGCTCCGGCCTGGTCGCGGGTGACCGGCTGCTGGCGCAGCCTGCGGGCGTGCACGTTCGCCGGCTTGCCGCCCGGGCCGGCCACGCAGGTGTCGTCCCAGGACTCCGGCACGAACAACCGCCAGTTCAGCACCGCCGAGGCGGCGTCGGTCGCCGCGTGGACGCTGACAGCGATCTGGCAGTTGGCGACCTTCCCGAGGGTGCCGGAGTACTGCCGGGCCACACACGCCGAGGCCTTGCCGTCCTTGGGGAACCCGGTGTCGTCCACCACCCACACCTGAGGCGCCACCACGTCGACCGCGGCCGCCGCCAGCCGCCGCCGCACCCCGGCGACATCCCAGGTGGACGAGGTCAGGAACTGCTGCAACTGCTGGTGATCGACCCCGAGCCGTTCCGCCATCGGCTGCATCGACTTCCGCCGGCCGTCGAGCATCAGCCCACGCAGATACCGCAGACCGGTCGCCCGCTGATCCGACCGTCGCAAACCCGCGAAGATCCCGGCCGCGAAGTCCTCCAACCGCGCCCGCACCCGAACGAGATCCCGATCATCCACGCACCGCAGCCAAACATGACCAAACCGCTCATACAAGCGACACACCGACACGACCTAACAAAGCACTACTAGTGTGCTGAGTCGTTAATTCGTTGGCAGTATGCGGCGATCGTTTCGAGGATGTCGTCCGCCGTCTTGGTCCACACGAACGGTTTCGGGTCGGCGTTCCACGCCTCGATCCAGGCGGTGACGTCGGCTTCCAGTGCGGCGACATTGCGGTGGGTCGATCGGCGGAGTTTGCGGTTGGTTAGCTCGGCGAACCAGCGCTCGACCAGATTCAGCCACGACGAGTAGGTCGGGGTGAAGTGCAGGTGGAACCGGGGGTGCTTGAGTAGCCACTGCCCGATGGCGGGCGTCTTGTGGGTGGCGTAGTTGTCCAGCACCAGATGCAGCTCCAGCTCGGGCGGGGTTGCCCGGTCGATGGTGCGCAGGAAACGCAGGAACTCCTGGTGGCGGTGTTTGCGTTGGGTCTGGCCGATGACCTTGCCGGTAGCCACGTCGAGGGCGGCGAACAGGCTGGTGGTGCCGTGGCGGACGTAGTCGTGGGTCACCCGGCCGGGGACACCGGGCATCATCGGCAGCATCGGCGCGGTCCGATCCAGGGCCTGGATCTGCGATTTCTCGTCCACGGCGAGGACCATGGCGGCCTCCGGCGGGTCCAGGTACAGCCCGACGATGTCGCGGACCTTGTCGATGAACAGCGGGTCGGTCGACAGCTTCCAACTCTGGACCTGGTGCGGTTTGAGGCCGAACGCCCGCCAGATCCGCGAGACCGCGGTCTGGTTCAGCCCCACCGCCGTGGCCATCGACCGCGTCGACCAATGACTGTCCTGATTGAGCGGGAGCTCTTCGAGCGTCTTCGTGATCACGGCCTCGACCTGGGCGTCGCCGATCTTCCGTGGCGCGCCCGGTCGCGGCTCGTCGCGCAGCCCGTCCACCCGATCGGCCACGAACCGCTTACGCCACTTGCCGACCGCCGGCAGCGACACACTAAGCCGGCGAGACACCTCGCTGTTGGACAGGCCTTCCGCGCAGGCGAGGACGATCCGCGCCCGCACCGCCAACGCCTGCGCCGTCTTCGGCCGCCGAGCCAGCCCTCGTAGCGCCTCCCGCTCCTCGGCGGTCAACTCCAGCGGCGCCAGCTTCGGACCACGGCCATCACCCATACCCGCAATCTACCAACGAATTAACGACTCAGCACACTAGTACTACGTCTACCCGAGTTGGCAGCGCCGAGGCGGCAGTCAATGAGTATTGTGCCGTCGCGGCCACAGCGGCCACGTCCCCGGGCAGTACACCTAGAGGAAGTGCCCTGCGAACGGTAGGCGTCGCGCCGGTGGCGGATCGAGTGGATCTCCACGACTCGTTCTGCCTCGTTGATCCGGTAGACGATCCGGTACGTGCCACGCCGGGCAGAGTGAAAGCCGTCGAGGGGTTCGTCGAGAGGCTTACCTACCCGGTACTGGTTGACCGCGATCGCCCGCTGGATGGTTTCCGTCGCCGCGCCGCGACCCCCAATGGCAGGTCCTGTCCGCTGCGGTGGAGTCCTGGTGGACTCGCTGGGGTGTCCGGTGACGCCGACCCGAATCGCCCGGGACGTGAGCATGGTGGCGATGCTCGGGATCGCGGCCTGGTCGTCCTGGAGCCATCGGTCGCCGTGGCATTGAGATTCGGCGAACGACCTGAGGTCGCCTACGTGCTGCCGCTGCCAGTCGACGGGATGCTCGTCGTCGCCTCCACAGCGATGATGGAGAGTGGGTGCTGCGGGATGCCGCAGACCGCGGCGAATGGGCTGCGGCGCTTCGGTCCGGGCACGCAAGTGATCCGCGATACGAGGGGAAGGCATACCGACGGTGAACGATGAAGTAGCGCAACTGGCTGAGAAATGGGGACCTCCAACCTATTCCGATCCGGTCAGTGCTGATCGGCTGGCCCAGTTCGCGGGTGTTGTGCCCGATCTGCTGCTGACGTGGGCCGCGTGATGTCAGACGATGGCTGCAATGACCGGCTCTACGCGCTGTTGACGTGCCAGGACGGCCGCAATGTTGTGACCAGCCCGTGCGCTGCAGACGACCGGACGGCAACTGAGCACCGCCGAGCACGGCCACGCCTCACCGGCGTGTGCCCGTCAAACAGCCGACGAGGCCAGCGTTGACGGTGTGGCGGCCAGTGCGGGCCACCGACACGGGCCTGAACGGACGTGCCGCGCGTCTACTGACCAGTGAGCCGACCGACGATGCGGGATGGCCGGCCGATCTGCCGGCCGGTACGACGGAAGTGGTCATCGTCGAGGACACTCCCAGCCCGACAGCCACCCTGAAGGTACAGACCAGCGGGGACGCCACGTCGAAGAATGTGCGGGTGAGGTTTGACCAGCTCGCTGTACGTGATGCGTCCGCGGAAGGGTGACTGCGGTGTCAATGGGACTGGCTCAGATCGCGGTCGTCGGACTGGCTGTGCTTCTGCGACTGACAGCTTTCGGCTGGTTCGCCATCATCGCGGCCATCGTGAGCGCCATGCCACTCGGCATCGTGCCCGCGATCGTGCTGGGGCCGCTGATCTACGCCGGATTCTCCGCGCCACAGTCTGCCTGGCCCCTGCTCATCGCGGCCGACCTCCTGCTCCTGGTGTGTGCGTTGATTTTCGAAGACGGCGGCGACAACACCTCCGCGAGTCCGCTGCAGGTGCTCACCGGCAGTCGTGGACTGTCCGGTCGCGCTACGGACAAAGCGTTCCGGTTCTGCGGCATCGCCTACCTACTAACCTTGCCGGCACTGGTGATCTGGACAATTGCCGGTTAGCGCTCCAGCCGTGGTTGGTGGATTCGCTGTCGTCGCTGGTAGTGGGCCCGTTTGGCGCGGTACTAGTGTCGGCGGTTGCCATCGTGACCATCGATGTACGTGGTCGAAGGGTGGGGTGGTGGTGATCAGGTGTGCGATGAGACGGCGGACCTCGCCGAGGCTGAGGGGCGCGAGGTGCTCGTTCTGTGTGCCCACGCCTACCTCGCCGTCACCACCGCCCAGGCGAGAAGGGGGAACCCGGGCCGTGTGGGTGGCATCAAGCTCGTTGAGCTGAAGGTGGGCGGTCGCCTGGTAGACGTGGGCCAGTGCCTCGTCATCACGTGAGCGGGCTTCGGGCGTCTCGCTCTCCCACATCTCGATGGCCTGCCGGGTCGAGCGCTGCACTCGCCCCGTTGGAGTCTCCGAGATTGGCGCGACGTTGATGAGCAGCGGCGTGGAGCCTCAGGGGGTGCAGAAGGCGCTGAGGCACGCCAACCTGCGGATCACGTTGGAAACCCACGTTCACTCGCTGCCGAAGAAGGACCGGCCGCGCGACCTGGTCGGTGACCTTCTGCGGAAGGCAGGCAGCCAGCGGCGGGAAGCTCCCGCATGCCAGGCTCGGAGCTGAGTTGTGCCCTGGTTGTGCCCGATGATCTTCGCTCGGCGTTCTGGCAGCTCAGCGGCGGGGAAGAGTGGGCCGGAGGTACCACCATGCGAACCACACCGCCACAATCCCTGGTGACCCCTTACCGCTGAGTTTCTTCAGTTCAAGGGCATCGGGTGGTGCCCGATGACCTCGGCTCGACCGACCGAACCGCCGGTCCGGTTCGCCGATGCCACCGCCGAGTACCTGCCCGTCGCGTGTTCGAGGCCGTCGACGGTGGGGTGTCCGGCGAGGTGGGGCACGCCGTGGGGCGGGATGCCGAGGTTCCGCGCGTAGGCCTCGCCGGGGCCAAACCACCTGCACGGCGGTGGCGAGGCCGCAGCGGAGGTGGCGGCGACCGCGTCGAGTCGGCGAAGCCGTCGCCGGGTCGGTGCGCTGGGCGTTCGATCATCGGTGTGGCGGCGTCGACGGGGCCACAACCGCAGATCCTGACACCGGTGGCCCGCACCGGTACGTCGAAGGGCCGGCCGCGTAACGGCGGCTACCCAGGCCAGGTCGAGGCGACACCGTCTCGACCAACCGGGGGATGTGGTCGCGGACCAGCTGAGCGCCGACCACAATCGGTCGTCGCCCGGAAGCCGTTCGCGGATTCCGGGCGACGACCTGTTGTTCATGCTCGCGTTTATTCGACGGTTAGGCGGATCCGCCGGCGCCGGGCCGAGAGGATCGCGACGATGCCTACGATCAGCAAAATCACGCCTGCGACGACGATGGTGGCCGTGTTCGCGCCGGTTATCGGCAGACCAGGGCCATCGTCGCCCGCCCCACCACCGTTGCCGGTGCCGTCATTCGACCCGCCGCCCGCGACCGGGGCACCCGGCTGGCCGACGGTGTACGCCCGTTCCACGGTGTCGGCGGTGACCGGGGACTTCGCTTGGAAGTAGTCGACCAGCACGGTGAGGTCGTTGTCGCCGGTGGCGAATGAGTCGCTGCCGTCGCCGAGTGCGGTGAAGTTGTCACCGCCGGAGGCCAGGAACGAGTTCACGGTCACCCGGTAGGTGCCGTTCAGGTCGATGACCTTGCCGTCAAGGAAGATTCGGTCGGCGATGACGCGGTTCCCGGCGGGTCCGTTCGGGTCGTAAACGTAGCTGAAGCCCTTCGAGACACCCAGGTGGAGGAAAGGCCGCGATGCGCCCGCAGGTTGCCACTGCTGCTCCAGCGCTGCCTTGATCTGTTTGCCGGTGTACGACCTCGTGATGAGGTCGTTGGCGAAGGGCTGGACCGCGGCGGCGTCGGCGAACGTCACACTGCCGTCCGGACGCTTGACGAGGTCGGCGCGTAGGCCGCCCGGGTTCATGAAGGCGATCTGCGCCCCACCCCGGTTGTTGGCCTTCGTCGCCTCCAACTGGACGTCCGCGATGAAGTTTCCGAGAACCGACTCGTTGCCGCGGTCCTCCGCACCGTCCGCAGCGACGGCACGCTTGATGTCGGCAGTGATCTCGCCGATCTTGACCTTGCCCTGGATGTCGGCCTCGGCCTTGGCGTCGGCGACGAGCTTCGCGACCGCAGGGTCCTCCGGGTACCCCTTGATCGGCAGGACGGCGCCCTCGGCGGCGGTCACCTTGCCGCCGGCGATGGTGAGCTTGACCTGGTCCAGCGCGTCCCCGTACCGACCGGTCTGCATGACCAGCCGCTTGTGTCCCAGGTTCGGGACGTCGTAGGCGCATTTGTACGAGACGTGGGTGTGCGCGGAGATGATCACGTTGATGTTGGCGCTGGCACCTGTCACGATCTTGCCGAATGGGGTGGCCGGATTCGCCACACCGGTGCAGGCGGTGGTGTCGGTGCCGCTGGTTTCGGAGCCCTCGTGCACGAGCAGCACGACGGCGTCGACCTTGTCGTCCGCCTTCAGCTTCGCCGCGACGCGGTTCGCCTCCGTGGTCGGGTCCTTGAACTGCAGTCCACGGATACCGGCGGGTGAAACCAGCGACGGCGTCTCGACGGTGACCGCCCCGACGACGCCGATCCGGACGTCGCCGACCGTCAGCACAGTCGACTCCTCCAGGCGGCCTGGAGCAGGCTCGCTGCCCCGGTAGACGTTCGCCGCGAGATACGGGAAGCCGCCGCGCGGAATGACCCGGTCGTTGAGGTCGTCGAAGCCGCGGTCGAGTTCGTGGTTGCCTATCGACGATGCGTCGAGCCCGATCATCTTGAGGAAGTCGAGCGTGGGCTCGTCCTTCTGCACGAGCGAGATGAACGGGGAAGCACCGATGTTGTCCCCGGCCGAGAGGACCACCGTCTTGTCGTTGGCCGCCTTCAGTTGCTTGATCATGCCAGCCATCTGCGCGGCGCCGCCAACTCCTGCGGAGGGTGCCTCAAGACGGCCGTGGAAGTCGTTGAAGCCGAGGATCTGCACCTCGGTCGCGGCAGCCTGCGCGGGGCTGGGAGCGACGCCCAGCACGACCAGTGTCGTGGCGACCGTGGCCACGACAGTGCGGACAAGTTTGGAACGCAACTGATACTCCTAACCATGAGCACGCCGACACGGCGTACACGCACGAGAGTGCTGATCCTCGCGCTCCTGATGAATAACTCGGTATGAATGCTGAGTAAACGATTCGCGATGACAGCGCGACCGGACTCTTCTTGCCGACGCGTGAGCGGGATCCTGACCGACGCCTTGAGCGTTGAGGGCTTGCCAGACCCACGCCGCAGCGGAGTCCACCTGCCCGCCGCGGGGATACTGGCACGAACAACAGCGCCGCGACGATCGGTGTCGTGAACCGTCCTGACCGCTACCGATTGCTTAACACATCACCTCCCCGGGTCTTCCGATGTGGTCTTCGTGACTAGATGCGACGACGGGTGCGTGGGCGATCGACGGCGACGAGGTTCGCGCCCGCCCGTTACCGGATCGTGTGAGTGCCTACTGTGACGGCTCGTCGGTTGCCGTCAGCGCGAGGTACGCCGGCTTGATTACTTCGTCGATGATCCGCAGCCGCTCGTCGAACGGGATGAACGCGCTCTTCATCGCGTTGATGGTGAACCACTGGAGCTCCTTCCAGCCGTAGCCGAATGCCTCTACCAGCAGGGCCATCTCGCGGGACATGGAGGTGCCGCTCATCAGCCGGTTGTCGGTGTTCACCGTGACCCGGAAGCGCAGGTCCCGCAGGAGCCCGATCGGGTGGTCGGCGATCGACGCGGCCGCCCCGGTCTGCACGTTCGAGGAGGGGCAGAGTTCCAGCGGGATCCGCTTGTCGCGGACGTACGCGGCCAGCCGGCCGAGCTGCGGACGGTCGTCGGTCAGGGTGATGTCGTCGACGATCCGCACCCCGTGCCCGAGGCGGTCCGCGCCGCACCACTGGATCGCCTGCCAGATCGACGGCAGGCCGAACGCCTCGCCGGCGTGGATGGTGAAGTGGAAGTTCTCCCGCTGGAGATACTCGAAGGCGTTCAGGTGCCGGGTGGGCGGGAACCCGGCCTCGGCGCCGGCGATGTCGAAGCCGACCACGCCGGTGTCCCGGTGCCGGACGGCCAACTCGGCGATCTCCTGCGACCGGGCGGCGTGCCGCATCGCGGTCAGCAGCGTTCCGACCCGGATCGGGTTGCCCGTCTCGGCGGCCAGGGCGCTGCCCTCCCGGAACCCGGTGACCACCGCGTCGACCGCCTCGTCCAGGGTCAGGTTCTGCTCTAGGTGCTGCTCGGGGGCGAACCGCACCTCGGCGTAGACCACCCCGTCGGCGGCCAGGTCGAGCGCGCACTCCCGGGCCACCCGACGCAGCGCGGGCCCGGTCTGCATGACCGCCACGGTGTGCGCGAAGGTATCCAGGTAACGCTCCAACGACCCCGAGTTGGCCGCTGCCACGAACCATCGCCCCAACGCGGCTGGATCCGTGACTGGTAGGACGTGACCGACCTCCGCCGCCAACTCCACAACCGTCTCCGGCCGCAACCCGCCATCGAGGTGGTCGTGCAGCAGGACCTTCGGGGCATGGACGATCGTGTCGTAGCTGGGCACCGGGTCTCCCATCGGCGAGCAGAAAGGGTCTTCCATGGGCGAGCAGATTTCTCTTCGAATCGGTCGGGCGGCGCGGGACGGCACACGAGCGTCTCCGGCCGCCCGTCGAGCGGCACAACAATCGGATCAACACGGGAAAACGCGAACAATGATCGCCGGGTACGAGAATCGACGGCGCGTGGACGGGGTGTTCGTGCGAAGCGACAGGTCAGTCGGGGGCGGGTTAATGGATTCGGAGCGCGAGGTACAGGTCGACCCGGTCGTCGAACCTGCCCAGGTCCCTGCCGGTGAGCTCCTCAATGCGTTTCATGCGGTAACGCAGGGTGTTGACGTGCAGATGCAGCTGTCGCGCGCACTGGCTCCACGATCCACCGGACTCGAGGAAGACGCTCAGCGTGCGCACGAGGTTGGCCCGGTACCGTCGGTCGTACTCGAGGACTGGTCCCAGCACGCGTTCGTGGAACGAGTTGCGTGTCGCCGTGGGGACACCGGCGATGAGAAGGGCATGCGTCGTGATCTCGCCGGCGCAGCGTACGCCGGTTGGTCCCGTGCTGGCGACGGCGACGGCGTGCAGTGCCTCTTGGACGGCACCGGTCAGTGCCGCGCTACCGGTTGCCACGTTGCTCACCCCGACGGCCAGCTGTCCCCGGCCGATGCCGGGCCGGAGCGTCTCGACGCCGCGGCGCAGCCGCGCGACCACTTCGTCGGCCCGCGGGTCGGTCCCGACGGGACCGTCGCCGTCAAGCCGGAGTATTGCCAGTGCCGTGTCGGTCGACGGGGCGATGGCGGTGGTCAGGCCGGTGGTGGCGGCGAAACCTGTCGTGCTCACGAGGTCGGCGAGGAGCGTGACCACGAGGTCGGCGGGGGTGAGCAGCCCGGTGAGCCGGGCCGCGACGGCGAGGAACGCCGAGCCGGGCTCCAGCCCGCCGGCCCGTAGGCGGCTCGGTAGGTCGGCCGCGTCCGCGGCCAGCGCACGTTCGATCTGGTCGGCGAGCCGTCGCTCGACGCGCGCCGCCTCGTCGACCTGGACGCGCTCCAGCGCCGCGAGCCCGACGAGTTCGGCGGTCACGTCGGGCGGCACCGGCTCGTCCGACCGCCCGGTGCAGGCGAGAATCCAGGAGGCCAGGCGGTGTTCGGGACGGCCCCGCACTGTATGCAGCGAGTAAGTCACGTCGTCGATCCGGACTTCCGTCGGCACCCTGCTGCTGCCCAGGAACGTGGCAGCGAAGCGGTTGGCCAGGGACTGGTCGAGGGGGTCCGTTCCGCACACCAGGCGTCCGGCGGGAGAGACGAGCCAGCACCGCGCCCCGAGATCGGCGGCGACGGAGGACAGCAGGTCCGCAAGTCGTGCACCGCCGGCCATCGCGGCGACGAGACCGCGCTGCCGGCCCAGAACCGTTGCCAGCCCGGTTGCCCGCTGCGCCCAGAACGACGTGGCGACGACGTCGCTGATCTCGCGGAAGGAGACTTCCACCGGGACCTCAAACAGCGGCATCTCGTACTGCTGGCACGCGATGAGCAAATCCTCCGGCACGCATCCGAAGGCTGCGGCACCGGCGCCGATAGCGGTTGCTCCCATCGCGGCACAGGCCGCGACGAAAGCTGCGGAGTCCGCCGGCGACCGTCGCCACATGAGTCCGGTCAGGACGAGCTCGCCGCCCGACATGTAGCGCTTGGGGTCGAGTAGATCGGTCACGAAGACCCGGGTGACCGGTTCGTCGAGCTGCGCGTGGCCGGTCAGCAGCCGCAGGTGCAGTCCGGGCCGATGGAGGATCTCGCGCAGTGAAGTCGGAGCGTTTACCCGCACCCTGCATTCTCCTTCCTCGTGTGCCGCTGGTCGGTGGCTACGCGGCGATCCGGTAACTCCGCCTCGTCACGGTCTGGACGAACCGGGTGCCCGACAGGCAGGTGCCGGCGAGCAAGCGGCGCAACCGGGGGACGGCGACCTCGAGCGTGGTCATCCGAGGTGTCGAAGGCGCAGCCGCTGCGACGTGTCTCCCAACGGGCGAACACGCAGCCGAGCTCCCGAGCCAGGACCCGAAAGGCGACCAACGACGCCGGCTCGCGAACGAGAAGCGCTGCCAACGGGTGGCGTCGTCGCTCCCACGCCGCGACACCGTGAAGCCGGCCATCCTCCCCACGCGCACCTCCTGTCACCTCGACGTGGCCTGTTCGTACTGACCACGGTCAGCTGGCCGGTCGCGTTCACGTCGAGTAGGTGCCAAAGAGTGTCTCGGCAGGACTGCCGTAACCACGCCGACCGCTGATACCGGATCGGTATCGGTTCGCGCAGTGTCGGTGACGAGGCCTTGGCTCTCGCGATGTCGAATCCACGACCTTGCGGACAGGATTGTCGATCGGATCAAGCAGCGAGCCGCAGCGTCGTCGGCGCCGGGCGTGGGATGCCACTCCGGTCGGGCCAGCCGAAGTGGCATCGCGGGTGGGCGGTCGAGGTCGCCGTTACCGGAGCCGGGCGGCCGGAGCCCGGCAGGGGCGGGCCACCCCGACGACCGTCCCACTACGCCCGGTCGCTCCCGTCGGTGGTCGACCCGACGTGGCGTATCCGCGCCCAGACCCGGTCTCGGGTCAGGGGCAGCGCGGTCAGTCGCACCCCGGTCGCGTCACGTACGGCGTTGCCGAGCGCGGCCGCGACGGGGTTGAACGGGCTTTCGCTCATGGACTTGGCGGCGTGTGGGCCGAGGGGATCGGCCGTGTCGGCGAAGAGGACCTCGGTGCGAGGCGCGTCGGCGAACGTCGGGATCCGGTAGTCCCGGACCACGCTGGTGGTGACCCTGCCGTTGTCGTCGATCAGCAGGTTCTCGGTCAGCGTGGTGCCGACGGCCTGTGCCACGCCGCCCTCCACCTGACCGCGGCACTGCACCGGGTTCAGCACCGTTCCGGCGTCGGCGGCGTGGACGCTCCGGAGAATCCGGATCTCGCCGGTGACGACGTCGACCGCGACGCGGAACCACTGCACGTTGAACGCGACCGACCGCTCCGCGCCGTCGGCATGTCCGCTGGCCTCCAGGCGGTCGCCCACCCTGTCCGCAGCCTCCTGGAGGGCGCGCAGCGAGATCTCCCGGTCGCCGGCCCGGACCGCGCCGAGGACCAGTTCGCACTCGTCGGGCCCGACGTCGAGGCAGGTGGCGGCGAGGGTCAGCAGGCGCTGCCGTAACCGGGTCGCCGCGCGGAACACGGCGAGCCCGCCGACGACGGTGCCGGTCGATGCGAACGCGCCGGTGTCGTGTTCCACCAGATCCGTGTCGGACTGCCGGATGCCGATGTGGTCCAGCTCCGTCGCGAGGACGTCGGCGGCGATCTGCCGATGAACCGTCGTCGATCCGTTTCCGAACTCCGCGATGCCGGTGTCCAGCTGGAATCGACCATTCGTGGTCAGCCTGATCGCGGCGCGGCCGTGGTGGCCACCGGGCGGCCCGGTGGCGATCATGCCGATGGCGAGACCTTCCCCGAGGCGCCACCCGGACGGGAGGTCGGACCCCGTGGTGTCCCCGTCGACGGCGCCGTGCACGAGGTCGAGGCACTGGTCCAGGCCGTAGCTACGGATGCTCAGGTCCTCGGCGTGCCCGATGGGGGTGACCAACGGGTCTTCGGGGCGGACGACGTTGCGCCGGCGGACCGTGACCGGGTCGAGTCCGAGACCGTGGGCGATCTCGTCGATCGCCGACTCGACGGCGAACATCACCTGACCCAGGCCGTATCCGCGGAACGCGCCGGCCGGCACCGTGTTGGTGTAGACGGTGCGGCCGGCGACTCGCTTGTTCGCGCAGCGGTAGATCGCCATCGACTCGGCGCAGCCGTGGGCGAGGACCGCCGGGCCGTGGTTGCCGTAGGCGCCGGTGTCGGTGACGACGTTCAGACACATGGCGGTGAGCGTGCCGTCCCGCTTCGCTCCGAGCCGCACCCGAACTGTGAAGGGGTGTCGGGTCGTGGTCGCGACGAACTGCTCCTCGCGGGTGAGTTCCCACCGGGCCGGCCGGCCTGTGGCCAGCACGGCGAGAAGGACGATGTCCTCGACCAGCATCTCCTGCTTACCGCCGAAGCCGCCGCCCACTCGGCCGGCCACCACGCGGAGGCGTTCCGGTGGGATGTCGAAGACGTGGGCGAGACGTCGACGGGTCAGGAAGGGCGTCTGAGTGCTGGCGCGGATGGTGACGCGCCCGTCCGGCGCGATCCACCCGAGCGCGCCATGGGTTTCCAGCGCCATGTGCTGCACGCGCTGGGTCTGGTAGGTCTCTTCGTAGACGAAGTCCGCCTCGGCGAGCCCTCGGACGACGTCGCCGACCTCGCCGCCGACCTCACCGGCCACATTGTCCGGGCGGTCGTCATGCAGGATGGGTGCGCCGGACGCGGTCGCCGCCCGCACGTCGGTGACCGCCGGCAGCGGCTCGTACGTGACCCGGACCCGCCGCACGCCTTCCTCCGCGGCCGCCTCGGTCTCGGCGACTACGACGGCGACTCGTTGGCCGACGAACCGCACCACATCGTCGAGCACGCGGGTGTCGGCCGGGTCGTCGTCGAAGTGCTCGTGCAGCGCAGTCGAGAACCGCCGGTCGGGCGCGTCGCGGTGCGTCAGCACGGCCAGCACCCCGGGAACTGCCACCGCCTGCGTGACGTCGATCCGCGTGATCCGGGCGTGCGGGAGCGGGGACCGCACCACCTTCAGATGTGTCACCCCCGGAAGGTCGACGTCGAACGTGAACCGGGCGGCGCCCGTGACGACGTCTCGGCCAGCCGGAGCTCCGACGTTGCTGCCCACTGCGTTCCCCGCCGCCGGATGCTCGACGTGCGAGTTCCCGGCCAACGCGTCCTCGATCGACCGGTAGCCGGTGCACCGGCACAGGTTGCCCTTGAACGCGCGCGGCCGGTCGTCGGCCAGACCCTCCGCATGGTCGAGGGCCGCTGCCGTCATGACGAACCCGGCCGTGCAGTATCCGCATTGAAACCCCTGCGCTGCCAGAAACCGCTCCTGCGCCGGATGCAGATCGTTCCCGCGCGCCAGACCCTCGATCGTGGTGACCGTGCGGCCCGAGGCCCGGACTGCTGGGAAGACGCAGCTGTGCACGGGCACGCCGTCGACGTGGACGGTGCAGGCGCCGCAGTCTCCCGCGTCGCAACCCTTCTTGACCCCGAACCAACCGTTGTCGCGCAGATAGGTACGAAGGCACTGGCCGGGCGCCGGCAGGTGCGCACCCGGGCGTCCGTTGACCGTCGGGGTCACCGTGCCGCTCCCAGAAGGTCCGCTCGAACCTGCTCGACCAGCCGCAGCGTCATGTGCCGGCGCCACGCGGGCAGTCCGTGGACGTCGTCGTGCCAACCCTCGGCGGACACCTGTGCGTCCACCATGTCGACCAGACTCGCGGCTGCCGTCGGGGCCGGGACGCTGACGGTGACCGGTCGGGGGGTCGCCGCCGTCACCGTGAGACGCAGTCGACCGGATTCGACGTCGAGGTGACCGGTGACGAAAGCCGCCGACCGTCCGAGCGGGTGCAGGCTCGCACGCCGCACCGCGATCCGTCCGGTCAACTCCCGCTCGGGCAGGTGGATGGCGTGCAGGTATTCACCCGGCTGCAACGCCGCCACGCCGGGCTCGACCACGAATGCGTCAACGGGAACCAGGCGCCGCTCGCCGGAGAGCCGACGAACGTCGCAGCGTGCGTCGAACGCCGCCGCGAGGGAGATCATCGGACCGGCGGGCAGGGCGGCGCACAGGTTGCCGCCGACGGTCGCGACGTTCCAGATCTTCCAGGACGCGAGGAACGCGTCGCAACAGCGCCGGATGGCCACCGCCAGATCGGGCCACCGGGCCGGCGGCCGGTAGCGGGCGAGTGTCGCCACCGTGCAGGTGGCGGCGATGTCCAGCCCGGGCCTGCCTTCGTCGTCGGCAGCCGCCAACGAGGGCCAGCCCAGGACGGTTAGGTCGCGCAGCCTCCGGACCCCTTGCTGGGGACGGGAGAACAGCACCGTGCCGCCGGCCAGCCAACAGTCACCGGGGCGCCAGTCCGCTTCGTCGCCGGGCACCATGGCCTCGACAGTCGGAAGATCCACGTGTCGATCCCATCAATCGCGGACCGGGGCCGACTATTCGTCGCTCCTACAACAAACGGGTTGGTCGAGCGGCCCCGGCTGGACGAACTGACGAGCGCGGTACCGGCCCACCGGTGCCACGCCCGGGATGAACCTCTCCGCGTCAGCTCGCGCCCGGCGTCGGCCGAAGCGACACCTGGCGCCGGCCGACTCCGATCAGGTAGGTCGGAACCCTGCCGAGGGCTCCCTCCCCAGCGCCGATCGCGCAATGAGCGTCCTTGACAACGCCGCCCGCCTCGGTCCGTCCCCGTTGGACGAACCTCCATGCTCCGATGTGCAGGCCCGGGAGCAGCGCGAACCAGCCTTGACAGCATGGCGGACCGCTCCGCATGGTGGTCTGATCCGCCGCCCGCCCCGGTGCGCCCGCGACGACCGGGCGCCGTGGGAGACCACGGACGCCAGGGTCGAGCGAGCCGCGGTTCCCTGTTCCCGCGCGAGGGAGACGTCGTGCAGATCAACAGCAGGTTCGGCTCCGGAATGTCCCCGTGACCGTCGCCGGTCTGGTCCTCGCCGCCGGTGCCGGTCGCCGGTACGGTCGGCCCAAGGCTCTCGTGTACCACCACGGCTCGCTGCTCGTGGAGCGGGCGGGCCGGACCCTGCGGGCGGGGGGATGCGACCCGGTCCTGGTGGTGCTCGGCGCGGCGGGCGATCAGGTTCGCGCAGTCGCTGACCTGGGTGGCGTCCGGGTGGTCGACAACCCCGGTTGGGCCAGCGGCATGGGCTCTTCACTACGGGTGGGACTGACGGCACTGACCGCCACGCGCAGCGTGGCGGTGGTGGTGCTCCTCGTGGACATGCCCGGCATCACCGCCGAGGCGGTGCGGCGAGTCGCGGCGGTGGCGGCCCCGGACGTGCTCGCCGCGGCCGGCTACGCGCCCGGCCGGCGGGGTCATCCGGTGCTGCTGGGCCGGGACCATTGGGCCGGGGTGCTCGAATCGGCCGTCGGCGATACTGGTGCGGCCGGCTACCTGCGCGCCCACCGTGACCGGTTGAGGATCGTGCCCTGCGCCGACGTGGCCGACGACCGGGATCTCGACATGCCGGTCGACGGAATCGAGGACCACCGTGGATGAGCTGCTCGCCGACCTGCTGCGCTGGTGCGACACCGGTGCCGCCGTCGGCCTCGCGACCGTCGTCGGGACCTGGCACAGCGCCCCCTATCCGATCGGCACCGCGATGCTGGTCGCGCCGGACGGCGCCATGACCGGAAGCGTCTCTGGCGGGTGTGTCGAGGCGGCGCTCTACGAAGCCTGCCAGGAGGTCCTCCGGACCGGGCGGCCATCCCTGCTCCGCTACGGGGTGACCGGGGATGACGCGCTCGAGGCGGGGCTAACCTGCGGCGGCACCATCGAGGTGTTCGTCGAACGGGTCGACCGCGCCGGTTCCCCCTGGGTGGCGGTGCTGGCCGAGGCCGTCCGGTCGGCCGCCCCGGTGGCGGTGCTCACCTGCGTGCGGGGAACACCGGAGCAGCGCGGCCGCCGGATCGTGGCCGGGCCGGACACCCACCACGGCACGTTCGGCGACACCCGGTTGGACCGCGCGGCGGTGGACGCGGGCCGCCGGTTGCTGGCCGCCGGGGAGAGCGCACGGGTGGACCTCTCGTCCGACGGCCGGGCGGAGCCGGTAAGCGTGCTGGTGCGCGCCTACGCCCCGTCGCCCCGGCTGATCGTGTTCGGCGCGGTCGACGTGGCGGCCGAGCTGGCCCGCTTCGGCTCCGCCCTCGGCTACCGGGTCACCGTCTGCGACGCCCGCCCGGTCTTCGCGACCGCGCGTCGGTTCCCGCTGGCGCAGGAGGTGGTGGTCGACTGGCCGCACCGGTATCTCGCGGGCGAGGCCCGGGCCGGCCGGCTGGACGCCCGTACGGCGGTCTGCGTGCTCACGCACGACGAGAAGTTCGACGTGCCGGTGCTGCGGCTGGCCCTAGAGGACCTCGACCTGTCATTCGTGGGGGCGCTGGGATCCCGGCGTACGCACCACGACCGGCTCGGCCGGCTGCGGGCGGCCGGGGTCGGGGAGTCGGCGCTGGCGCGACTGGCGTCCCCGATCGGCCTGGACGTGGGCGGCCGAACCGCCGCCGAGACGGCGCTCAGCATCGCCGCGGAACTGGTCGCGGTGCGGCACGGCCGGTCTGGCGGCCGGCTGCGCGACAGCTCCGGCAGCATCCACGGCTGACGGCCCGCGTGCCACCGCACCCGGCTACTGGAGGAACGTACGACAGCGGTGCCGCCAACCGAGCCGGGTTTGGTCATCGCGGCGCTGTCCCCGCCCTCGCGACGGCTGCTTGACTCCTTTCGACGAGCGGGGAGGAGCAGGGGTGGGTCGGATCGAGGACTTCAACGGGCTCGCCGCCAAGTGGGCCGAGCGAGAGCTGATCGCCTGCTGTGCGGCGCCCCGCTGGGCTCGTCTGCTCGTCGCCGGTCGGCCGTACCCCGACCGGGCCGCGCTGCTGGCCGCGGCGGACGCTGCCAACGCCCAGCTCACCTGGCCGGAGGTGCGTGCGGCGGTCGACGCCCACCCGCGTATCGGCCAGCGACCGGACGGGCAGCGCCGCGAGGACCGCTGGTCGCGGGGGGAACAGTCCGGCCTCGACGGCGCGACCGAGCCGGCCCGCGCCGCCATCGCGGAGGCCACCGTGGGGTACGAGCGTCGGTTCGGTCACCGCTTCCTGGTCTGCGCCACCGGTCGCAGCGACACGCAACTGCTTGCCGCGCTGCGTGACCGGCTCGGCAACGACCCGGACATCGAGCAGGCCGTGGTCCGGGAGGAGCTGCGGAAGATTGCTGCGCTGCGGATCGGGAAGCTGCTCGATGAGCCGGCCTGACCGGGACGTGGTGGGCTTCGCGCCGGTGTCCACCCACGTGCTCGACACGGTCGTCGGGGCTCCCGCCGCTGGCATACCTGTGCGGCTCGACCGGCTCGACGGGACCCGCTGGCGGCAGGTCGGAGCCGGACACACGGACGCCGACGGACGGTTGCGCGATTGGGTGCCGGCGCGGCAGTGGACGGCCGGACGCTACCGGCTCGTCTTCGACCTCGGCGGGCACCTCGGGGCCGACTCCTTCTATCCGGAAGCCGTCGTGTCCTTCCGGGTCGGCGACGCCGCCACCCATCACCACCTGCCGCTGCTGCTCAGTCCGTTCGGCTACACCACCTATCGAGGGAGCTGACTATATGGGTATCGTGCTCGGGTCCAACCGGTACGGCAAGGCTGAGGTACGCGTCGTCCACGTCGCCCGCGACGGCGACCGGCACACGCTGCGCGACCTAAACGTCAGCACCGCCCTCGCCGGGGACCTGGACGCCACCCACCTCACCGGCGACAACAGCCAGGTCTTGCCCACCGACTCGCAGAAGAACACCGTCTACGCGTTCGCCCGACGGCACGGGATCGGTTCGCCTGAGGCGTTCGCGCTGCTGCTGGCCGAGCACTTCGTGCACAGCCAGGCGGCCATCCGGCAGGCCCGGGTGAGCGTGCGGGAGCAACTCTGGCAGCGGCTCGGGCCGCACTCCTTCCAGCGCCGCGGCGAGGAGATCCGCACGGCCGAGGTCAGCTACGACGGTGACCGTGCCCAGGTGGTCTCCGGGATCACCGGCCTGGTGCTGATGAACACCACCGGCTCCGAGTTCCACGGCTACGTACGCGACGAGTACACGACCCTGCCGGAGACGACCGACCGGATCCTGGCCACCGCCGTGGACGCCCGCTGGCGGCACCTCGACCCCGACACCGACTGGGATCTCGCCTACCAGCAGGTGCGCGATGCGCTGGTCGCGGCGTTCGTCGAAAGCTACAGCTACTCGCTGCAGCAGACCCTGTACGAGATGGGCCACCGGGTGCTCGACACCCGGCCGGAGCTGGCGGAGATCCGCCTGGTCCTGCCCAACCGGCATCACCTGCCGGTCGACCTGTCCCCGTTCGGCCTCGACAATCCGAACGCCGTGTTCGTGGCCACCGACCGCCCGTATGGGGTCATCGAGGGCACCATCCGTCGCGACGACGTCCCGGCCGCGGTCGGCGAGTGGTGACGGCGCCCCAGCCGGAGGCAATCATGATCGTCATCGAGAACTGCGCCGTCGCCACCGTCGACCGCGGGTGGACCGAATACCGTGACGGGCACGTCGTGGTCGGCGCCGACGGCCGGATCACCGCGGTCGGGCCGGGTCCGGCCCGTGCCGTTGACCCGTCGGCCCGC
This sequence comes from Micromonospora echinospora, assembly GCF_900091495.1. NCBI lineage: Bacteria > Bacillati > Actinomycetota > Actinomycetes > Micromonosporales > Micromonosporaceae > Micromonospora > Micromonospora echinospora. The sequence continues at coordinate 6,208,163 of NZ_LT607413.1, read as the reverse complement.
CGGGTCGACGGCACCGGCTGCCTGGCCACTCCCGGTCTGGTCAACGCCCACCACCATCTCTACCAGTGGGTGACCCGGGGTCTCGCCCAGGAGGCCGACCTGTTCGGCTGGCTGACCACCCTGTACCCGGTCTGGGCCCATCTGGACGCCGAGATGGTGCACGCCGCGGCGGCGGCCGGCCTGGGCTGGCTCGCCCTGTCTGGTTGCACGACCAGCACCGACCACCACTACGTGTTCCCACCCGGCCGGGACGATCCGCTGGCCGCCACGATCGAGGCCGCCCGCCGGATCGGGCTGCGCTTCCAGCCCAGTCGCGGGTCGATGGACCTGGGCCGGTCCGACGGCGGCCTGCCCCCCGACTCGCTCGTCGAGGGCACCGAGGCGGCTCTGCTGGCCACCGAGGCAGCGATCGACCGCTACCACGATCCGTCCCCGGGGGCGATGCTGCGGATCTCCGTGGCACCGTGCTCGCCGTTCTCGGTCACCGCCACCTTGATGCGGGAGGCCGCAGCGCTGGCCCGGCGGCGCGGGGTCCGGCTGCACACCCACCTCGCCGAGACCGTCGAGGAGGAGGAGTACTGCCGGGCCACCCACGGCTGCACCCCCGTCGAGTACGCCGAGCGACTCGGCTGGCTCGGTGACGACGTGTGGCTGGCCCACGGCGTGCATCTCGACGACGCGGCGCTGGCCCGGCTGGCCGCCACCGGCACGGCCGTGGCGCACTGCCCCAGCTCGAACGCCCGCCTGGGCGCCGGCGTCGCCCGCGTGCCCGACCTGCTCGCCGCCGGCGTGCCGGTGGGGCTGGGCGTGGACGGCGCCGCCTCTCAGGAGGCCGGCCAGCTCGGCGCGGAGCTGCGGCAGGCCCTGTACGCCGCTCGGCTGCGCGGCGGCCCGGCGGCGATGACCGCCCGACAGGCGTTGGCCCTCGGCACGGTCGGGGGCGCCGAGTGCCTGGGTCGAGCCGACGAGATCGGCTCGCTGGAGGTGGGCAAACTCGCCGACGTCGCGCTGTGGCGCCTGGATGGCCTCGGCCACGCCGGCATCGACGACCCGGTGGCGGCGCTGGTGCTCGGTCCACCCGCCCCGCTGGCGCTGCTGCTGGTCGGCGGCCGGACCGTCGTCGAGGCCGGGGAGCTGCGCACGGCCGACGTGGGGACGATCACCGATCGGGCCAGCCGGGCCCACCGGAAGCTGCTGGCGCTGGCCGAGGCGGGGTCGACGAGGACAGGAGACGGTCGATGACCGAAGCTCAGGCGCCGTCCGCGCGGGCAGACGCCGATGGGGGTGACATCCTCACTCCGGACGCGGTCGCTTTCGTGACCGCCCTGCACCGGCGGTTCGCGGGCCGCCGCGCCGACCTGCTCGCCCGCCGGGCGGTCCGCCGTGCCGAGGCAGCCCGCGACGGACGGCTCGAATTCCCCGCAGACACTGCGGCGATCCGCGACGCGGACTGGACGGTACCGCCCCCGCCGGCCGACCTGACCGACCGGCGGGTGG